>CAZISB010000019.1:0-72962 GCA_964541925.1 uncultured Acidobacteriaceae bacterium | reverse complement strand
TTTTATGCGGCTTCCGCGTATTGTGTACGCTTTTAGGATCTTCAGGTGCATGGTAATAAAAGGGGTTTCGTCGAATTCGACAAAACCCTTCAACACCAAACATGGAGCGCATCTTTCCCGTTACGCTGATCGTTGTTCGGCCTTGATTTTCTCCAACTGAAGATCCAAGTGCGCAAGTGCTGACGCGACCTGCTGCTTTGTGACCAGCAGCTCAGGTTCCAGCGCTGGCAGCGCCTGGGTGCCGCAAGACGGCAGCGGCTCTGATGGCCGCCGCGCGGCGATCCGCTTCGCCCGGCGCTCCGCCTCCAGGTTCTCCCGGCCTCTCATTGAGGACAGCATCTCCAAAAAGTCCGCAGCTTCGTCCTCGCCGAGATTTGGATCGGTCGCACGTAGATGAGCAGCGTAGGCGTTTTTGTACACAGCCTCTTCCTGGGCGTCAGCTTCGCCCTGCAATGAGATGAACGCGGGAAAGAATTCCGTCCCCGGCGTGTTCAGATGATCGAAAACAAATTGCTTCAGCTCCCATGCGAGTGCCTTTCTGTGGAAGTCCACAGCGAATCGGGCAAACTGCTCTGAGGTCATGCGAACAGCGTCCTCCAACCGGCGCTCCGGCGGCAATTCGACGTACGGCACCTTGAGCGTGGCCATCTCGCGGCGCACGTAGGCTTTCTGATCTGCGACACTTTGCATTCCCAAGCGATACGCCGGATTGCACTCGTGCTGGCTCTGGTGGTCGCCCATCCGGTCGGCCAGCGACTCGCTTGACTGTGAGTTCCATCCCCAGGCGGCGTAGATGAGACCGTCATTGCCGTCGTCATCGAGCATGGCCCGGATAATCTGCATGACGGCAATTTTGTCCACGGTCGCGGTCACATTAGTCTTGCTCTCGACCAAGTTGAACGCTGGATTGCCCAGTGATAGGTTGGTTGCCAGGCGCTGCTGCGCTCTAGGGAACTGAGCGCGGCGCTCTGACCGGCGCTGTTCCACTGCGACGGCCTCTTTCTGTCCTTGCATTGCGAGAATCAGTTCCGCCGCCTGCTTCCGTTCCTCTACGCTGCGGCTTTCATCCGCAACGATCTGCTGTAACTCAACGATTGTGCTCAAACGCTCTCCTCCACTGTGGGCGTATTCTTTACGCGCCCAAGGAATGCACGGGCCTGTGCTTCCGCATCCTGCCGCACCTTCTCTTCAACCTGCGCCTTGACTTCCGAATCGAAGCGACTTTCCTCGACCAGCTCTTTAACGGCCCGTTTTGTCCGGTAGCTACCCTCCCATAACGGCACTCCGTAGATGGCCAGTATCAGCTCAGCCGCCCGGAGCCGAAGGGTCCACGGGAGCTTTTCGTTCTTGCAGGCGCTCTTCAGCAGCCGCAGGCATTCCTGGTATTTTTTACGACTAACTTTTGGCATTTTGTACCTCTACCTATAGGTAATTGACACCCTAATTTTTGAGAAAAAATGTCCCGCATCGCGTACCCAGATATACGTCCCGCATGATGTACGGGTGAGCCTCATCCTGCACCTTCACGGGTATATGGCCCAGGGGAGCTGACCACCCTTTTCGTTCCGGTTCAGTCGCACTAGAGGCAGCCGCGCGGTGGTCCCGCCGAGACTCCCCCGGCACCCGCCCGGCTAGAAATTAACAATCCTTTTCCGGCCAGGGACTCCTAGCCTTTATTTTCAACTGGTTACCAGCACCCGTTCAGGATCGCTATTACGCGCAGCAGCGCGGGCAGCGGTAACGATGCGGAAGCGGGAGCGGGCCGGAAGCGGAGCGAGCGCGGGTGCGGTGCGGCTGCGAATCGGGCGCGGTCCGTAAGTGGCTGATGCAGTGTCGGTTGCGCGTAATGTTGTGCCTAACTGCTTGAGGGCCTTGACAAAATAACATTTTGACAAGAGCTGCCGGTCGCGTTGTGCCTAACTGTATAACGCGGTGTGAAGCCGGGCGTCAAGCGTGGAGGGAACGGGAGAGGTACCGGCTACTTATCGTCTTTAGGACACTCGCACAGTCTTTCAAGCACATTGTATTTAACCAGGTACACAGAGATCGAGGCGACGGGCAAGGGAACTTGCGTCCAGGAGGCCAGGATTGAATCTCCAATAGCGGCGGCTAATGTGGAAGCGTCAGCGAAGCTGGGCTGATTGCGTCGCTTACAGTATTGAAAATCAACGCAGATGACCTTTCGTAGCCTATCCTCATTCTTCCATATCACTTGATTCGCCAACCCTATGGATAGGTCCAACAGCTTCTCATGGAGCATGCGGCCAAATTCGGCCCCGTAAAGGTTTGCAACGCCTGGTTTCAAACTTACGCCGTGCCCCTCTGCCTTCATAGCATCAGCAACTGACTGCTCTATCCTCTCTCGCTCTCTATGGCCGATGAAGTCCCCGATCATCCCCAGTTCATATGTCTCCTCGTTGCTCAACATAGACTGAATTCGGTCGCGTTCCTGCTGACTTAGACTCTTCATGCGCCTCCAGCCCGTTTCCTTTGGAGCCGGATTGTAGAGCCTTGGACCGCCTGGATGCAATTAAAAGATTATGTTGTGCCTAAAAAGCGCTTGACTCGGTTAGGCACAACGAGCTAAGGTCGGCTTGTGGCGTTCGTTAGGACCAAGACGATCAAAGGCGCTGAGTATCACTATCTGGTGGAAGGCGTACGTGAGGACGGCAAGGTTCGTCAGAAGGTCGTCTGCTATCTGGGCCAGCATGCCAGCGTCAAGGCCGCCTACCGCTTCTGGTCGCGTGAAGCCCGCAAATCAGACACAGGGCGTAAACGATTCGCATCGCAAATGCTAAGGCAGCTCAAGCCGTATCTGTGAGGAGACTACGATGGAATACCTGAATCGAACTGAATTGCGCCGGTTGTTCAAGGTCGCCTATGAGCGCAATCGGACGCACCACCTGGCGCTGGCCGTCGGCCTGTGGCACGGCTTGCGTGTATCCGAAATCCTCAAGATCAAGGGAACGGACATTGTTGATGGTCAGCTCTCCGTGAAGCGCCTTAAACGCTCGAAAGCCACTGTGCAACCCATCCATGTTGACGCTGACCTGCTCTTCGATGAATCGCCCATCTTGGAGCTGGCCCGACAGAACAAAGGCCGCCTGTTCCCGTTCTCCCGCCAGCGCGTTGACCAGTTCATCAGGAAATACGGTAAGTTGGCCGGAATTCACCCGGACAAGCTGCACGCGCATGCGGTCTGCAAGCATTCATTGGCCATGCTGCTCTGGGATCAGACACACAGCCTGGGGCAGATTCAGAGCTACCTGGGCCATAGGGCCGCGTCATCCACGATGTGCTACTTGGTCGAAGCCGATGCGCGAGTAGCGCAGGCAGCCGTGGCGGGGATGACGATCTAGCCATCCTGATCTCAAGTAATCTTGGACATGAACTTCCTGGGCACGATAAGTTGCTTGAGCTGGTTGAATGCGTCATCGCTTTTCGGCAGGATTACCACAGTTGCCACGCGGAATTTCTCCTCAGTCTCATAAACGCCATAGAGCAGTTGATAACCGGCGGCGCTAATCGCCCGGACATTGCCGAGAACAGATTCACAGGCGCTCAGGCGTTCAGTGTGAGAGATGCTGCTATATATGTCACCCCAGTCCTGTAATTGGTCTTTGAACGCGGCGATCTCTGCGGCGTGCGTTGGGGCATTTGTGTCGTCGACAAGATAGGTATGGGCGGTGAACAGAGCAGCGCAATCATGAACAGCGGTGAGTTCCTTTGCGTCTATGACTTGAACCTCGGCAAGAAATCTTTCCGCATTCTGCAACACCTCCTCTTGCGTAGGAACATAACGTGGGCCAACAAAGGCGTTTTCATCCAGCCGAAGCGCTTTCGCGACCTTGCGCAGCGTATCCTCACTGACCAACTCCCCTCGCTCCAGACGCTGTATCGTGCGCTCCTGAATCCGGCCAGCCTCGTATGCCAGGGTGATCTGCTTCATGCCCCTTGCCTTTCTGAATCGCACAACAGCGTCGCCGATTTCCTCAGGCGTCAGGCACCGGAACGTGCCTTTTTTGCTATTCTCTTCCATTTGCGTGTCCCTCCGCCAAAAGAGTCGCACGTCCCGTGCCCAATGCAAAGAGATTTAGCCCGACAGCAACACGACAGTGGATCGCTGCCAAGCACACCCGGCGCGACCTAGACGCCAGCGGACGCGCTCAGTAACGCGGGTTCCACTCTCCTTTATCGCTATAGTTAAAACTTCTTTCATAGCCGCACGCCTGCCACAAGGCGTCAAAGGTCGGACGCATCGCGACAGAAACGATTGCGTCGTAATCCTCAACCATCACTTCAGGCAGGGACAGGATGTCTCGGTCGATTGCCGTTCGATGCTCGAATGGGCTATGTGTTGTCCGCAGTGTGAACTCCTTCACGCCAACCAGCGTGACCAGTACGAAAATGGGAAGTGGTAAACCGAGTTGCTTTTGAACTGATAGATATTGCGTCACCGCAGCAACCACGGTCTCTTCGATGCCCTGAGGAATTATCTTAATTTTTGCTGTGTACTTGAATAAGTCTCCATCACCGCATTCAATGAGGCCGGACCTAAAAACCTGAAGATAGCATTCTCCAAATTCCGTTTTTGTCACCAGACCGTCCAAATTGTAGCGACGACCAAATGGTACATTGATGTTAACCGTGCTCGTCGGGCCTAATTTTGTATAAAGCTTAGTGGCCTCGTGTGTGTAGTCGCGGAGATTGGTTGGGTCGAGTGCCGCAAGGGGAATCAGGTGCAGCAGGAGTTTTGGGCCACTGCCCAAAGCTACTGGCACGTCATCTTCAGCAGCTTTTGCAATTCGCTCAGCACGGAAACGGCGCAGGCGGTCACCGACCGATGTAGACGCGGCAAAGGCTGAGCGTATCTCTCCGACGTTGAGTTGGTATTTGCGTGGCCCGACCCAACTTTTTGGAATACGCATCACAAGCACTGGACCTTTGGCAAATCCTTCAACTTGTCGCCACTGAATACCAGGGATGCGCGGGTCTATCGCGTCCCTTATCAGATTCTCTAATCGCAGTATGACCTCTGATGCGTTTGGCAGTATGATGCCGTCCGCAGAACCCGGCATGCCAGTGGGTTTGCCGTTACTGTCTCTCTCATCCGTAATGCCATAGATCATGTCGCCGTCTGCAGCGTTGGCGAACGATGAAACGTCGGCAAGAAACTCCCGCTTGTCTGCGTCGCTGCCTACATTCAGTTGTGTCTTGTAATCGAGGTTCCGGCGTTCAGGCACCTTCGCGGTAACAAGACTCTCAATATCTTCCTTGGTGATTTGCTCAATGGTGATTTGCTCAATTGGTTTGGAAATCAAGGTCTTTCTCCCTCTAAATCATCGCATGTTAACTACGTAGGTACGACCGTGAATTTGCAGCTCAGTGCTCTGGTAGCCTGTGCTGAATGAAGGCACTCTCAAATGTAATCGAGGTTACTTTGCGCTGGTATACCATTACGGGGGACGATGACCCGCGTTGGGACTATGATCTGGCGTTGTACGCCTATATCGCACCAGACGGGCGAATCCTTTACATCGGCAAGTGTGACAGAACCACCGTGCGAAAACGCTGGTGCTATAGTTCTAAGTCTGGCGCGTGGGACTCAATCAACGAAGTGTGTGATACGAGCGCCGTGCTTGTGGCAGACATTGAGACGGAAGAACGGCTAACTCGTGAACTCCTGGCCGACATCGAAAGTCTCCTCATTCACCAAGTCCATCAAATTCAGCCGCTGCATAACGTTCAGAACACCAGTTCGCGTGGTAGATATTCCCGTCCCGGTATGCGGGTCAAATGCCGTGGTGCCTGGCCGCTTGATAAGGTGGTGTTTGTCGATACGCCACAAACCCGACGCTAGATGCAGCAGTCCACCCTAGACGCGCTTGTTAACATTACTAATTGTGTTGATTCTTGTGCGCCGATTGTCATAATGATCTTGAGCGTCAGGAGAACCTTTTCCGGCGTACTGCGCGTTCTTTGCCCAGGCGTGAGACGTTCCGCAAGCCCCCACAGATACAACGTCACAAATGAGACTTCTAACCGCCGACCAAGTGGCGGACATGTTGCAAGTGAAAGTCAGTTGGGTGCATGAGCGCACCCGCGATAGATGCCCTGAGAACGAACGCATCCCGTGCATTCGTCTGCCCGGCGGCAGATACGTCAGATTCAATGAGGATCAGGTCATTGAATGGATGAAGAACGGCTGTAAACCCCTAAATGCTCCAAAACAGCGCCCATCCTAACAGCCTATTTTTTCTTGACTCGTCAGGGGATCACGAGAGAAGGTCGTGTCAACCCGCCTGTTTCAATCAGGCGGTCTGTTGACTTAACGGAAAGGAGCGCATGAAGCAACAAAGCGGTTGTGTTTCCATCCACCATAACTCCTGGATTTGCCGCTGGCGCGAGAACGTCCCAGATGGCAACGGCGGTACCATCCGAAAGCTCCGCTTCAAGGTCTTGGGCGAAGTGACGGCTGAGCACCGCCGCAACAAGGACCGCAAGACTGGCAAGCTACGGGTCCCGGATGACATTCAAAAAGAGGCTGACAGAATTGCTGATGCCGCGAACACTTGCAAGGTATCAGTGCTCTGCACCATTGAAGAGTTTGTCACTGATTACCTCAAAGACAAGAAGCTGACTCTGCGCCCAGGGTCATACAGCGGATACACACAGCTCTGGGAAAAGTATCTGAAGCCGCGTATTGGCTCCAAAGTGCTGCGTGACTTCAAGCGGCCAGATGCCTATCTTCTCTGGCAGGAGATCGCCAGGGCCTGCCCAGTGTCACGGCAGACCATGAATCACATCCGCTTCTTCATGAGCGGTGTATTCAAGGCGGCATTGAATCGGGGCTTTATGACCGGTGAGAATCCGGCTGAGGCCGATCTTCCGAACGGTCTGCGTGGACGCGGCGAAACCGAAGCCTACACGATTGAGGAAGTCAAGCGGATGCTGGCGTTGTTCATGGGGCAGCTAAAGGCACAGGCGGTTATCGCTCTTGCCTTTGCCTCTGGACTCCGCAAGAGCGAACTATCGGCGCTGGACTGGTCGGATTATGAACCCACCGATTCCGGCGCTGTAATTCATGTCCGGCGTTCTAACGTGCGCGGCCTGATTTCGACGCCTAAGACGGAATCGAGCGTAGACGATGTACATATCAGTGAGGACATCTGCTGGTACATCGATCAATACCGCAAATCACTCGGCAATCCGAAATCGGGCTTTATGTTCGGGCACGTTCCCGAAAAACCCATGAACATGGATTCCTTTGTCAGATGGACAATCCTGCCGGTGCTGGAGAGCTGTGTGGACTGCGGCAAGAAAGCGGCAGCCCATTCGGATGCAGATCACGAGTTCCAGCGCAATGATGCAGTGCCAAAGTGGAAGGGCTTTCACGCCTTCCGGCGCGGCAATGCTACACATCTCGCAAACGAGAGCACCGGAGACGGCATGCGGGCGGCTTCGATAGTGCTGCGGCATTCCGATGAGGACGTGACCGCGACTCACTACACGAAAATCTCTCGGCAGCAGAGGCGGGTGCTTGCGGCCCGCAAGGTCGTCGAGATCAATGAGACCCGCAAACGTGCGGCAGCAGTGGTTGGCGCGGGCTTGCGCTCAGCCGTTCCGAACTGATCTGCGCATTGTTCACCAGGTGTTCACCAGGAGCAGCAAGGGTGGTTTTAAGAAGCGATGCAAAGTGCTAGAATCACTGATGTTACCTCGACTGAGCGGGAGTAATTCAGTGGTAGAATGCCAGCTTCCCAAGCTGGACGTCGCGGGTTCGATCCCCGTCTCCCGCTCCATTTCAAGGCAAATCACGTAAAACTTGCGGCACAAGCTCTGCTGCCGGGCCAATGTGAACTTTGTCAAAGTAGTTTGCATTTGCCGGCTCGCTTAGTCCGAGAAAGACCGTGCGAACAGGCTCATGTCTCTGCTTGAGCAATGTGACAAAGCTTGCTACCGGCTGTACCTGTCCGGAGGTCCCAATGGCAATAAACGTCTCGCATCGCTCAAGCTCGAGGTAAACGCGCTCAAGCTCATACGGCTGCTCACCAAACCAGCAGACATTCGGGCGCAGCAATGCGCCACATTCGCAAATTGGCAGATTGTCAGCTGAATAAGCATTTCGATCGGGGATGGCCGGCTTTCCGCATGCCTCCGCGCAGCGGCTCTCAAACAGCTTGCCGTGGATATGCACCAGATTTTTCGATCCTGCAGCTTCATGCAAGCCATCGACATTCTGCGTGCATAGAAAAAAGCAGTCCGGTTCAGATCGTTTTTCGAACTCAGCCAGAGCAAGATGCGCAGCATTGGGCAGCGCGTCTTGAGCAGTAGCGCGGCGATGAGAGTAATACTCCCAAACCAATTGCGGGTCGCGTTCCCAGGCCTCAATATTCGCCAGCTCGTAATGGCTGTGCCCGTGCCAGCTTGTTCCCTGGAAGACCGGAATTCCGCTCTCCGCACTGATTCCGGCTCCGGTCAAGATAAATATACGATTTCTTTTCACCTCTGAATCGCCCTCATTTGTGTCGCTGACTGGCCTATAATCGTATTACCTTGAGAAAACCTGCTGGTATTGTTCTCTCACTGTTGTTTCTGGCCGCTCTTGCCGTACCTTTGCGCTCCCTTGCCCAACAGCCCGGATCCGCTCGCACCAGCCGGCTTTTGTTGATCATACCGTTTGAGAACGCCTCAAACTCGGCAGCTATGGATTGGATTGGGGAATCCTTTCCTGAAATATTGAACTCCCGGCTTGGCTCCAGCGTACTTTATATTATGAGCTGCGAGGACCGCTTCAGCGCCTTTGATCATCTGGGTATTCCAGCAGCAGCCAAGCCCTCTCGCGCAACCATTTTTGAGATTGCACAGCAGCTTGATGCCGATTACGTGCTCATGGGCAATTATCGTCTTGAGAATGGCGGCAACTTCATCGTAAATGCCCGGTTGATAGACATGGCTCGCCTGCGGCTCGGTCCTGAGATGATTGAATCGGGTCCGCTCGTGAATTTGGTCTCGATTCAAACTGCGCTGGCCTGGGACGCTCTGCATTTTCTTGATCCATTGAACAAGATGAGCAAGGCTGATTTTCTTGCCAGGCATCCTGCTCTTCACGTTGAAGCACTTGAAAATTACACTCGCGGGATTATTGCGGGGAGTGAGCAGGAAAAGATCAAACGCTTCCAGGAAGCTCTCCGACTGGAGCCTTCATACACACTCGCAATGCTTCAGCTCGGCAAGAGCTACTACAACCTGCGGGAATATGAATCCGCGATGACATGGCTGGCAAAGGTGCCCGCTAACGATCCGAATGCGAATCAAGCACAGTTTTATTTCGGGCTGGCTGCCTATAATGCCGGACATTTAGACAAAGCAGAAGCCGCGTTTCGTACACTTGCCTCCCGCTTGCCGCTCACCGAGTTTTATAACAACCTGGGTGTGATCAGTGCTCGGCGTGGCAACCGCGCCGCCCGCAGCTATTTTGAAAGAAGCGTCCAGACTGACCCGAACGAGCCTGATTATCACTTCAATCTTGCCCTGGAACTTTCACGAGAAGCTGACGTTCAGGGAGCCATGCGTGAGCTGCGTGAAGTTCTGGCCATTCATTCAGATGCAGAAGCTAAAACTCTTCTTGATTCTCTCAGTGCAGGCGGCGCGCCGGTGAAGCTTCCATTCGGGCGGATGAAACGCAATTACGATGAATCCTCCTTCCGCCAGCTTGCGTTGGAAATTGAAAGCGTAAACGAAGCCCGTCTCACAAAGCTGGATTCAATAAGCCATGCTACGTTTCACGTCCAGCGCGGGCAGGAGATGCTGGAAGCGGGCTTATCCGGCGAAGCGGAAAAAGAATTCCGTGAAGCCACAACCCTCGATCCCGGCAATGCCGCGGCGCACAGCGGGTTGGCGCGTGTGCTTGAGTCGAATCAAGATCCCACTGGCGCCCGCAATGAAGCGCGCGCGTCTCTCAAATTGAAGCCAACTGCGGAAGCTTATCTGGTGCTGGCCCGGCTTGATCTCTCAGAGAATAAGGCAGCGGCAGCCGAGCAGAATGTGGAACACGCCTTGGCTCTTGATCCAGCAAACACTGACGCTGCAGCTCTTAAGCACGATATCGCCGCGGGAGCGCCTGCCAAAATGCAGTCTCCGCAACGGTGAGGTATGAGTATGAACCGCTTATTTCCCAGCTCGGCCTTTTTAAGAATCGCAATCATCATGGCGCTTGTCTTTGCCACGCGCGCCGCTTCGGCTGACGTGGTTAAGGTTACTGTGGATGGCACTATCAATCCCGTTACCGCTGAGCACGTGGAGCGGGCGATTGAGCAAGCCGAGCGCATCCATGCGGACGCGCTGCTGCTGGAGTTGAACACTCCCGGTGGCGTTATGGGGCCAATGGAGCAGATCATCCAGAAAATTCTGGCGGCGCACATGCCTGTCATAGTTTATGTGACGCCTGCAGGCAGTGACGCCGGATCAGCAGGCTTTTTCATTCTGGAGGCAGCAGATGTCGCCGTGATGGCGCCCGGCACGCATGCCGGAGCGGCACACCCTGTGCGCGGCGACGGTATCGCCATGGACCCCATCATGAAAGAGAAAGCCGAGAATTACGCGACCTCGTTGCTGCGCTCTTACGCCGGTAAACGCGGCCGGAATGTTGCGGTGGCAGAGACTGCAATCAAAGAGTCCAAAGCTTTCACTGCTGATGAGGCGCTGGAAAAAAATCTTATCAATTACATTGCGAAAGATCGGGCGGATCTCTTCACTCAGCTTGATGGTAAAACCATTACCCGATTTGACGGTTCCAAGACGGTCCTTCACCTGACAGGCAAACCTGTTCAGGTACATGAGATGACCATGCGGCAGCATATCCTCGGATTTCTCATGGATCCCAATGTCCTGTTTCTGCTGTTCACCGTTGGGCTGCTTTCGATCTATTTTGAATTCAACCATCCTGGCGCTGTTATACCGGGCGTGATTGGCTTTATCGCGCTGCTCTTGTTTTTCTATGCCATCAACCTTCTGCCTTTCCGGTACATATCCGTGGTGCTGATTATCCTGGCGTTTGTGCTCTTTATCTTAGAGGCAAAGTTCCAAACCCACGGCGCCTTGGGTATTGGTGGAATCACTCTGCTGGTGCTTGGCGGCCTGTTGCTGGTGGATGGCCCAATCCCTGAGATGCGAGTCCGCCTCTGGACCGCCTTGGCTGTAGCTATTCCTGTTGGTGCAATCACCGTATTTCTCATGTCCATTGCCTTGAAGGCACGCAGAAACAAGGTGGTTACCGGCGCACAGGGCATGATCGGTGAAGTGGGTGTAGTCACGGCGCCGCTTATGCCGAAGGGAAAGGTGTTTGTCCAAGGCGAAATCTGGGATGCGATGGCATCTACGAACATAGAGGCTGGGCGACGCGTAGTAGTGCGCGGGGTGGAGAATTTGGTGCTTCAAGTAGAGCTGCTGCGGGAGCTGATTCCGCAAACCACAGTGACCGGATGAGGTTGTGCTTTTGTTCTAGGGCTTTGTAGCATAAAATCCTTTTCGACTTTCCATGCATGCAATGGAGGCGCCTTTGCCTATCTTTATTCTTGTCGCATCGATCATCGTCGTTCTTTACATCATCAACTCCATCAAGATCCTGCGCGAGTATGAGCGTGGCGTCATCTTCAGGCTGGGTCGTCTTTTGCCAGATGCCAAAGGCCCCGGCGTCATTCTGGTTTTTGCTCCCATTGACCGGATGATTCGCGTGGATCTCCGCCAACAGGCGCTGGAAGTCCCGCCCCAGGACATCATTACCCGCGATAACGTCACATTGAAAGTGAATGCTGTCATCTACTGGCGCGTGGTGAACGCGCCGCAAGCCGTGGTGCAGGTGCAGAACTATTATTGGCAGACGCAGCAGTTTGCCCAGACAACGCTTCGCTCGGTTCTAGGCGAAGTCGAATTGGACGAGCTTCTGGCCCATCGCGATAAGCTGAACACCCGCATTCAGAGCATCCTTGACCAGCACACGGCGCCTTATGGCGTGAAGGTCTCAAATGTCGAAGTGAAGCAGGTTGATCTGCCTGAGTCCATGTTGCGCGCCATGGCCAAACAAGCCGAGGCCGAGCGCGAAAAACGCGCGAAGATCATCCACGCAGAAGGTGAATTTTCAGCATCGCAGCGACTGCAGGAGGCCGCGCACATCCTCTCTGGCGAGCCAATCGCCATTCAGCTGCGCTACCTGCAAACGCTCACGGAAATCGGGGTGGAAAAGAACACGACTATTGTCTTCCCGTTACCAGTGGACATGATCTCTGCATTAACAAAGGCCCTCAACCAAATTGGTAAATAGTAGCGGCCAAAAATCGGGGTACACTGGAGGTAACAGAGGTGACAAATGGCCGTTGGGACACAGATGTCTGCAAAAGGCTCCGATCAAGTTGAAGATAGAGAAATAACTTTAGGCACAGGCAAGCTGCTGGGCATCTTTTTTGCCCTGGCGATCGTTTGTGGCCTTTTCTTTGCCATGGGCTACATGCTGGGTAAGAACACCAGCGCCGGCGCCCGGACAGAGATCGTCGGCTCAGTCCCTAGCGGAAGCAGCACAGCCGCGAAGCCCACAGCAGGGAACAAGGCCCCGCAGGTCTCATCGCAAAACTGCCCACCGGACAATCCCAATTGCGCTACAACATCCGCTTCTACCACATCTGCCGCAGGAACGGCGTCCGATGCTTCAGCGCCTCAATCTGCTTCTTCTGGCAAGGCTGCTGACCAATCCGCCAGTCAGCAATCTAACGGCTCAGACGCAAAAAGTGGAACCAACGGCTCGTTTATGGTCCAGGTAGCAGCAGTATCCAAGCAAGAAGATGCGGAGATCCTAAAGACGGCCTTGCAGAAGAAGCAATACCCGGTTTTCATTGCCAACAGCGCAGGCGATCCGCTCTTTCACGTGCAGGTTGGTCCATTCACTGACAGGAAAGATGCCGAGGCCATGAAGACGCGTCTGGCGGGCGATGGATATATGGCGATTGTGAAATAGGTTCTGAAGAGATTATTAAAGGGGAGTCGGATCCCCTCACTTTGCTCGGGATTTTAATCCGTATCAAACCTCTGCTCGCGGAACGGATCGCCATACATGTGATATCCGTTTTGCTCCCAAAATCCCGGAATATCCCGGGCAGTAAACTCCAAACCGCGAACCCACTTTACTGATTTCCACGCATAAAGGTGCGGCACAATCAGCCGCAACGGATAGCCGTGATCGGGCGTGAGCGGCTGGCCGTCATGATGTGTAGCAAAGAGCACATCGTCACGATCAAGATCGGCCAGGGGCACGTTTGCTGTGAAGCCCTGCTCAGCATGGACCAGCACATATTGCGCTTCTGGCTTCAGCTTCACCAGCTTCAGCACTTCGCTGAAAGCCACGCCTTCCCAGTCATTATCAAAGCGGCTCCAGCGCGTGACGCAATGGAAATCGCTGTGCGTCTTAGCACGCGGCAAGCGATTGAATTCATCCCATGTTAGGCGCTCCGGCTGCTCTACCAGACCGTAAATACGAAAGTCCCAGCGCGCTGGATCGAAACGAGGAACGGACCCGTAGTGCAGCACAGGCCACTTCAGCGTGAGCGACTGCCCCGGCGGCAGCCTGCCCTCGCGCTTCATCTCCTGCTCTTTCTCCTTGCGCTCATTGCCTGCGAAGATGCCGCTGAATTCGTCCATAGATTCATTCTAGTTGCCTTGGTTCGATTTCACCACGGAGGCACGGAGATACGGAGATAAGCAAAATCGGGTGATCGGGTGACCGGTTTTCAATTTCGGTGATTTTGCCAATCCGGGCTTTTTTTTTTAACCCTCCGTGCCTCTGTGCCTCCGTGGTAGATTTAAGCAGATAGATATATATCGATCTTCAAGGTTGATAGATTATGACTGACAAGCAGCTCGTCACCACTCTCAAAGCCATTGCCGATCCGGCACGGCTCAAGATTCTCCGCCTGCTCAAAGAAAAAGGACAGTGTTCCATTGGCAAAGGCGTGGGCATGTGTGCCTGCGACGTGCAGGACCACGTCAAACTCTCACAGCCGACAATCTCTCATCATATGGCGATTCTGCGCAAGGCAAGTCTGGTGGCGGCTGAGAAGCACGGGCTATGGATGTGGTATCGGAGGAATGAAAAATCGTTGAAGGAACTGGGACACGCGATGAGCAGCGAACTTTAAAATGTCGAAACCATGGAGGACACAAAGTATCTTCATCTGAAATCCCGAACCTGCGTACGTTTCGTAGTCTGCGAATGGGAAGGTTTTTCCCCTGATATTTCATGCTAAGTAATACTGGTGCCCTCAGGCGTTTGCCTGATCTAACGTACCCTTAAGCTGACACGCTGCCTTCCCCCGCTTATCCTCCAATCATGGCAACCAGCCGCAGGACCGATTGAACTATGGAATTTAAGACATTTGTATTTTGTGATCTACATCTGCAGCCAATGAAAATACTGGCAAATACGATCGTCACCGACAGCAAGACGAACACGCGATGGGAAGAGAATTTCTATGTTTGCTCAGAACCGAACTGCCATGTGCACTTCAACCGTGATCGCGGTTATTTGAAGATCATCAATGGCGAACCGATGGGCAAGGCGAATCAGACCTGGTGCTCCACACACAATGAGCCAAAAGCGATCATTGGCATCTTCCCGATAGGCTCTGATCCGCAGCCCAGAATAACCAAACAGTGCCTTCATCCTGATTGTGCCGTTGCGCACTCTATCAACGGATTGATCCGACGCGGAGATCTGATCGCTGGACGTGGGGGGCGGTTTATGGTGCTGGCGCTCGACGGACAATGGGCCACAGTAGAAATGGTGGGGGACCAGGGTGATGGCTTGCGGAGCGTTGGGTATTGGGATCGCGTTCCGATTGATGAACTGCGACCCCTAAATTCGAACGCCGAATCTGAAAAGTAGCGAGCCGTTCCTCGGCAAGGTTTAGCCGCATCGGGACTGCAGAAAAACGCTATTCTCCGCGTTCCTCTGTGCCTCGGTTAAAACATTTTTACCGCACCACTGAAGCGAACATCGGTGACTCAATTAACTGCTGAAAGCTCTTGTCATCGGCTTTGAAGTGGACCACAAGCTTATTCGAATCCGAATCAACCGACGTGTTATCGATGGCAGTTTTCTCGGTCGGGGTGGCGTCCATCTTTTTGAACATCATGCCGGCCTTCAGGACAGATGACAAAGTAGAAGCTGTCACATTGTCTGAGGTAACCACGTTCAGGTTAAAGTCCACACCGTGATCGAAGTCCATGGTGTAACGTGAACCCTGGAGCTTCTTCTTCATGGTGTCAAATTCCTGCAGATCAGCGGCAGAACCCAAAGCCGACTTGAGCATCGTCTGGGTCCCAGAAGCATCAAGCACGCTCCACACAGTGCCTTGCTCAACTGAAGGAATCATGTCAGTGATTTCCTTATTCGCATTCAGGCTCTGGCTGGAGTCATCGCGCGCATCCAGTGCAGCCTTCACGGCTGCGACGTCGCCGAACAGCATGGTCCAGTCGTCCAGGAAGGTCATCTGCATGCCGCCCGCCATGGGATAGATCATGGAACCGTTCTTCTTCGTGCCCTTGATGTTCTGCTTGGTGATCTTCAGCATCAGCTTTTTGCGCGGAAACTGTCCCTGCGCAATGCCGATCATCTGTAGCCCGTGGTCTTTCTGCCGGAAGGAGGCCAGCGTGATCTGGTCAATATCCTTATCAGGATTCACGCCGATATCTTTGAGCGCATCCTCAAACTGCTTCATATTCGGCGGCAGCAGCTTGGCCTTCATGTCCATGGCCGTTTCAGAATTCTTCATGCGGCGATAGTCCACGTTGATGATCTGCTGCACCTCAATAGGAATCACAGTTCGTGCGGCCGTTCCAAGTGAGGCAGCAAAGCCGGGCAGTCCGCTGCATAACACTGCGAGCATACAAACGATGGTGCGTTTCATGGTCATATTTTAATCCGGTTTTGCTTAATTCGATGCGTCCGGGAGCAGCTCAGGATGCTAATTCCTCATTACTTAAGGTATTCACCTCTGGAGTTCTACTACCCTGGAACGTATCTCCTCGGCAAAACGTGCATCTTTTAATGAACCCAGATTGATTTCCACGTTCGCCAGGGCTCCCACAATCGCCGCACTGGACAGCGATGAGGCAACTGTAAGATCAGAGGCCATGTTAGGGCTGGTAATCGGCTTGAGGGTGGCAATAATGTCTGCTACTTCACGGGCACGGGTTGCAATTTCCATCGGGACATTGGTCGCGCCTTTTAATGCAGTCTCGATTGCAGCATCGCCGTCATTCGAGGTTTTCGCCTGCTTATAGGCCGCCATTACCTGAGCGTAGCTTTCAGCGTCGGCGTCTATTCCGGTTTTCAATTCTTCGCGAAGCTGCCCCAGCCGTGCCAGCGCCTGGCTCAACTTTGGCTCGTATTGGGCATAAGCTTTCTTGCCCCGCGACAGGCCGGCCACCATGCTGCCCAGCGCCGCGGCCATCGCTGCTGCCGCCGCAGCCGCGCTTCCGCCGCCGGGAGTCGCTGAAAACGTTGCCAGCTGCTCGATGAAAGGCTCAACACCTGCCCGCAGTCCGCCAACCGCCATCTTGCCGCTCTGCACAGCCGCCAGCCGATTCTCCAGGATCATTGAGGAGTCGAAGTTTTCCACCTGAAGAAACCACTCGGCTGCCTGTTCCAATGCCTTTTTGGGAATCAGCCCGACGATCTCACTGCTTACCGGCTGCACGCCATAGCGTGCTGCTTCGCGCTTCACGAATTCGAAGACACGGGCAATCGGCGTTTGCTCAAAATCAGTCAGGTTCATTGAGACCTGCGCCATTCCGCGGACTTCGAAGCCGGCTCCTTTCACATAGCGCAGCCCGCCGGAGGAGTAGCGCACCGCCTTCGCAATTTTCTTGGCGATATCTACATCTTTGGTATTGAGAAAAACGTTGTAGGCAATCAGCGCCTTGCGCGCGCCAACCACGGTCGCGCCGGCCGTGGCGTGGCAGCGTGGATCTCCAAAATCCGGGCAGCGCGCCGGATTCACGAGTATGTCTGCCTTCAATCCTTCGAACTGCCCACGGCGGATATTCTCCAGGTTCTGCCGATCAGGGCTGGTCGCCGCCGATTCGTAAAGATAAACAGGAATCTGGAAGCGCTTCCATATCTCTTCTCCAACCTTTCGGGCAATGGCGACACAATCTTCTATGGTGACGCCCTCAATGGGAATAAATGGAACAACGTCGGCGGCGCCGATCCGCGGATGCGCGCCCTGATGCTTGTTGAGGTCAATCAGCTCCGCGGCTTTGCCCACACCGCGAATGGCAGCTTCTGCAATCGCTTCGCGGTCGCCGACTATGGTGATTACGCAGCGGTTGTGATCGGCATCCATCTCGCGATCCAGCAGCGAGACGCCGGGAATCTTCATTGCTTCGACAATCGCATCAACAACAGCCTTGTTGCGGCCTTCAGAGAAATTGGGAACGCATTCAACGAGTGTGGACATCAATCAAAGAATAGCGGATTCACCACGAGGTGAGCAAAGTCGGATTTGGTAATTGGTAATTGGGTAATTGAAGGCGCCATAACCTCAGGTTTCATTTACCAAATTACTCATTTACCAATTTATTTGAACCAATTCATTCCTATCTGAAACTGCACCGTATTTATCCCCGGATTCGGCGTGGTCAATCCGGCATTTGAGATGTGTTCATACCGAACACCCGCAGTGAATGCCCGGCGCTCATTGTTGAAGAACTGAAACCCCAGCGTCGCGTGCGTGAGGAAATTTACATGCGAAGTATTCACTGGCACAGCGTGGTTGCTGAACAGTACGCCACCGCCCAGCTCAAGGAATGGGACAACGCGCGGAGATCTGGTGAAGTTCCACTTTAAGTTTACCGGGTTAAAAGCTGCAGCATAAGCATTTTTTGCCGGAACTGGTTGCCAGATGTAATACAACGGTATCAGGTCACTCGACCATTCGAAATTTCCACGTACAAAGCCGCCGCCATGATCGCCGGTCAGGACCTTACCCAATCGAACGCCTGCATTGATCGCGTGCGTGTCTTTTGTGCCGCCGGGAACGCTGAACCCTCCGCCTGCCCAGACGCCAAGGTCCCAGGGCTGGCCGTCGAGCGGTTTGCCCTGTCCAAATGCCGAACTGGCAATCATCAAAATGCAAAGCAAAAATCCACCACGTAAGCACGAAGAGACAGAGGGAAGCAGAGCGAACAAACGCATTCAAATCTCCTGAATGTTAGGGACAGGAGAGATTACCAGTTCCATGCTAAAACGCAAAAGCTCAGCTCTTGGCTACTGATACCTGCTCTTTAGGCTTCCTGAAGCTGTCCGCCAGCGCTTCTTCGCAGGTGTGCTCGATGACGGCGCGGTAGTGCTCACCGAGAAAGACGCGGAGGCGCGCTGTATCCATGGTGCTTGAACCGAGGAGGTAGGGAAGCGCTTCAGGTGGAATGTCCGAGACGCCGAGGTCCCAAAGCACACGTAACGCCTGCCTGCAGATGGTACGGCCTCCGGGAACGCGCTGCACTTCGATTCCCGAAATATCGACGCAGCGGCGCATCGCAAGCGGCTCGCCGCGTCCGGCGACGTTGAGGATGTTCAGCTTGGGGTCTGCCAGTTTGCGGCGCAGAATATGCGCGATCAGCCGGGCGACGTCATCAATGTGGACGAATTGAAACTTGTGCTCCAGATAATCGCCGCGAGACGGCAGCCAGAGCGGCAGGCGTTTGCCCTGGCGGCGCAGCCGTTCGCCCAGACGTCCTTTACCGCCGGGAATGCCGCGCAGCACGCCGAGCTGATAATTCTGCACAGTAGCTCCGGCATAAACATGCGAACGCAGAATGTACGTCTTGCATTTCATTCCATTGGCACGCGATTGGATCGTCCGGTCAGCTTCCTGCTGGTGCAGCGCGTAAGGGAGGCTCTGTGCATTGAGCGGCGAGTCTTCAATTGCGGACTTGCTCAGCTCAGGGCCGTAAACCATCGCGCTACTGGGAAAGATGAATTTATCAATTCCTCCCAGCATGCGGTTGTGCTCGGCAATGGCTTCCGTAACGCGGCTGGTGCCGGCCACGTTGATGAGCCACATGCGTTTTTTATCAACCACGCCGGTACGTAGCGGATCGAGCACAAAAGCCAGATGCACTACCGCTTCAGGGCGATAGGCGCGCATGAGCTCGAGGATTTGATCGCAAGAGCGCTCTTCGGCAAGATCAATTTTTTCAAATTGTGCAAGCGCTGAGGTGTCTTCTGGCTCACGGATGTCAATGCCTATAACGTTGTAGTCCGGTAATTGCCTGAGCAGACGGAGGCCCAGATTGCCTGAGATTCCAGTAATCAGCGCTGTTGGCTTTGGCCCCATGCTATTTCGGTAAATGGACGATGATCATCGTGCCTAAAGGGGGATAAAAGCAATCGTAACATAAGAATTTCCGGCATACAGAGGCATGTTACCGCCGTTATCACTGCGGAAATCCCGCAGGAATGAACAGTTTCTTAGCGGGATGGCTTAGGCACAGGCCGGGCTGCTGGTGGCACAGGCGCAGGCGGTCCAAAATAGTTGTCATTGAAATCGGTGTGTACCGGAGTGGTTAGTTCCTTTATTTTTTCTTCCATTTTGTGATGTGCAAGCTCACGGGAAATCTCCTCCTTCACGCTGTCCAGCGGAATGGGCTGGCGATTTTCGACGCGATAGATCATGTAGCCAGTGGCATCGTCAGAGCGGAATACCTCTCCTGCTTTGTGAGAGAAAATCTCCTGCTCCAGCTTGGGAGGGAATATGCCGTGGCGCGCAGTGCTGAGATCCGTGTTGGGAGGCGCTGATGTGATTCCCAGCGCAGCGTAGCCATCCTTTGCAAGTTTGTCCATCGGCTCGCCTTTAGCCGCCCGAGCCTGAATGTCACTGGCTACCTGATCTACCTTCTTCTGGTAGGCCTCTTTTTGGTCGGGCTTAGCCTGGGGATCGGGATCGTTCTTAGGTAAATAGACGCGGCTCAGCTTTGCGCCCTCATATTTGGCTTCATTGCTCTTGTAGTACGCTTCGATCTCCTGCTGTGAGGGATTGCGAAACTGCTCTGCCAATTGATTGCGATAGAGATCGCCGAGAGTTTTCATGCGAAGCACACGCATGACTTCAGCGAACACGGGAGTATTTTCCACTCCGGCAGCCTTGGCGGCTTCAGAGAATGTCAGCAGCTCGACGTAAGCTTGGCCCATCTGGCGGCGCTGCGTCGTAGTTATCGGCTGGTTGTTGGGATTGAAGGCGTTTAGCAGATTGTCAAACTGAGCTTTTGTGACTGTAGTGACGCAATCCTGGGTGGAGGGAACAGCCGGCCTGGTAGCCGCGCCGTTTTCCCCAGGACACAGGCCGTGCACGGTTAGAACCGGGTCATTCGGGGCAACTGGCGCAGGCGTTTCATCACGCTTCAATAGCGATGGCGGTGTGGGCTGACCCTGGGCTGCTCCAGGCTGTGAAGGCGTTGCCGGCTGCTTCTGCGGGGCTTGCGACAGCATGGCTGTCCCGGCCAGTACACAGGTGATGAACGTCCGTACGAGCATAAAAGTCCTTTCACAATAAGGGTAGGAAGTGGAATCATCGTAGCATAGTGGCACAGGCGCACAGAGGCGCACCATCTCTGGTTACTGGTATGCTGTCTTTAAAAATTGAGACAATAAGCCTAGTGGCCTCAGAAGCAAATCCAGTGCTGGAGAAAATGCAGGCAGAGAAGCGCAGGGTCGCGCTTAATTCTCTGCTGGCAGCTGTGGCCATCACCTTTCTCAAGCTCATCGTCGGCGTTAGCACTCGAAGCCTGGGCATTCTTTCAGAGGCCGCGCATTCCGGCCTGGATTTGGTGGCGGCGCTGGTGACGCTGCTATCCGTACGCGTGTCAGACAAACCTGCCGACGCCGAGCATCAATATGGTCACGGCAAGGTTGAGAATTTCTCGGCTTTTATTGAAACAACCCTGCTGCTGCTTACCTGTGTCTGGATTGTCTGGGAGGCGATACGCAGGCTCAACGGGCATCATAGCGTTCACATTGAACCTTCGTTTGCGGCTTTCGCCGTGATGTTTCTCTCGATGGCGCTGGACTGGTGGCGATCGCGCAAGCTGCAGAAGATTGCCGACCGCTATGACAGCCAGGCTCTGGAGGCTGACGCGCTCCACTTCAGTACTGATATCTTCTCCAGCGGCATAGTAGCCTTGGGACTTGCACTGGTCTGGGCCGGGACGCGCTGGCAGGTTTCATGGCTAGTAAAGGCCGATCCCGTAGCGGCCTTGCTGGTGTCCGGTGTGATTGTTTACGTGAGTTCACGGCTGGCGCGAAGAACCATTGACGCACTGCTTGACGCTGCTCCCGCCGGCTATCGCAGCCGCATTATTGATGCGGCGTTGAAGGTGAACGGGGTCATTGAAGTTGAGCGGGCCCGCACGCGGCGGGCCGGGAACCGCTATTTCGCTGATCTCACGGTTGCTTTGGCCCGCAATGTAACTTTCCAGCGCTCAGGGCAGGTAGTTACGGAGATTACCCGCGCGGTGCGGGAGATCCTGCCTGATGCCGACGTGGTGATTCACTCCGTACCACGCGAGTCTGAGCATGAGAATATTTTTGACCGTATTCGCGGCGTCGCTGCACGCAACAATTTCAGCGTGCATGACGTGAGCGTACAAGATCTCGGCGGACGGCTGCATGTGGAGCAGCATCTGGAGCTGGATGAAAAACTGAGCCTCAAAGATGCGCATGATGTGGTGACCGTGCTTGAGGGAGAGATCCGCGGTGAGATTCCTGAAATTTCCACGATCCTTACTCACATTGAAAGCGAGCCCTCCACCATCGAAGCCGGCAGGACCATTGTGCGCGATGCGGTGCTGGAGCAGAAGCTCAAGCCCATCATTCAGGAATTTCCTGAGGTGGTGGATATGCACGACGTGGAGATCAAGCGGGTCCGCGGCAAGGTCTATCTGTCCTGCCACTGCACCATGTCAGACGATCTCCCGCTTTCAAGAGTGCATGACGTTTCCACCGAGCTTGAAATTCGCTTCAAACAGGCTGCGCCTGAGCTGTTCAAAGTGCTCATTCACCCTGAACCGCAGACAGACAATCGGCGTTGAAGCGTCGCTGTTGTGATTGCAAGGATTCATCGCTGTTTAACCGGCAGAGGCTCGCGCAGCTTTTGCGGCTGCCACACGATCCAGCACCGCAGGCATTTTCAGCCGTTGGGCGTACTCCTCAAAGTTCGGGCGCGGTGCGCTCCAGCGCAGCTCTTCAATGGAGTCGAACACGGGCACATCCAGCCGCAAGGTCGCGAGCTTGCGGAACAGGAGAGCATCGTCCCATGCGCTGAAGAGCGATTCTGACAATGGTCGTGCTTTCTTGATGGAGGAATGCCATTCCCGCCAATCTTTAGGGATGTTCTCAAAATGAGGATATTGAGAGAACGTAAGCGCTGCCGCCTTTATACCCCAGCCCGGCAGGCCCGGATATCCATCCGCACTGTCTCCCACCACAGCCAGGTAATCTGGAATTGATTGTGGGCTCACTCCAAACTTGGCCACAATGTCTGGCTCATTGCGAACAATATTCCGCCTGCGATCGAATTGGACTACCCGTGAACCCACCACGCATTGGGCCAGATCTTTGTCCGGCGTGCAAATCAGGACCTTGCTCACGCGTTCATCCAGTGCTGCTTTGGCGGCGGCAGAGGCCAGCGCATCATCGGCTTCAAAATCGACCATTGGCCAGACCAGCACGCCCATGGCTTCCAGCGCCTCTTCAAGAATGGGAAACTGCGAGAGCAACTCCGGCGGCACGCCTTCGCTGGTTTTGTAGCCGGCGTAGAGCTCGTTGCGAAACGATTCGACAACGTGATCGGTTGCGACGCCAATGTATGTTGCGCCTTGCTCGATCATCGAAAGGACAGAAGTCAGAACGCCGCGCACAGCAGCTATCTCCTGCCCGTGCTTGTCGGTTGTGCTGGGCACCGCGAAAAAGTGCCGGAATAATTCGTAGGTGCCGTCAATCAGATATACATCCATTTGGTTTCCACCTGATTTCTGTATGATAAATTCGGCGAAGCAGCGTCGG
Organism: uncultured Acidobacteriaceae bacterium; assembly: GCA_964541925.1. Taxonomy (GTDB): domain Bacteria; phylum Acidobacteriota; class Terriglobia; order Terriglobales; family Acidobacteriaceae; genus Angelobacter. The sequence continues at coordinate 49,852 of CAZISB010000019.1, read as the reverse complement.
GAGGTTTTCCTTGGTTGAAGCTCAAGTAGCCTGGATTGATGGCGAGCGCTTTGCCGGCAATGCCAGCAGCGGCCATGCCATCGTGATTGACTCTGACCGCCAACGTAATACAGCCGCCGGCCCCATGGAGTTGGTCCTGATCGGCCTGTGTGCCTGTACGGCAACGGACGTTGTGAGCATTCTCCGAAAGAAGCGCGAGCCATTTACCGGCGTGCATGTGCGGGCTGAAGCAGAGCGCGCCACTGAATCACCCACGGTTTACAAATCAATCCGGCTCATCTATACGATTTCCGGCAAGGTTTCTCGCAAGGCGGCGGAAGACGCCGTTAAGCTATCAGAAGAGAAGTACTGTTCCGTTTCCGCCATGCTAAAAAGCACTGCAACAATCACGACTGAGATACACTTTTCAGAGTTTGCCAAAAGTGGAGAGTGAAGGAAAAATTCTGCACTCAACGTGCGGCATAGGGCATCTCATTGGGTAATGAGGGGGAATTTCCTGCATGACACACAAGAAGGTTGTGGTGTACAGCCAGCCTGGCTGACCGCCATGTTCATGGGCTGAGGCCTACCTTTCGGAGAAAGGTATTGAATTTGAAGTAAAAGACGTGAGTTCTGATCAGAAGGCGGTATTTGAGCTGGTACGTACGTACAACAGCCGTTCTACGCCGACGATTGTCGTCGGAAGCAAAGTCATGATCGGCTTTGACCCTGAGCAATTGGACCAGATGCTTGCAGAGTAAACAGGCCAGCGCGGCCATTTCATGCCCAGCAGTGGAGCAGGCGCATCCGTGGCGGGGTTATTTCTTTATTGCCTCAGCCACGCTCTGCTGGGGCGCTGCAGCGACTTTTGGCAAGGCCATCTTCAGCGGTGCGCTTTTTAGCGGCCGGGCACTTATCTCGCCAGTGGTACTGACCCAGGCCCGCACCAGCTTTACCGTGTTGGTGCTGGCGCCATTGTTGATCCTGCGTTTCGGGCAAAGAATTTTCCGGATCAAGAAAAATGATTTGGCTTTGTGTGTGCTCGTGGGCACGCTGGGAGTGGCTTGTTCCAATTATTTTTATTATCTGGCGGTCCAGAAGGCTACGGTTTCACTTGCGATCACGGTTCAGTACACCGCACCCGTTTGGGTGCTTCTCTACATGGTTCTTCTGGGAAGGGAAAAGGCCACACTCCAGAAAACAGTGGCGGCGCTGGTGGCGATGCTGGGGACCGCGCTGGCGATCGGCCTGTTTCATTCCGGCACAAAGCTGAGTACGATTGGCGTGGGTGCGGCGCTGCTGGCTTCATTTGGCTATGCCTTCTATAACGTCGCCGGACAGGGACTGGTGACCCGCAATCATCAGTTCACGATCATGTTTTATGTTTTATTGAGTTCTGCTGTCTTGTGGCTGGTGGTGAATCCGCCATGGCGGCTTGTGGAGCAGCATTACACGGCTGGACAATGGGAGTTCCTGTTTATTTTTGCCTGTCTTTCCATGGTGCTGCCGTACTCACTTTACTTCAGCGGACTGAAATACCTGGATCCTACCCGGGCAGTTATCACCAGCTGCCTGGAGCCGGTTTTCGCGATTCTTTTTGCTGTGACATTCAGATTTGAAAGCCTGCGTCCCCTGCAGGTACTGGGAATCTTAGCTGTGCTGGCAGCCACAGTGATGGTTCAGATGAAGCCGAAAAATCCTCCATTGCCAGAAGTGGTCTAAAAAAGAAAGGCGGCCTGAGAGGGCCGCCTTTGAGAAACAAACCCGATTAGAAATACGAGCTCTGGTTCAACCACTGCACGCGTTGCACTGTAACTGTGGACTGTGCCTGCGTGACCGAGCCCAGTGTAACCGTAGTGGAAGGGAACCACGGTGGCGCAAAGCCATTCTGCGAAAAACGGCGGTCAAAGAAGACGTTACGCGTGGTGGTGTTGATATTCTTGATCTGATTCTGAATGCGGCCGCCAACAATCGTCAGCGTATTGATGGTTGAGCCGATATTTGTGAGCCCACCAGTGCCGCCGGTAGAGATAGTTGCCAGCGAAGCATCAATTTCCAGGTTGCCATTGGCCTGTTTGTTATTGAGCTGTATGTCACCGGTTGCTGTAAAAATACCCAAAACCTGGTTAGTGTCATTTCCGGGTATCAGAGTGTCCGCGGGCTGTCCTGGGATCTGGTTTTGGGTCAATGTTACCGGCTCGGTTTTGTAGAGAAGATCGCCAGTAATAGCCACATTTGAGGCTGCGGTAATCGTCACGCCGCTGCCATTCTGAATCGCTGGTAGGCCCTGCCCGGGCCCTGAGAGTGACGTAATGCTGCCATTGTCATACAGCATGGTCGCCGGACTGCTCGCATTCGTGGCTGGATCAATGATTTTCGGGACTCCGGTGATGTTCAGCGTCGAGCCCCCGGAAGTCATTGTGGTCTGGTTGTTACCAGGATCAACGATGATTGTCGTGGTTACCGCCGGATTGCCTTGGCTGATGGTATAAACCTGTTGCGCAGAGTTGTTGGGTCCAGTTGCTGTTGAAAGAACAACAGAGGAATTGCCTTCAATGTAAATGCCTCCGCCCGTAAACGTTGCTTGTCCGTTTTGTATGGTGTAAGGCAGAAACACTCCAGAAGAAGCCCCCGTGCTTGGATAGGCATTTCCGTTGATGTCGCGAACGTTGTTATGCAAGTCGCTTTTGCTGACAGGATTGTTGGTTACGCCTTTCCCATCGAGCACCGCTTGTTCCTGGTTGTAATCATTGGGCGGAAGCGGCACTTTTGTTTGTCCGGTCTGGAACCCCGCCTGGAAAGTAGGAGCGATGGTCTGATTGCCTACCTTGTCAGACGTGGCATTCAGCTGGTCGCATTTGTTATTGAATTGAAATCCTGCGTTCGACGAAGCGCTGCCGACAGTGTCAGTAAAGATGTAATTGCCTGAGGTTCCAAACGTCCAGGCACCATTCGTGAAAGCCGGCCCAGAGATGGTTCCGGGTACAAGCGTTGATCCGTTGCAGATGGTCCACTGATCAATGAACATGCCCCATGCGGCAAAGCTGGTTTTGCTGTTCACAGGAATCAGTGTGGCATTTACGATAACGCTGCCTCGATCAGTCAGTGTAGTAGCCTGTAAGCCCTGCGCCTGTCCAACCGATTGCAACGTGTAGTTGTAAATGTATTTGTAACCGGTAACTGCCCCGGTCGGGGCTTGGCAGGTTCCGCCGCCACCCAGAACAGTGCATCCATTCGGAGCAAGCGCGAACGTTCCTGTCACCTTGTACTTGCCGGGCCAGGAGGAGGCGGCTTGCCCTGCGCCGGTATAGCTTGTATAGCCGCCGCCAAATTGGCTGTTCATGTTCTGCTGGATCGTTGCATCAGTGCCATTCGGAATCGGCTGCTGAGTGACGCCGAACGTGGCCGGAATAGCTGCGACAACCTGATCCTGCATATAGGTGCGGGCTGCGTTCAAACCGGAGTCGGCAGCGTAAAACGATCCGCGGAAATTGCGGTAGTTGCCGTTGATGAGCATGTCTGACCTGACGGAGAACACCATGGCCAGGCTCACTCCGGTAAGAAGCAAGAGCAGCAGCAGCGTTGTGATCAGTGCCACACCGCTCTGGTCTTTCTTTTGTCGCCGGGGAGAAGGCTGCAGTAAGCGATATCGTTGAGTTCGCATGATGCCTCCTAATCGTTCATGCTGGAGTTGCGTGGGTTAATGACCACAGAAACACTCTCAATTTTGTAAGGTCCGCCATCAAAGCTGTTGCGGAATGTGCTGCTCCAGTCAGCCGGAGTGCGGCCGATCATGGATACACGCACAGAGCGGATCAGCGGCCAATCATGGTTGTAACTGGATGCGTCAAAGCTGTAGGTATTGTCCGTACCGGTCGCGGCGTTCCAGATTGTGGCACCCACCTTGAAGCCAATAATCTGCTCGGCAATCACGTTTGTCTGGCCGCCTCCTATGCGCACCAGTTTGGGATCTGTTGGATCTGTAGCATCCACGGTGTACGTGATCGGAGCAAGCTTCAATACCCAATCCGTAGTGCAGAACTGTGTGCCCAGCTTATTGCTGTCAGCAGTGTTGGTAAGGGCGAGCGGGTCATTGGCAACGCTGTTGGTTCCATCAACGCCAGTGGGATTATGCGCCAGCTTGACTTTGCCGCCTGTGACCTGGCCATCACTGGTAAGAATGGCCGTGCTCATCTGCGAGCCGTCACTTTTTACCAACAGTATCTGGTCGCCTGTATGAAAGTCTCCCGCAAGCTGTGTAAGGGTGGTGGACCCAATCGGCGTAATGAACAAGCTTGAGCTGGTGGTGCTGACGCAGTTTGCCCCGATGTCCTGCGGGTTTGAAGGCGGCGTGTTCTGGTCAATGGCAATTACGTTCAGCGTGTCAAAGCAGGTAGAACCGTAAGTTTTTGTAGTCGCGTTATAGCAGCCGGTTCCAGCCGCGCTGTTCACGATGGTGATAGCGATAGGCCAGGCAGGAATGTTTACGCCCTGGTAGTAACCGGTCCCTGCGTTCACAACGTCAATCTGCATCTGCGCAACCGCGTTGCGCAAAGAGATGTTCATGCCAGTCTGATTCTGCTGCGATGTAAAAATTGGCATATGCCGTTTCACCAGGGCCACGGCAGCGCCGCCGATGACCATGAAAATGGCAATGGCGACCAGGAGTTCAACCAATGAAAAACCTGCGAGGCTCCGCTTGAACTTTGCCATTGATGATTGTGAAATCTGCAAGTTTGTCATAGCTCACCTCACCATGCTTGTCTGGAAAACAGCCTGACTTACATTGCCTACCAGCAATATTCTGACGGTAAATCGGCGGGTACCGGCGGGAAGTCCTGCGGGGTTTTGCTCAATCACCCATCGCCGCGCAAAGGTCAGCATGTCTGAAGTTGCTGTTGGGGCTGTAGAAGATTTAGTAACAGTGATGCTTCCGTCCGGAGCATGCGTAGTGGTGGTGAACTGCGTATTGCCGCTCGCATCAGTGCCGCTAACCGTCTCCACCATGTTTCCGTTGCCGGCTGAAATTCTGACCTGGTCGCTGTAATCCACAACTTCCGTTACTGCTCCCACCGTAACCGAGTTATTCGTGGAATCTGTGGTCAGACTGCCCACTGAAGTGCCGTTGGGGACATAGATCGCCGGGTCATTGTAGGGGTAGCGGTTCAGATCATCGAGCTTTTCAGAGGCCAAAAGAGCTTCAGTGCTCATGTATCTGGACTGCGTAGAATTCCCTCCGAGCTGCGCCAGCAGCGCAGCTACGCCCAGCAGTCCCACTGCCAGAATGGAAATTGCCATGACCGTTTCGATCATTGCAAAGCCGCCTATGCGGCGCGATTTACGGCGTAACTTTGATGTTTCCATAATTCGATACCGTGATCGTTTCAGTTTTCCCGCGATAGGCCAGGGTCAAAGTTGTGGAACCTGTTGTGGCAGCCACCAACCCGCTGGGACGAAACCGTAAAGTCGTGTCTGCTCCTAGAACAACCGGAATGGCCGAATTTGCCAGAGGAACAGCGCTGCCGACATTCGCATATGTTCCAGACAGCCCAGGATCGCTCTGAACCTGAAACGTTGAACTTGTGGTGCTTAACACCAGTTGAAAGGGGTAACCGGATGAGATCGCCTGATAGCGTGTTGTTTGAATCGCTCCCGTAATGGAGGCTACCGCAGACCGAAGGCGATACGTTGTCATGACGCTGTTAATCACAGGGACTGACATTGTCACGACTATCATCGCAATCGCAACGACGAAGACCAGCTCAACCAGGGTGAAACCCCGAATGGAGCGGTGCTCAGACCCCGCCTTTTCCCTACCAACATTCATCAAGTTCCCCATTTCCAATCTCTCGCTACCCGCGGATGTTAGTGTTTTAGTTCAGCCTCAAAAAGGCAGCAACTTACTAAAGTCCGTTTCCCCGAACATTCCAGGCCACAGTCATACGTACTCTAAAAACTTCTAAGCCACTGGTTCTAAATCAGATGAAGACAACTCAGCGGAGTAGCATTCTCTAAAACCTGATTAAGAGCGGTGAAAATCGATCCTCAAACTGTGTTTCTCAAAAAGAAACATGAGGGGAGGTTTCAAACGTAACTTCAGTAAAGTACTGTGTCAATTGAGTATGGGCAGGGCAGCAAAACGAAAGTAATAGTATTGTTGCAATTATTTGCGTCATGCCCATTGTGGCTGCCTGTTGGAGAAGACATCGACGCCCAGAAGAAACGCCTTAGGGGAATTCTGGCAAAATAGCTGTAAAATAGGATCACTTTATGAGAACCCTCCGCCTCAGCCTTATTGCACTGGTCCTCTCCCTGGCGCTGCCTGCTCTTGCCGGCAAAAAGCCATCCGAAGAGCGAAAAACCGCGTCAGTGAACATGGTGGTTGTTCGCGAGACGAATGGCAAGCCGGTCAAAAATGCCGAAGTGGTGTTGCATCTTGTCGAGAACGGCAAACAGAAGCAGGAAGGGTTGGAGCTTAAGACCCATGACGACGGAAAAGCAGAGGCGACTGGACTTCCATACGGCAAGGTGCGCATCCAGGTAATCGCCCCGGGGTTCAGGACTTACGGCGAAGACTTTGATTTAAAACAGCCCGTGACTGAAATCACTATCAAGCTGCAGAAGCCGGCGGAGCAATATTCAATCTACAAATAGCCGTTGGCATTTGCGCGAATTGGCGCGCTGTGCACACAGCCTTCCTTGACAGAACCACGCTCGGGATGTCATTTCTAGTAGCTTTACTAATTTCAGCATTTCACAAGAGCAGGCAAGGATCTTTTGCGAGTCAGGGTCTTCTTTCACGGAAAATGTTTTGACGGAACGGCATCGGCCGCGCTTTTCTCGCGCTTTTACCGCGAGCGCATCCGCTCTGATGCGCAATTTCAATTCACCGGGTTAGTTCATCGCGCAGGAGCGCTTTTCAATGAAGCCGATTTCGACGGCGATGAGAACGCCATCGTTGATTTTAAATATTCTGCTTCGCCGAAAATCACCTGGTGGTTTGACCATCACCAGAGCGCATTCCTCACTCCGGAGGATGCCGAGCATTACCGCCGCGGTGACAAATCGCAGAAGTTCTTCGATCCTGAATTCAAGTCGTGCACCAAGTTTTTGGCCCACGTGGCTGAAGAAAAATTTGGCTTCGATCCACGTCCGGTAGAAGAATTAGTCCGCTGGGCGGACATCATTGATGGCGCCCAATTTGAAAGCCCAAAGGCGGCGGTGGAGATGGCCGAGCCTGCCATGAAACTTACCATGGCAATTGAGTCCACCAACGATCCAGAGTTTCTGCCCCGGCTGATCCCTTATCTGGTAAGTGAGCCACTGGCCCAGGTGATAGAAGAGCCGTTTGTAGCTGCCGTGATTCCGCCGCTTTTGGAGCGACATCGGAAGTCAATTGAGATTTTGCGCGGCCGCTCGGAGTGCAAACAGGGAACCATCTACTTCGACATTACAGACCATGACCTTGAAGGCTACAACAAATTCATTCCTTATTATTTGCATCCAGAATCGGTTTACAGCGTGGGTTTGAGCAGCAGCAGCTTCCGGGTAAAGGTTGCGGTGGGTTCTAATCCCTGGACAAAGAACCAAAATCTGGTCAATCTGGCCAAAATCTGTGAACGCTATGGCGGCGGGGGGCATGCCCGCGTAGGCGCTATCTCTTTCCCTCCTGACAATGGGGATCTTGCTCGCAAGGCAGCCGCAGAAATCGTGGCTGAGCTTCGCGCAGCGAATGATGGAATGATAGCCGGCTTGGATTAAGACTTTTTCTTAATCCTCTCCTTAATTCGCCTTCTCAAAATTTTTTCCCAGGGATTGATGCAGAGTAGATGCTTCGGTACCCTCACATGAGTCTAATCACAAGCAATTTTATTTTCATGGAGCAGAAGTAGTGCGTAATTTGTATCGGTTTTTGCCTGGCGTAGTAATCCTCAGTTGCAGCCTGGGCGCAGTGGCGCAGCGCGCCATACCAAAGAGTTCCGGGAAGGCAAAGGCCTCTCCCACGACGCAGGCGAAGCAGCTCACACCTGAGCAGAAATTTGTGGTGGATACAGTAAAGATGGCCGTCTCACTGCCCCAACCGGACCAGCAGGACAGGCTACGGGTGCTCTCCACTGCGGCAGATGTGGTTTCTACCATTGATAAAAAGATGGCCAAGAGCTTCTGGAATGAAGGTGTCAGGATTGAGTCAGATATCGTCCGCCTTGGGCAGACGCCGGCAGTTTCGATGATGACGAACGGACAAGCCGACTGCTCTGAGGTCCAGAACTTTGTAGAGAACCTTCCGGCCAATGCTGCCTCGCGCGCTGAGCAGGCGCTCATCGGCGCCGTGACCCGGTGCTCCAGGCAGACGCTTGATCCTGTCTCCCGCAAGCTGGATGCGGCGCTCGAAAAGGGTATTGTTCCTCCGCGCGCGCTGATGACAACCATGCAGACGTATGGAGAGAATTCGGCATGGTCACAGCAGCATTTTGCCAAAATGTTTTCCATGCTTCCTGATCCGCAACAGCAGCAGAATGTGGCAGAAGCCGAGAACTACGCGGCGATGTACGCTCAGATGTCGCCCAACGTAGATAAAGAGATCGCCGCGAAAACCGGATTGCAGCTTCTGGACTGGCTGAACAAGGTGGAAGACAGTGCTGTGCGTGGGTTGGCGATCCGCATTACCAGCGGCGCAATGCAGCAGGCCCTGGGCGACGAAGCTTACCAGAAAGCGTTGCAATCGGATCTGGTGGCCAACTCCACCATACAGAGTGCAGGACCAGAGCGCGATATTCAGCGGCCCGAGCCGGAAGGAGTCTCCGTATTGGCTGCGATGGATAATAAAGGCAAGGACCAGACCGATCGCCTGAATAGTCTGCCTGCAGCGATGCGTGCTCGCGAAGCTGCCGCTAATGGCTTTGCCACCGGCACGTCGGGCGATAAGAAAATGGCAGGCAAATATTTTGATATGGCATTCAGTGCCGCCGATGAGGTTTGGGAGGCGCGCACTCCGGAGACAAATGCAGCTGCGGTGGTGCAGGAAATCAGCGAAGCCGCCGCGCAGGTGGACTCAATCAACGCACTGACCCGGGCCCAGAAACTGCGGGATAGCTCTGCCCAGGCCATTGCCATGCTTGCTGTGGCGCGCGTAGTGGCGAGCAACGGCATTACCAAATAAAAATTACAATTTTTCATTTACAAAAATTCACGCCAGGTAAGGTTTCGAACAGGCGCAGCGTGTTAGGCTATCAAAATCATAACTTTTTAGATCAGGGTTCCCATTTGGTTCAGATTATCGATGTGGTATGCCCAAAGTGCTCTCGCAGATTCAGGACAGTGCCCTCTGTGGTGGAGCACGCTGGATCAGTCTATTGTTCCGTGTGCGGCACGCGCATGAACATCTCTGACCCCAAGCCGGTCTCGATTCTTTCTCACGATGGCGAGCGGAATCGAGCGTCCCGCCGAACTTCTGGCGGCTAATTCGTCTTCCATTCATATTCGGTAGTTACAAACCTGGTAGCGGCAAACAATGGCTGGGACATTTTTTGAATTGGCCTAAAGTTACCTGCTAGCCGGTATTTTTCGTTGCCCTGTGCTGCCGTAAATGGCTAAGCTGACGCAAGCACTTGGTACGAAAGAAGGCCTGCATCATGTTTGACGGAAGATCCCGGCTGGCGCTTACTCTTTGCGTGTTGTTTGTTGGAACTGTGCCAACCCAATCGCAAGCCCCGGCCACCCAGTCGCCACGCCAGGCAATTATTGAGATGTTCTCCGGAGGCGAAGCCCCGTTCAAAAAACATCTGACGGTTGAAATGCAGCGCAAATTGCAGGAGATGAAAGGTGCGCCCAGCGCAGTGCCTTTGCAGGCTTTTGCCGCTTCAACGCCAGATAGCGATCATTTCCAGGCTTTCGATCTCGGTCCTATTCTTTTTTGTTTCAATAATCCCGAGCAACATGAGCGCTATGAAGTGCAGATTGACAGTGAAATCCCCGGCAGAGAAGAAGATGTAATGACGCTTTCTGTCCACTATCTGCGCAACGGAATGGAGCAACCGACACCTTTAACGCTTCGTTTTGCCTTAAACATGAAGCGGCAGGAAGGAATGTGGCGGTTGAATGCAGTTACTCTAAGTGCCACGCTGCCCGTTGGCGATCCCAGAATCCTCGACCACGCCTTCTGGACGCCTGCTTTTCTTGCCACGAATAACACAACGCAATCGAATGCGAACTCGCCTGTAGTGATTGATGACCGTCCAAAGCTCTCAGCTTTGCGCGCTGTACGCATGATCGGGATGGCAGAGAACATCTATGCACAGAGTCATCCGGGCGTTGGGTACACCTGCAGGCTTGCGGATCTGGTAAATGTGGGCAAGGGATTGGATGAAGACGGCGTCTATAGATTTATGGACGCGGCTTTTGCAGGCGGGATCTATAACGGCTACCGATTTACGCTCTCAGGATGCGATCGTGCACCTGCGCGGACGTTCCGCGTGATGGCGGAGCCAGTTGCAGGCAAAGGCAAGGCCTACTGCTCAGACAATTCAAATAATCTGCGTGCTTCCGATGATGGCCGAGGAATGACCTGCCTGACTTCAGGCAAGCTGGCACGGCGCTAAAACAAAGCTTAATCGCAAAAAACAACGGAGGAGCCATGCTCCTCCGTTTGTTTTTGGCAGCTTCTGTACTGCGTTCAGGATTTCTGCACTACAAGGTGGTTCTCCACCGAAAATACGCCCGGAACGCCACTGGCCTTCACATTAGCCAGATTTTTGTCCGTTTCGCTGTCCACTACGCCTTCCAGCGTTACGTGACCGTTCTTCACGATGATATGAATGGGCGGCAGCGCTCCCATTGAGTAGCGGAAGAGCGGTGAGTCGTTGCCAAACAGGGCATGAGCGATGGCGATACGAATGCGATCATCATTTTCCGAAGCTGGCAGAATTTCAATCTGGTTAGTGACCTTATCCACACCTTCAATTTTCTTGACCGACTTCCCGGCTTCATCTTTCAGAACGGCATTTCGCACCTGTCCCATGAGAGTGACAGTACTGCCATCCACTTTGTACTGCAGATTGTCAAAGATAGTGAGTTGCGGCAGCATGACCAACTCATGGCGCACTTCGCGCGTGATTCTTTCCTGCATGCGCTGCGCACCGGACCCCTGCTGCTGCGCGCCTGATTGCGCCACAAAGATGCCCGCTAACAGAATGACAACCAGGGGCGCCCAGCTAAATTCCAAAAACCTTTTCATGTCTTTATCTCCCTGATCTCTTGGCACATAGCCTTGAAGTTTTAGATGCAGCGCTGCAAAAGACAGTGTTTTGTATCCCAGCGCCGTGATGCGCCAGGAGGAAGCAAAGGGTGTCGTGATATGTCGGCCTCTTTCAATTTCATCTAGGGGGAATCCCTAAAGAACCGTGCTTATCTGTATTACCTGATGCATTTAGTCTTTGTTGTGTTCAGTTCCGACATTACAATCGTACTTAATTTCCCCCATGTGCCAGACCGCTAAACAAGCGGTAAATGCTGCTCAGTTCCAAAACGGATTACTGAAGTACTGTTGTGATTCATTAAAAAGAACTTAACAATGGCGTTCGTACATTCGGTCTGATTGGTCTATCACAGCCCGGAGATTCGAGCACAAGGAGAAGCTCATGAAAAAGTACTTGATGATTTTTGCGCTGGTGATGATGGCGCTGTCCACAGCGGCATTCGCTGGCACACAAGCGACGAATACAAACACTGTTGCACCGACATTGCAGGTTTCGGCAAACATTCAGAAGGCCGTCCGGCTCACTTTGAGCACCGGCACTGCCGCCGTGACGCACTGCGCCGTGGTTAACAATGGCGCTAACCCGGACTACACCATGAATTTCGGCACGGTTGACGCGCTCGGCATCAATGCGGGCAACTGTAACCTGTTTGGCCCCGCGACCCCGGGCGTTGACAGCGCGATCTACTGGTCGGATTACAATCTGACTCCGGTCTTCACCAGCCAGGCTGTCACCACTAACACAATCACCGCGCAGGTGACCACGAATTTTACGGCAGCCAATGCCTCCATGGTGCGTGACAGCGCGAACTCCAGCACGGTCCCGACTGGCGCGGCCCAGTTTACCGCGATGGGTGTTGCCACCGCGGACACAATCGCTACCAACGCGGTCAATGGGCAGGCCCTGACCCGCTTCATCGGTGTGGCGATCGCGCCGACCAACGGCGCTGGCACCCTCACCGGTGCGCAGTCGGCTACAGTTACGTTTACTTTAACGGTCCAGTAAGCATCGAGCTTGTGCTCGGCTCTTGCCGAGGACCACAGTTGTGAATTGGGATGATGAGATCAGGCCATGGACACCATCGAGACCCACTCCTCCCCACCGTTGAGTCCAGTGGGAAGGAGTGTTGGGTTTGGTGTCTTTGTTCGCGCCCAGCTCTCATCATCCTTTTTTTTGCATTGATGGCGCTGGGGAAGCCAGCGGCGGCGCAGCAAGGCATTTTCACTCTGTCATCAGCTCCCGGGGGCCTCGCCTTTACTGTTGGGGGCGGCGGCAACACTCTTTCCAGCCAATTCGGCGCCATGAACGCTCTTGGGATCGGAACACCCGCGACAGGAGTTACCGTAATTCCGCTGACAAACGGCGCCCTGTATCTTACCCATTTCCAATTAACAATCAGCAACCTGCCTAATCCGCATCGTGGCGCGGTGACGGCGTTTGTAAATTCGAATTTTACACATCCAGCCGCGTTGATTGTGCAAGGCTGTCCCAGCACTTCATCGTGTAACGCCTCCGGAAATTTTTCTGCCATATCGACCAATGCCAACGCGCCAACCACCATCATTCCCGCTCCCGGTATCAACGATCAGACAGTAACAGCGGGGCTTGCAATCTTTGTTCCGGATAACAACGGTGCTTCAGCTTTTGCCGGCCTTGATACGGCACGCATCACTTTTACCGCTACCGATACAACCAACAACAAAAATTTCGCGACAGCGGAAATTCGCCTGGACACGCCGCAGGGAGAAACCCTGCAAACGGCTGTCCGGCTCACTTTGGCCAGCGCCACCGGTGGGCTGGCTCTTACACCGGGCGCTGATTACTCTATGAACTTCGGCAATGTCAACGGTCTGGGGTTTGGCCCGGGCGCAGGATTGACAACCTCAGCAGTGACGGGTGGCGTAGTGTACTCCACGCCTTATCTTCTGCAGCCTGCGTTTGCAGATTTCACCTCGACAACAGCGACGATTAAAGCTTTTGTCAGCACACCTTTTGCCCATCCTACTGTGCTGCAATTGCGCGACGCCGCAGCCAGCAGCGGTCCGTTCAACAACATTGGTGTAACTGCGGGCACGGCCACACAGATCTCAGCCACAGCCGCGGACCGCAACACAATTACGCGCTTTCTAGGCCTATTCGTTTCTAATCAGAGCGGAGTGCCTGCTTTTACAAACGATTCTGCAACTGTGACTTTTACGATGACGGTCCCGTGAAATGAAGACAATGACGCAATATCGCACTCATTTTTATTTGCTGCTCTGCGGCTTAGCCTGCTTTGCGTTCGGTGCCACTCAGTCGAGCGCACAGTCACTTGGGCTGGCTCCCGCGCAAGTGGTGGAAAAGTTCAAGCCTGGCGTGCCCTTTGAGTTCGATCTCTCAACCGTGAATGCGGGCGAAACGCCTGTAGAGATGCACGTTGAAATTACCGATTTCTGGTACAACGAGAAAAACGAAAAGGTATTCACCTCACCGGGAAGCTCGCCGCGCTCTGCCGCCAATTGGATCCAGTTTGTGCCTGAGCATTTTGAAGTGGGCGCACACGGCACGCAAAAAATGAAAGCGATTGTCACGCCTCCGGCGGATGCAAGAGGCGGGTATTACGCCACTCTGTTCGTGCAATCCAAGCCCGAGCTCTCTTTCCCCAAAGGAGATGGTAAAGGCGTTTTCACCAGCATGCGTATTGGTTGCCTCGTGCTCCTGCGCGCGGAAAACACTGAAGACTATAAGATCGAGCTCAGCAACGTGAAGCTGACGCCGCCTACGGATGCTCACCCGCTGAGCGTAGATTTTGATCTCCAGAATGCCAGCAACACACATGTGTTTCCCGTAGCGCGAGTGGCGCTCATGGACAGCAATCGAAAAATGGTGGCCAAGGCGGAAAGTGATGAGAAGCGCTTTTTGCCCGGCCAAAAGAATTCCATGCACGTGGAGTGGGCAGGGAAGCTGCCCGCCGGTAATTATACCGCGGTGCTCACAGTAACTTACGGCGAAGATCGCATTGAGACGCAGCAAGTTCCATTCAACATACCGCAATAGGTGGACGAGTGAAGTTGAGACGGCACATCACATTAGCAATCGCGTTGCTGGGAACGCTGCTTTGCAACACAGCGCGCGCGACCGCGGCAACGCAGTCCGGCGAAAACAGTGGCGTGCCTTCTCTGATTGAAGTTTATTGGCAGGGATCGCGGACAGTGATTGCTCCGCCTCTCACCAATATTGTTGTGCTTGATCAGGACATTGCCAGAGTAGATGCAGTTGGAGATGGCCTGCAGATCTTTGGCCTGGCGCGCGGAGAGACTGTGGTGCTCGGCTATCTGCATGAGAAACCAGTCAGCATCCGCGTGAGAGTGCTTCCGCGTCCGATCATTGCTATTCCACCTTCGCTGCTTCGCCGCCAGGGGGAGATGGCGCAGGGCAGCTTCGGTTCGACTGTACAGATTTCCAATGGCGCTGGCCAGACCACAACCGCTGTTGTAAACGATTTCACATGGACGCAGCCTGCAGGTAGTGACGGACGGCTCTTCATTAACACGCAGGTGGAAGATAACAATTTTGTGGGCGGCCATGCTTTCAATATCCGCCATGGAAATGTTGCTTACAGAAGCCCAACTCTGGACGTGAGCCTGCTCGATAACCTGGTGAGCCTCACCAACAACGGGCAGCAGCACTATATGACCCCGCTGTCATACTCCGATTCTGTAGAGCTGCGCGGCGGGGCGCTTACGTTTAAAAAAGGCGCCAACCAATACATGTTTTTTGGCGGGACTACAATTCCGTCTTATTTCCTGACGCTTGGAGCCACTCGCGATGTAGGCGGCTTCTCTTTCTCCCGCAAACAGACTTCAAAACTGAACCTGTTTTCCACCACAAGCTACATTAATTCACCAGTGGACTTCTTCAATCCTACGGGCGGACGCCAGGATGACTGGATGCAGACTGGCGGTTTTACCTTTCTTCCGACTGACCGCTGGACAATTCAAGGGACCGGTGGCGCGAGCACGCATGGGGGGATGGGGCGCGGCGAACTCACTTATGTGAGCCATCAGCTCACATTCTTTGCTGCTGGGGGAACGTCTTCACTACTGTTCCCGTTGAATCGGGTGCAATCGCTCTTTTCCGGAACAACTTCCGCCAAGGCGGGTATTACATTCGCATCAAGCGACCGCTTTACCGAGTCACTGTACTATCAGCACACCATCACACAGGCGTTTAGCAAAATACTTCACGCCGGAAGCTCTGATTACCTTGCTCCCAGCCTGGCTTGGCGCGTGGACAGGAAAGACGATCTCAATTTCACCTATACCTTCAGCCGGAATGTTGGCGGCTTCTCTAACCAGACCAGCACGGGAAATCGTGTGGACACGATCTGGCGCCGGCAATTCACGCCGCTGTTTTCGAATGCCGCGCAGCTTACGGTGGGCTCACTGCAAGACCCGCTCCAGCTCGATTCAGAGAATGAGCTTGCTTTCCGCGACTCGGTTTATTTCCCGATCAAAAGCGGTAGCATGATGGTTGGCTTTGAGCAGGACCGGCGGAATCCCTCACTGGTACGGAAGCTTGGCTCAGAACTGCAGCTTCTCTCGCCGGCGTTGCAGACGCTCTTCCTGCAAGATCCGGTAACGTTCGTGGATTCGAACAATCTGCCGCCGGAGGTAAAGGCGTTGCTGGAGTCGCAAGTGCCGGTCAGCACGTCAGTTTCAGCTTCTGCGCAGTTGCGCTTCGGCAAAAAGCTGGCAGTCAATCCAAATTTTGCTTTCTCCCGCGCGTCCAATGGGCAGACGCAATCATGGACGCCGTTCGTGGGCTACGGATTAAACTACCAGGTGCGGCCCTCGTTCGATCTCATCTCTGGGTTGACCAACGTATGGGCATTCAACGGCTCCAGCAACGCTGTCCAGCGCACCACGCTCATGTACTTCGGCTTTAATAAGCGCTTCAGCGCCATGCCGGGAGCGCTGCTGCCGTCTCGCCATGCCGGACGAATTGTAGAAGGCCGCGTATTCCGCGATAACAACGTGAACGGTGCTTATAATCTCGGCGAACAGGGGCTGGTGGGCATGCAGGTTCGCCTGGACGATGGGCAGGTGACGGAAACCGACGAACAAGGCCGCTTTAAGTTTAGCGATGTCACGCAAGGCGAGCACAGTGTGTCGTTCAGCCTGACACAGTTTGCCACTCCGGTACGCATGACCACAAAAAACCAGGTTTCAGTGGACCTGATCCGGCAGAAGATTGCGGTTGTGAACTTCGGCATTGTGGATTTTGCCCGCGTGACCGGAAGCATCTTCAATGATCTGCGCTTTGACGGCAAGCGTCAGCCAGATGCCAAAGGCCTGGCCAACGTGCACCTGTTTCTTGATGACGGCAAGCGCCGGCGCACCATTGTGGCTCAGGACAATGGGGATTTTGAGACTGATGACGTGACACCGGGCGACTACATACTCAGCATTGATACGAGCACGATGCCGGCGAACTACACGCTGCCGGAAGAGAGCTTCACATTACATGTCTCTCCAATTGCAACAGCGGTTCAGAACATTCCCGCTCGTGCGATGCGCTCGATCGCAGGCAGAGTGTTTGTGAAAGTGCTGGCAGAGCCGGCGGCACAACCTGCGGATTCCGGCAATCTCAAAATCAGCGGTGTGCCTTCAGGTTCGGTGCGCAGCCAGCGTGGCGGGCAGGCTGGGGGCAGAGTGGGACAGGCTCAGGCGGGTGGCCGTGGTCAGGCACAGGGAACGAATGGCCCTTCCTCAGGAGGCGACTACAACCTGGTGCCGCTTGCTGGCGTAAAGATTACTGCAGGTTCGGGCGTGGTGAAGACTGACGAGAATGGAAACTTCCTGCTGCGCGATCTGCCCGCAGGCGAACTCACTGTAACGCTGATTCCGCAGAAAGAGCTGCAGGCGGGAATGAAAGTTCCGTCAGGACAGGTGAAGATGCCCGCTGAGCCGGTTCAGGTGCAGGGCGCGACTATCGTGATCGGCAATCCTGACTTGGTGCCCTATCTGGTGGATACACCGAAGCAATAACCTCGATTACCTCATCACTACAGTTGTCAGTTGCACCTGCTCATGTTTTCCGCCATCCAACTGCATGGTGCGTACCTCTTGCGAGATCGAAAGTTTCTCCATAGAAGGTGAGAGGTTGTACGCGATGGCTGCTTCGTCGCGGTCGCGATCACGGTCATGGTCCCTATGAGGTGGAAACACAACAGGCGCAATGATCACTTGGATATGCAACTCAGCCTGGGCGGCTCTTGCATTGCGGCGAGCCTCTTCAGCGCCTGCAAGCGGATACAAGGCAGTTATAGTGAATGCAGCACATAGCAGCGTGCTCAGCAGTCGTGTACGGGGGAGAGTACAAATGTCCATGCGCATGTCCTCGTCTTCCTTCCGCATGATCTATCGGCTGAGCAGATGATCCATTCCAGCTCTGAAGATGCCCAGGCCTGTAGGCGATAGTTATTGAGGCCGCTAAAGTACCCGCAGTCGGCCTCTCCTTAGATGAGAGAATTACAAGGTAATTGAATGCATTGAGAGGTGTTCATTTCCGAACAGTGCATTGCATAACTGAACACTGAGGCCTCTTCTTTGTTGGATAGAGGGACTGATTTAGCTTTTATTTTCATGTAATTAAGTTGATTTTCACTTCGGCACAAAAAGTGCGAATTCATCCCATAGCACGCAGCGCCTGAAGGTAGCTGAGAGGATGGTTTCCGGGCGTTCCTGGCATCAGTTTCCAAAAGGAGTGGGGCCATGGGTGAAATCAGAAAAATAGGTTTTGCGCTTTGCCTGGGAGTTGCTTTGTTTGCAGTAACTGGTTTCGGCGGATCCAAGCGCTCAACTTCGCGCGATGCTGAAAATGAAGTTGCTCGGCGTATCGCCGTATTAAAGTCAGGCAAGGCCCAGCAGAAAGCTGCGGCAGCGTACTGGTTAGGGCAGCAGCGCTCAGCTGCAATCGCTGCTGTGAACTCTCTGGTAGAGCTCCTGGGTGACGCCACGGAAGTAGATCCGAACCAATATCGGCAGCGCCACGTGGAGAAGATGACTGTAGGCGAAGAGGTGGCCGCCGCTCTTGTAAATATTGGGTATCCTTCCATTGAACCTCTGATCAAGGTGCTCAAGACCTCTCCGGAGCCTGAGGCGCGCAAGAATGCAGCATGGGCGTTAGGAGCGTTGCACGATACCGGCGCGACGACCAGCCAGATTTAAAATGACAACTTAGCGGCTGGCTGCGCGCTCCCGCGGAAAAGAACGAATCCGAAAATGCTGACTTTGATTCAAGACCTCCGCTACGCCTTGCGGATGTTGCGCAAGAGCCCTGTCTTTACGCTTGTAGCGGTGCTCGCATCTTTTGCCTACGAAAACCATCATCCGCTCACTTTTATTGCAGTTACGATATTTCTGGGATTGGTGGCTCTTGTCGCCTGCTATATTCCTGCTCTCCGGGCGATGAAAGTAGATCCGATGGTTGCGCTGCGGTATGAATGAGAGAATAGAGTAGCGAGGAAGTAGCAATTCAAGGGACAATCAGCGGCTGGATTTGCGGATCAAGAGGATCCTGACAAGACACATGATTCAACTTCGCAACATAGAAAAAACGGTCAAGAGCCCGGCAGGAACAGTGTGGCTGCTCCGCCGCATCAATATTGATATTAAGGAAGGCGAGTTTGTCACCATCATGGGGCCTTCCGGTGCAGGAAAAACAACTTTGCTTAGCATCGTCGGCATGCTGGACGATGGCTGGGCAGGTGAGTACGTGTTCGCAGATCAAGCCGTGCACAAGCTGGACCGGAAGAAGCGCGCAGAGCTTAACCGTCGCAACGTTGGCTTTGTTTTCCAGAGCTACCATCTGCTTGACAACCTCACTGTGCAGGAGAATATTGACGTTCCGCTTTCTTATCGCGATATTCCGCGGGCGCAGCGGGCATCCATGGTGGCGGACATCCTGGACCGGTTCCAGATTGTGGGCAAGAAAGACCTTTATCCAAACCAACTTTCTGGCGGACAGCAGCAGTTGGTAGGGGTGGCGCGGGCGGTGGCGGGCAATCCCAAATTGATTTTGGCAGACGAACCCACGGGCAATCTGCACTCAGGACAGGCCAAGGAAATCATGGAGCTATTCCGGCGGCTGAATGAGCAGGGCACAACCATTATTCAGGTCACGCACTCAGAAGCGAACGCCGCTTACGGTAACCGCATCATTCAACTGAAAGACGGCTGGATTGTTGATGACAGCTCCACCGTTCCCGGCAGCGCTACTGCATGAGTGTGAATCCACGAGAAATAGAAAAGGACTACCAGGTGTCAACCAAAGCGCAAGAATTGCTGAGCACCGTTGCAACCAGGACCGAGCCGGTGCGCATTCTTGTGGCTGACGATCAGAGTGACATTCGCGAAGCTTTGCGCTTGCTGCTGAAAGCTGAAGGCTATGCGATAGAGACAGTGAGCAGCCCCGCTGCCGCGCTGGAAGCGGTACAGAGCAATGAATTTGACATCATGTTGATGGACCTGAACTATCAGCGTGATACCACCTCTGGCCAGGAAGGAATTGACCTTCTCTCTCGCGTTCAATCGGCCGACAGCAAGCTTCCAATCATTGTGATGACCGCCTGGGGCAGCGTTGAACTGGCGGTAGAAGCAATGCGCCGGGGCGCGCGTGATTTTGTCCAGAAGCCCTGGGATAATCATCGGCTGCTGAGCATTATCCGTACACAGGTTGATCTGTACCGCACCATGCGCCGGGCCGAGCGGCTTGAAGCAGAGAACAGCCTGCTTCGGGCGCAGAACCGCCCGGTGTTTATCGCCGAATCGAAAGCCATGGAGCCGCTTCTCACCCTGATCAGCCGGATCGGGCCGAGCGATGCGAACGTACTAATCACTGGCGAGCACGGCACAGGAAAAGAAGTAGTGGCGCAGACGCTGCATGCACTTTCTTCGCGCAGCGGCCGCCCGATGATTACCGTCAACACCGGCGGGCTTCCTGAAGGAACATTTGAAAGCGAGCTCTTCGGCCACGTGAAAGGCGCATTTACCGATGCGCGGGCAGATCGTGTAGGCCGCTTTGAACTGGCTGATCGCGGCACGCTGTTTTTGGATGAGATCGCCAATGTGCCGCTCAAGCAACAAGCCAAGTTGCTGCGCGTGCTCGAGACCGGTGAGATGGAACGCGTCGGCTCTTCCAAAACGCACAAAGTGGATGTCCGCGTAATTTCCGCGACGAATGCCGATCTCAAGCTGGAGAGCGCTGAAGGCCGGTTTCGCTCTGATCTGCTGTTCCGGCTGAATACAGTTGAGCTACAAATTCCACCTCTGCGCGAGAGAAAAGAAGACATTCCGTTGCTGGCTACTCACTTCCTCAAGGCTTATGCGCAGCGGTACCGCAAGCCGGTGAAGAGCTTTGCCGCTACCGCGTTGGAGAAAATGCTGGGACATTCATGGCCGGGTAACGTGCGCGAGCTGGACCACGCTATTGAGCGTGCGGTGCTTATGAGCACCGGCGATGAGATCCATCCCAATGACCTGGGTCTGCAAGCGGACAAAGCCGGCCCCGGCAAGATTGAAGAGATGAGCCTGGAAGAGGTGGAATCACTGCTGATTCGAAAGGCGCTGGCCCGCCATTCAGGTAATATCAGCCATGCAGCGGATGCGCTCGGTTTGAGCCGGAGCGCCCTATATCGCCGCATGCAGAAATATGGCTTCTGATCATTACGGTCAACCCGCTCGCCCGGTCTTCAAATCGCCTGCCCCGCGCTTCAGGTTGAGTTTTGACATGCGCATGACGCTCATGACGCTGCTGATCAGCCTGCCAGGAGCCATTGTCGCAGAAATTCTTCTTTGGGTAGGAAGCCATTCCATTGAGCTCAAATGGACAGTCACACTGTTCATCGTACTTGCCTGGGCGATCGGCAGCTCCATGCTTCACTCCCAGGTGATCCGCCCCATGCAGACGCTTTCCAACATGGTGGCTGCCATTCGCGAAGAAGATTTTTCTTTCCGGCTGCGCGGCGGCGGACGTGAAGACACGCTTGCTGATTTGATTTATGAGATCAATTCGCTTGCCGGCAGGCTGCAGCATCAGAAGATCAGTGCGCTTGAAGCCACGGCCCTGTTGAAGAAAGTGATGATGGAGATTGACGTAGCCGTTTTCACCTTCGATCAGCAGCAACATCTTCGCATCGTGAACCGCGCCGGAGAAGAGCTTATGGGGCGGATTGCTCCTCGGATGCTGGGCCTCACGGCGGAAGAGCTGGGGCTGCAGGAATTTCTGCAGTCGCCCGGGCCGCAGACCGTACAGATGACTTTCCCGGGCAAGCATGGACGCTGGGCGGTAAGTCACACTTCATTTCGTGAAAATGGAGTGCCACACGAACTGCTTATCATTTCTGACTTGAGCCGCGCATTGCGCGAAGAAGAACGCCAGGCGTGGCAGCGGCTGATTCGCGTGCTTGGCCATGAACTGAACAATTCACTGGCGCCGATCAAGTCAATTGCAGGAACGCTCGGCTCGCTCACTTCACGCGCTGCGCTGCCAGACTGGTTCGTGCAGGATATGCAGCAGGGGCTTCGTGTTATTGAAAACCGCGTGGAGTCTCTCAATCGCTTTATGCAGGCTTATACCCGGCTGGCGCGAATGCCTGCGCCAACACGCAATCGCATTGAGGTGGGGCCACTAGTACAGCGGGCAGCATCACTAGAACGCCGCATTCAGGTGAAGACGCTCGATGGGCCGCCCGTGTCGATTGATGCGGATCAAGATCAGATTGAGCAATTGCTCATTAATTTGATCCGCAATGCGGTTGATGCGTCCCTGGATCCTTCGCTAAAACATCCTGGATCGGTCGAGGTCGGTTGGCGGACAAATGCGCGCAGCGTTGAGTTCTTCATTCGCGATGAGGGGCCCGGACTCCTAAACAGCGACAATCTCTTTGTGCCTTTTTTTACGACTAAGCACGGCGGTAGCGGTATTGGACTGATCCTCAGCAGGCAGATCGCCGAGGCGCATGGTGGTGTTCTGCAGCTCTCAAACCGGCGAGATTGCGCGGGGTGCGAGGCTGTGGTTGCGCTGCCGATTACATATGACTCAGAGCTCATATAAAGCAACCGCGATGCTCAAGAAGGCGCTTTAGCGAAGAAACCAAATTTCTTGTTGTTTTGCCCTATTGTCTTTGTATTTATAATCCGCGCGCATCGCTTTGATTCGCGGTAAGAACTCAATCACAAGGAGCAGGTTCATGCGTAATCGCTTTTTGGTGGTTTTATGTCTTTCACTCTGCTGCGCTACCCCGTCATTGGCTGCTGATAACGGCTACCTCTATAAAGTCAGTCTGGTGCAGGCCGCTCCGGGGAAGCTGCTGGACTTGATTGATCTCTACAAAGCTCGAGCCACTGCGTATCAGACTGTTGGAGATGAAGCTCCGTTGTGGATGAGGCACAGCCAGGGTGATCACTGGGATCTGATGATTCTTTTTCCCATGGGAAGCTACGCGGAGTTTTACCAGCCACAGCGCGTTGCGAAGCGGCAACAGGCAGAGCAGGGGAATAAGATGGATCAGAAAATCAAAGAGAGCATTGCCTGGCAGGAAGACCTGTTTGCTTACGGGCCGCCGTTGGCCGATCTCCGCAAGGCATTTGCAGGAGGCGGGTTCTTTCATGTCGAGATGTTTATCACGCTGCCCGGGCAGTTCGGCGCTCTGTACAAAGAGCGCGAGATGGAAAATGTGTACGCCAGGAGCTTGAAAGAGCCGGAGAACTTTATATTCGTGCGCGATCAGGGCGCGGCATGGGACATATTCACCATTGGCGTCTTTCGCGATCTCAAGCACTACGCAGAAAGCGCCGACGTCCCCGCAAAAGATCAGGAGGCGGCGGCCAAAGCAGCGGGCTTTGAGTCTCCGGCGCAGATTGGCCCGTATCTCAGACGCTTTATACGAGAGCACCATGACACGCTGGCGGTTGCGATCAAGTAACTTCGCCGATTATTGCGGAGCCGAAAGAGTGTGGGCTTCGGGATGAGAGGCAACAAAACAAAAAGGCTGGCCCCGCGCTGGCCAGCCTGTAAGGAGCAAAACAGGGCCCGAACACTAACAACGCACAATCTTAGGATTTTGGATTCCTTTGGTTGCGTTGCGTGTATCGATCACCAGATTTGCTTCCTTAACAATCGCTGCGTAATCGTAAGAGGAATGGTCAGTCACAATAATGCGGACGATGTATGAACCGCCCTGCTGAACCGTATCAACCTTCTTCTGATCGATATCGAAGCCGGTGACGCGGAACTTCTGTTCGCTGAACAGCAAAACCAGCGGGAGGCCGACGTAGCCAAGGCCGATCACGCCAATCTGTGCCGTGCGGTCTTCCAGCTTGGCGGCCAAAAAAGGTGATGTAGAAATATATTTCAAAGTGCTCATGATGCCTTATGAGTACGCACTTTACATGCCACATCTCAAGAGTTGGGGCTTGGCAGCGCATGGGCGGAAACTCTTGCAGATGTTGAGAATAGAAGAATCTTTAGGTCGGGCTTTGCGCATGAATCGCATATTTGCTGCAACTTTTTGCACAATCTTCTGATGAAAGAGGAACGTTCGTTAAAGAGCTAAACAAGTCTTATCACTAAGCTGGATTGCCTTTCAGTTCGCCTTAGTGGTATTCCAAGGTGTGGCCAATACCCCCCAACCCCTAACGCAGTGGCCTGCACAGAAATCTCCGCCTCGGAGCAGATGGCGCAGAGTGTTTCTCCTTCTTATGTTCGCTGTGCTGGTCTTCGCGTTGTTTGGCGGCCGAATTCTGGTGAGCGATCATCCGGAAAAATCAGATGCGATTGTCGTTCTCGCCGGTGATAGCCAGGACCAACGCTATCGCCGCGGGATGGAGTTGCTGCGCGCCGGCTACGGAGGACATCTGTTTGTGGACGCATCTTCTGACTCCAACTTCTTTGGCCATACGCCTGCAGAATACGCGGAGAACTTTCTGCGGCAGGATGCGGGAGACATGTCGGCCAAGGCGAGCGTTTGCCCGTTTGACGAAGATGGCACGGTCACTGAGACACGTTATGTAGCCAAGTGCCTGGAGCCGCTGCACGCCAAAAGCGTCTTATTGGTGACCAGCGACTGGCATACTGCTCGGGCACGCTCGATCTTTGCCAACAGGCTGCCGCAATATCATTGGTCGGTTGCTGCCGCACATGATGACAGGATTTTTGGTACGCGCTGGTGGCAGCATCGCGAGTGGGCCAAGACCACGTTTCAAGAATGGCTGAAGGTGGTCTGGTGGAATGCAGTTGACCGTTGGCGGTAAGCACCTACCCAGCAAGGCTGTCTTAGATGCGAGGGAAAGCCACGTTCCCAGTGTGAAAACATTTTCCTATTTATGTTGTACAGGCGTGCCAAGGGCGTTCCGGGTTTAAACCCGCTCTCAAGAAGTAACCCTATCGTTTTCAGCTACATACGTTTGTCTGCCCTGTTTATTTGAGTATTTAAGCCCTCCCCTGTCTTCTTTCCACTTTGGCTTTGTACATGCACATATGAGGTTTACGAAAGCATTTTAAAACTTCCGGTTTTTGGCATGACGGAGCCTCGAATGAAACAGACGGTAGAGCAGAATTTTGACCTTCCCCCTGAGTCAGTAATTTTTGGCTCTTCAGAAGCAATGAAGAAAGTCCAGCGCGACCTGGCCATGATTGTCTCGGCCGACGTGCCGGTGCTTATACAAGGTCCAAGCGGAACTGGCAAAGAGATCATAGCCAAGCTGATTCATCGCAATTCACCTCTTGCCAAAGGTCCCTACGTAAAAGTTAACTGCCCTGCAATTCCCGATGCCTTGCTGGAGAGCGAACTTTTTGGCTACGAAAAAGGCGCTTTCACAGGGGCTTACACTTCCAAACCGGGGCTGATTGCCCTGGCTGATCGCGGCACATTGTTTTTGGATGAGATCGGTGAACTGAGTTTGGGATTGCAATCCAAGCTCCTGCAGGTGCTGCAGGACGGAAAATTCAGCCGTATTGGAGCGCAGGAGGATACGCGCTCTGAGGCGCGGGTGATCTGCGCGACCAATCGTAACTTGAAGCAGGAGATTGCTGCCGGAAATTTCCGCGAAGACCTTTTCTATCGCGTGAATGTAGTGAACGTGACCTTGCCGTCATTGCGCGAACGAAGCGCTGACATTCCTGAGCTGGTGGAATATTTCCGCGAGCATTTCAACATGGCATATAACCGCAAGACGCCACCGCTTTCGGCTTCGCTCTTGCGGCTCCTGCAGGGGTATCAGTGGCCGGGGAATATCCGGCAGCTGGAAAACCTGATCAAGCGCTACGTGATTCTGGGAACTGAGGCCTGCATCACCGCTGACCTGGCTGAGCCCGCCGCGAGCGGCTTTGAATTTGAAATCCCGCAGGAGGGCCCGGTGCCGCTCAAGAAAATTACCAATCAGGCGGTACGGCGGCTGGAGCGCGAGATCATCCTCAAGGTCCTGCAAAACACTCACTGGAACCGCCGCCGCGCTGCTGAGGCGCTCAAGATCAGCTATCGCGCACTGCTCTACAAGATTCGTGATTCCGGTCTTTCGCCGAATCGCGCTGCCGTGAGAAACATGCCGGGAGATCCTTCGGCCGATGCGCAAGAGACACACGACGCAGAAGACGGTGGCGACGGCATGGGACAGCTCATGCCGATGGCCAAGGTGAGTAATGCTTAAAATCGGCGGACAAAAGATACCGACCAAGACGCTGGTCTTGATCGGCAGCGAAGGTCTGCTCATCATTTTGGGCCTGGCTTTTGCAACGGCCCTGCGTTTTATGGGCACGCACTGGGAGTACGCCGGCGGGCATACCATCGGCCGTTTCCTGGTGGTGGTGCTCATGTGCGAGTTCGCCCTCTATTACAACGATCTTTATGACATTGAGGTCATGAAGTCGCGCGCCAGCCTGTTGATTGGGCTTCTGCAGGCATTGGGAATCGCTTCCATTGGGCTGGCGTTGATCTACTATCTTGCGCCGGGCGTGAGCCTGGGCAGAGGCATTGCCGCACTGGCTGTGCCCACGATCATGACCCTGATCTGTGCCTGGCGCATATTGCTCGACTCGAAAGGCTTCTTCTTTCTCGGACGCCCGGAGCGCATGTTGATTGTTGGAACCGGCCCGGCAGGCATTTCACTCACGCGCGAAATCTGCTCGCGCCCTGATCTCAACCTGAAAGTGTTGGGCTTTCTGGATGAGAAGGGCGAAAACATCGGCAAGTCACTGGTGAACCCGGGGATCATTGGCGGCTTAAGCGATCTGGAGCCGTTGGTGAAAGAGAAAGCGATTGATCGCGTAGTGCTTTCACTCAAAGAGCAGCGCGGACGCATGCCATACAGAGAACTGCTCCGGTTGAAATTTGCCGGAGTGACCGTTGAGGACGCTCACACTGTGTTTGAAAAAATCAGCGGGCGCATTGCCTTGGAAAAACTCTCACCCAGCTGGCTGATTTTCTCTGACGGCTTTCGCAAAAATAAATTCTTACTGGCTGCCAAGCGCGCTGTGGATATTGCTGCGGCGCTGTTTGCCATCGCACTTACTTTGCCGGTGATGGCCCTGGTGGCCCTGGCGATTTTGCTGGAAAGCGGAAGGCCTGTGCTCTTCAAGCAGAAGCGCGTGGGACTGAATGGCATGCAGTTTGAAATTTACAAATTCCGCTCCATGCGGCAGGACGCGGAGAAAAGCGGGCCCAGCTGGGCGGCGGACAATGACAATCGCATTACCCGCGTGGGCAATTTTATCCGCAAGTATCGTTTGGACGAGCTGCCGCAATTCTTCAACATTCTCAAGGGCGACATGAGCCTGGTTGGCCCGCGGCCGGAGCAGCCTTATTTCTGCGAGCTGCTGGAAGCAAGTCTTGATTTCTTTTCCCAACGGCACACGGTCCGGCCTGGAGTGACCGGATGGGCGCAAATCAAGTATCAGTACGGCTCAACGGTCGAAGACGCGAAGAGAAAGCTAGAGCTGGACCTCTTCTACATCAAGCACCTCTCAATTTCACTGGATCTCGCCATCATTTTGGAAACAGTGAAGGTGATCCTTTTGGGCAAAGGTGCGAAATAAAGATTTGTCAGGTATGCAGGCTTTTAAAGCTAGGAGTTAAGAAGTGTCTTCTTACAAAAAGTTGATTGCAATCTTTGCTGTGGTTTGCTGGACGTTGAGCGCACTGGCGCAGACAACCACTGCGAACCTAAAGACCCCAGAGGCTGGAAATACAAAAACATCGGACGTTGCGAGCTCTGCCGATTCAGCCAAGCCCCAGATTGTACCTGCAGAGTACATCGTTGGCGAAGCTGATGTGCTGAACGTCAATGTCTGGAAAGAGCCGGAAGTTTCGCAGACCGTGGTGGTGCGGACGGACGGCAACATATCGCTGCCACTGATCAATGAAGTGAAGGTCAGCGGGCTGACGCCGTTGCAGATCCAGAACCTGATTGCAGCAAAGTTGAAGAGCTTTCTCAACAATCCCCAGGTTACGGTAACGGTTACGGACATTCGCAGTAAGCGGGCGTTTATTACCGGCGAGGTGATCCGGCCGGGTGGCTACTCGCTAAATGCGCAAACCACTGTGCTGCAGTTGATCGCGCAGGCCGGCGGGTTCACTCCATTTGCCAAGCGCGACAACATCGTGGTCCTGCGCAACGAAGACGGAAAACTGCAAAAGCTCAAGTTCAAATACAAGGAAGTGATCCAGGGTAAAAATACCCAGCAAAACATTCCCTTACATCCAGGAGATACGGTGGTGGTGCCATGAAAAATTTTCAGATGATTAACCGGGCCTTGTTTCTTCTGATTTTTGTTCTCGCGGTTCAGCTGGCGAGTCCGGCGGCCTTTGGGCAAAGCTCTTCAGACAGCCCGGAAAAACCTGCTAACAATCCGTGGTATGCCACCTCTGATGGTGCTTACACGGTTTCGCTTGGAACAGGGCAACTCATCAGCTTGTATCCGCAGGTCCGCAGTAACCAGGCGGTCTCAAGCGGCGAGTACGCCGACTCAGGCCAGCCAATCACGATGCGTTCGCAGGGATATAAGTACCAGTTCTTCTACGGAGGCTCGGTCAATTCTGTTTATACGAACAGCGTTGGCGGAATTACCACCGGCGGAAACAGTGATTTGGTTTCAACCTCGGTTGAGCCGTATGTGGCGTTTTTTGCTCCGACGCGGACCGGCCGCTACCTGCTGCAGTACTCCGGCGTGATAAACCCGAATGATACTGCGAGCGGCGATCCGCAGGCGTACCACACGCTCACGCTGAGCACGCTGGGATCTTTCAGTGAGCGCTGGTTCTGGACTGCCTCTGCAAGCGGCAGCTACGGATCAGAATCCGCGCGTCTGCAGGGTCCACTCAGCTTTTTGGTGGTTTCGAGCACGCCGATCGCAGACACAACTTCAACCGCTGTGCTGCTACGCGCGAAGAACGTGGCCTTTGCTGAAAACAGCGTGGGACTGGGCTGGTTGAAGAGCCGTCGCGAAAAGATCACCTTGAATGTTTTCCATACCTACACGGGGATTGAGGGTGGTGGTTTCACGACCTTTGCATTTACAGCTGGCTCGCATTCGAATGCAATTGGAAGCAAGCTTGAATACACCCGTTCTGTGACACAGCGCATCGACCTACGCGCTTACGGTGAAGGCGACACTGTTTTGAACGGCCCCAAGTGCAATACATATGGTGGTGGACTTGGTTTGGGCGTGAAGATGAGCCATTCGGTTGTATTTGACATTGCAGGCGGCCCGCAGTGGTCCAGTGCGACGTGCGGCTCGCCCCAGTCGGCGAACTTCAGCGCCAGCCTGGTGAAAAACTTCGGACATCAGGACAAGATCTACGCTTCAGTGAATCGCATGTTTACAACAATGGCTCAGCTTGACAGCCGCTGGGAAGACAATGCGACGGTCGGCTTCTCAAAGATGCTTCGCCGCTACACCTTTACTACGGATGCAGGCTATCTTCGCGGCACATCGATCACCACCGTTGTTCCGGCTTACCACGGATATTTCATTGCACCGCGCCTCCGTTACAAGATCATGAACGGATTGGCATTCAGTGCTGGATATCGTTCCTTCCATGGCGCGGGCGGCAACCTGGTGAGCGGAAACGCGAGCTATGCGGTGGTCGGGCTGGAATTTTATCCGGCGCCGCTGCATTTCTAGGACGACGATGAGGATTGACGAGGGAATGATGAGCCAAGCTACACAAAACGGAGCTACGGACCAACTGCGGTCGTTGTGGAATACGGTGCGTCACTATCGCGGCTGGATTTTTCTGGGGACAGTGTTGTTTTCTCTCGCCGGGTGCACCTTTGTCCTGCTGATGCCGGACCACTACAAGGCGACGACGACGATCCTGGTGGATCCGCAGAAGGTGCCGGAAAAATACGTCAGCCCGACAGTGAGCTCTGATCCTACGCAGCGCCTCAACACGATCACACAGCAGGTGCTGAGCTCCACGCGCTTGCAGCAGATCATTGATGACATGCAGCTTTATCCCGAGCTGCGGGGGAAGGTCTCTCGGGAAGAGCTGATCGAGCTGATGCGCAAGGACATTACGATCACGGTAAAGCAGGGATCATCTGCCGGGCTGAGCGCTTTCACAATCGAATACGAAGGATGCCAGCGCGAGACCGTGGCCAAGGTGGCGAACCAGCTGGCTGCGAGCTTCATTGAATGGAACCTCAAAAGCCGCGAGCAGCAGGCGCAGGACACCACTGAGTTTCTTGACGCGCAGCTGAAAGAGGCCAAGGAGAACCTGGAAACGCAGGAAGCCAAGGTGAGCGCATTCAAGATGCGCCACCTTGGCGAGATGCCGGAGCAGCAGTCGGCAAACCTGCAGGCACTTTCACAACTGCAAACGCAGTTTCAGGCCAATGTTGAAGCCCTGAATCGCTTGGAGGTTGAGCGCACGCTTCTCTCGCGCGGCTTGGAGAGCTCAAACTCCGGCGTGGTCAAGGCTGCACCTGTAACCGAGAGAGCGAAGCTTGAAGGCGAGCGGCAGCAGCTGAAGTCGCAGCTCCAGGACCTGCAGAACCGTTATACAAGCGCGCATCCTGAGGTCGTGGATGCGGCGGCGCGGTTGCAGCGCGTGGAAGACCGGCTGAAGGCGCTTCCGGCTGATCCTCCGGTTACGACAGCTGCGCCGGAGAACAGCGCAGTGACGGTGCGGTTGCAGTTGCTGGAGCGCGAAGCCAAGCGACTGAATGGCGAACAGGCGCGTCTGACGCAACAGATGAACGCGTATCGCGCAAAGGTGGACGCTGTGCCGGTGGTTGAACAACAGATGGCCGAACTGAATCGCAATTACAGCGTGTCAAAAGACCATTATCAGTCGCTGCTGGACAAGACTTTTTCAGCCGGCATGGCGGCTGATCTGGAACGGCGGCAGCAGGCGGAGCATTTCACGATACTTGACCCGGCGCAGGTTCCGGAGAAGCCGTTCAAGCCCAAGCGGCGCATCATGCTGATGGCGGTGCTGGTGGCAGCATTCGCACTCTCGCTGGGACTGGCTTACCTCAAGGACATGCTGAATGGAACGCTGAAGATCGAACAGGATCTGAAAACAATTCTGCCGGCGGGAGTTCCTTTGCTGACGGCGGTGCCGAAGCTTTCAGCCG
Organism: uncultured Acidobacteriaceae bacterium; assembly: GCA_964541925.1. Lineage (GTDB taxonomy): Bacteria > Acidobacteriota > Terriglobia > Terriglobales > Acidobacteriaceae > Angelobacter. Next base: position 18,999 of record CAZISB010000019.1, on the reverse strand, counting down.
GCGCTGACCGGCGGCGCTCAATCACGTTTGCTGTGGTGACCGTGGTGGTGCTGCTGATCGGCATTGCACTGGAAGCAGGGCTCTACTTCAAGGTGCATCCAGCTTTGTAGTTGCATGCCTTGCGCGCGGATGATTGCAGAACACATTCGAGGATGTGAATTCAATGAGCGAGATCAAAACACTCTATCGGCACTCGTCCCACTATCTGGGAGGACGTGTGGCCGTCATGCTCCTGGGATTCATCTCCTTTCCGCTGTTCACGCGAGTTTTTTCTGTTGCTGATTATGGCGTGATCAATCTGATCACGAACACTGTTCTGTTGCTTACGGTGATCTCGAAGTTTGGATTTCAGCACGCAGTGCAGCGGTATTATCCGGAGAGCGCGAATTCTTCCGATCCAAACAAGCTGCGGAGCTACTACGCCACTTTGTTTTATGGGACGGCGCTGCTAGCGGTGGTGCTGTCTGTGATGTTTGGCGTTTCAGTTTACTTTGGAGCCGGACGATTTCTGGGAATAACCGCTACCAACACGCTGTTGCTCGCATGTGCGCTGGTCATTGTGCGGTCGTTACGCTCCATGCAGATGAACCTGATGCAGATGGAGAGCAAGACGCGGCTCTTCAATGGCATGGACATCCTGCAAAAAGCGGCGGGTATTGCTCTGATCTGCCTGCTGCTCTTTCTGTGGAAGAAGACGATTTTTGCGTTCTTCCTTGGGCTCGTGCTGGTGGAAGGTGCAATTCTGTTGCAGTATCTGCCGGTGTTGGGGAAACGCCACCTGCTCTCGATAAAGCAGTTTGATTCCGGCTTTCTGCGTACGGCGCTTGCGTTTTCTTTTCCGCTCATGATCGCGGAGATTTCGTGGGTAGTGCTGGACTCGGGCGACCGCTTTTTTATTCAGCACTATCTTGGCGCACAGCCGCTGGGCTTCTATGCCGCGGCTTATGGCATTGCAATTTATCTGCAGGACGTGCTCATGGCGCCGTTGCAGTTGGCGCTCTTCCCAATCTGCATGAAAGTGTGGAACAGCCAGGGCAAGAAGGCTACACAGGATTTTATGAGCCGCAGTCTGGACCAGTTCATGCTGGCAGCGATTGCGGTGGTTTGTATGGCGATGGTTACTTCTCGCGACGTGATTGTGCTGCTGGCTTCAAAGAAGTTTCAGCAGGCGCATACCTTGCTGCCTTTCCTGGTTGTTGGGCTCGTGCTCTCGGCAGTGACCATTTATTTCCGTCCGGGGTTGCTGATTCACAAGCGCGCTTCAAAGATTGCCAGCGCAACTTTTTACGCTTGTGCTTTGAATATTGCATTGAACGTAATTCTGCTGCCGCGAATTGGGCTGGTCGGAGCGGCGGTTGCGACGATGGTGAGTTATGCGGGCATCGTAGTGTTTCTTGCCTACGAGTCATTGCGGGTTCTGCCGTTCAAGATTGAGATCGCGGCCTTCCTTCGTTATTCAGTGGTTGGCGCGGGAGTGGCTTGGCTGGCTACGCAACTTCCGGTGGAGACACCATGGATCGCCGCGATCGCCAAGGGAAGTTTCGTTCTTGTGCTTTATGCGGTAACCCTGTGCGTGATCGACGCGCATGTGTGCAGGCTCTTGGGCAAAGGCTGGAATATGGCGGCGAGCTGGCTGCATCGTCCGGCGCAAGGACCAATCGAGATGCCTGCAGTATCGGAGAGGACGTAATCCGTGCACTTTGGGCTGGAACAATACGTCCCCTGGGCGCTTTATCTGAGTGCCATGGCGGCATTCCTGATGTCCCTCTTCTGGAAACCGCAGATTGGCCTGTACGTTCTGGTGCCGTTGTTGCCGCTGCAGACGATTCGCTATCGCATCATGGACCTGCCGCTCGGCAACAAGCTGATTGACATTCTTCTGCTGGGCGTAATACTGGGCGCGGTCTTCAAGGGCAGCTTTCGCATTGAAAAGACGCCGATGAACAAGCTGCTGCTGTTCTTCGGAATTTTTTGCTATGTAGAGTTGTGGCGCGGCGCCTTTTACCTGAACTCCGAGATGCCGCTGGCCATCAGCGATCCGCGTTTTTCCAACTGGAAAAACTATATGGTCATGTTCGTGATTTTTGTTGTTGTGGTGAACGTGATCAAGGACGTGAAGCAGATCAAGATTCTCATTCTGCTGATGTGCCTTTCTGTTTTTGCCACTGATAAGGGCTATTACAGCACGATGAGTGATCGCGACCTCTCACACTTCTCTTATGAGGTGCGTGACGGTGGACCGCTGGGCTATGCAGGCGTGAATGGAGTGGCAACTTTTGAGGCCGAGTTCATGTTGTTTCTGCTGGGGCTGGCGGCATTTCAAAAGCGGAAGTCGCTCAAGCTGGCCACATGGCTGCTTGTCGCATTCAGCGGGTATTGCCTGTTGTTTTCATTTTCGCGCGAGGCCTACGCCGGAATTCTTGTTGGATTGTTTTTACTGGGACTACTGAAACAACGATGGATGCTGGTGGCATTGGCTTTCTTCCTGTTCAGCTGGCAGGCATTTGTGCCGACAGCAGTACAGGAGCGCGTGCTCATGACCTATGACAAAGATGAGCAGCAGCTTGATACCTCAGCCCAGGACCGGGTTGCGCTGTGGAATGATGCAATGGATCTCTTCCACCAGAATCCGGTGTTCGGGGCTGGATTTGATACATACAGATTGCAGCATCGCGTAAGCATCTATACCGACACGCACAACTACTTCCTGAAAGTTCTGGTGGAGATGGGAATCGCGGGACTACTGTTCTTCCTGTTCATTCTGACCAAGGCTGCGCGGCTGGGGTTGAAGTTGTGGAAGACTGCGCAGGACCCATTTTTGCGGTCGGTTGGCCTGGGATTTGCCGTGATGATGGCGTGCGTGTTTGTCGTTAATTTCTTTGGCGATCGCTGGCTATACATTGAGGTGAACGGTTTTCTTTGGGTGCTGCTGGCATGCGTGGTGCGTGGGCAGATGATTGAAGAGCAGCGGGCTGCGGAAGAAAAAGAAGCTATGGCTGTGGAGCCGGAGATGGCGATGGCAGAGGAGATGGTGCCGGCTTAAGGCTTTTCTGAGCGCGGTTCGGGATTACAGAAAGAACATTATGTGTGGAATCTTTGGACAAATCGGAAGCTCGCCGGCAGGTGAGAAGTGCGGGCAGGAACTAAAGCATCGCGGCCCGGATGATGCCGGGATGAAATATTTTGCCTTGTATCAGAGCGCATGCTGGGTCAGCCTGCAGCATCGCCGGCTTTCGATCATTGACTTGTCTTCTGCCGGGCACCAGCCCATGTGCAATGAGGATGAGACGATCTGGATCACCTTCAATGGCGAAATCTATAACTTCCAGCAGCTGCGCGCCGAGCTGGTTGCTGCAGGACACCAGTTCCGTTCAGATACGGACACTGAAGTCATCATTCATGGATATGAAGAGTGGGGCAGTGATGTTGTAAGCAAGTTGCGAGGCATGTTTGCCTTTGCCATTTGGGACCATCGCAAGCGGCGCATGCTGCTGGCAACGGACCATCTGGGCAAGAAGCCGCTGTTCTACTCGCATGATTATCGCAAGCTGGTTTTTGCTTCGGAGATCAAGGCCATTCTGAAGGCCGGCGTTCCTGCTGAGCTTGATCCGGTGGCGCTGCACGACTATCTGACCTACCTTTATTTTCCATATCCTTCCACCGCATTCAAACACGTGCGCAAGATGGGCCCTGGCTCAGCAATGGAGGTGGTTGTTGCGCCTGATGGTGAGCTGCACACGCGAACATGGAAGTACTGGGATGCCGCAGAAACCGCAGGTTCTGTACTACAGACTTCAGAAGCAGAGATGATTGAGCAGGCGCGCGATCTCATGGAAGATGCCGTAAAGCTGCGCCTGGTGAGTGATGTCCCGCTCGGGCTTTTCCTGAGCGGCGGATTAGATTCCAGCGCGATTACTGCGTTTGCGTCAAAGAACAGCCCGGAGCAGGTGAAGACTTTTACCATCGGCTTTGCCAACAGCAAGTTTTATGACGAGCTGCCGGTGGCAAACCTGGTGGCACAGAAGCTTCGGACGGAGCACCACATCCTGCAAGCCGATGAGGCCTGCGCGGACTACATGACTACAGTGGTCCGCCACTTTGATGAGCCGTTTGGGAATCCGACTGCCATTCTCGAATACATCATCACCAAGCTCATGCGGAAGCACGTGACGGTTGCGATTTCCGGAGATGGCGGTGATGAGCTCTTTGGCGGCTACGTGCGCTATGCCGGAGCTGCGCTGGCGAGGAAATATCGCAAGCTGCCCCAGTTTGTTACGAAGGGCCTGGTATCACGCCTGTCATCGCTCATGAGCGATGCCACGGACGGGCGGCACGGCTTCCGGCGTGTGCGTGAGTTTGCGCAATCGGCATGGCAAACGGAAGAAGAGATGTATATCGACTGGGTTGGATATTTTTCTGAAGCAGAGAAGCGCGAGATGTATGCGCCTGAGTTTGCTGCTTCAGTAGGTGGACGTGATTCAGGAGACTTCCTGCGCCAGTTTTTCCGCCGAGGCGCGCATCTGGAGCCGCTGAGCCGGCTGGGCTACGTTGATGCAGCGTCATTCCTGTCCTGTAACTGCCTGGAGTATGCCGACCGCATGTCTATGGCGAATTCGCTTGAGGTACGAGCGCCGTTTACGGACTACCGTCTGCTGGAATTCGCGATGCGGGTGCCGCAGTATATGAAAGTACGGCGCATGACCACGAAGTGGATCACGCGAGCGGCGATGCGCGGCATTTTGCCTGACGAAGTCCTGCAAAAGAAAAAGATGGGTTTCAACCCGCCGCTGCCGCAGTGGATCAATGGCGAGTTGAAGCCGGTGATCCGGCAGTTGCTCTCGCCAAAGGCAATTGAGAAGAGAGGCATCTTCCGGCCGGAGGCCGTGCAGGCACTGCTGCGTGAGCATGAGGAAAACCGGCGCGACAATGCGCTGAAGATCTGGGCGCTGCTGATGATCGAGGTATGGCAGCGCATGTACTTCGATAACCAGGCCGATGAAGCAGTTCTGGAAGAAGCCATGGGTGAGAGCAGGCGGAAGCCGAGTGTGGTGGTTGCTTCAGCATGCAGTTCAAAGGCTGAGGTGATCTACATGAGCAAGAAAGGCGGAAAGGTCTCTAATGCAGCACGCGATTAGCATGACGACGATCGCGAGGACGGTCTTTTGGGCGGCAGCGCTTTTGCTGTTCTACGTCTATGCGGGATATCCGTTGTTGCTTGCGCTCATTGCACTCTTCAACCGCAGAAAACGGCCTGAGCCAGGATATTTCCCACGCATCTCCGTGCTGATTGCTGCATATAACGAGGAAGAAGCGATTGAGCGAAAGATACGGCAGACGCTGGCGCTGGAATATCCTGCGGACAAAATTGAAGTGCTTGTGCTCTCAGACTGCTCGACTGACCGGACCGATGAGATCGTTAATGCATTTGCAGATCCGCGCATTCGGCTGATCCGGATGGCGGAGCGCCGCGGCAAGACGCATGCACAAAATCAGGGAATCAGGCAGGCCAAGGGCGAGGTCATTATCTTTTCTGATGCCACTGCTATTTACCATTCAAAAGCGCTGCTTTATCTGGCCTGCAACTATCAGGACGCTTCTGTAGGCGCGGTAAGCGGACGATACCAGTATTTTGATCCGGGTGATCAATCGCCTACAGGGCTGGGAAGTATTGCGTTCTGGAATTACGAGAACTTCATTAAGAAGATGCAATCGCGGATCAAAACCATTACGGGATGCTGCGGTTGTATTTATTCCGTCCGCAAAGCGGCTTACACGGAGCTGGCGGACGATGTGATCAGCGATCTGGTGCAGCCCTTGCAGGCAATTAGAAAAGGCTACCGAGTTGTATTTGAAGACCGGGCGCTGGCCTTTGAGGAGACGACGCAGTCAACCGCAGAGGAGTTCGCAATGCGGGTGCGGGTAGTGACGCGCGCCATACGCGGTCTGCTGAGCGTCTCTGATTTGCTCAAGCCCTGGAAGTTTTTCTGGCCAGCCTTTCAGCTCTGGTCACATAAAGTGTTGCGGTGGGTGGTGCCGCTGTTTCTGATTGCAATGTTTGTGGCGAATCTTTTCCTGGTGGATGCCGCGCTGTACAAGATGATTTTGGCAGCACAGCTTGTCTTTTACGCGTCGGCCATTTTGAACATGCTGGCGCCACTGCATAAGAAATGGAAGCCGTTGGGCATTCCGCTTTTCTTCTGCACGTTAAACGCTGCAGCGCTGATGAGCATGATGGAGATATGCCGTGGTCGAAAGTACGTTACCTGGCAGACAGTGAGGGCGCGGCGATGAAGATTGAATTTCTCACTCAGGAGGATTCGCTCTACATTCTGCCGTTTTTTGAGGAATTTCTGCGGAATTATTCCGGCGAATTTGAGATCACAAGAATTTCATGCTGCCGAGCCATGGGCAATCGTTCTCGGTTGCAGTTGCTGCAGGAGTTGCAATGGCTTTATGGCGTGACAGGACTGAGCAGGCTGCTATTTCAGGCGGCGATGGCCAAGGGTCTTTCGTTCTTCCCGCGCAGGCGTTCGGCTTCACGTTTCTATTCGATTGGGCAGCTGGCAAAAGCGTACGGCATTCGATATGAGCACATCGGCAATCCGAACCAGCCGGAGTTTACAGATGGACTGCAGGAGCGCTCACCCGGGCTGTTGATCTCGGTGGCTTGTCCTTACATCCTGAAAGAAAGAGTTCTGGGGATTCCTGCGCGTGGCTGCATCAACATTCACCACGCTCCGCTGCCGCGCTACAAGGGAATGATGCCGACATTCTGGCAGCTTTTTCATGGCGAACAGCAACTGGGAGTGACCATACATTACATGGCGGCGAAAGTGGATGAAGGAGACGCGTTGCTGCAGGAGTCGCTGGCGGTTGAGCCGGGCGAGTCGCTGCATGAGCTGATTCGCCGTTCCAAGAGGCACGGTGCGCATTGCATGGCCAAGGTGATCCGCAGCATTGAGGCGAACGAAGCAGTTGCAGTCCCTATGGACCATGCGCAGGGAAGTTATTTCACTTTTCCGCGGCGCGAGGAAGCATTGGAGTTTCGTCGCCGAGGGTTGCGCGCGATTTAACGAGAGGATATGCAGGCGAACCTCTTTACCCGATCGAAGACCAGAGCCAGGGGGAAAACGCTCTGGGCAATGCTGCTTCGCTTGTGTGGAGTTTTGTCGCTGGCAAAAAGCTGGGTACGACGCCGCGGTGTCATTGTTCTTACCTTTCATCGCGTGCTTACGGATGACGAACTAACACAGACCGCGTCGCTTCCGGGAATGGTGGTCCGTAAGCAGACGTTTCAACGTTTCCTGAATCATGCTGCGGAGAAATACGGCTTTGTAGATCTCTCACGCGAGCCGGATTGGCGCAGGCACTCAAAACTCAGGCTTGCGGTTACGTTTGACGATGGCTGGTCCGACACCGCCAGCACGGCTTATCCCATTGCGAGTCAATGCAGAGTGCCCATGCTGATCTTCATCGCGACAGAGAAGATGGGAAGTGCACTGCCATTTTGGCCAGAGCGCGCGGCTTCAGTCCTGGAACAGCGCTTTGCCATCACTAATAGCGGGCAAGACATCAGCGATGTGGAGCGCGCGATTGACAATCTCAAAGGACTGCCGGCGGAAGTGCGCAATCAGCAAATTGGATTGCTGGTTGCCGAACATAATGAATTGACATCAGTTCCAGTGGACTCCACGCTGACTTGGGAGCAGATTGCGCAACTTCATCGTGAAGGCGTGAGCTTTGGCTCCCACACGATGACGCATGAGATTCTTACGGCGATCCCGCTGGAGCAAGCCAGGCAGGAGATTACAAAGTCGGGTGAACGCATGGAGCAAGAGCTTGCCACACCGTGCCGTTTGTTTGCATATCCAAATGGAGATTGCTCCAAAGAAGTGTGTGAATTGGTGGAACGCGCGGGCTATAAATACGCTTTTCTCAATCAGGATTCCGGCGTGTGGACCGCGGAGTGCAATCCATATCTGATTCCGCGAATGAACGTATGCGAATACCACTTTGTGGATGCGAAAGGGAACTTCTCGCCGCTGATCTTCGAATATGCGGTGATCTGGAGCGCAGCAAAGGGGCTGATGTCGCAAAGATGGAGCTCTTTGTTCAAAAAATTGTTTGGGCTCGGATAGCCAAGCTATCGCTGATCTTACTTGGCCATCAGTTCATAGATATTGAGCAGTTGATTGATCATGGTATCGGCGCTGAAGCGTGTGTGAACGGTGTTGCGGCCGGCTTCTCCTATCTCAGCAGCGCGCGCAGGATTTCGTAATAAAAAAAGAAGTCGCTCTGCCGCAGCCTGATCATCTTCTGATGGCACCAGGAATCCATTGGCGCCGTCCTGAATGGCTTCAGGGTTGCCGCCCACGCAAGTAGCCACTGACGGGACGCCGCATGCCATCGCCTCAAGCAGAGCATTGCTGAATCCTTCACTGCGCGAGAGCAGACAAAACGCATTGCTCATCTTCAGCAGCGGAACGGGATCTTCAACAAAACCAAGCAGCCGGATGCTCTTTTCGAGATTCATCGAGCGAATCATCTGCTGGATTTCCTGTGAGTACTCGCGTTCATACAAACTGCCGGCGATAAGAAATATGGCATCGGGGAATTCTCGGCAGACGCGTTGCGCGCAGCGCAAAAGAACGTCAATGCCTTTGATGCGACGAACATTGGCAACGCAAGTAATGATCTGCGGCGCGCGTGCCCAATCTTCGCCGACGAATGGATTCTTTACGAGAGGGGCAAGCTGCCGGAGATCAACGCCGTTATAAACCACGGAGATTTTTTCCGGATTGATGCTCTCCTGCTGGATACAGAAACGCTTTACCTCTTCAGAGACGGCGAGCACGCGGTCGGCGATGCGGTTTACGAATTTGTAAGCCAGCGTGTGCTTTTTCTTTCGCAGGATTCCCATGTCGCGCCGCGAGGAGAGTAGCGAAGCGCCGCTGAGTTTGGCTACGATTCCGCCCCAAAGATTCGAGGTCTCAAAATAAGTCTGCACAATATCTACTTTTTCGCGGCGGATGAGGCGGCTGAGTGCGAAGGCGGCCTTCCATGCGCTCCAGTGATATACACGCCGCCAAGGGAAAACGTGCACCGGCACGGCGATGCTCTTCTGGATATCCGGGTGAATGCGAAACGTGGCGACTGAGCAGCGAACCCGCTCCGGCGGGAGAAGTTCCAGCAGCTTGAGCAGATTGCCTTCGCCTCCGCCGCGGGCCATCAGGTGGTCGATGAGGAACAGCACGTGAGGACGCGGACCGGCAGCGGTCTGCAGAGCAGGGAACTGTGAAGGCGTATCAGTCGCTGGCTCAGGCTGGGTAGTGCTCAAAACCTGGGATGGCTGGTCCATATCGCTAAGCTGGTACCCGAGCTATGTGCAACTCAGTAACCAGTATTTCGTCTATCCTCCATAAATGAACGTCTCCCTGGGCTTTCAGTTATTTGTCTGGGAAAAGGCGTTTTACCCTAGGTGCAAACCCAATTGCCAGCCCCAATATAGCCCAATTTCTGCAACATTCTGCATACAGGAGAGAAACCAGGCTGCTATCCCCTTATTTTTGTGTGCTGAAATTTGGCATCCCCCGTGCCCTTAGAAGGTTATAAAAGTCAGCACAAATTAGGGCCTGCAAGACTTCCGGAGCAGATGTGCCGATTTTTTAATTGCCATAATTTTTGACGGGTGAGCCAAAAGTGAAAAAGTTTGCATATCTTTGTATTGGTGTTTTTCTACCAGCTTTTTGCAGCAGCGTGGCCGGCGCAGCTGAATTCCACGACGTGATTTCAACCCAGCTTCAGCGCATTAATTCATTTCCTGAATCAGGCAGCCTCATTGTGTTGGGTTCCGTTCTTATCTCCGGTGCAACCATCCTGCGCCGCAGAAAGGCTGCGCGCCACCGCTCAAGTTCTCTCTAGAGAGACAGTTCACGGTTCCACTGTCCTCAATGACCAAGCCCTTCGCAAGGAGGGCTTTTTTCTCGCAATCCTCGACCTCCCAGATCAGGCACAAAGTTAAGCGATACTCATGTGCCACAGCCTCCCGGCTGTGTGGTTTTTCTTGCGAAAACCATTTCTGAGCCCACGTCTGTGTTTCGACTCGGATGTCCGGTGCCCCTTGTTTCGAATCAATGTCCGCTAGCCCTTCCAATCGCAATCTCCCGACTCCGATTAATTCGATTCCCCGGTACCCCCTCCCTGGGTCATCCCAGATTGGCGTGGACTTCAGAGGGTGCATCCCACATCATCCCAATTTGGCGTGGACTTCAAACCAAATTCCCCATTTGGCGTAGGGTTTGCCGCCAGTGCGAATTGGTGGGCCGAATATATTCGCCTTGTCTTTCAGCGAATTATGTGCGAAGATTCCCCGCGCGTCAAGGTCATTCTGCAGCCACTCCGGCCCAAAATATTTTTTAAATTGTGAAACGAATGAGCTGGTCGTGTCACCAATCAGAGTAGCTGGATGTAAAATGCGATATTTTGGAATAAATGATTATTTAGACCTAATGACTAAATAGGAATTGACATTAAACTTGTTTATTGGCATTATCGTCTCGCTTGGAAGGCTAAGGCTCTAACTTGGGTGCTTCCGCGCTTTTAGGCTCGGAGTTCCCCGACGAGGAGGGGACTGAAAAATTTAGTCATTTGGTCTCCTCCGAGCCTCAAAAGTGTTGATTAATAATGGTCCGTTATACCGGCAATCCGTACGTTGATGCAGGCGTGGCAGTGCTGGAATTGCGTCTGCAAAAATCCTCTGTTGAATTCACGCTCGAGGATTTGGCTTCTCAGGCCAAAGAGATCAAGCGTGAATATACAAAAAGCATATGGAAGTCATATTTAATGGTTCACCTGCCGAATTGTGCTTGGACTCAAAAAGATCTTTCCTCAGAAAAAAACCGAGCCTATCTCGGCAGGGTGCTGGAAAGTTATAAGCCTGAGTTTCCGGAACTGGGCCGCAAATGCGCATTTTGCGGCAGGCCAGCAAAAATCTTCGCCGATCGTCGTTATGTTCCTCTGCTGACCGGCGAAACTATTATGTCCAGCGGTTCAGGTGGAGTGCCCGGGCTAGCTGTTTGTGGCTGGTGCGTTTATGCGGTGCATTTTTATCCTTTTGCGACGCTCAAGGTTGAAGGCCGGCCCTTGTTCTGGTGGTCCTCTGATTCGCTTTGGACACTGCGCCTCACGCAAATTTTCAATGAAAAGCTCAACCGGGTATTAGGTATGGCGTCTGAGGAATTGCCCAAACTGCGTTGGCCTAAGACGCAATTGCTTCAGGCTGCACGTGAAGCAATGACAAAACTCGAAAACAAGCAGTTTTCGCCGGCACCGCCTATATCCGACATTACGGGCATACATGCTACGAATTATGGAACCGATCCTAACTTTGAAGAGTTGCATATTCCACGCGGCCTACTGGAATTCTGGCAGGAGGCTGGTTTATTTCCCGCGTACCAGGAAATCGAGAATCGTGCTTGGGAAACACCACTGGTGAAAACGAAGCCCAGGAAAAATAAAAAGACAAAAGACACCGAGGCAATTACAGAAGATAAAGATCCGGGAAAAACTCAAATTCCTTTTGAATTTATAAGAAGAAATTATCTATATGAATCTTTGGGCGAAGCATTTCGTTCAGAAGATTTTCAGCAAAAAGCCAAACTGGTTGCGGCACAGTTCTTTTTGCGCAGGCATCGCAAGAGAGTGACGCCGGGAACTCTTGAAGTGACAGAAATTTTTTTACAAAAGGTGGCAGGCATGGAGCGAGAACGGCTGGAAGCTATTCGGGAAATTGCAGACCACATTGCTGATCATTTAATTATCGGCGCAGGAGAACGCAGAGCCGCTAGCCAACTCATTAGGCGCAAGCTGAGATTGGGAGAGTTCTTGCAGTTTCTTTCGTACGTTCAGCGAAAGTTGAGTGATGCGCACAAGCCCCTCTCATGGGAAAAGGTCCTCATTGCCTTGAATCTTCAAAGCGACGATGATCGTACCGCATCTGATTATTGGCTGGTTCAGGAGTTAGTCCTCATTAGGCTTTATGAGCGGTTGGCTAATTCTCCTGCATTGGCTGAATTGCCTGAACCTGACGAGCCTGAATCAACTTCATCAGAACCGCATTCAGAACAAATCAACTAAGGAGAAAAAATGGCACACCTTTCCGGGTTGTTGCTGATCGATTGCCCCGCGTCCGCTTTGAATAATGCCGGTGCAGAACCTGGTGCGCGGACTGACAATGTGGTTGCCGTCAAAAAAATCAAGACAAGAGCCGGAACCTTTCCGTACGTTTCTGCGCAGGCATTCAGATACTGGTGGCGCGAAGCTCTGCAGGGCATTGAAGGTTGGACGCCTTCGCCAATATTTAGAGAAGAAAAAATCGCATATACCGACGCTAATCCAATTTCCTATGCGGAAGATGATGTTTTTGGTTATATGCGGGCACAATCGACTAAAACAGAAGCTGTCGCGGCACGAGAAGCAAAAGGCACTTTAAAGAGCGCAACGCCTGTCGAAGCAAAAACAACTTTGACGCGCAGCTCTGTATTGAAGATGAGTACGCTTGTTTCTCTTGCTGCTTCCGAGCCAACGGATGATTTTGGCGTTATGGCGCGGCACGAAGGAAATCCTGTTCCTCACGAGCATGAGTTTTATCGGACAGCTTTAGTGGGGTTGTTTTCCATTGATCTTCGTATGCTTGGGCGTTTCTATCATGTTGATCGCACTGGTTATAAACATCTCGATTCGGTGCGCAAGGAATTAGCCACTCAAAATGGCTTGAAGTCCTATGACAATGATCGTGCTTTCGAACTGCCTGCCGAAACGCGGAAGCAGCGCTTAAAACAACTTCTTTTGGGACTTAGCCAAATTGCAGGTGGTGCTAAATCGGCGATTCACTATACCGATGTTTCGCCACGTTTGCTGATGCTTGCAGTTTCAAAAGGCGGTAATCACCTTTTTGGTACTGCTGTGAATGACAATAAGGGCACGCCAAAAGTGAATTGCGAAGCGCTTAAGCAAGTGGCGGAAGTATATAAAGATTCGCTGAAGTCAAAGTTTCATATGGGTTTGGTTAAAGGCTACATGGATGATCAACGACCTGAAATAACTGAAACGATCAACCAAATCAATCGGGCTGGTTCTACATCCTTGCCACACCCGGTTCAGGCTATCCAGCAGCTTCTGGCAGAACTCGAGCAAAAAGCCGAGGAGTGGCTGGCGTGAAGGTCTTGAAAGTCAGCAGTGAGGCCGTCACAGCTTCATTTAGGTATCCTCACATTCAAATCGGCCGGCTACCTACTTATGAAGTCCTGCCGCCCGCCACGCTTTATGGGCATTTGGCTGGTGTTCTTGGCGAATGGTTTGAGCCCGATGGTTTGGAATTTGCCTATGTGTTTGAACACAAGGGCAAGGCGCTCGACGTGGAAACCAGCCAACCGATCGAACGAGGCAGCGGAAAGTTTACCTTGAAAAACCGGAATTGGAATTTTCCGGTTAACGTGGAATGCCAGACAAATCCTCAACGGAGAGAATTTCTTTTCCATCCCCGACTGACTTTGTTTCTAAGAGGACCTGAGGAGCTTCTGGAACGCCTCAGCCGTGCTTTTTTAAATCCGGAATTTGCCTATGTGCTCGGACGGTCTCAGGATTTGGCCACCTGTCTGGATGTTACATGGATAGAGTTGTCAGAGTCGGAAGAGGCATTCTTTTCTCATACCATCTTGCCTTATGAATGGCGTCCATGGGTGTTGCCTGGAAGCACAATTCAGCTGCCAAAATCCTTAAATTATCATCATCAGCGTGAGCCGGAATTTGCAGTTTATCTCCAAATACTTTGGCCTGCCTTGAAGCTGTATTCAGGATCGCAAGATATGATCAGCCGCGACAAACTTCCGAAAACATTTGTAATTGATCCATCAGATCAGCGCGAATTTTCTGGACGAAAGCTTCGCCGCGGGCTTTATTTCCAAACGCTCATAGGGCCGGGAACAGCTTAAGTAGCAAGAATGACATTAAGCGAATTAGAAGCGCTGATGAAACACTTGCTGGCCAAATCCAGGCCATGCACAACCTTATTCCGCCATTCCCTGGATGTGGTAAGACAGACGGCAGAATATTGCAGGCTTTATCAACCAGGCTGGCCCGTGCCTGAGGATTCCATATGTTTGCCACGTATTCTTGCTTACACGGCGCTAGTCCATGATTTTGGCAAGGTGCATGCCGTTTTCCAGCAGGTCTTAAAAGGCAAGGCACAAACTTTTGCCAATCGCCATGAGATCCTCAGCTTGTGTTTTCTGGACTGGTTGACGATTCCTCGAGGAGAAAGAGTGTGGATTGAGGCTGCTGTTGCTCTACATCATAAAAATCTCTTTTGGCTGACAGATCGAAGATTTAACCCGAATCTAAACTTCGGTACTGAAGGAACCTATGCGAGGTTCCTCGCTGACGGCGTTAATTGCGACGACGCAAAACTTCTCCATCTCATGTTGGATTGTGGAGGAGCAATCTTTCAGGAGTCAGGATGGAATCAGTTCTCATGCTATGAAGTACAGGAATATCGAGATTTGGATTACCTCAGCGCCATGAAAAACGCCCTGCAACGAGTTAACAAGCTGGCGGCACAGTTTGAAGCGAAAACGAATGATTACGGCAAAGTTCTTAATGTTCCCTGGGAACTGAGACGTGCCGGCATCCAGGTACGCGGCTTGATCTTATTGGCTGATCATTTAGCCAGTGCCAATCCACATTCCCTGGATCCAGGGCCAAAAAACACCGCCGAAGTTTATACGATGATAAAGAAGAAAACCAAAGGTTCCAAACTCAACTCACATCAAGTCGAACTTGCGGCAAAAGATGGAAGCGCCATATTGATTGCGCCGACTGGAACCGGCAAAACCGAAGCTGGATTGCTGTGGGCGGCAAGACAAGCAGAATTGGGGTTACGCGGCCGTACTTTCGTTTTGCTTCCGTATCAAACCTCAATGAATGCCATGCAGAAGCGCCTCATTGAGACCTTTAAACCTGAACTGAAGGACGAACCCAAATCTTGGACCGAACATGTCTCGATGATTCATGGAAGATCCGTTCGTACTGCATATGAGCAACTTCTGGAAAAGAAATATTCACCTGACGAAGCCACACGGGCAGCAAAAATTGAAAGCGATCTGGCCCGCTTGGATGTATCGCCGATTCGCGTGTGTAGTCCATATCAGATACTTCGGCTGCTTTTTGAACCCAAGGGCGTAGAGGGCTTAATGCAATCACTAAGTCAAGCGAAGCTGATTTTTGACGAAATTCATGCGTATAATCCCGAAGTCACGGCGCTAACTCTGGCGGCTACTCAATTTGTTACCGAACATCTCGGAGCAAAAGCTTTATTCATGACTGCGACTATGCCTTCTCATCTAGGAGAGGTGATCAAAAGTACGTTCGGGGAGTTGTCGTCGGTTCGCCCTGGGGAAGATGTGATGAGCCGTCCTCCCCGTCATCGGCTTCAGTTGTTGGGTCACGACGTTTTCAGCCCAGAATCAATTGATGCCATTACAAAGGCGGCCCAGCATGGCTCTGTGCTGGTTGTTGTAAATCAGGTAAAAAGGGCTATCCGCTTATGCAGTGAACTTAAGCCGTTTGTGCATGACTTGCATCTTTTACATTCAAGATTTACCAACGAGCATCGCTTCAGAATCGAAAAGGACTTGAATCCTTCAGTGGGAAAGATTCTGGTTGCAACGCAGGCAGTAGAAGTCTCGTTGGATGTAAGCTATGACACGTGTTTTTCAGAATTAGCTCCACTGGAAGCATTGCTGCAACGTTTTGGGCGATGCAATCGCTATGGTAATTCGTCCGGAATCCCCGCTACGGTTTTTGTATATGCTGAATTTCCAGATGGCTCAAAACCATATCGCCCTTACGAAGAAGATCATCTTGCGGAAACGTTGAAGGTTCTTGAAAAGTGTGTTCGTGAGCAAAAAAGTATTTTGTTTGAATCTCTTATTGAAACAATGTTGAATGAGTCTTATCCCAACGAACTAAAATCCAAGTTGAAGCAAGAGATCTCAGGTCATTCGAAGCGAGTTCGCGACAATTTCGCTAACAATTTCATGCCGTTCGGCGGCCAAGATCAAAGTTATTTTGATGAGTTAGCTAAAAAGTGGGAGGAACTGTTTGATGGTCATGAGGTCTTACCCGAATGCTTCAAGGGCAAAGCATCTGCCGAGGAAAGCTGGTTAGCTCGCGCCCGTTATTTGGTCCCAATTTCCGGCAAGCGATTCGGAACACTTAAAGCCGCAGGAAAAATTGATTGGTGCGAGAATTTAATGTGTCACATTGTAAAGGCCGCCTACACAGATGTCGGATTAGAAGTCTGAACGAAGGATACTATGGAAGCAGTTTCAAATGCCTTGGAGCCAAGCGACACCATTGGCCAGTATAACCTCTTCACCGGTGAGCTTGAGCCTCTGCTTACTCACGAAGTTCCCGAAACTGGCTGGTTGTTTGATCCGGATTTCGGCATTGTGTTGCCTGACAACGTCGCTGGTCGCGAAATCGTCGTAAGTGAAGGTGTAACCCTGGCATTTCCCGTAAAGGGTCAGCTTCAATCGGAAAGCTTGACAGCCAGGAAGGCGGTAGCCAGAGTGGGGGCCGTCTCAGCCATTGCTGCAGCCGCGAATGGCAATGGAGCAGCGCTTTATCCGCTCGGCACTCACCGATATCCTGATCCCGAACCCTGGGTCGCCCAGACGGAGGATGCCGCCCAACTCATCCTCTCAGGATTTGGCATCTATCTGGGCAAGAAGAGCGAGCGGCTTCAGATCAAGATTCAAGGCAAAGTCGCCTATGAATTTCCTTTTTTCCGTATCAGCGAGGTTGTGGTGGCTTCCCGCGGTGTGTCGCTGTCTTCTGATTTGCTGAAAGAATTCTGCGAACATGGCATTCGTCTGAGTTTCACGGAATCATCAGGACGTCCCTACGCAATGTTGTCTTCTCCGATCCTGACCGCCACGGTTGCATCGCGGCGGGAGCAACTCATGGCCTATAACGATGAGCGCGGCCTTGAATTCGCTCGCTTGGTCGTGAGAGGCAAGATCCGAAACCAACGTCATCTCCTGCTCTATTGCGGCAAGTACTTGAAAAGCTCTGCACCCGAGCGCTATGCAACGGTGGCAAACATTGTGCCCAGGCTCCGCGCTTTGGAGTTGCAGGCCCGAAAAATCGAGGGGGAGCGGATTGAGCAACGTCGCGCCCAGCTTATGGGACTGGAAGGTGTTGCCGGACGGCTCTACTGGGATGGAGTCAAAACCATTGTCGAGAACAAAGCCGAGTTCGCCGGCCGAATACATCAGGGTGCGACGGATGCTTTCAATTCGTTGTTGAACTACGGATACGGAATACTTTACTCGCAAGTTTGGGGAGCTCTGGTAAATGCAGGTTTGGAGCCCTTTGCCGGCTATTTGCATGTGGATCGTCCAGGTAAACCATCGCTGGTGCTGGATATGGTGGAGGAATTCCGTCAGCCCGTGGTTGACAGGACCGTAATTGCATTTACGAATTTGGCACAACCAGTCGGCATGAACGATGGAATGTTGGATGAAAGTACCAGGAAAGCCCTGAGTCAGAAGATTCTGGAGAGGCTGGCATCGCGCGAACCGTTTCAAGGTCAGCAATATCAGGTCCGCTCGATCATTCAAATGCAGGCAAGGTCGCTCGTTAGTTTTCTGCGCGGCAAGGGCTCATATCGCCCGTTCAGTTTCCGGTGGTAATGTGAGCGAAGTCATCACCATGGTGAT
Organism: uncultured Acidobacteriaceae bacterium; assembly: GCA_964541925.1. Classification (GTDB taxonomy): domain Bacteria; phylum Acidobacteriota; class Terriglobia; order Terriglobales; family Acidobacteriaceae; genus Angelobacter. The sequence goes on along the minus strand of CAZISB010000019.1, from coordinate 1,219 downwards.
TTATGACGTAGAAGACGATTGGGCCCGCACCCAGGTTGCCGAGGCATGCAAAGATTTTGGGCTCACGCGAATTCAGTATAGCTGCTTTCGTGGAAAGCTCTCTGGCAATAAGCGCGAGGAACTCTATGAACGCTTTCGCAAAATCCAGAGAGACTGGCAAAAGCGGTGGTATAAAGATCTGCCACAAGCCCGATTTGAACCTTCTGATTCACCGGATTTCCCTCAGCGGCCCGCCACAGGTCGATGGCAGCCATCATTCAAGATCATGATCCAGCCACTCTGCGAAAAAGACGTGACCGGCGCTACTTATGCCTACATGTTCATGGACGTTGGCGAGTTCGCACAAACGGCTAAACAAGAGGAGAAGTGATGCAAGCCAAGGAACTGCTGCCATTGCGGATCAATGACCTGAAACAATTTGAATACTGTCCGCGGATTGTTTTTTACAACACAGTGATGCCACTAGACCGCAAGGTGACGTTCAAGATGCAGCGCGGTACGGAGGCCGAGTTTCGCCTGGATGCATTGGAAAAGCGTCGAAGTTTGCGGCGGTATAAGCTCGGTGATGGCGAACGGCGTTTCCATGTTTGGCTGCACTCGGAACGGCTCGGTCTCTCAGGGAAGATGGATCTTTTGATCGTGTCATCTCACGGCTATTTTCCAGTGGATTTCAAATACACACGGGGCCGGCCTCATCGAAACCATATCTCCCAACTTGCTGGCTATTCTGTATTGGTGGAAGAGCATTACCAAACCGTAGTCGAAACCGCTTTCATTTATCTTGCTCCAGTGGGAGAACTTGTTGCCATTAAGATCACAGAGGAGCTTAAAGAGGAAGTGACTAACCGCCTGATCCGCATGCGAGAGATGATTCGAGAAGAGCTGCTACCATCGCCCACTCCAGTGCGTGCCAGATGCGCGGACTGCGAATTCAGAAACTACTGCGGCGACATCTTTTGAGAAAGGAGGTCCTTGTGCAAGGGATTTTTCGCAAACCAAGCAGCATTTTGAGCCGAAAAGGAGGTTTCGAAGTTTGTGCATTTGCTTGTCAGTCTAATCAATTGAAAACATGTGACTTGCAGGAGCGGTTGAAACGTACATCCCGATGAAGAGGGGACTGAAATTGCACAAGGTTGCAAATGATGTTCTCAGGCAACGCCAAGTTGAAACGTACATCCCGATGAAGAGGGGACTGAAATGTACATCTTCTCATTGCCGC
>CAZISB010000018.1:0-79365 GCA_964541925.1 uncultured Acidobacteriaceae bacterium | reverse complement strand
CGGGCGCGGCGCACATCGTCAGAGGTGATTCTGGATTTATTTTTTTTGTCCACCAGGCCCAGCACGCCAAGAGAATGGCCATCACTTGTCACAAGCGGTATAGCTAGGAGTTGTTTCAGCCCTGCTTCCCAGCGCTGCAACTGGGCTTTTTCATTGGCAGCAAGCTGGATCAGGTCTTCGCAGACGTAAGGGTTGCGCGATTCCAGCACGCGGCTGCTAATCGCTGAAACGTCAATCTCAAGTTTGGCCGGCACCCCTTTGCTGGCGCTCCAGCGCAGATGGCACCCGCCAACATCCACAAGGGCAATAAAGGCGCGCGAGAAGCCGAGAAAGTCTGCTGCATTCACCACGAACCTGGGAAGAAAGGTTTCAAGGCGCGAAGTGCTTCCAAGCTCAGCGGAGATCTCCAGCAGCTTGTCGAGATCCTGCTTTTGCGCAGAGTAAAGACCGGTCAAGGCCGAGTTCTCAAGGGCCATCCGGCCAACACCGCTGAGCGTACCGAAAGCTGTGACTTCGGCAGGCTGGAAAGCGGTGCTTCTGATCACCAGAAGAACGGCAGCAGTCTCAGCAGTTAAGAGCGGTTGCGCCAGGCCGTGGTAGATCGTCTCACCTTCCGCCGAACGATAAGAAAATCGAAAATTCAGCAGCCGGTTTTGTTCCACCGCCTGCGTGGCGAATGAGCGCGCGTGAGACAGCAGGGCTTCGCTGTCGTGGCTGTTCTCTAAGGCAGTCACAACTGCTGCGGAGAGATAGCGATCGCCCTCTCGAACCAGCATTGCGGCCAAGTCTGCCTGGAAGATGCTCCCGGCTGCGTTCAGGAGATGTTCCCGCAAAACCGGAGGCTCTGCATGCAGTGAAGGCAACTGCAGGCAAGCCTCTAAGACCCTTTCTATACAACCAGATGCCCTTACCTGGGTCTTTGGTCGCGAAGCGGCAGATTTCGATTTCGATTTCAATTCTGTCTCAAGTTGTGAGATTAGCGGGAAGTTCGAAGGTACTCTGGAATCTCATTTTGAGTCAATAAAGATTTGCCCTGGCAGAATCAGAAGGACAACACCCATGTTGGCCTTGAGACAGTCTCATCATGAGAAAAACCAGCAAAACAGGGCTGCATATGAGACGGTGTTTCGACGGTTTTTAGCCTGAGGTCATCCATCCTGCTCGGCGAACCACCTGTAAGCTATTGATTTTAATGAGACCTACTTGTGATCAGGTGCCGAAAGGGCTAGTCCCTGCCATACATGGCCCTGCCCGTGCTTTTAGCTACATGCCTATCTCCGCCTGCCGATGTAGGTAGTGAGATGAACAGGGTCAATCCTGAAAGGAAGAAGAGACGGGCCGCATTTACGGAGCTAGCGGCGCGTTGAGGTTGAAAAATGGGTTGGAACAAGACTATTGGCGGCAAGCTCTACAAGGGCTTTGGCCTGATCATGGCGATCGTGGTGTTCGCATTTTTTCTGAACTGGCTGGCGGTCCGGCATGAGCAGAACACCAGAGCGCTATACAAGAACTCCATTGCGCTGGTGGAAAACCTTTCGCTCCTGGACAGGATGAGGAGCCAGAACCAACTCTATCTGCGCAACTTCCTCCTGAACGGAGACCGGCGGGAAGCGGACCTACTTACCCACGGCCAAAGTGATCTGGAAGGAAAGATCAATGACATTAAGAGTATGGCCCTTTCCCTGGATGAAGACAGCAACAACGTCCGGCAGTTGCTCGATCAGCTTGCCGATGGGGAAAAGGACTGGGCACGGAACTTCGCCAACCCATTGATGGAAAAGCGCCGCCAGGTGGATACCGGCAGCGCCACGGTGGCTGAACTGCAGATCGCCTACCTGCAGGCCACACCAACCCAGGAACAAAAGGCTAAGGCGGAGCAGCCGCTGGTGCAGCTCCAGGGAATCGTCAGGACCCTGCATGAACGCGCCGAGAAGTCTGACAGCACGGCCGCTCTGCTAATCACCATATTTACTCTTGGCGGCATGGTGATGGTGATGGCGGTGGGCGGCATGATCTCCTGGCGCGTCGCCAAATCAATCACTGTCCCGCTTTCTCAGCTGATCACCGTTTCCGAGCAGATCGGCAACGCTGGAGACCTTGAGCAAAAGGTGGAAATTAAAGGTGAGGACGAGGTGGCACAACTCGCCCGGACCTTCAACAACATGGTGCTATACCTGCGCGAGATGGCAGGAATCTCTGAATCAATTGCCGGTGGCGATCTCTCGGTTGAGATCAATCCACGCTCTTCGCGCGACACTCTGGGCAAGGCCTTCCACGAGATGACGATCGGGCTGCGCAGCCTGGTGAAGAATGTCCGCGACAGTGCGGCCCAGGTGGCCAGCGGTTCCAATCAGGTGGCGTCTGCCTCTGACGAATCAGCCAAGATCAGCGTGCACGCCGCCTCCGCCATTGATGAAGTCACCAGCACGATGCATGAGATGAGCATCAACGTGCAAAACATGGTCAAGAGCACGCAGATGCAGGCCTCCAATGTAAGCGAAACCTCAGCTTCGATTGACGAGATGGTGGCCTCCATCCAGCGCGTGGCTGACACAGCCAAGGTGCTGCTCGATATTTCGCAGCGCTCACGCGATGAAGTTCACAACGGCATCAACACCATGGAAAAAGCGACGGATGGGCTCAGCCGCATCAATGCCGCCATTGGCTCTTCGGCGGAGATCATCTCGGCGCTGGGACAGCGTGCAGATGACATTGGCAAGATCATCGAAGTAATTGACGATCTGGCTGAGCAGACCAACCTGCTTGCTCTTAACGCAGCGATAGAAGCCGCGCGCGCCGGAGAGCACGGACTCGGCTTTGCCGTGGTCGCCGACGAAGTTCGCAAGCTGGCAGAAAAATCCGCTCAGTCAACGCGCGAGATTTCCGAGCTGATCCAGAGCATCCAGAAGGAAGCGCGCAAAGCCGTAGATAACATGGAGAAGAGCACCAACATTGTGAATGAGGGCATTTCTCTGGGCGGCGACCTGAGCGGCGCGTTGAAGAAGATCTCAAGCGTGGTTTCTGAAGTGTACAAGTTTGCGCAGGAGATCGGCGCGGCCACCAACGAGCAGTCACACGGCTCTTCCCAGATCGCGAAGGCCACAACGCGGCTGAACGAGATCACGCATGAGATCAACTCATCCGTGGAAGAGCAGGCTTCCGGTGCGCAGGCTGTGGTCCGCGCCATGGAGAAGATGCGCGAACTGGTGCAACGCTCCTCATCCGGTTCAACTGAACTGGCGGCCTCGGCGGAGCAGATGTCCAAGATGTCACGCTCCATGCTGGAAGCCATGGACCGCTTTGTGCTGGAAAACATGGTGATACAGCGCGACATGAATGGCAGCCGGCGGCCTGAAGATCGCGGGCGCGCGGCGGCGCAGTATGCAACCGCAGGAGCGCAGTACAACTAAGCGGAGGAGACATGGCCAAAGAATTACATATTGTCGGCTTCCGCGTAGGACAGGAGGTCTTCGGCGTTCCGATCTCGCTGGTGCATGAGATTGTGCGCGTGCCGGAGATCACTTCAGTGCCGGACTCGCCCGCCTACGTTCAGGGCGTAATCAATCTGCGCGGCAAGATCGTCTCCGTGGTTGATCTGCGGCGGCGCTTCGGAGAAAAAGAAATCAGGCCCACCAAGAAGAACCGCATTCTGGTGGCGGAAGTGGAAGGCAAGCTGGTGGGGTTGATCGTGGACAGCGCGTCTGAGGTCCTGAAGATCCCGGAGAACGAAATCGAGCTGCCGTCTGCCTTTGAACAGAGTGAAAACAATTACGTGACCGGCCTGGGCAAGCTCAACGGCAGGCTGATCATATTGGTGGACTTGAACAAGATTCTGCAGAAAGGCGAACTGCGGCGTCTGGGCGAGCTGGCGGAAGCTCAGGCGGCCGCTGCCTCTGTCTAAAAAATTAGCGGCAAATACCACAGCGGGGACCGATGGCCACACAGAGCATTCCAATACAAATCAGTGAACCCGAGTACAAGTTGCTGCAGACCCTTGTGTACCAGGAATGCGGCATGTACTTCGATGAGCGGCGGGCGCATTTTTTGCAGGACCGTCTGCAGCGCCGGCTGAAGATCTGCGGCCTTGATACTTTTTATGCCTATTATCGCCTGATCACCAGTCATCAGGGGAAGGCAGAGTTGAGCGCGCTGGTTGAAAATCTCACGGTGAATGAGACCAGCTTCTTTCGCAACAAGCCGCAGCTTGAACTGTTTCAGAAAAATATCCTGGAAGAACTTTTAAAGCGCAAGCAGGAGCGCCGCGACTGGAACCTGCGGCTGTGGAGCGCCGGCTGCTCTACCGGCCAGGAAGCCTACACAATGGCCATGCAGGTCTGCGACGCGCTGGCTTACTACTACCTGCGCAATCCGCTTCCCTTTGAGATGCCCAGCCCCAAGCCGCTGATCCCGCCGCCGTGGAAGGTGGAGATCCTGGCTTCTGACATTAATTATTCGGTCCTGCGCGCGGCCCAGGAAGGTATGTATTCAGAAACGCAGATGGACCAGGTGGATTATGCCTTCCGGTTGCGCTACTTCGACAAAGTGGGCGACAAATATGCCGTGAAACGCGGATTGAAGGACCTGGTCCACTTTGACTTTCACAATTTAAAGACCGAATTCCTGCCTCAACGGAATGACGTAATCTTCTGCCGCAATGTGATGATCTATTTCGATGAAGCCGAGCAGAAGCGGCTGGTGGAAAAGCTTTATCGCTGCTTGAACGCAGAAGGGTATTTGTTTATCGGACACGCTGAAAGTCTTTTTGGCCTCTCCGATAAGTACAGGATGATCCATCAGAATAACGGCACGGCGTACCAGCGGATCGAGGTGACGGTTTGAGCTTCTTCCCTGAAGACCAAGCTCCTGAGCTCCGCGAACTCTTCTTTGAGTCTGCCACAGAACTTTTGCAGGCGCTCAATGAAGAAGGGCTGGAGTTGGAGAAGCGTCCTCAAGATGAAGAGGTCCTGCGACAGGTGCGCCGCACCGTGCACACGCTCAAGGGCGACTCTGCTGCATGCGGCTATACCGATCTGAGTGAGTTGGCGCACGCGCTGGAAGACGTGTTGCGTCCCGAGGTGGCGGCGACCAGCAAAAGCGCGCTGGCTGAAGTGGTTCTGATTGCGGCGGATACTTTCAGCTCAATGCTCTCGGCGTATCGCGGCAACATGCAGCCGCCGGCGGGAGAGGAACTCCGGCAGCAGATCATCTCGCTTACGCGCAAACCTGCCGGCAACGTTCGCTACAAGCTGCAGGCCCGTTTTGTCTGGAGCGAATACGAGCAAATCGTTGTTGCTGACGCGTTGGGCCGCGGCGAAACAGTTTTTAACATAGCATTCTCCATTGAGCCGAATTGCCCCATGCGCGGCGCGGCGATGCAGCTCATCCGCAATGTCCTGCAGGATTGCGGGCGTTTGCTGGCCATTGCGCCTGACCAGAGCACGCTGACCGAGAACCTGGATGTTGTGGAAGCAGCCATTGCCAGCGACCACAATCAGGACTGGATCGAAAAGAAGTGCCGCATTCCGGCGGTTGTCGCAGAGCTGCTGGTCCAGTCTGCGGGGCGGGAGGAACGGACTCCATCGCACGGCGACGACGTGCTTGATCTCGACATCGTAAAGCAAGTAACTGCGCCTCTTGAAGACGAAGCTGATCTGGCGATCACTGCGGAAGAAATCTCGGCGCCGGCGCCTAAGGCGCCTGCTCCGGAAATTGTCTCAAAAATCCCTGCTGAAGCCCCTGCGCCAGCAGTTACAGAGCCACAGGGCGCGAGCTTTGCCAGCCTGGAGACGCTTCTCCGCGTGGATGCGGAGCGCATTGATTCAGTGCTCAATCTCGTGGGCGAGCTGATCATCGCCAAGAGCATGCTGCACCAGGCGATCAACGAATTTGACCGGCGCTTCCCGAAAGATCCGCTGAAGACGCGCTTTGCCGATGCCATGGCATTCCAGGCGCGCATTATGAATGACCTGCAGAAGTCGGTCATGAAGATACGCATGGTACCGGTGGAGCATCTGTTCCGGCGCTTCCCGCGCGTAGTGCGCGACGTGGCAAAGTCATGCGGCAAGGAAGTAAATCTGGTGGTCACCGGCCAGGATACCGATCTCGATAAAAGCATTCTCGATATGCTGGCTGAACCGCTGGCCCACTTGGTGCGGAACGCCGTGGACCACGGAGTTGAACCACCGGCGGAGCGCATCAATGCCGGCAAGCCGGCGCAGGGAACAGTGACGCTGGATGCTTATCATCAGGGGAACCAGATCGTGATTGAGGTAAGCGATGACGGGCACGGCATTGACCGGGACAAGCTGATCGCCAAGGCGCTTGAGCGCGGCATTCTCAAGGCTGGAGACGTTCCGCTGCTCAGTGAAGCTGACGTGAACGATCTCATCTTCCATCCAGGCCTGAGCACCGCCGAGCAGATCACCGCCATTTCAGGGCGCGGCGTGGGAATGGACGTGGTGAAGACTGTGCTGAACCAGTTGAAGGGGTCGGTGAGCATCAAGTCGGCGCCGGGCAAAGGCACCACGTTTTATCTGAAGGTTCCGCTCACGCTGGCGATCATCAAGGCGCTGCTGTTCCGCGTAGGAGAACGCCTGTACGCGGTGCCACTGGCTTCCGTGGTGGAGATCACGCGCACCAGCCAGAGCGCACTGCATCGAGTGGATAACCAGGATGTAATGCAGCTCCGTAATGAGGTGCTTACGCTGCTGCACCTGGACCACCTGGCGGAGAAGCCTCGCGCCATAGACAAAATGTTTGTGGTTGTAATTTCAGTCGGCGAGCGCAAATACGGCCTGGTGGTGGACCGGCTTGTAGGCGAAGAAGAGCTGGTCATCAAGGCAATGGACGATTACCTGGTGGCCACGGACCTGGTCAGCGGCGCGGCCATCCTGGGTGATGGCACGGTGGTATTGATTTTGAATCTCTCAAGTGTTGTTGCAAAGCTTGGACGGTTACAGATGGTGGGGGCCACGGCATGAGTCAAAAGTTGCGGGTTCTGGTTGTGGACGACTCGGCATTGATGCGCAAGTTAATTCCGCAGATCCTTGCGGGGGACAGTGAGATTGAGGTAGTTGGGACGGCCATGGATGGCGAGTTCGGCCTGAAGAAGATCGAGGACCTCCGGCCTGACGTGGTCACGCTTGATTTGGAAATGCCGCGCATGGACGGCCTTGAGACTTTGCGGCAGATCACGCGGCGCTTCCGTGTGCCGGTAATCGTGGTGAGCGCGTTGACTACCGAAGGCGCAAGCGCAACGTTCAAAGCGCTGGCCCTGGGAGCGTTTGATTTTGTTGCCAAGCCGCGCGACGCTGCTTCGGCGCGCATGGACGAGATTGCGCAGGACCTCATTGGCAAGATCAAGGTGGCGGCAAGAACCAAGATTCGCCCGATTACAGCGCCGGAAGTCTTTGAGCGGCCACGGCCTCACAAGCAGGGGCCGCGCCTGCGCCGGGAGCCCACCAAGATCGTCGCGATTGGAATTTCTACGGGTGGTCCTAACGCATTGCAGTATCTGCTGACGCAACTGCCTGGTGACTTCCCTGGAAGCATCGTTGTGGTGCAGCATATGCCTGAGGGATTCACAGAGATGTTTTCCCGCAGGCTGGACGAATCGTGCGCGGTTGACGTGAAAGAGGCGCAATCGGGCGACCTGTTGATTGCGGGCCGCGCGCTGATCTGCCCGGGGAACCGCCATATCAAAGTTCGGCGCATGCCGCTGGGAAACACTGTGGTGCTCTCTGACGAGCCGCGCATGAATGGGCACCGGCCGTCAGTGGATATTTTGTTTCGCTCCATGGCGATGGAGTTTGGCAGCCGTGGAATCGGCGTGTTGATGACCGGCATGGGTGATGATGGAGCAAACGGCCTGGGGCTGATGAAGGACTCGGGCGGATTGACGATCGCCCAGAGTGAAGAGTCGTGCACCGTTTTCGGCATGCCGAAGGCGGCGATTGAACGCGGACACGCGATGCGCGTGGTACCGCTGGACATGCTGGCGCATACGCTGGCCATGCAGTGCAATCCGGAAAAGATTGCGCGTGCAGTAAAAGTTTAGTTGAAATCTTGCACAGCCGAGGGCGGCTGTGCCAAACGTAGAGTTTAGTTGGGAGTTGCCAGGAGATATGAATATGGAAACCTTTCCTACTCTGATTCGCAAGGACAACAAACCGATCCGCTATCTGGTAGTGGACGATTCGGTGTTTGCCCGGAAGAACGTGGCCAAGATGGTGGAGTCGTTCGGCGGCCAGATTGTTGGCGAAGCCGGCGATGGCTGCACCGCCATCACTGAATACGACCGCACCATGCCGGACATGGTGCTGATGGACATCACCATGCCTCAGATGGAGGGCATTGAGGCGGCCGAGCGGATCGTGCGCTCGCACCCCGATGCGCGCATCGTCATGGTTTCGTCCGTTGGCTACCAGGAGAACATTGTCGCGGCGCTGCAAAAAGGCGCACGCCACTTTGTGCAGAAGCCGGTGAAATCGGAGATCCTGTACGAAGTAATCAAGTACGTCATGGGCGATGATGCGGCCGTGGCTACACCCGCAGCCCAGGAAAGCTAACGCGATGAGGATTGAATTAATTCAACCTTTCATTAATGCCGCTGATGCCGTGCTGGCAGAGACGCTGAAGTCCCCCACGCGGATAGGCGACGTATCCATGGAAGAAGATGCGTACCGGCGCAAAGGCGTGGCGTCACTGGTGACGATCAAGGGCGACATTGAAGGCCGGATCATCTTCGATATTGACACGCCGACCGCGGCCAAAGTCGCCAGCTATCTTGCGGGCTCGCCCATGCCGGAAAGTGAAGACGTGGCCCGCGAAACCGTCTGCGAGCTGGCCAATATGGTGATTGGCAGCGCGATTACCGCGCTCAATGACCAGGGATTCCGCTTCAAGATCAATCCGCCGGTGGTGCACATTGACGAACTTGGCGAAAAGAGCGATGCGGAGCAAGAGTCACTGGTGATGTGCTTTGATACGGCAGGCGGAAACATTTTTATGAACATTGCCATGCGGTATAACCGCAGGCGCAGGGCAGACAACTACCCCAGCTAGATCCCTGCTTCAGCAACTGCAACGTTGGGCGGCTTATGCCGCCCATTTTTTTATGGAAAAGTAATGACCTTGAACGGAGTTTGCACCGGGCAGAAAACGGTGGAGCTTACCTGACAGGTGGGGTCCTGCTGCGGAGCTCGAGCACGAAACACTTGGGTATCTGTGCTGGTGCGGATATCGGAGATAGTGCCAGCCGGGTGTGTTCCGGAAGAGTCCGTCACTGAATCATTCGCGTTGACAACAAATACTTTCGAAGCGTCGCCGGATGAATCAATTGAAACAGCGCCGCTGCCGACAGTGATTGTCCGAATTTTTGCCAGGCTTGAAGCATCAATCACGTCAACCAGGTTGCCGGTGCAGCTTGCAAGATTGGTGAGCAAATTCAAGTGATTGGTACCTGCAGGGCAGTTGCCCACCGCAACGTATGCCTTGCTTCCATTGGAAAGAGCCGTAACAGAGGTTGGATTTCCGGAAACCGTTATGTCAGTCAATTTGGATGGCGGATTGGTTGCGCTGACATTATCTGCCCTGATCACACTAATGGTCTGGCTACCAGTATTCGAGACATAGACGCGCTTTAGCGTGGGCTCATAGAAAGCAAAGTTCGGCGAAGTACCAACCTTGATGGCGCCAGAAACACAGTTAGGATCTGCTGCTGCGCACGGCAAGACAGCATCCGTGGACGTATCAATCACAGTCACGGTTCCATCGCCCTGGTTGACTACAAAAACAAACAGTCCGTCGGTGCTCATCACGGCCCAGATCGGGGCGGTGCCAACGCCGATGGAAGGCTTGATGACAGTGTTATCGATTGTGGATATTTCAGTAACGCTGCCTGCGCCGCCGTTATTGTGGTTGACGACAAAAATCTTATTGTTGGAAGCGTTGCCGGCGATCATGACCGGTTCCGTCCCAACAGAGATGGAAGGCACGGTAACAGCCAAAACCGTCCCGGAGATAACGCTTATGTCATTGCTGCCGCTGTTCGCGATATAGATGTTTCCTGCGCTGCTGGTGCTCCCAGCGACCGGCTTGACGGCTGAAGAAGGTAGAGTAGCTGTCGTGACCGTGGCGGATTGCGGAAGAAGCGCCGTGTAAATCGAAACCGTCGGTGGAGTTGTGGTATCTCCCTGATTGATGGCGAAGACACGGTTCGTGCTCCGGCCCAGGAAGATTGGTTTTATCCCCAATGGGACAACGCCCACAGCAGTGTCTCCGGATACGTCAATATGCATGTCACTGCCGGGAGCCGATGCAACCGGATTGGTAGAAAGGATAATGGCATGCGACAGCGCACCCGGATCGCCTGTGGGCGCAGGAATGGGTGTAATAAATTGCCGTAAGGTGTCATTGCAGCCCATTGCCAGAAGCAAAAGAGCGGCTGTGCAAACAAAGAGCCACAATGCCCGAAAACGTGACCTCATCAAAACTCCCGACACTCCACGGTTTGAACGCAGAAATGATGGATTATTGCGAAGAATTTATTGTAAACCATTGTATCTGTCGCTTCGCTCCAAACCGCCATTGAGCACGGCTCAGGGCGAACAGTCCTCTGCGCCTGACCCGAAGCCGCTCGGCGCGCAAGCCGGCCTCGCGGAATAACCGATCAACCATTTTTTGAATTATGCTGCTCGCCTGGGAGATTTTTTCTTTGTGGCGCGGCCCGCGGATTTGATCTCAACCTCAGACTCCCGTTGTGCCGCCTCAACACGCTGCGGCCCCTTCTTCTTGCCTTCCATCTGAGCCAGACTTTGCTTGAGGGCTGCCATTAGATCGGTTGGCGCGGCAGCAGGGCGAGGTTTTTCTACAGCAACAATCTCTTTGCCATCCATGTGGGCCTTGATCAGCTTTTTCAGGTTCTCCTCAAACGTGTCGTAATATTTTTCCGGCTCCCACCTGGCTGCCAGCGCCTCGATCAACTGGTGCGCTACCTTGACTTCGCCTTCTTTCAGGCTGGCGTGATCCGTGCCGAAATCGGGCGCTTCGCGAATTTCTTCCTGGTAATACATGGTGTGCAGCATCAGTCCCTTTTCATACGGACGAAGAAATGCCGTGTATTCGCGATTGTGCATGGCCAGCTTGGCTATTCCGACATAACCAGTGTCCTTCATGGCTTTTACCAGCAGCGCATATGGCTTGCGCGCGGCCTCTTCCGGAGCAAGATAATAGGACGACTCAAAATAGACCGGATCAATCTCTTCCTGTTTTACAAACTCCAGGATCTCCATGGCCTTGGCCGTTTTGGGCTCGATTTTCTTGATCTCTTCCGGCTCGATCACCACATATTCGCCTTTACGAAACTCATAGCCTTTAACAATCTCATTGCGCTCCACGGGGCGCTCTTCAGCAGGACAGACGAGCTGCTGCTTGACGCGGGTAAGGTCGTCACGATGCAACATGTGAAAGGAAATGCGCTCTGGCCGTGCGCCGGAAAAGAGCCGTACCGGCATGGAAATCAAGCCAAAGGTCAGATATCCGCTCCAGACAGTTGCAGCCATGCTTCACCCCTCCGTCAGACGCTTGTTCTCACAATAGCGCTTTCTGTGTACGATGCGTCAGACGGGCTTTCATGCCGCCAGCCACATCGGCGGCAGTTCTGGAGGAGAGACTGCCAAATTCGCGTCCATTCAGCCTGGGCGATGTGCTCGCGCTTACTTTTGCCGCCGGCATTCTGGCCCTTTTTGCGCTCCTTCACCATGCAGAGTTCCCTCTTGCCAGCAGACAGCTGCTTATGGCGCTGGCAATCACAGCCGTGTTTGCTGTGCTGGCGTGGTTTGCCGGCGGAGTGAACGTGAGCGGAGCGCTGGCCGGTTCGGCGGTCGCGTTCATTATGGCTGTGCGCGATCTCCGCATGTTTTTTGCTCTGCTGGTGGTCTTTGCCGTCACCCTGATTGCTACCCGGATTGGCTACGCTCGAAAGCAGCAGCTGCGCGCAGCCGAGCCTCCGGGCGGACGCACCGCTGCACAAGCAATGGCGAACCTGGGAGTTGCCGCGCTCGTGGTTGCCATTGCTGCCCCCGGATGGCCTGTGCTGGCGCTGGCAGCACTGGCTGAAGCTGCTGCGGATACGGGATCGAGCGAAATTGGAATGGCCTTCCCAGGCCGAACCGTGCTCATCACCACATTGAAAGCCGTTCCTGCCGGAACAGACGGCGGCGTAAGCGCCCGCGGAACCCTGGCTGCTTTGATCGCTGCAATCGCGGTGACTCTGGCAGCTCTCTGGACAGGGCTGGCTTCACTCTATGATGCTGCATTCATCGCCACTGCAGGTTTCCTGGGTGTGCAGGTGGATAGTCTGCTTGGAGGAGTTCTGGAGCGTCGCGGATACTTGAACAATAACCTGGTCAATCTGCTGAGCACGGCGGTAACTGTCGCGATAGCGTGGCTGCTGTGCGGCATGCACTGCAAATAGGGAATGCCGGTCCGCAAAGGAAGCAGGTACCTGCGTAACCGGATTTTTGCCATCGCTCAATCGCCGAATAGCGGATAATGTGTCATCCCCATTTCAACTTCACTGGAGTGTTTATGAGAGCTCGCCGGCTCGGGGTAAGTTTTGCGCTTCTGCTGCTGACTACCTGCTTACCGAACGCGGTTATTGCCCAGGCTGCAAGCCCAAAAACGGCCGCGACCAGCGCGGACAGTACCGCGCAAAAGCAGGTTATCCAGCGTGGACGCAATGCTTATTACAGCCTGCGGGCACGAGGACTGGACGAGTTTCAATCAACGATCAAGCCGAACTGGGAGCAGGTGCTGAAAGGCGAGGGGACCAATGATCCCGCACAGCTGCAGGCCGCACTCAAGCTCTTGAATGGGCTCCACTTCACCATGTTGCTGGACAAAGCCGGCAAAGTCACGGTGAGCCACAAAACAGACACTGAGCCGCCGAATGAGCAGGTACGAAAAGGGTTTGATCAAATCTACAGCGGAATTGACCAGGCAGTGTCCGGCTTTTTTGCTACATGGTCACTCTTCATGCTTACATCGCCGTTCCCAGCTGTTAACAGCGAATATCAGCTTGAAGACCTTGGAAGCCAGTATCGTCTTTCGTACAAAGACGGAGACTCAGACGTTGTTACGCTGATGAGCAAGGACCTGGTCATCAGCGAAATCAAAGTCAATTCCCCGCAATTTGACAGCACAATCAAGCCGCAGATAACCAAAACCGCTCAGGGATTTATGCTCGCAGGATACATTGGAGATTACACGCCGAAGTCAGGCCCTGGCGTGGTACACCTGAACGTGAAAATCTACCATGCGCCGGTGAACGGCTTGCAGTTGCCAATGAACTTGATTGCCGACACTACTCTTGACGGTACTCCCACACATATGGAGCTGGCATTTTCAGAGCATCAGGTGAAAAGCCACTAGAAAGCCACACTGGACGGCAAATGAGGGCGGCCACCTTTTATGGAGGGTAGCCTTCATTGATCCATTGCTGGAAGGTGTTGATTTTTGTCTGGTCCCATGGCTGCTCTCCACTGTTGGGAGGAGGCATCATGCCGTTTTGGACCGCGCTCAGAATACGGCTTGCATTATTTTTCACATCGGTATACGACCACAAATCCATCCGGGCGAATTGCGGCGCCTTCAGCATATGGTCGTGGTCCAGGTTTGTAAAAAGGGGCTTTATGTCCGTAGCGTAGCTCAGGGCCATAGATCTCCTTTCAACATCTGTTTTTCAGGGCCCACCGGAGAAGGCGCAGAGTACACCTGAGATTTTCTGCTGCGCAGCATGTACACATGAATTTACAAATTCACAACATCGCTGCTGAAAACAGGTGATACGCGAGGGATCAAAAAAGCGCCGCCTGCAGAGTTCCGGCAGAAATCTTCTAAATCTGGAACAGGCAAACGATTCTTGTTCGCCGAAATTGCGGAGATGTATATCTTTCCCAACTTCCCAGGACATTTTTGCGGCTGACCTACGTACCATTTCAGGAATGCGCCAGGCAGTGCTGCAAACGCGGCTTGTTTTGTGGAAGAGATAGAGAGGAAGAATATGAAATCAAGACGCGGGTTTAGAAATTCACGCAATTGGGGCAGGGCCGTAGCACTGCTTTTGATGGCTTCCGGTTTCCTGTTGGCAGCACTCGTCCTCCCCGCCACACTTTCCCCGGTACAGGCACAGTCCATACCAAGCGATGCACAGGGAGGATGTCCTGTTCCATCCGCCACCTTTAACAGTTGGTTTCAGAGCGGAAGTCCTTCACTCAATGGGGTGGTAAACCCGGCGAATAGTCTTACATTCTCTCCCAGTTCGTTTTGTAGTTTCTACCAATGGTCAGAACAGATGTTCTTATGGCTTACATCGCCTGCGCCGAGTATTTATGGCGGCGGTTCGCACATCTTTGATTCGCCGACGTTTTATGACGTCTCGCCTCTGGATTCAAGCCAGCACCGAACGCTAAGCCAGCACAAGCCAGGTATATTTCACTTCGGCATGCCGGTGCGGGTAGGCAAGCCAGGACCTCACGGTCTCCCAATGGTCAAAGACAAAAAGGGCCGTCTGTTTGAAGTGGAACATCCGAAAGTTGGGCCTACCGGCAAGCCAGTCATCCTGAATAATCTGGGCAAGGAAGTGGAAATCGAACGAGCAACCATGCAGAATGGCAAGCCTGTCTTCCTGGACAAGGCGGGCAAGCAGATCCAGAAGCCCAAGCCCGTCATTTCTCCGCATTTGCTGAAGCTCCCCCAGGTTAATCTGGCCACACCGGCAAAGCGGATTGGAGTGGCACAGAAATTTATCATTAACGGCAAACCTATCTTCCTGGATCCAACCGGCACTCCAATTGATACAGAAGAGGGCCAGGCCGATGGCAGCGTGCTCATGGCGCAGCCGGGCGCCGGTAGTACGGTGGGGTCGCTCATTTATTACGCAAGCATGGTCAATGACGTCTATGCGTACTTTCTAACCGGAGCAAAGACCGGCGGAATTACCCCTGCACCAACTCAATTTCCGACCACATCATCCGACCTGGCCAAGATTACCTCGTTCGCTTCCGGCCATGGCAAAACTTTCCCTGATCCTAATGCGCTGGCAATTGAAGTTAAGACAGCATGGATCGAAACCACAGGGCTGGCGAATCCGGGCAGCTACATCACGATGAAAGCCACGATCCCGACTTACAACACGTCGAGCAATACTCAGTGGACAGCAAACGGCTCAAGGGAAGCGACTTTAGCCCTGATCAGCGTACACGTTGTGGGGAGCACGCAGGGGCATCCGGAGATGATCTGGGCGACCTTTGAGCACTTTGGCAACACGCCGAATGCCGCCTACACGTACACCTCAACCACTGGCCCCAAGACTGTGCCTCAGAACACATCCGGTACGTGGCTGTTCTCCGCCAATGGCTCAAGTGGACCGTTCAACATCGCACACATGACGAATCCGTCGGGTGACACCATAACGGCAGTTCCGGGACAGACCATCAGCCCGAGTAATACACTCCGAGTCCTGCCCTGGGGAATGGCAGGAACCAATGCAGCTTCCAATACTCAGCTGGTTTCCATCAATCATAGCGTTAGTTCGCAAATGCCTTCGGGTGACATTCGCAACAACTACTTTATGATCGGAGCCACCTGGACAATTGGAGGCGCTCCACCAAACAACAGTAATCAGGTTGGAACGAACCAGCTATCCAATTCAGCTCTTGAAACCTATGTTCAGGGCCCTGGCACGAATTGCTTCTCATGCCACAATGGGAACATGCTGGGAGATAGCCCATTCAGCGGATTGAGCCATATCTGGTTCCCGCTGCAACCGCTACCGCTCTAAGGACGGAGTAGTTCATGAAAGCAGGAAGAGGAAGCGTAATGCTTCCTCTTTTTTTATTATCTTTGAACACGGCGAGTAGATTGAAACGTCTTCCAGATTGAAAGCCAGCGTCCAGCGTTTAAGACAGGTGCAATACCCACAGCGTGTAGCTCCCAATTTCATGCCATAGTGATTCCTGAGCTTTCCAAAAACTTTGTGGGCGCGAATTGGGCCGGGGAGCGCCGTAAGAAGTTACGCCTTCGCGTGCAAGCATCTTCTTGATACGGAAGATGTGGTAGCTGTCACTTACGGCGAGACACGTGTGCAGGCTGTTGGCGGACATAATGGTGGCCACGCGGCGGGCGGACTCGGCAGTGTCCGGGCTTTGGGTTTCAGCGATGAGCTGGCTATCTGGAATGCCAAGCGTCTTGAGGTACTCGCGCCCGACTACGCCTTCACTGAAAACCGGATCATTGCCGGAGCCGCCAGTAATAATCACGATTGGAGCGAGGCCGCGATGATAAAGATGCGCTGCGTGATCCAGCCGGGCCTTGTAAACGGGTGAGGGGCGACCGTCATATTCGGCGGCGCCAAAGACCACGATTGCATCTGCGGGACGGACCTCGTCCTGTCCTGCTTGATGCTCAATCCGCCAATAAATGGCTACGGAATAGACGGCGGGAACGATCAGCAACAACCATAGCAATCGTTTCCAGCGCCGGATCGCCATCAATTCAGGTATTGCTGCAGCTCGGTTTCCGGAATGGCGCCATGGCGCAGAATGCTGATGCGGTTGGGATCGCTCATGTTGATGATGGTGGAAGCCACATCGCGCGGGCTGGTGCCGCCATCCACAATCAAACTGATGCGATTCCCTAGCTGTTCACGCACTCCGTCCGCCGTGGTGCACTCGCTGGCACCGCTGATGTTGGCTGACGTTGCAGTAATGGGCACTCCAGCAGCGCGGATGACCTCTACCGCGATGTTCGAGGCAGGCACGCGCAGCGCCACATTACCCGTATTTGCCGTGACTTTAAGCGGCAGGCGGGATGACGCCTTCACGATGATCGTCAGCGGCCCAGGCCAGTATTTACGCGTGATCTCATAAAACGCATCGGGCAATGGACGCGCGAGATACTCCGCCTGTTCCACGCTCTCAATCAACAGTGAAAGCGGCTTGTGACGGCTGCGTGTCTTCACGTCATAAATGAGATCGACGGCGCGCAGGTTGAGCGGATCGGCGGCCAGGCCGTAAAAGGTGTCAGTCGGCATGCCGACCACCTGGCCGGCCTTGATGCGGGCAGCGACATAGGAAACCATGCGCATGTCCGGTGTTTCAGGGTTGATCTTTACGATTTCAGCGGCCAAAAGCTACTCCCAACGCGTAATCATCCAGCAGGAACTACCAGTTTTCAACCGATACCGGCGACCCCGGCTCGTGTGACAAACCACTAAGAATAAACCAGCTTGCCGGGAAAACCTAGAGCGGCCTTTATCTGGCGGCAAGGGCATAAGTATGATGGCATGAGGAAAATGACTGTTCATAGCGAAGCCGAAAACCGCCTGCGCAGCGTCACCAGCCGGCAGAATGCTCTGGTGAAAGACCTGCGCCGGGTATTCACCCAGGACGAGCCGACAGAACAGGGATACATCGGCGTGGAAGGAGTGCGGCTGCTGGAAGAGGCGATCCGCAGCGGCTTGCGCTTTCAGGCTGTCTTTTTCAGCGAAGCCGGACGGGCACACGCAACGCGGCTGCTGCCGCAGATCTCCAGCCAGACTGAAGCGCTGCTGCTGCCCGATGATGTATTTTCCAGTGCGGTGAAGACGGAAGCGCCGCAAGGCGTGGCAGCGCTGGTAAAGCTGCGGCCTGCCAAGTTCGAAGACCTGCTGGAGCAGGCGGAGGCAGGCATATTGATCGCGGGCGTGGCAGGCATTCAAGACCCGGGGAACCTGGGGACGATTATCCGCTCGGCTGAGGCGTTTGGGGCCCGTGCGGTGTTGCTGGGAGAAAAGACTGTCAGCCCATTTAATGCGAAGACAGTACGCGCTTCAGCCGGGTCGCTGTTTCGCGAGCCCATTTTGCAGGTGAAGATGGCGCAGACTATTCCTCTGCTGAAGCAGCATGGCATCCGAGTGCTGGCGACGTCCTCGCACAAAGGCAAACCGCTGCACGAAGCCAACTTCACAGGCTCGGCGATGATCGTGGTGGGAAATGAAGGCGCGGGCGTTCCACACGAGGTGCTGGCGCTAGCGGATGAGCTTGTGACGATTCCGCATTCGCCGCGCGTAGAGTCGTTGAATGCGGGGATTGCGGCTTCGATTTTGTTGTATGAGGCGGCAAGACAAAGGCAAAAATCTTACCGCTGATCAACACTGATGACACTGATCTGATTTTTTTTAAATTGCTTCCTGATCAGTGTCATCTGTGTTGATCAGTGGTAAGGTTCTTCTGTGAGCTTGTTCCAGGCACTTCCGGACCAGCAAAATCGCGGCGCGCGGCCGCTGGCGGACCGCATGCGTCCGCGCACGCTGGACGAGTTTGTCGGGCAGGAGCACATCGTCGGTCCGGGCAAGCCGCTGCGGCTGCAGATTGAACGCGACGATCCTGGCTCTATCATCTTCTGGGGACCGCCCGGCACGGGAAAGACAACACTGGCGCAGATCATCGCGCATGTCACCAAAGCGGAGTTCATCGAGTTCTCCGCCGTGCTCTCCGGAATCAAAGAGATCAAGCAGGTAATGGCGGACGCGGAAAAAGCCCGCGTTTACGGCACGCGGACGATCCTGTTTGTTGATGAGATTCACCGCTTTAATCGCGCGCAGCAGGACGCATTTTTGCCGCACGTGGAGCGCGGGAACATCCGGCTGATCGGCGCGACGACGGAGAACCCTTCGTTTGAGATCAATGGCGCGCTGCTCTCCCGGTGCCGTGTTTACATCCTTAACCAACTCACTGAAGAGCAGATTGTGGCGCTGCTGCGGCGCGCGCTGGAAGATGCGGAGCGCGGCCTGGGCAAGATGAAGCTGCGAGCCTCTGATGAAGTGCTGCAGCAGATTGCCGTTTACTCCAGTGGCGATGCGCGCTCAGCCTACAACGTGCTTGAGGTCGCAGCAGCCACCGCTGGTGAAAACGGCGAGATCACTGAAGAGATCATCAAAGACACGCTCCAGAAGCGCGTGCTGCTCTATGACAAGTCTGGCGAAGAGCATTACAACCTGATCTCAGCACTGCATAAGTCGGTCCGGAACAGTGATGCCGATGCTTCACTTTACTGGCTGGGCCGCATGTTCGCGTCTGGTGAGGACCCGCTTTACATTGCGCGGCGCGTGGTGCGGATGGCGGTTGAGGATATTGGCCTGGCTGCGCCGGAGGCGCTCAATCTTTGTCTGTCGGCAAAAGAGGCGATTGATTTTCTCGGCTCGCCGGAGGGCGATCTCGCATTGGCTCAGGCTGTGGTTTATCTGGCGCTGGCGCCGAAATCGAACGCGCTTTACACCGCTTACGGCGCGGTGCTTGAAGACGTGGAGAAGACTGCGGCAGAGCCGGTGCCACTGCATATCCGCAATGCGCCGACGAATTTGATGAAGCAGGTTGGTTACGGCAAGGGCTACCAGTACGCGCACGATCTTGAGTCCAAAGTCGCGGATATGGAGTGCATGCCAGACAACCTGCGCGGCCGCGAATATTACCATCCGACTGCTGAAGGGAAAGAAAAGCTGATGGCGCAGAGAATGGATGAGATCAGAAGGATTAAGGAAGAGTTGCGGCGAACTGCAGAAAAAGCGGAAGAGAAAAAACTAAAACCTTTGAAACGCAGAGGAACAGAGGAAGCAAAGGGTTCTTGAGGTTTTGCTATACTTTGGTTGCGGAACTCCTAGCGTGATGTGGCGGGCCCAATTCATCGCAAAGGAGACACTACCGTGAAATTCCAACTTGAAGACCAGCCAACGTTCGTACCCAGCAGCAAACGCCGTCGCGGCTTTCCCATCTGAAACCAATGTGAAGCGCGGCTTTTAGAGCGCTACGCGCAGGTACAAAAGAGCTGCGGGAAAAGCTGGGAAGAAATGATCTCTGTCCGTGTGGCTCCGGACGGAAATTCAAGAAGTGCTGCCTAAGATCGAAGCGCTATGACGGCGCTAACCGAAACTACTTCAGCAGATAAAAAATGGCATCAGGAAACTGGTGCCATTTTCATCTATCTAAGTAAAAGGTAGTGGTCCAGTTTGAATCTTTTACTGGAAACGCAAGGTCCCTCACCCCTATTCCCGCGCTGATGACCACCCCAGCAAGCCAAAATCGGGCTTGCCGGGACCCCGCTGAAAACGCGCGCTCATTGACGGGGATTCGGGATGACGACTGGAGTTTTTCCCAAACTGTACTACTACCAAGTAAAATCCACCTTTACAAAGGCCGCGAATCAAAGCTATAGTAACGCGCCATGGCCGACTCAAATTTCTGTAGCCGATGTGGAGCACGCCTGGACCCTCAAGCGCGTTTTTGCGCAAGCTGTGGCAGCACCGTTGCCGCACCTGCCGTGGCAGCAGCGCCTCCACCACCGCAATATCAGCCGGCTGCAGCGCCAGCTCCGGCAACGTATCCTCCGCCTGCGCCGCAGGCAGTAGCTCCTGCAGGTTATCCTCAGGCGATGCCACAGCAATACGGCGCGGTGCCTCCGGGATATGTTCCGCAAACCGTTTATGCCGGCCTGCCGCCTGGAGCGGTGGCCATGCAATATGCAGGCTTTTGGATGCGGGTAGGAGCTTACCTCCTGGACGTTTTGATCCTGATTATTCCCTTGGCAATGTTGTCCTGGGTGCCGGGCATCAACATTGTCGCCGCACTGGTGGGACCGTGGCTTTATTATGCTCTGCAGGAAAGTTCAGAGCGCCAGGCCACTCTGGGCAAGCTTGCCCTGAAAATTTACGTTACAGATTTGCAAGGGCAAAGAATCTCATTCGGACAGGCTACTGGGAGGCACTTTGGGAGGATCATCTGCGTCCTGACGCTCGGTATTGGATACATGATGGCGGGTTTCACTGCGCAGAAGCAGGGTCTGCATGACATGATGGCAGGCACGCTGGTTAAACGGAAATAGCTTGATTTCTGTCGCTTCGCTCCACACTGCTTATAACTTCTTCTGGTGGAGACTTCCTGCTGCCCTAAATCAAGCTGCTCGGCGCGTGGCCGGCCTCGCGGCTCTTTAATAGCTATTCCTTTACCTGAACCGCGCCCGATGTTCCTTTAGGATGCAGCGGTCCATCACAACGAATATTCCAGCCTTGCGGGCCTTCTCAGCCGCTTCTTCATGGATTACGCCTTCCTGCAGCCAGATGGCGGAGACCTTTAGGCGAATCGCCTCGTCCACGACTTCAGGGACGAACTCTGAGCGGCGAAAGACGTCAACGATATCGATTTTGTCTTCGATCTCCGCGAGCGACGAGACAGCCTTCTCTCCCAGCGCACCCTTGATGGTCGGATTCACCGGAATAATGCGATACCCGTGGTTCTGCATGTAAGCAGAGACGCCGTAACTGGGCCGCAATGGACTGTCAGAGAGTCCCACCACGGCAATAGTTTTGCTTTGCTTCAGTAGTTCGCCGATTTGGTCAGTTGCTGTTGTGGTCACGAATGTTCACCTATAAAGATATTGATAAGGACCATCGCGTGGCGATTACCATCTGCCTAAAGCCCGCGATTTCGCGAGCGAATCGCCAGACGCTGATACCGGTGACGGACCAAGTTTTTCAACTGGTCCGTCACCGCATTGTATGAGAAGCATGCAGAGGAAGAAAAGGTTTGTAAGCTGACGGCGATTCTCCAGTCCGGCGCGGCGTCCGATAAAAAGCACCACTGTAAAATGCACGGCAAAAACAAAAATTCGCCGGCGGCGATGTGTTGTCAAGATGTACTAATTCCTTATTGCGGCGCATGAATGAGTGCGCCAGGATGCAACATCTCTATTGAACAAGTAGTAATTTTATCAATCGGATTTCATTGGGATGAAGCTTGAAGTATCCCATCGGCCATTGGGATAACCCTACGCCAATCTGGGATGATTGGGATAAACGGGGAGGGGGTAGGGGATGGAACGGTTGTTTATAAAGAAGTAAATTGTTTATTTGGAAAAATTGCCAGTATCGCCAAAAAGTGACAATTTGAAAACCGCTCAGGCGGGTGGAATAAGAGTTCTTTGACAACTTAGCGATCAGCGTGGCTTTGAGGCCGCACATGCAGAAGTATGGCTGCCATTAAGAGTAGCCGGAGCCGATTCCTCATCCTCACAGAAGTGCGCGGAGGAGGACAGGGCACATATGGTTCGGCTTCGGAATAGCGTAATGGGCGGGACGTGCGCGTTCGCACTGATTTGAAACGGTACTCAAAGCGCCAATTCTCGCTTTCACCAGAGTCTGCGAAGCGAAGGCTCTATTCCTTCGACCCGCCGCGGGAAGCTTTGTCCTGATACAGCTTGGCGGCCATTTTGCGGATTGTGTCCGGCACGTTTTTATTGTGCCGAAGCCCCTTGAGATCATGGACCATCAAAGTTTTGATCATAGTAAGGGAGATATCCAGCGGGCATCTTGGGTTATTCACCAGGTTGCGCACTACGGGATAAAGCTTGAGGAAGCGCCGCTGCCGCGCGATCTCACGAAAGACGTTTTCCTGCAGGTTCTTGGAGGCGGCAAAGGACTCCACTTCCGGGTCAGTCAGCTTGGGCGACTGCAGCACCGCATTCTGCACCAGCTTGGCCGTGTCGCGGATGAGGATGGAGCGCTCCTCGCGCCCGCCGATGAATCCCAGCTTGATTCGCTCGCCCACTCGCATACGCGAGATCTTTTGCAGGATGGTCAGCTTCTTCTGCTCAGCAGCATTAAATTCAGCTTCTGATGTGACGGCAGCTACGGCAGCAGCTTTGGCAGCCTCTACTGATGCTGGGTTCTCAGTTGCTTCAGCAGGAGCCGGCTCTTCTTCCGGCGTGAGTTCGAATGGCTTGTCTTCTTCGGCGGCGATCTCAGCGGCATGCTCCTGCTGGAAGGCGCGGTGCGCGGCCTCAATTTCCGGAGTTGTCTCAGCATCCTCTCCGGCGGATGCAGGCTCTTGCGCGCTTTGGACAGCCGTTCTGCGCAGTTCCTGCGCTTCTAATGGCGTTAGATATTCGTTGGCAAGCAATGCCTCCACCACTCCTGCACTGGCGCGCGCGCGTTGACTGGCCAGCAGCATGGTTACGAGTTCGCGCGGAGCATGACTGGCAAGCTCGATAAGCGAGTTTTCCGGGATTGCCAGATTTTCCATCAAGGTGGGCATCAGACCAGGACGGCGGTTTTCTTCCTGCCAGAAATAGATGAGGACTTCAGGAGCGGTTGTGTCTTTGGAAAGGACATCCATGGCGGATTGCGCGTCCCATTTGGCCAGCGTCATGCGCGCGTCCTGGCCGAAGACGGGGTTTTGCGTGAGATAGACCAGGATTTCAAGCGTTTCGTCGGCGGTGACCGGCAACGAGCCCTTTGCGGCCGAGCGCATCACGTTCACGGGAACAGCATTTTTCTTGATGAGTTCGAGAATGGGAGCCATGGTTTTTCTGAAATCCCGAGCGTAGCGAGGGATCCCTATCGTTGCAAAACCATATTAGGTTAATACAATTTTCTTTCAGGCCCATACAGTTGAAACTAATTCGGGAGATTGAACCCAGGTATTTCGTAACTATAGTGATCCCTCACCCGCAAAAAAACGCGGGTTCGGGATTTCAGACAAACTAACCCTGGTCTCTCCGCGCCAGCAGATATGCCCGGATGAATGGCTTCAAATCGCCATCGAGCACGCGATCCACGTCGCCAACCTCCACTTTGGTGCGATGGTCTTTCACCAATCTGTAAGGATGCAGCACGTAGGAGCGTATCTGCGAGCCAAAGTCTATGTCCAGCTTGGAGTCTTCCAGCTTCTTGCTGATGGCGCGTTTCTTCTCCAACTCGAATTCATACAGCTTGGAGCGCAGCATCTTCATGGCACGCTCGCGGTTCTTGTGCTGTGATCGCTCATTCTGGCAGGCCACCACAATTCCCGTAGGAATGTGTGTGATGCGAACAGCGGAATCAGTGGTGTTCACGTGCTGTCCGCCCTTGCCGCCTGAGCGATAAGTATCCACGCGCAGGTCTTCCAGTTTAATGTCCACCTGAATGGATTCGTCAATTTCCGGCGAGACGAAGACGCTGGCAAAAGAAGTATGGCGGCGCTTGGCCTGATCAAACGGCGAGATGCGCACCAGGCGATGCACGCCGATCTCACTGGTGAGCAGGCCGTAAGAGTAGTCGCCGGTGACGGTGAATGTGGCGGATTTGATCCCAGCTTCTTCGGCGGGCTGATATTCGTTGAGTTCAGCGGTAAATCCCTGGCGCTCCGCCCAGCGCAGATACATGCGCAGAAGCATCTCAGCCCAGTCCTGCGATTCTGTGCCGCCGGCTCCCGGGTGAATGGTGACGATGGCATTGCGCATGTCATGCTCACCGGAGAGAAGCGTTTGCGTTTCCAGCTTGTCGGAGATCTCGCGCAGTTCGTCGATCTCCTTGCGCAGCTCATCGATTACGGCTTCACCCTCGCGCGCCAGGTCGAAGTAGGCGTTGATATCGTCCACACGGCGGTTGAGATCGGCGTCCATGGCCAACGATTCTTCCAGGCGGCGGCGCTGGCGCATCAGCGTCTGCGACTTTTCCTGGTCAGACCAGATGCTGGGATCGCCAACTTGTTTTTCGATTTCCGCTAATTGCTTGCGCTGAGCGGGAGCGTCAAAGATAGCTCCGCAGGTCGTGCACCTTGTCGCGCACGGTGGTGTATTCGCGTTCGAGTTCTTCAACCATAAGTAGTTCTTTACAATCATCGCTGCGCGATGACGTCTGCCTAAAGGCCCGCGTTCCGGCGAGCCGGAACGCTAGACGCTGACACCAGCAGCAGATCAGTTTTTCAAACTGATCTACGCAGGGCGGGCTTCAATCATGGTGCGCGCGCGAAAGCGCCAGCGCAGGAGCACCGCTAAACATGAGATTACCACACATGCCCAGGCGAAAAGGTCGCCGTAGCGGCTGTAAAAGGTGCTGTCACTTTCGAGCCCATAGGGCGCTACCAGCGTGGTCCGTATGTTGCGCGCAGCCTGCTTTACGACGCGTCCGAAGGGATCAATGGAAGCAGTAGTGCCATTGTTTGTGGTCAGCAGAAGCCAGCGATGGTTCTCCATGGCGCGCATGCGCGACATCTGCAGGTGCTGCCAGGGAGCGCTGGTTTCGCCGTACCACATATCGTCAGAGATGTTGATGAGCACCTGAGCGCCGTTGGCGGTGAACTCGCGCACCTCGCCGGGGAAGACTGATTCATAGCAGATAAAAGTGCCGGCGCGCGTGCCATTCAGGTCAAAAACTTTGCGCTCCGTGCCGCGGCCAAAGTCGCCGACCTCACGTGTGAGCTTGTTGGCAAAGAACAGAAATTCCTGAAAGGGCACGTATTCGCCAAAGGGAACGAGGTGAATCTTGTCGTAACGCCCAACGATAGTGCCGTGTGGATCTACGACCAACGCGGAGTTAAGCAGGTGGCGTTGCCCCTTGGAATCTTCCATTTCGCCGAGACTGCCGACAACCAGATAAGAATTGGTATCCTGCGCCAGCGCAGTGAGCCATTGCTTAAGACGGGGATCGGCGATGAAGAATGGCGCAGGCGATTCCGGCCAGACGATCAATCCAGGACTGCCAGCGGCAGGCTTTGGCCCGGCCTTTACGCTCGCCTGCACCAGATCAGCGATAGTCTGATCGAAGTAACGCGGTGTCCAATCCGGCTGGTCGAGCAAGGGAACATTTTCCTGCACCAGCACTGCCTGCTGGGTGGCGGGGAACTCCGCTGGCTTGGCTAAAACTCCAATCTGCAGCGCGATTGCGGCTGCGGCAGCAGAGATCAGTAAATTGATGCGCCGCCGTCCCCAGAGCAGCAGGGCCGCCACAAAGGCGCAGTTGACCAGCATCACGGCAAAGGAAAGCCCGTAAACGCCGGTGGTCTGGGCAATGCGGGCAAATGGGATATTGTCAATTTGCGAGTTGCCGAGCGGATTCCAGGGAACACCTGTTACGCGATCGCGAAAGAACTCGATCGCCACCCAGAAAACAGGGGCCAACAGCAGCGGACGGCGATTGCCCAGAGTCGATCTTCGGGACATCATCACCACCAGCGCGCCAAAGGCGCCGTGATGCATGCCCATAATGATGCAGTACGCTGCGGTGATCAGCGTGGCTACCGGCGCAGAGAGGCGGCCATAGCCATTCATGACGGGATAAATCCAGTAGCAGGTCCCTACGTACCAGAGCACGCCGCTCACCCAGGCAATCAGAAAGCCTTGCCAGATCGTAAAGGGCCGGAGGGAACGGCCTTCCGAGTCAAACAGCTCACCTTCACCGCCGCGGCCGCGCAATAGAGCGTAGAGCAACGGAACCATGGCGACCCACGAGAGGAAGTAAAGATTCGGCTTGGGAAAGACGAGCACCTGCAAGACGCCGGAGAGCAGCGCCAGAATCCAGGCTCTTGGGGGGATGTTTCGCATCACCGTGAGGGAATTTTAACAAACCAGCTTTCCTGCTCCGTGAAACATATTTGTCGTCGTACGAATTATCTGGTTTTTGTGCTTCTTCTCAGCTATAACCTAGGGCGAAGAAATGGCAGGCAGATCCTGTGGAGGGATTCGCGTGAAACGATTTTTGTTGTTAGTGATTTTTGCTTGTAACACAGTGTGGGCCCAGCAGGGTGGGGCCGCTGCAGCAGCGCAATTGCAGCAAGCCGTTAAGGAGGGCAGGGCTTCCTTAGTTGTAATCAACACAAATCCGCCTGGCGCGAGCATCAGTATTGACGGTACTCCCGTGTCCGCGGCGAACACAGCCCAGACCACTACCAGCACCGTAACGCCAACCATGCTCACGCTGTTTAAAAAAGCTTCGCCACGGGTCATTGTGATTACACTGGCTGGATATAAACCAGTCGAGCGGAAGCTTGAGCCAAACGGTTCTCCGATCGCAATTGAAGCAGCTCTGGAGCCGGTCAGTGTTGCCTCTTCCGGTGCAACTCCTGTATCTGCGGCGGCCTCGAAGGGCTCCTCTGTTGTGAGCATTCCCGACCACCCATCTGTCATAAAGGCCGCCGCAGCAAGCAATTTGCCCACGCCCTTCGGATTCCGCTATGGATCGTCCAAGGACGAAGTAATCAGGCAATTGGGCAGTTCGGCCGTGGTGAAAACCAGCGGGAACCAGGTGACATTCAAGACGGCGCCCAGCCCGCATCCGGAATTTGAAATGTACAACGCGATTTTTTCTCCGAAGCAAGGGCTACTGAAGGTGGTGGCCTACTCCAGGGACATTGAGACGGCCGATGACGGCTCAGAGCTGCGAAGCGCTTTCGATCGCCTGAAGACTGGCTTGGAGGCGAAGTACGGATCTTCAAAGAAGGTGGACAGCTGCAAGGGCAGTGAAGTTGATTGCGAATCGCAGTTTTACATGATGGAACTGCTGGAGAAAAATCGCTCGCTCTTTGCGCTTTGGACGGATTCGCCTAACGCTGGCAATACTGGCATTGTGATTGAGGGACGTGCCCTCGGCATCCATAAGGGATTTATTGCCATAACCTATGAATTCCCGGGGTGGGACCAATTTGTGGATGAGCAGGACAACAAGAAGAATTCGGTCTTCTAGCGCAAGCCATGTGATTTAGCAACTTGAGCGGAACGAGAGTGCTTCAGCTGCAGCTCTCGTTTCGCTGTCTCTCCAACTGAACAAGCCACGTCTCTTTGCTTCCGTACTGCCTCAGGGCTACAATGAGGAATCGTGAACTTCGTTGCCCATATCCTTCTGCCTTTATTTAAGTACTTATTTTTCGCGGGCCTGGTTGGCGCGGTTCCAGTAATTGTGATCACCGCCATCAGAACAGCCCAGAGTATGTTTGAAGGGGAATAAACTGGCAGAGATTGGGGACTTAGGTTGAGGGCGGCACTGCACGCAGCGTTTGAAGCGTTGTTAAGAGGCAGGCCGGTTTTTTACTTTTAAAAAATGTCAGCAGGCTCAGGAGCTGTCCCACCACTTTCGAACCGGGTGCGCATCGTTGTTGCCACCTCGGTGATGCTCACCTTCATCTCCTACTGGCGGGCCGCCGCCATTGTGTTGAATGATCTGGGCTCCTCCGCCTTCTATGCAGGCGGCATCGCCGAACAAGCCGTTGGGAAATCGGCGCCCTGGTTCATTCTCGGCGTAATGCTCTTCTCATTCGCTGTGCGCTCGGTTTACGTGGAGAGCTGCTCCATGTTTACCCGGGGCGGCGTTTACCGGGTAGTGAAAGAAGCGCTGGGCGGGACGTTTGCCAAATTGAGCGTCTCGGCGCTGATGTTTGATTACATTCTCACCGGGCCGATCTCCGGCGTATCAGCAGGACAATACATTGCCGGATTGATCAATGAATTGTTCTCTGCCGCAGATGCGCATGGCTGGATTCCCCGCGCCATGCACGTTATGTTTCACGGCACGCCGCAACTGGATGTGAACCACTCAGCAGCCGCCTTTGCCGCATTAGTCACGTTGTATTACTGGTGGCAGAACGTCAAAGGCATTGAAGAATCCAGTGACAAGGCCCTGCGCGTCATGCAGATCACGACTGTCATGGTGGTGATGTTGCTGGCATGGGCCATTTACACGGTGCTGCATAATGGCTCGCAGCTTCCTCCGCTGCCATTGCCACAAAATCTCCATTTCAGTCCTGAGGCTCTGGGCTTCCTCAAGAATACGGATATCGCAAAAACCATTGGGCTTTTTGGCATCATCATCGCCTTCGGCCACTCTGTGCTTGCGATGAGCGGTGAAGAGTCACTGGCCCAGGTGAATCGTGAAATTGCCAGCCCCAAGCTGCGCAACCTGAAGCGCGCGGCGCTGATCATCGCGATCTTCAGCTTCGTCTTTACCGGCATTGGATCCATGCTGGCGGTAATGATCATCCCCGATTCAGTTCGGGTTCCCGTTTACAAAGATAACCTCATCAGCGGAATGGCCATGTACATGGTCGGCCCTCACGCGTTGAAACTCGCGTTCCGTGTGTTTGTGGTTGTTGTCGGCTTCCTGATTCTCTCCGGGGCGATCAACACTTCAATCATCGGGTCCAACGGCGTTTTAAACCGCGTCTCTGAAGATGGAGTTCTTACTGACTGGTTCCGGCGTCCGCACAAGAGGTTTGGCACCAGCTATCGAATCATCAATCTGATCGTAGGCATGCAGATGCTCACGATCATCGCCAGCCGTGGCAATGTCTATGTGCTGGGCGAGGCCTATGCTTTCGGCGTGATCTGGAGCTTTACCTTCAACAGCCTGGCCATGCTGCTTCTGCGCTTCAAGTACAAAGGCGAGCGCGGCTGGCGCGTGCCGCCCAATATCAGGATCGGCAATATTGAAATACCCATTGGACTGGCCTCAGTTCATCTGGTGCTGCTCTCCACGGCGATTGTGAACCTGTTCACGAAAGAAGTGGCCACAGTGGCAGGGCTGGTGTTCTCTGCGGTTTTCTTTTTCATCTTCACAGTCTCTGAGCGCGTGAACAAGCGCAAGTTCGCCCATGCCGAGCAGCAGATGAAAGAGCACTTCCAGCTTTTGCACCAGGAGACCATTGGACGGGACACGGTCCAGGTTCGTCCTGGGAACGTGCTGGTGACGGTGCGCGACTTCAATACGCTCACTCACCTGCGCTGGGCCCTGGAAAACACAGATACGCATGAAACCGATATCGTGGTGATGGAGGCCCGGCTCACGCAATACGGCAGCGCCGTAAGCGACCTGGCCATGGAGCAGATCTTCAGCGATTACGAGCAGACGCTCTTCACCAAAGCCGTTTCCATTGCTGAAAGCTATGGCAAGACAATCTCTCTGCTGGTGGTGCCGGCCCGCGACGTTGCTAGCGCGATTGTGCAGACCGCAAACTCATTAGAATCATCGGCAGTTGTCTCCGGCCTTTCCAGCAAGATGACCGGCGAGGAGCAGGCATTCCGGCTGGGACAGGGGTGGGAGGCCATGCCTGAGCCCAAACGCCAGTTCGTCTTCCAGGTGGTGCGCCCGGATTACACGGTTGAGACCTACCGCATCGGACCGCACACGCCCACCATGAAAACGGAAGACGTTCACCTGGTCCACAAGATCTGGCTCGACATCAAAAAGTTCCAGGGCACGGAAGATATCCACCACTCAGATATCGTCACGCTGGCGCTTACCCGTCTTTCACGCGATTACAGCCTGGACAAGGAAGACGTCCTCAAGAACCTGAAGAAGGGCGTTCGCGGCCCCACACCCAAGCCTTCAAGCTTTGTCCGTGAACCAGATACAGAGCAGACCCAGAAGCGGGGAGATGGCGCGCGTCGCGAACAACCCATGCCACCGGTCACTGGACCAAGATAGCCGGAAGGCGATCCAGTAAATCCTTTTCTCTCTGAGTCACCCTCTGGCAGCTTTCGCCATCGAAGGAGATATGGCGTGGAAGCGGCAGAAGCTCCGTCTGGTACCTGAATCCGAAGCGCAAGGCGAAGTCCTGGAGATTTATCACGAAATCAAGCACGCGCTCGGACTGCCTTACATCAATCCCATGTTTCAGGCGCTGGGCTCTTATCCAAAATTCTTACGCATTTTCTGGAACGCGCTGCGAGATGACCTGGAAACCCGGGAGTTTTTTTTGCTGGCACAGCGGATTGCGGCGGAGTCTTACACCCGAGTCCACAATTACTTGAACGTTCCCGATCTCAGCCGCAAGGTGGAAGAGCTGGGATTCAGCCGTGGTGCCCAGGAAGAGCTGCGGGATGTGATTGATCTTTATCTCTATAACAACTCGGTGCTGCTGCTGATTGCTTCCGCAGAGATGCAGGGGTTTGAAAACCCCAATGCCAACCCGCGGCCAAGCTCTGCCCCGGCAGAACATCCCTCACATCCGGAGCGGCCAATCCTGGTAGATGAGCGGAATGCTCCTCCGGAAACACGGCGTATCTATGAAGACATCAAGAAGACAATGGGCTCGCCCTTCCTCAACACCAGCTACATCAACTTCGGCCGGTTCCCAGACTTCCTGCGCGAGTTTTGGGCAGCGCTGAAACCGGTGATGCTCTCGCCCATTTACGAGCAGAACCGTCTGGCGGTCCACAATTCTGCACTCTCCCTTGCGGGTGAGTTGCCCCGGCCATTGCAGCTCTCGCCCACGCAGTTGGAAGAGGCGGGAGTCTCCGCCAGCGATCTCAGCGACGTTATTCAGATCACCGAATTCTTTCTTACCCAGCTCAGCAAGCAGCTCTTGAACATTGCTTTTGCAAAAATCAGCCTGGAAGGCGGGGCTCATTCCACGGTGGCAGCATAGGCCAGGAAAAACTTTCTTCAAATAATTACGTTTCCGCTGTTGTCGTTCCCTTCTACTCTCATTTATTCTGCCGAAGGAAGCTCATCTTTGTTATGACCGTGCCGCATGAGATGGCTGAAGCGCTGGAAGACCCGGACCCTGTTCCTGATAGCAGGGGTCGGGTTGGGATTCAGTTCCGCAAATGTCCAAGATGATGCCGCTGGCATCTCCGCGCATCCGTCTGCTCGCGCTCCTTTTGAACCCGCTTTTCTCCTGACAATGGCTCTTAGGCCCGTTGCCTTCACCGGCGTGGTCGGAGGTGCGGCGGCATGAAGGTGAAAGTTTTCAAAAAAGACCTTAGGCTGCCTCGCGGCGTTGCGGGCTTTGGAGCATGGCGGTATCGCCTGATCGCCTTTTTTGCGGTCTTTGGCCCAGGTTTCATCACTGCCAATGTTGATAACGACCCGGGCGGCATTCTCACCTATTCGCAGGCGGGCGCAAAGCTTGGCTATGCGCTGCTCTGGACCCTGATCCCGACCACGATTGCCCTGATTGTTGTGCAGGAGATGGCGGCACGCATGGGCGCGGTCACCGGCAAGGGTCTTGCCGATCTGATTCGCGAAGAATTCGGCCTGCGCGCGACTTTCTTCGTCATGCTGGTGCTGGGACTGGCCGACTTCGGCAACATTATGGCGGAGTTCGCCGGGCTGGCTTCAGGAATGGGAATTTTCAACGTCAGCAAGTACCTGGTTGTGCCTGTTGGCGCGGCACTGGTTTGGTTGGTTGTGGTGCGTGGGACATACAAGCCGGTTGAGCGAATTCTGATTTTCTTTTCGCTGATTTACTTCACCTATGTTGTTTCCGCTTTCCTGGCGCATCCTGACTGGCATCAGGCTGTAAAGGACACCTTTGTTCCGCACGTGAGCAAGCAGACCGATTATCTCGTCCTGGTCATCGGCCTGGTTGGAACCACAATTACCCCATGGATGCAGTTCTACCTTCAGGCCTCGATCGTGGAGAAAGGGATCGGCAAACGGCAATACGCGCTTTCACGCTGGGACGTAATCCTGGGCTGCATTGTCACCGATGTGGTTGCCTTCTTCATCGTGGTCGCTTGCGCAGCAACGCTTTATGTCAATGGGAATCACGAAATCAATGACGCCGCTCAAGCTGCTGTTGCCTTGAAGCCTCTTGCGGGCCACTGGGCATCGTTGCTGTTTGCGATAGGGCTGGTCAATGCCTCACTGCTCTCGGCAGCCATTCTGCCGTTGGCAACGGCCTACAATATTTGTGAAGGCCTGGGCGTTGAGTCCGGCGTGAACAAGAAATTTTCTGAGGCGCCGACTTTCTACTGGATTTATACGTTCCTCATCGCAGGCGGCGCCGGTTTTGTCCTGCTTCCGCACATTCCGCTGATCAAGCTGATTCTGTATTCGCAGGTGGCAAACGGCATTTTGCTGCCGTTTGTCCTGATCTTTATGCTCAAGCTGGTGAATAAATCTGAGCTGATGGGAAATTACAAGAACTCGCGGTTGGCGAACACAATCGCCTGGAGTACCAGCGTCATTATGATCATTCTGGCCGCAGCCTTTGCCTGGACGCAGATAACCGGCCAGAGCTAAAGGACCGCTCCGGCGCTGATCTCTCTGACGAATGCGACATCGGCTTCAAGAAAGTCATAGCTGGGTAGCTCATTGCGCTCCACCCAGCGCACGTCCTGAAAAATACGGTTCTGGATCTCGCATTCAAATTCATCGACACGATAGAAATGCAGCTCAACAGCGTTGCCGCTGCGGTAGGTGTGCTGAATTACAGCGATCTTTGTGCCAATGGTAGCGTCGATGGCTAGCTCTTCTTCCAATTCGCGGCGCAAAGCTGCTTTCAATTCTTCTTTGGGCTCGACTTTCCCTCCGGGAAATTCCCATTTCAATGGCATCGCCTGATCTGCTGTGCGCTGGCAGATCAGAATTTTGCCGTCACGGATAATCAAAGCGGCTACCACCTGTTTAATGTTGGCTTGCGGCATGAAAGTATTAACTTACCAATTTTTTCTCTGCTTCCCCAGTTCCACCAGGTTTCGCAACAATTCTCCTCAGGCCCGCAGGCGTTTCAAATAATTCCGGATGAATTGCAGCCGCCAGCGCGTGCAAACCATGAATCAGCGTGCTGGCCGGGGTGTTCAGAAATTCATCGTTGATGCAATAGACGCGCCCGTTCTTAGCCGCTTTGGTGTTCTCCCAGTCGCGGCGCGCGACGATCTTTTCCAGCGGCACGCGGTCGCCTGCGCCGCACCAAGCTGCGATGACTACGTCCGGATCGGCTGCGGCAACTTCCTCTTCCGCTGTCTGCTTTCCGGGCGAACCGAAGAAGCGTCCGCCGGCAGCCTCCACCAGCTCCGCCACCCAATGCTGTGAAAGGATCAGCGGCTTGCCCCATTCTTCGCAATAGACATAGGGCCGGTCTATGCCCGCGGTTTTCTCCCGCACTGCTGCGATCTCCTGCTGCATGCGCTCTACCAACTCCAGACCGCGCCTTTCTGCCTCGCCCGGCTCATCACAGCCGACACAGCGCGCAATCGTGAGAATGTCTTTGTAAACATCCGTAAGCGAGTGCGGCGCCAGTCCCAGAAAAGGAACGCCGCTCTTGATGATCTCCGCCACAGACTCAAGCCGGTAAGGAACAGAGGCGATCACGAAATCGGGCCTGGCTGACTGAATCTGCTCTGACTTGGCAGACCAGGAGTCTTCAATGATCAGGCACTCAGTCTGCTTTATTTCGGGGCAGATATCGGCGCAATATTTAGTGCAGGCCACCAGCTTGTGCAGCAGGCCGAGATCGCGCAGCGTAACGGTGACGCTGGGCTGGAGGGAGACCACTCGCTGTGGCGCGTAATTTTCCGCCATGACTCATTATATGAAAGCAGCACCCTGGCTTTGAGGCCCTGATCTGCGCAAATGTGGTTAAATAAGAAGACGAACTCTATGGACCTGAAAGCCATTCAGACAGCCCTGCATGAGCGGAACCTCGACGCCTGGCTGTTTTACGACCATCATCACCGCGATCCCATTGCTTACAAAGTCCTGGAAATTCCAGAGACGCTGATGGTGACGCGGCGCTGGTTTTACATTATTCCGCGCGAAGGTGAGCCCACAAAGCTGGTACATCGGATTGAAGCCGGGCACCTTGATTCCCTGCCCGGAAGCAAGCGCGAGTACTCTTCCTGGCGCGAGCTGTGGGACAATCTGCAGGCCATGCTGGTGCGGCATCGCACGGTGGCCATGCAGTATTCGCCCAACAACCTCATTCCCTACATTGGCCTGGTAGATGCCGGTACTGTGGAACTGGTGCGCAGCTTTGGCAAGGAGATTGTCAGTTCGGGCGATCTGGTGGCGAAGTTTGAGGCCGCCTGGAGTGACGAGCAGATCGCCAGCCACTTTGCCGCGCGGGACGCCATTGACGCCATTGTTCCCGAGTGCTTCAAAGAGATTGGCCGGCGTGCTCGAAGCGGCAACGTCACCGAGTATGAAATTCAGCAATGGCTGGCCGAAGCATTTCGCCGCGAAAACCTTATTACAGAAGACCTGCCGATCGTCGCCGTGAATGGCAACAGCGGCAATCCGCATTACGGGCCGAGCGCGCAGGGTTCGGCGCAGATCAAGCCGGGCGACCACGTGCTGCTCGACATATGGGCCAAGAAGAACACGCCGAACGCCGTTTATTACGACATCACGTGGACCGGCGTGATTGGCACGCCGTCCGACAAGCAGGTGGAGATTTTCAACATCGTTGCCGGCGCCCGGGATGCCGGAGTCAAGAAAGTCCAGGAGGCGTTTGCCGCCAAGCGCAGGATTGCAGGCTGGGAGGTGGACCACGCCACGCGCGAGCACATCACCAATGCCGGATATGCGCAGTATTTCACGCATCGCACCGGGCACTCGATCGGCGTAAACGTCCACGGCAACGGCGCGAACATGGACAACCTTGAGACCAAGGACGACCGCGAGATTATCCCTAACACCTGTTTTTCCATTGAGCCGGGCATTTACCTGCCGGAATTTGGCGTGCGCAGTGAGGTAAACGTGCTCACGCGTCACGGCTCAGCCGAGGTAACAGGTAAAATACAAACAGAACTGGTCCTTATTTAATGGCAAAAACTGAAACAAGCACTCCTGACGCGCAGGCCCCAGCGGCTGCCGTCCCATTTACTCCCATTGCGGCGCTGGCTCCGGCGATTGGCTGGATCATCCCTGGCGGCGGTCACCTGCTGCAGAAGCGCTGGATTCGCGGCCTGCTGATTATGTTTGCTGTGGTAACAATGTTTGCCTTCGGCCTGGCGATGGAAGGAAAAATCTACAGGCCGAATACCGGCGACCTGCTGGACATTCTTGGATTCATCGGCGACCTGGGCTCTGGCGCGCTATATGTTGCGGGGCGCATCTTTGATTGGGGCGGAATCAACATCACGACTGCGAACGCCGATTACGGAACAAAATATATTGTTGTTGCCGGGCTGCTGAACATTATGGCTGCGGTGGACGCTTATCACATTGCGATTGGGAAGAAACAATGAGCATCACCCTTGCCCTGCAGCTCTCCCATTTCACCGCCGCCACCCTGTTCGCATTCTTTTTTTCAATCGTCTTTGGCATCACCCAGCGCAACACGCCGAATGAGATGATCCGCTACGGGGCTTACTGCTTTGCCATGGCGCTGATCGGGCTATTTGTGGCCGGATGGGTGATGTGGCTGTTGCACCACTAGAATTGTTCTGAAATCCCGAGCGCAGCGAGGGAGCCCTACGGTCTATTCTAGTTGATAGGGATCCTTCGCTATGCTCGGGATTAGAGCCTACTTAGGCTGTGTTCCGCCCTTCACTTCCCCGCCATAGATAATTTTTGTTTTCACGCCAAAGCGCTTGTAATTGGTGTACTTCACGATTTCACGTATCTGGACGTCGCCGCTGGAGAAGTGCAGCACATCATCTGCGCGCGTGTAGGTGGGAAACCAGTATTGTCCGTCCACCTGCTCGCGATACGTAACGAACTTGGGCGTGAGATTCTCTTCATTGTGCTTGCGGATATCGGGGACATTCTTGCCGCAGGTCTTCACGATCTGAAAATCTCGATTATCAACCCAGATGCGGCCATCAAAGAAGCGCGGACCTCCGTTCTTCTCTACTTTCTTAGGCGCGATGTCAAAAACATATGTGTCAAGTTCATCCACGCGCTGCTGGCCGGCATACAAAATGTTGTACTGGCCCAGGTCCTGCGTGGTCAGGACAAAGGGGAGGCGGTTGCGAAAATCGTCAAAATCTTCCCTGGTAATGCTGATCCGCTTGAGCGTGTTCTGCGGGGCGAAGGTTACGTTTTCTACCCGCTTTCCCTGGTCGTCATAGAGGATGTCAGTAGTCTCTTTAAATTCTCCATCCACGCTGTCGCCATCAAGCGTCTGCACTATGATTTCCTGCGTGTAGGTGTAGTGGTTCCGCGCGTCTTTAAAAACAGCTTCTTTGCCGGCAAATTTCTGGATCAGCTCCTGTACGCTGACGCCCTGTGGCTGGGCGCGATTGAGCGGGCCATTGCCGTCCTCACAATTTGTTTGGGCCGCGAGTGACAGCGGCAACAGGCAGGCAAGCAGCAGCAAACAGGCGCGTAGCGCGAGTCTTGAATACCTCATCGGAAAATTCCTTCTGATTGTTCTTTGGATTAGATGCGCGGAGTACAAGCCGCGTAATGTGGGTGTCTGCTGCTTAACAAATCAAAATGTGTTTAGTAGTACTAGAGTTGGCCGCGCGGATGTTAGAAGCCGGCCAGCTTGCGGTCAAGCTCCAGCTTTTCCTGTTTGAGCCGCAGCAGGGCTGCCACGTCATTGCGACGCTCAGCTTCCAGTATCCCGCGTTTGATATCAACTTCCCGCTGGCTGAGTTGTGAACGATGCCGCAAGGCTTCGAGAGCGCCATCCAGCAGCTCCGGCGTCAGCGGCTCGTCTTCCTGCATGACGATCTTAGCCAGCATCTGGCGGTCGGCCTCGCCGACCGGCAAGGCCATCACATCGTCCACACCTTGGCCTCGCTCCTGCTTCTGCACATTTTCGAAAATGGCTTCCAGCAGGCCTTCCACCATCAAACCCACATGCAGCCGCTCTTCTTCCACAGCATGCAACGCGCGTGCCCGCAGCTCGGCTTCTTCGGCGAGGTTGGATGAAGCGGCCCGTACCAGCACCTTCTCTGCTGGCGTAATGTCCGCTGCAGATTGAGCTTTCACGCCTGTATTTCCGCGGCTTACCGCCGCTGACTTGAATTCCTGCCGCAGCACAGTTGAGTCGATCCCGAGTTTTTGCGCGATGTCTGCCGCCAGGCTGTCACGGACAATCCGGCTGGGCACACGATGAATATGCGGCAGCAGGAAATTCACCGCATTCTTCTTCCCTTCCGGCGTCCGCACCGGAAACAAGCCAACGGCGCGCTCGACAAGGTAATCGAAATATTTCGCCGAGCCTCTCAGCGCCTGCTTATAGCCTTCAGCGCCGTGCTTGCGGATAAACAGGTCGGGATCAAATCCGGCGTCGAGCCGCAGCACCTTAATGTTGAATTCTTCTTCCAGCAGCATGGCGAGTGATTTGTCCGTGGCTGCCGCACCTGCGGTATCGGGATCAAAGTTGACGACGATGTTTTTGCTGAAGCGCGCCAGCAGCCGCACCTGGGATTCAGTAAACGCAGTACCGGAGCTGGCCACAACGTTGTGCAGCCCTGCGGAATAGACGGCGATGCAATCCATCTGCCCTTCCACAATGATGGTGTGGTCATATCTGCGGATCGCCTCTTTAGCGCGGTCAAGGTTATAGAGCACGCGCGATTTGGAGTAGATCGGCGTCTCCGGGGAGTTCAGATACTTGGGGCCGGACTTCTCGTCTTTGGCCAGGGTGCGTCCAGTAAAGGCAATGACTTTCCCATTCTCATTGGCGATGGGGAACATGACGCGATTGCGGAACTTTGAGTACATCGCCGAGGCGCTTGCCTCTGCGCCTTCTTTGAAGGAAAAGAGGCCGGAGAGGCGCATCAGCTCTTCACTAAAATCATTTTTCAGGTAATCCTTGAGCGGGAACCCCGAATCCGGCGCAAAGCCGATGCGGAACGTGCGAATGGTGTCTTCTTTCAACCCGCGACCTGAGAGATACTCACGCGCATGTGCCGCTTCTGGCCGTCGCAACTCATTTTCAAAGAACCGGCAGGCCCTTTCCTGCATCTCCATCAGCTGGCCGCGCTGGCGGGCGTCTTCAGCCTCATGCTCTGAGCTGTATTGCGTCTTTGGGAGCGGCATTCCCAGCTTTTGCGCCAGCAGGCGCACCGCTTCACCGAAAGTGACCTTCTCGACCTCCTGAATGAATTTGAATACATCCCCCGATTTGCCACAGCCGAAACAATGAAAGAACTGGCGCGTGGCATGCACGCTGAAAGATGGCGTCTTTTCATTGTGGAAGGGGCATAGACCGCTGTAATTCTGTGCGCCGGCTTTTTTGAGCTTCACGTAATCGCCCACAATGCGGACAATGTCCGCCTGCTGGCGTACCGTCTCTTTGAAGTCGGTGAGGGTGGTCATCTATTAGCCAGGCTCTATTGTGCTTGAGAATCGCTTGCGAGAGAACACGGCATCGCCTGTGGAAATCGCAGCATATTTCTGGATTTTACCTGCCGTGAGGGGCAGGTTCTGGTGAGAACTCCCTAAATCAGCATGGTGAAGGAAAAGTATCGGGGCCCCTCCGCTCGCCGTCGCTTGCTGCGCCGCTCCGGCTTCGGTCGGGATGACAAGATGAGAGGATGTCGTGATCCCTTAACTCTCCGTAAATCCGCCAATAGACGCAGCATGCTGCGTCTCAACGTAGAGATTTTTCTTTCATCCAAACTTTTCACGAACCACTAGCCCCGTTTTTTGTGCCGCTTTTGGGCCTTTGTGGGCTGTTCTTCGAGGACGGCGAACTGGATTTTGCGCTGGAGATGGTCAATGCGGTCCACCAGCACGCGGACCTTGTCTCCTATCGAATACGTTTTCCGCGAACGCTGGCCGATGATCTGGCGGGTGTTT
The DNA here is from genome assembly GCA_964541925.1 of uncultured Acidobacteriaceae bacterium. Lineage (GTDB taxonomy): Bacteria > Acidobacteriota > Terriglobia > Terriglobales > Acidobacteriaceae > Angelobacter. The sequence continues at coordinate 40,100 of CAZISB010000018.1, read as the reverse complement.
TCGTGGTAGGTGTAGTGGTCGTCGGTGAGCGAGTTGAGGGGGACCAGGCCTTCGATAAAAAGCTCGGTCAGCTCGACAAAGAAGCCGAACTTGGTGACACTTACGATCAGGCCCGCAAAGTCCTCACCCACGCGCTGCTCCATGAATTTGAGCTTTTTCCATTCCAGCAGCTCGCGCTCGGCTTCGTCGGCGGTGCGCTCAGACTGGCTGGAGCTTTCGGCGATCTCGTGCAGTTCTGGCTCGGAGAGTGGGCCGGCAGTAACGGGCGTGGAGGCGCGCCGGCGGGCAGAGGAGCCCTTTTCCGCTCGTTTGCTCCACGGCGAGTGTTCCTGGGGTGGAGCGAGTCGATGACGCGAAGTTTCATGGCGGTGACTTGCAGCCTCGCGGATCGGGTCATCGGAGGTGGATCCCCGATGTTTTTGTGCGCCCGGATTTTCGCGAGTCGCCGAACCCACCTTTTGCCGCCCATCACTCTTCGAGGCGTGCGCATGATTCTGGGCCGCAAAGGATGGGACACCCGCTTCATGGTCATGCCGCAGCAGCCATTTCAGTACACGATGGACGATTAAATCCGGGTAGCGGCGGATGGGCGAGGTGAAGTGCGTGTAAGTGGGCGCAGCCAGCGCAAAGTGGCCCTCATTGATTTCCGAATACCGGGCTTGCTTGAGCGAGCGCAGCATCAGGAAAGAAAGCACGCGCTCCTCAGGCTTGCCGGTGATCTTCTGCACCAGCTTCTGGTACATGCGCGGGGTGATGTGGACTTCTTCCGGCAGCTCGATGGTCGGAGCACGACGGCCTGAGTCGCGGTAGTGGCGCTTATCACCTCTCGTCTCCGTCCCACCACGCGAAAAACGCGCGTGGTGGGAGCCCTTGACTTGCACCCTCTTGATCGGCAGGGCGCCCACGCCGAGCGAGTAGCCGAAACTTGCTGCAATGGTCTCAAATTCGTAGATTCGCTTGGCATCGGGCTTCTCGTGAATGCGGTAGAGACTGGCGATGCCGCGCTGCTCAATGTGCGAGGCCACGGTCTCGTTGGCGGCGAGCATGAATTCTTCAATCAGCCGATGCGCCCAGTTGCGCTCTGAGGGCGCGACACTCTTCATCAGGCCAAATTCGTCAAACTCAATGACCGGCTCGGGCAGATCAAAGTCAATGGAGCCACGCTTGACACGCTTGCGATTGAGGATTTGGGCCAGCTCGTACATAAGATCGAAGTTTTTGCTGAGCGCACCGTAGTGATGGCGCAGTTTTTTATCGCCTTCGATGATGGCATTCACGTCGGTATAGGTCATGCGCTGGGCGGAACGAATCACGCCTTCAGCCAGCTCGTAAAAAATGACCTCGCCCTGGCGGTCAATCTCCATGATGCAGGAGAGGACGAGGCGGTCTTCATGCGGGCGGAGGGAACAAATGTTAGTGGAGAGCTCGAGCGGGAGCATTGGGACAGCACGGTCTGGGAAGTAAACCGAGGTGCCGCGCTTGCGCGCTTCTTCGTCAATGGCGGAGCCGTCTTCAACATAATGGGCCACGTCGGCAATGTGGACCTGCAGCTCGTAATTCCCGTTCTCGAGGCGCGTGACCAGGACGGCATCGTCAAAGTCGCGGGCGGTTTCGCCGTCAATGGTGACGATGTCGAGGTTTCGGAAGTCGCGGCGATGACTGATTTCTTTTTCCGGGATTTCCGGGCTGATCTCCTGCGCTTCTTCGAGCACCTCAGCGGGGAAGACGTGCGGAATATGGTGCTTGCGGATGATCATCTCCACGTCAACGCCAAAATCGTCTTCATAACCCAGGATTTCCGTGACGCGGCCGCGCGGGTTCTGCGTGGCGGAGGGCCACTGGGTGATTTCCACTTCGACAACGACGTTTTCCAGGTTGTCCCAGTCGGCTCTGCGGCGAGCTTCAGATCCGAGAACGCGGTGAGGGGATTCTCTGTCAGGATGTTTGGGAGTGGGAGCTTTTTTCCCAATCGGGTGATCGGGTGATCTGGTGATCTGGTGATCGGAGGCCGGTCCCTGAGCTTTATGCCCCTTATGCGATTGGTGAGAGCCGGCAGTCACCGCCGAGGGCGGCGGTGCCACGCGAGTATTCGCAAAACCAGCATACTTAGGCGGACGCACATCGCGGTCTTCTTCTGAAGGTGTAGCCTCTTCATCTTCACGCTTTGGGTATTCCATGCCAGGCGGGATGATGATCTCCATGCCAAGTTTTTCGTCAATGGGATTTACATAGTTATGGCGGTCTCCGTAATGGAAGATGCCGACGACGGTTTCCTGCTCGCGCTCCATGACGCGGACAATCTTGCCCTCGGCGCGGCCGTCATGGCGGATGCGGCCCATCTCAACCAGCACCTGGTCACCATGCATGGCGTTGCCGACCTCAGGCGGAGGAATAAAGATGTCGCCCTGGAGCTTGCCCTGGGCTCGTGCCGGGAGCGAGCCGGGTTCAGGGATGACAAAGCCATAACCATCGCGATGCATGCGCAGGCGGCCAACGACCAAATCCTGGTTGGCGGCGGTGGTCGGGAGGCCCCAGCGCTCTTTGCCAATGGCGATGAGCTTACGATTGCGGGTCATCTCGCGCAGGAGCTGCTGAAGATGGCGGCGGTCACGGCCCTTGATGCCGAGATCGTGGACGAACTGCTTGAAGCCGGCCATGTGCTTGGGCTGGCGGGAGACGTAATGGAGAATCTGCTGTTCGGTAATCATGATTGCGCAATGAATGGGTTTTCAACCCAGCGATCATTAACGATAATTGCGTAAAGAGCATCCTGCCCGGTCCAGCACCGCTGCCAGCGCCAACCCTTTTCCGTTCCCGGCATGGGAGGCTCTATATATTTCGATGCCTCAATCGGAGAAAGTTCTTTGGAGCAGGAAGGGCACCGCGGGACGGCATTGGAACGGAAGGCTCCGCCGCAGCTACAGGTGCCAAGTAGAGGCTCAAAATCGCTCGTGATCCCGCCGGGATAAGCACTTGATTTGTATAGCTGAGGAGAATAGAAGGAGAGAATGGCAGTCATCCCGCAGCGGGAGCAATAAGCGTGGCAGGAGGAGTTAAAACCGTTATGAATCAAATACCAGTGGAACACGCGACCGCAAGCTTCGCATTTCCCAGCGTAGTTCTCCCGCGGCATATGTAACACTCCTAACCTTATCCTAGCGCGAAAGGATTTTCCATCTAAGGGTGATGCCCGATATAAGAAATGCCGGTGAAGGGGGAATAATTACATTCGTCATTGCAGTATTGGGGCGCCCTTTGGGGGTGCGTCACTGCGGCAAGGCAGCGCCAATCCAGCAGTTCTGGATTCGGGGTGTCGGAAAAGAGTTTGGTTATTTACTTGCGACAGACTTTTAATGGTCATCCCCGGATACCAATAAGTACTTTTAGCAGCGGCGATAGCTGGCTGCGCACTGCCCAATTGAAACTCGAAAGGATGTAGAAGCAATGTGGAAGCCTGCTAGCACCACGAATACGAACCCCAGTCCCAATCCCAAACCTGCCACCGAGCCGGAGAAACCAGTTATGAGCACAACACCGAATCTCACCAGCGAGCCTATGCCGGTATCGGCGCCTCGCAATGCCGTTTTGAACAACACCGAGCAAGCCACTATCGGCAAGTCGCTCGTTATCAAGGGCGAGGTAACCGGCTCTGAGTCGCTGTACATCGATGGCCGCGTAGAAGGCGCCATTAATCTGCCGGGTAACCGCGTCACCATTGGCCGCAACGGCCAGGTCCAGGCCAACATCAATGCCAAGGAAGTGGTGGTTCTGGGCAAAGTAAAAGGCAACGTCACAGCCAGTGACCGCGTTGACATTCGCAATGAAGGCTCACTGGGTGGCGATGTGGTTTGCCAGAGAATTTCCATTGAAGACGGAGCCTGGTTCAAGGGCTCGATTGACATTCGCAAGCCCGGCCAGAAAGAGATGAACGGCGCCGCGAAAGAGACTCCCGCGACCGAAGCGCCGCGGCTGGCCACTGCAAGCGCCTAGTTTGCGTTCTCCCGTTCCAGGGCGCTTCTATTGTGGATGTCGCCCTGGACATGATTTACGATCTGAAATTGAAGTGACGTCTTTATGGTTAATAAGATTCTCCAGTTGCTCTCGATCCGCTGCTCGCATAAGAAGCTTTCGCAGCCCTTTGCCTCCTCCTCTCCGGTTGCTATGCGACGCGCCGTCAACTCTGACTGGGACGTGCCCACTCCAGCCGGCCAGCATTACGTGGTCTGCCTGGACTGCGGCCATAAGTTCGAGTATGACTGGGCCAACATGCGGGTGATTAACTAGATTTTTTGCCGCAGATTGGCGCAGATGAGCGCTGATCAAAAGCGGTTCCTTTCGATTTTCGGGGTTATTTACAGCCTTGGGTCAGCCTTATTTCTGATCTGCGTTTATCTGCGCAAATCAGCGGCTAATTCCTTTTTGGTAAAACTCTTCGCACCAGCGCCCGTGCCTGCTCCACGCCAAACAACTCTGTACATGCCAGGTAAACCACGCCGTATGGGATAAGAATCAGCACCGCTGCGATCTGCGGCTGATGCGGATGCAGCCCCAGCTTCACCGCCCAGCTCACAGCAGCAGCGATCACCGCAGCCAGCCAGAGCAGCGTGAAGTACGAAGCAGGAAATTCTGAGCGGCCGATCCGGGCATTCATCGAGCGGCGCAGCAGGAGAAATTCAACCCAGCCGGCAAAGCCTGCTGAGGCGGTGAGTCCGGCGGTGCCCCACAAAGGATCTATGCCAAGCAGCCGTGGCAGCGGGAGCGCGCAGAGATATCCCAATACTGTGGTGAGAATCACGCGGATGATGGCAAATCGCACCGGCGTGCGTGTGTCACGCAGCGCGTAATAGGCTGAGGAATAAAGCCGTCCTATAGTTGAAGCAACAAGCCCCACGCCTGAACCCGCAAGAATGGCCCAGACATGAACTGAATCTGAATGCGTGAACTTTCCTGTCTGGTAAAGAGCAGCCACAATCACATCGCCCAGCGCGATGAAAGCAACGGCGGAAGGAACCACGAAAAAACCGATTCGCTTTGTACTGGCGGAGATGCGCTCCCGCAGCGTAGCTGCCACCTGTTCCTCGGTGCCAAGCGCACTGGACATCGCCGGCAGCTCCGCCGCTGAAATCGACATGCCGAACAAGCTCACCGGCAGCATGTAAAGCGCCTGCGCCACTGAGAGCCCTGAGACTGCTCCGGTCGGCAGATAGCTGGCCAGAAATTGGTCCACGAAGGCGCTTACCTGGTTCACGCCCCGGCTGATAAAGACTGGAACGAAGTTGCTGACCACGGTCCGCACGTTCTCATTGGCAACAGCAAAGCCCAACGGCAATTTTGGCGCCAGCCGCAGCACCACCGGCAGCTGCATTCCCACCTGCAGAGCGCTTCCTGCGACGGATCCCCACGCGGCATACACCGCCAGCTGCGTCATTCCATTGTGGCGAAAGGCGAGCAGTGCGGCGATGATGGCAGCGTTCCATACCACTGACGAGGAGTACGAAAGAAAGAAACGGCGATGGCTGTTCAGAATTCCCAGGCACCAGGCGGACATCACCAGCAGGCCCACGCCGGGAAACAGAATACGCACCAGCCGGATGGTCAGCTCGCGCGTCTCGCCTTTGAATCCGCGCAGAATAACGTCCACCACCCAGGGAGCGGCCAGCACGCCAATCAGCACCAGCGCGGCCACCAGCAAGGCCAAAATAGACAGAATCGCTCCGGCAACACGGCCTGCTTCTTCGTCCTCTTTCCTTGAGATCAGCCGGGCATAAATCGGAATGAAAGAAGCCGAGAGCGTTCCTTCACCGAAAAGGTTCTGCAGGATGTTAGGGATGCGCAGCGCGCCGCGCAGCGCGTCAGCAGCAATGGTCTGGTTGCCAAGAAAGTAGGCGATCGCGCGCTCGCGGAGCAGTCCGGCAATGCGGCTCAGAAAGATTCCTGCAGCCACCAGAAATGCATGCCGGCCCACACCCGCGTGTACGGTGCTGGCGGGAGAGGTATTCGTGTTTTCAGACGCCGCTATGATTGGCTTCTGGTCCATGCCTAAGAATGTTTATAAATGAGAAGCCTCTTTGACAGATCGAAAATCCGCAGATCGCGGTTTCAACTCTGATGCTTTAGGCTTGCTGCTTCTACTATAGGTTGATCGCTGGCTTAAACAAATGTGTCGCAGAAACTCTTGTCTATGCCCCAATCCTTCAGATTTCGTGACAATCACTCCGTTCTGATGGACCTTGTCTCCCAGTTGTAGCGCAAGGCCAGCAACCGCAAGCCGAAACCACACGAGGATCCAATGGCAGTTGAAATTTCACGCGGCAGGTGGAGCGCGTCGCAGATCAGGAAAGCTGCCGCGCCGAATGCCGCAGCAATTGCGTAAAGTTCGCCACGTTCAAAGATTTTTGGCGTGCGGCCGCTGAGCACATCGCGGATGCAGCCGCCACCCACTGCCGTAGTGGCGCCAAGGAGCAGCGCAGGAAGCCGGGTAAGTCCGGCATTGATGGCGCGCGTGCTGCCGGAAACGGCAAAGAGGCCAAGCGCAGCAGCATCAATAAAAATGATCACACGCTCCGTGTTTTTGCCTATCCGTTGCGCAAAGAGCATGCCAATCGCGGCGCCAGCCAGAGCGATCATCAGATAACGGGCATCGGCAAAGGCGAGCGGCGGCCCTTTCTGCAAGATGAGGTCACGCGTGATGCCGCCGCCCAGCGCCGAAGCCAACGCCAATCCAGTCACGCCGACAAGGTCATATTTGTAGCGGACATCGCGCACAGCCGCCAACGCTCCGCCCAGCGCGCCGACAAAGACGCCAAGAAAGTCGATCAGCAAAAAGAGCTGATCTATAGGCAGCTTTTCAATGGGCAAATTCATGAATGATCATTGTATTCACTTTCATCCCGCTGCCCATGTACCTGGGTAATGCTGATCCTCGAAAGCGCAGGGGCACAGCCGGGGCACGGGCAACGGCTTCAGTAATCTTCAATAGCCGGCTTCGGCATGACACTATTCTTCTTTATGCCACACTTTCCCCAAGTACACAGCAAAACGCGCTCTCCGCGCGTCCGCGTCCCCAATAATGAATCTATTCGCTTTAATCTTGGCGGCCAGCAGGTTTCAGCCGTGCTGCAAAAGATTTCTCTGACCGGCGGCCTGGCGGAGTTCAATCGCAGCATTGGAAGCGCCACAATTGCTGAAGCCAGGCTGAATACCATCTCCGGCCAGGTCAGCGGATTGGTGGAATTCCTGCCATCGCCCGATGGGAACGCTACGTATCCGTTCCGCTTTATCGCCCTGAGTGACCAGGATTACGAACGCCTGAATAGCACCATCAAAGTGATGCAGCAGCAGGGATACGGGGCGTAATAGATTTCTTGTGGCACAGGCACTCTTGCCTGTGCTCTCTCTATCATTCATGAAGAAGGACAGGCAGGCGTGTCTATGCCACATTTTTCGTTTGTGGCTTGATACAAAGCTTCCCCATCTTACTTGGGCGCCATGCGGATTGCGCCATCCAGGCGGATCGTCTCTCCGTTGAGCATGTTGTTTTCAATAATGTGCTGCACCAGCGCGGCGAACTCTGGCGGCTTGCCCAGCCGTGCGGGAAACGGGACCTGCTGCGCCAATGAAGCCTGTGCGGCTTCAGGAAGCCCTGTGAGCAGAGGCGTATGGAAAATGCCGGGCGCGATGGTGCAGACGCGAATGCCGGAGCGCGCGAGTTCCCGCGCGAGAGGCAAAGTCATGCCGACAATGCCGCCCTTTGACGCTGAGTAAGCCACCTGGCCGATCTGGCCTTCATACGCAGCCACAGATGCAGTGGTGACGATGACTCCGCGGCCGCCATCTTCGTCGGGCTGGTTGGCGTTCATGGCATTGGCAGCGTGACGAATGGCGTCAAATGTGCCGATCAGGTTGATTTGGATGGTGCGAATGAATTTTCCCAGATCGTGCATGCCGTTTTTGCCGAGAAGCTTTTCCGCAATCCCAATACCGGCAGTGGTGACAAGAAAGTGCAGGCCACCCTGCTGTTTTGCTGCGCCTTCCACGGCGGCTGCCACCTGAGCGGCGTCAGTCACGTCAGTTTTGGTGAAGGTGACGTTGGCGCCAAGTTCCTGCGCCAGAGCCTTACCGGTGGTTTCATTCACATCGGCGATGGCGACCTTTGCGCCTTTGGCCGCCAGCATGCGGACTGTGGCCGCACCCAAACCCGAAGCGCCTCCGGTGACCAGCGCGCTTTTACCCTGAATATTCATAATTAACTCCGTAGAAATTCTCACCACTGATTCACACTGATAACACTGATCTGAAGAAAACAGGGGATTCCCCAATCTTAATCAGTGCCATCAGCGTTCATCAGTGGCAAATGTGTTTACTGTATCCGTTCAATCATTGTGGCATTGGCCATGCCGCCGCCTTCACACATGGTTTGCAGGCCATAACGGCTGCCGCTGCGTTCAAGTTCATGAACGAGCGTTGTCATCAGCCGCGCGCCGCTGGCGCCCAGCGGATGGCCCAAAGCAATTGCGCCGCCATTCACATTCACGCAGGCCAGATCAGCTTTGGTTTCGTGCTGCCAGGCGAGTACTACGCTGGCGAAGGCTTCATTGATTTCTATCAGATCGATCTGCTCCAGCTTCAATCTTGCGCGCTCCAGGATCTTGCGCGTGGCTGGAATCGGCGCGCCCAGCATGAGCACGGGGTCTTCGGCGGCGAGCGCAAATTCCACGAAGCGGGCCATTGGCTTATAACCAAGCTTCTCGGCTTTAGCGCGGTCCATGATGAGCACGGCTGCAGCGCCGTCAGTAATTTGTGATGAATTTGCAGCAGTCACGACGCCATCGGCTTTAAAGACAGTTTTGAGAGTCGCCATCTTTTCCAGCGTAGTGTCAGGGCGGATGCCTTCATCGCGGCAAACGGTCTTTGCGCACTGCTCCGTCTGAACTTCAATGGGCAGAATCTCGCGGCTGAAGCGGCCTTCTTCAGTAGCGCGCGCCGCGCGGCGATGGCTCTCAAGGCTGTACTGGTCCAGGCATTCGCGGGTGAGCCGGTACTTTTCCGCCAGCATCTCCGCGCTGATTCCCTGATTGAAGTGCGCATTGTTGTAGCGGCGCATCATCGCCGGGCCGAAAGGCTTGCCCGGGCCGTTGGCGGCGGAGGCGCCCATGGGAACGCGCGTCATGCTTTCAACACCGCAGGCGATCGCCACGTCATAGCTGCCAGAGAGGACGCCTTGCGCGGCGAAATGTATGGCCTGCTGGCTGGAGCCGCACTGGCGATCAACCGTTGTTCCCGGCACGGATTCAGGAAAGCCCGCGGCAAGCACCGCGTTGCGGGCAACATTGACGGACTGCTCGCCAACCTGCATCACGCAACCTGCAATCACGTCATCAATCTGCGCAGGATCAAGCTGGTTGCGCTCGACGAGGCTTTTCAGCGTGAATGCCAAAAGGTCAACCGGATGCCAGCTCTTGAGCATGCCGTCGCGGCGGCCCAGCGGCGTGCGAAGGGCGTCAACAATGACTGCCTCCCTTGTCACGCTGCGGCGCTCGCTTTCTGGTCAAAGTCGGCAAAGCCTTTGCCTTCTTCCGCGAGCCGCTTGAGCAGCGGCGCGGGCTCCCAGAGCTCGCCGTGCTGGCGATGAAATTCGCTGATGCGCTCGTAAACTTTTTTGAGGCCCACCGTATCGGCATACCACATTGGCCCGCCGCGGTGCGCAGGGAAGCCGTATCCGTTGATGTAGATAATGTCTATATCGACGGCCCGCAGCGCGTAACCTTCCTCAAGAATCCGCGCGCCTTCATTTACCAGCGCATAGATCAGGCGATCAACAATCTCTTCCTTCGAGATCTCCCGCTGCTGAATGCCTGCTTCATTTGCGGCTGTGCGCACCAGCTCAGCGACTGCGGGATCGGGGGTAGGACGGCGATTCTCGTCATACTTGTACCAGCCAGCGCCGGTCTTCTGGCCGTAGCGGCCCATCTCACACAGGCGATCTTCCGCGAGAGGCTGCCGCACGCCAGGCTTTTCCAGATGACGATATTCCTTGCGAATACGCCAGCCCACGTCGAGCCCGGCCAGATCACCCACGGCGAGCGGGCCCATTGCCATGCCCCAGTCATACATGGCGCGATCAATAGCTTCAACGCTGGCGCCCTCTTCCACCAGGAACTGCGCCTCACGGCGATAAGGATGGAACATGCGGTTCCCAACAAAGCCGCGGCAATTTCCCACCAGCACGCCAATCTTGCCAATCTTTTTCGAGAGCTGCATGCAGGTGGCAATGACCTCTTTGCTGGTCTCCTTGCCGCGAACAATCTCAAGCAGGCGCATGACGTTTGCAGGACTGAAAAAGTGCGTACCGATCACCGCCTCCGGACGAGAGGTGGCCTGCGCAATTTCATCGATATTCAGGGTCGAAGTATTTGAAGCCAGAATCGCACCTTTTTTGCAGATCTTGTCCAATTCGCCGAAGACCTGCTTCTTGAGCGCCATGCCTTCAAAGACAGCTTCAATCACCATGTCAGCCTGATCAAATCCGTCATAGGTCAGCGTGGGCTTGATCAAAGCCAGGCGCTGGTCCATCTGCTGCTGCGTGAGGCGGCCTTTTTTCATGGTGTTCTCATAATTTTTGCGGATGGTGTTCACGCCGCGATCGAGCGCCGCCTGTTCTGTCTCTTTGAGCAGCACCGGAATGCCGGCATTGGCAAAGTTCATGGCGATGCCGCCGCCCATGGTTCCGGCGCCAATGACGGCCGCGCTTTTCACCGGGATGGTGGGCGTCTCTTTGGGGACGTCGGGGATCTTGGCCACCTCGCGCTCGCCGAAGAAGACATGAATCAGCGCCTTCGACTGATCAGAGAACAGACACCTGGTAAAGAGCTCGCGCTCGAATTCAACGCCCTGATCGAAAGGCATTTTGGTGGCGGCTTCCACGGCGTCTATCGCTGCTTGCGGGGCCATTAGGCCGCGGGCTTTCTTCCTGGCAGCATCACGGGCAGCGGCAAAGATCGCAGCGTTCTGCTCTGGCGTACCCAGCTTCTCACTGCGCTCGCGCGTCTTTAATATGCGTTGGGTCGCGGGCTTACCGGCAACTTCGCGGGCAAAGGCCACGGCACCGGAGAGCAGATCGCCCTCGATGACTCTGTCAACAATGCCCAGAGCAAGCGCGTCCTTGGCCTTCACCGGATTGCCTTCTGCGCACATCTCTATTGCCTTGGCCACGCCAGCCAGCCGCGGCAGCCGCTGCGTACCAGCCGCGCCCGGAATCAGGCCAAGCTTCACTTCCGGCTGGCCTACTTGCGCGTCCGGCGACGCCACGCGATAGTGCCCGGCCATTGCCAGTTCCAGTCCGCCTCCAAACGCGGTGCCGTGGATTGCCATCACCACGGGTATATTGAGATCTTCAATGCGCTTGAGCAGCGGCACAAAAGCAATGCCGCCCTGCATCTTTCCTGAGGTTACCTGGCCGAACTCCTTGATGTCCGCCCCGGCGACAAAGGTCTTCCCTGCGCCGATCAGCACTGCGGCCTTGAATGCGGGATCTTTCGCAACCTGCTCAATGGCCTCGGCGATTCCCGCGCGCACACCCTGGCTGAGGGCATTCACTGGCGGATTGTTGACGGTAATGATGGCAATATCGTTGTCTTGCGTCACATGGACCAGGTCACTCATGGGATTCTCTCTTGGATTGAATTCAGATCAGGTGGCGATGGTGGCCGCGTAAAAGTTTAGTGAATGGCGATTCAGTGCGTCAAATGCCTCACAATTTGCTTCGCAATTTTTGGCCGGCCGGACCGCTTATTCGTAGTGCAGCGCTTCCACCGGATCCAGTTGTGCAGCTCTGGTCGCAGGCACGGTACCGAAGATCACGCCGACCAGCGTGGCAACTGCAATGGAAATAATTGCAGAAAGACCGGAGATTGGGACACGCCACTCCGTGAGAAATCGCACGGAAAACGGCAACGCCAGACCAAGTATTGTGCCCACGACACCGCCAGTCAGCGAGATGAGAACTGCTTCTGTGAGGAACTGCAACTTAATTTCACGCCGCGTAGCGCCAATGGCTTTGCGAATGCCAATCTCGCGGATGCGCGTACGTACACTGGCAAGCATGATATTCATGATCCCGACGCCGCTTACGATCAGTACCAGCAGCGCGATGGCCAGCAGCATCAGCGTGAGCCCGTTAGCAGTTTTGGCCGCGACCTGAAGGAGCTGGGCCAGATTATCAACGTGATACACCGAAGTCTGGCGGTGGCGCGATTGCAGTACCTGACGGACCATCTCCGTTGCGCGCGGTACGTCACCAGCGTCAGAAACGGAAAAGAAGATCTGCTTGACTGCATCGTTCCCGGTGAAATAACGGGCCACGTTGTATGGAATCAGGATGGTGTCGCCGGCAATCTCAGATTGTCCGAACGTTTCTACCCGCTCACGGAAAGTTCCGATGATGACAAATGGCAAGCCATTGATCTTGATGTCCTTGTCCACGGCCGCGCCCTGGCTGCCGTAAACACGCTGCGCGAACTGCTGGGTCACCACGGCCACATGCGCGCGCGACATGGAGTCTTCATCATCAAAAAATCGTCCAGCAAGGATTTGCAAATTGCGGACAGCCGAATATTGCGGAGAGACGCCAAGAACCAGAATGTCACGCTCTTTGCCGCCGCCAACGCCGATGCGATCGTGAATCTCCACCATGGGCGAAGCGGCCTGGATTCCCGGAATCTCCTGCTGCACGGCGCGCATGTCTTCCACCGTCAGGTAATCATTGGTGGTGTTGGTGCTCACTGAGGCATTGCTGCCGCCTTCGTAATAGGCGTAAATCAGGTTGGCGCCTATCCCCTGGATCTGCCCCATAACGTACTGTTTGCCCGTGAGGCCGATGGTTACGACCACAATCAGCGAGGCCGTCCCGATCACCATACCCAAGGCCGTAAGGGCAAAGCGCACCTTGCTGGTGCGAAACGAGTCGATGGCAATGCTCACAATTTCGCTGAAGAGCATCGTCTTGGTGGCGGTCTCCGTCAGGGAACGGCGGGTCATGCTTTTATTGTAAGCTTTTTCTGAAATCCCGAGCGCCGGGGCCCCCGTTGCGATCTTTGCCGCGTGGGGCAGGAGCGAGGGATCACTATAGATTTCGAGACACTGGGGATCAACCATTCGCAGCCGAGCGAGTCTGTTGGGATTCGTTTGAGCCAATAGGGTTCCCTCGCTGCGCTCGGGAGTAAACCAAAAAACAAAAGGCGATCACGGTTCGTGATCGCCTTGGGCTAAAAAGTTAAGAGCCAGGACTACTCTGCTTTTTGCTCCTGCTGCAGCTTGGTGATGGCGATGGTCTCGCCCACGTCACCCACCTTGAAGCGGGCAAAGCGACGGACAGAGATGTTCTCACCCAGCTTGCCGATCTTGCTGGCGACCAACTGGTGGATGGTGATGCCGGGCTCTTTCACAAAGGGCTGCTCAAGCAGGCAGACCTCTTCATAGAACTTTGACATCTTGCCTTCCACGATCTTTTCCACCACGTTCGCCGGCTTGCCGGTTGAGGCTGCCTGAGCGCGGTAGATTTCTTTTTCCTTCTCATAGGCATCGGCCGTGACATCTTCTTTGCGGATGAACTTGGGATCAGCCGCGGCAATGTGCATGGCAATGTCCTTGATCAGGTCTTTGAAGTCGTCAGTGCGGGCGACGAAGTCGCTCTCGCAGTTGATCTCCACCAGCACGCCGATCTTTCCTCCGGCATGGATGTAGCTAGCGACCGAGCCTTCACTGGTCACGCGTGCCGCCTTCTTTGCCGCTGTGGCAATGCCTTTCTTGCGCAGCCATACCAGCGCCTGCTCGACGTCACCCTTGGACTCGGCCAGCGCGTTCTTGCAATCCATCATGGGAGCGCCGCTGCGCTCGCGCAGTTCTTTTACCTGGGCTGCTGAGATGTTGGTTGTGCTTGTACTCATTTCCTTGTTCCTTTTTATGAATGCTTATAAATATTTGACCCGCGTGGCGCATCGCCGGACGCGGGCCATTTTCTTCAATTCCATTTCGTTCGATGATCAGCGGCAAGGCCGATTTGCGCGCCGAGCTGCGCTGACCCAGATAATCTCTGCTACGAGATGAATCGTAAGCGGTGTGGAGCGCAGCACAAACTCACCTTCCCCCAACTACAAGGGCCGAAGCCGTCCCGCTGAGGCCCGCCGCTTCAGGAGCTGACATCACTTACCACGAAAATAGCTCGTAAGCGGTTTGGAGCGCAGCGACAAAAACTAATGGTGCGCTTTTGCAACGTCCATGTCCGGAACGTCTCCGGCGGCTTCTGACTCAGGCGCCTTGCGCACTCTTCCACCCAGAACCTCTTCCATATTCAACTCGTCTTCCTCAGCCAGATCGGCGGAGGTGGGAGGAGTGGTCTGTGCGGCAGCTGCTGCAGCTTGTCCGTCTCCTGCGGCAGCGCCAGCGATCTCTGCGCCTTGCTTGTCCGTAGCGGCCTGGACGCCTTCAGCGATCGAGTCGGCGATCTTGGATGCAAACAGGCGAATCGCGCGCAACGCGTCGTCATTACCGGGGATTACCCAGTCAACTTCGGTGGGATCGCAATTGGTATCCACCACGGCAACCACAGGAATGCCCAGCTTGCGGGCTTCCTTCACCGCAATGGCTTCCTTGTTGGAGTCAATCACGAAGACAATGTCGGGCAAGCGGTTCATGCTCTTGATGCCTGCCAGGTTCGCCTGCAGGTGCTTGCGCTCGCGCTCCAGCTTGATAACTTCTTTCTTGGGCAGCAGCTCGTAACGGCCGTCGGTGGCCATCTCGTCGAGCTCTTTGAGCCGCTTCACAGATTTCTGTACGGTCACCCAGTTGGTGAGCAGTCCGCCCAGCCAACGGTTGTTCACGTAGAACATGCCGCAGCGATTGGCTTCTTCAGCGATTGCGTCCTGAGCCTGCCGTTTGGTGCCGACAAAGAGGACAGTCCTGCCCTCGGCGGCTCCATCCTGCACAAACTTGCTGGCGTCTTTGAACATCTTGAGCGTTTTCTGCAGGTCAATGATGTAAATGCCGTTGCGTTCCCCAAAGATGTATTCCTTCATCTTGGGATTCCAGCGCTTGGTCTGGTGTCCAAAGTGAACACCCGCCTCAAGCAGCTCCTTCATGGTGATGTTAGCCAAAATACCTCCTTATTGAATTGCATCCTTCGCGGCCTGTTCCTGCCCGCTTGGGATTTATTCCCTTGTCCGCTCCCGGCGGAGCGGGAGGGAAGATTTCGACCCCGGTTATCAACCGCTCAGCTCTGCTCTCGGGATCTCGAACAGATGAGCAAACTCAAAATTAATCTGGCAAAAAACAAGACGGCCAAAGCCGTCCTGCCTGAGAACTTATCGCTTCGAGAATTGGAAGCGCTTGCGGGCGCCTTTCTCCACCCCACCGCGCACAAAACCGGTGCGCGTTGGGGACCCCGGATTGAGAGCAACACAGTTCATCACAGTCTCGATTACCGCTTGCTGAATTGGAAGCGCTTGCGGGCGCCTTTCTCCACCCCACCGCGCACAAAACCGGTGCGCGTTGGGGACCCCGGATTGAGAGCAACACAGTTCATCACAGTCTCGATTACCGCTTGCTGAATTGGAAGCGCTTGCGGGCGCCTTTCTGCCCATACTTCTTGCGCTCTTTGCCGCGAGCATCGCGGGAAAGGAAGCCTTCTACCTTCAGCTTCTTGCGCAACTCAACATTGAACTCCAGCAGCGCGCGGGCAATGCCCATCTTTAAAGCGCCGGCCTGGCCGTTGACGCCGCCACCGGATACATTGGCAGTGACATCGAAAGTGGAGGTGGTCTCGCTGGTAACCAGCGGCTGCTTCACCTCGACTCGCTGCGCGCCGGTCAGGAAATATTTGTCAAACTCGCGTCCATTGACCGTGAACTTGCCGCTGCCGGGACGCAGAAACACCCGGGCCACGCTCGACTTGCGGCGTCCGGTGCCGTAATACTGAACCTGTTCAGCCATCTTTTTTCAATTGCTCCAAATAAGCCGCAGCCGAGGGCGGCTGCGCTCTGTATATTTTAAGCCTGTTTGCGGCCAGCCAGAGCTAAAGCTTGCGGCTTCTGTGCCTGGTGATCGTGCTTGTCGCCGACATACACTTTCAGCTTCTTGCCCATTGCCCGGCCCAGCTTGTTCTTGGGCAGCATGCCCAGGATCGCTTCCTGCACCACGCGATCTGGCCGGCGATCAAAAAGCTTGCGGAACTGCTCTTCACGCAGGCCGCCGGGGAAGCCGGTGTAATGCCGGTAAATCTTCTGCTCCGTCTTCATGCCGGTTACACGGATCTTCTCCGCATTGATCACGATCACGTGATCGCCGGCGTCAATAAACGGCGTATAAAGAGGAGACTCTTTACCGGCCAGAATGCTGGCCACACGTGAGGCCAACCGTCCCAGCGTCTGCCCCTGGGCATCCACCACAAACCACTTGCGCGCAATTTCCTGCCCGCCTGGAAAACGGGTTACCATTTCCAAACTCCTGTGATTAAAACACTATGAAAGACCGCTCGATGACGCCACTTACAACCTTCCTGAATGGAAGACACAAGGCGGGCCAACTGCAGAGCAGCGAGCTTTAAGAATACTCAACTTAGCGCAATAATGTCAACGCCACGCAGTTAGAGGTGCGGTACACTCGTCAACGCTTCAGGCCCCAAAGGGACATTGAACAGTTAGTTAACAGGACCAGCCGCAACCATGACCAGAGCAGCATTATTCCTTATTATTTGCCTTTTTATTCTATCGCCACTGATCTCTGCTGAGGACCAGAGCCTGGAAACTGCGCTCAACAACAAATATCACGACAAGATTCTGGCACTACGCCATTCGCTGGAGAAAAGCTCGCAAGTCTATGATGCCGACGGCAATGTCCTGAAAGGCGGACATGAGGGGCCGTGGACCTTATATGGGCGCATTCTGGTGGATAAGATTCACCTGGAAAAGGACTCCATCCGCATTGAAGGGAAGCGGCTGAATTACGTGCAAATAGGACAAGACCTGGCGCCCACTGCTGCCGGCAAGATGAAGATCCAGATTCAACTGGCCAAGCCGACGGTATCTGCCGAGGAGATGAACACACTTCTGGCCCATGTTTTTGCGCTGACCGATGCAGATGTGATTGAGTCAGCGCCCGTATTCTGGCAAAAGTATTTAAAGGACCAGATCGCGCGCGCTCATGGTCAAGTTCCCGCGGATAAGACCGCAAAATCTCACAGCGGCGGCCCCGGCAATATCGAGGTTGTTGAGCCGGGAAAAAATGGCGAGCCGGTTGGTGTGCTGCACAAAATCGGGCCTGGAACAACTGCGCCAAAGCCGAAATACACGCCCGAACCGGATTACTCTGACGCCGCCCGAAAAGAGCGCTATCAGGGAATGCTGGTAATGGGAATCATCGTGAACGAGACGGGTAAGGTACAAGAACCGAAGCTCATACGGCCTTTGGGTATGGGATTAGACGAGAAAGCAATCAGCAAAGTGCTCACCTGGAAGTTCGATCCCGCGAAGATGGACGATAAGCCGGTTCCGGTAATTCTCCGGATTGAGGTTTCGTTTAACCTTTATTAACCGCATTCGTTAAAGAGGACGGGAGGAATCTCCTCATTCCTTGAAAATTCACTGTGCTATGCTCGCAGCACTGGAACCATGCTGAAGAAATCAATCAAGGATGCCTACTGCATTCTGCGAGCGCCGCTCCCGGTCAAGGGCAAATTGCAGCTGTTGCTGGCGCTCATCCGGACATTCTTCGGCGGCAGCAAGCTGCTGGGATGGAATATCCATTATGTGGGCCGGAACAATCTAAGGCTGTTGTTCAGCGAAATCTTTGCCCGGCAAAACTATTATTTTGAGAATCCAAGACGCGATCCCACGATTCTTGATTGTGGGGCGAACATTGGAATGGCCACTCTGTTCTTCAAATGGCTTTATCCTCAGGCACGAATCATTGCATTTGAACCCGATCCTGCCACGTTTCAGCTTCTCCAGCAAAATGTTTCCGGGAACAGCCTGAGCAACGTTGTAAATCACAATGTGGCGCTTGCAGATGCGGAGAAGGAAATTCCGTTCCACGTACCGGAAACTGGAAGCCTGATGATGAGCGCGGTTTCAAGCCGCGGAGGCAGCCAGATTACGGTGCAGGCCAGGCGTCTTTCGACATTTATCAGCAGCGAGGTGGATTTGCTGAAACTGGACATTGAAGGAATGGAAGGACCGGTGCTGGCAGAGTTGGCAGCCAGTGGCAAGCTATCGAATGTGCGCCAGGCTATCATCGAGGTTCATCACAATCTTCCCGAACAACCCCGCAATCTCAGCTCTATTCTCAAAATTTTGGAGGACTCCGGATTTCGCTACAACGTGGTGGATTGCTATCCACGATCTGCGAACTGCGGTACGGTCCAGGATATTATGATCCGCGCTCAGCGCAACGACTCTGCAGCCCAGCAGCGGTGAAATTGCTTTTTACGCACAGTTCAATGCCAGAAGTGGTTTATGTTGCCGTTGCTACTGTGGCTGCCCAGGAGATGGCATCCACAGCCGCTTGAAGACGGCCTGGCACGCATCGGCATGAGCAGTCGCCAATTTCATGTTGATCGTTCCGGAAAATGAGTCGGCGGTTGGCGGGTTGTTGGCCTTGCCGGGGCCGGTAGCGTCAGGGCGGATCAGCAGCGATCCTTGCGCATCCTGAGGGAAAGATACCGCAATCGGACTATAGCTCACCAGTTCCCAACCTTCCCGTCCGGCTTTGTTCAAAGCGCCTTCGTTGGAGCACTGCGCAGAATCCAGCCTGATAATCCTGTACTCCCATCTGGGGCCTGCCGGAGCAGTCGTTGGATTTTGGCTGCCGGAAATAACAGGCGGTTTCCATGCCGCAACTGCCAGAAGCACTAGAAGCCCAGCAAACAGGCGCAATATCATCACATTCTCCTTAGCGTGAATTCTAAAAACCTATTCAAGCATCTGCACTCGGACCGGATTGTTATTCTCATCCACTGCAGTGTCTTCTTCGGTTGCCGGCCGGTTCTCCATGGTCATATGTAGAACTCCGCTTTGATCGGTGAAGAAGCTTTTTCCGCCTGTTTTGCCAAACTCCACCGGGACCGCGGTGAGTTCAAATGAGCCTGCGTTGTTCGCGGTGCCATCACCTGTGCTGGTGAGGAGGTAACGGAAGCGATAGCCATTTTTGATTAGCGGGTCAGCGGCGAATGACTCATCGAGCACTCCAACCAGTCGCCAGATGGCCGGATTCAAATTTTGCGGCCCTATCGTAAGCAACTTCAGATCGGATGGATAACCACTTCCAGGATGGCTGGCGGCATATCGATTACTTGCGGATCCTATGGTCTGCAATACCTGAATAGCAGCAGCTTCATTCTTCTCCATCTCAGTAGGCTCGTGGAGGAGCTTTGCCAGCCCTAGATCAGTTTTTTCCCATGGACCCAAGTCGTCAATCCGCCATTCGTTATCTTCAAGATGCATGGTGACAATGAACGACTGCAAATTACCATCAGCCTCAATACGCAATGGCAGCATGGCATCCAGGCCTGAGATAAAGGCATTATCCAATTTGACCTTGGCTTTAATGCCACCGTCTTCGTCAATTACTTCCCAGCCATCACCATTTTGTGACGGACGCACGGTGCAATCCTGCAGTTGTGAAGACTTTAACTCAAGCAGCTTGCTCAGGATTTCCTGCTTTTTCACCTTTGGCAATGTTTCAATGCGCTTCTGCAAGGGTTCCGGCAGATGACGCGCAATCACTTCAGGCTTGGTTGTGCTGGCAATTTCCTCCAGCGCGGCCTGGGGAGTTGTCCCCTGCCAGGCATATAAAGGCAGTGCAAACAGAAGCGATATCAACCAGCGGACCTTCATGCGGCACCTGGATAGAAGAACAGACACCGTCATCACGACGCGAGTTCCTGCTGGGTAGAGAACGAGCGAAGGCAAAGTTCTTGCAGAAAAACGATAGAAAGTGCAAGAAATCCGGGATGTTGATACTTCGTTTCACGTATATGTCTTGCATTGAGCAAAATCCGGTTTCATCGCAGCTGCGATTGAACGTTGCATCCATCCTAAACTGCTGCTGCTTCATCCAAGCTGAGGTAAATACAACCGTTTTGAGCAGTCATTCATGAAATGCATTATTAAGTGGAGCGGAGGTTCTTTTCTTCTTGCCGCAGCACTTCTAGTAACGGGCTGTGCCCGGCCAAATCCCCGGGAATCGCTTACGGCGATGCAGATGCGCGCGCCGGAAGGCAGCCCCAGGTTGCTGGCCATTTATCAGCCGTGGTTCGGGCAGAAGAGCCATATTGATGTCGGCTATTCCTGCCATGACCCGGCGGTATTGCAGCAGCAGATCGCACGCGCCAGGGAGATGAACATCGGCGGCTTTGTGGTGAACTGGTACGGGCCGCGCAAAGAGTTTGAAGATCAGACCTACGCGCTGTTGCAACAGGCAGCCAGCGCAGACGGCGAATTCAAGATCGCCGCGCAGTATGACGAGGCGGTGGACCATCCTGGCTATGACACGGATGCAGTAATCGTTGACCTCCAATATCTTTATGATCGCTATATCGGGCCCAATGCTGTGGTTTCCCGCAATGCGTACTTGCGCTATAACGGCCATCCGGTAATTTTCATTTTCCCGAAAGATTCCGGTACGGACTGGAACCGCGTCCGCCAGGTGACAAAATCATGGTCTGATCCGCCGTTGCTCATATATAAAGACCAGAACGCGAAGTATCCTGATGCGTTTGACGGATATTACGCCTGGGTGCAACCCGGCAAAGACGGCTGGGCGCGCGACGGCAGCAATTACGGCGAAGATTATCTGAATTATTTTTATCGCAACATGCAGCGGCAGCCGCAGAAGATTGCGGTAGGGGCAGTTTGGCCAGGCTTCGATGACAGCAAGGCCTCATGGAGCAGAAATCGGCATATTGCTTACCGTTGCGGCAAGACGTTTGAAGATGTTCTGCGCATCTACCGCAAATATTATGGAAGCGAGAATGCCTCGCCGTATCTGCTGGTAGAGACCTGGAATGACTATGAAGAAGGCACAGATGTGGAGCGCAGCATTGGGCACTGTGGGAGCAGCACTTTAAGCAATAGCGCCGCGGCTGGGCAGCAGTAGAATATTTGTGTTGAGGTGATCCATGCGAGTTCTCGTGACAGGTGGTGCTGGATTTATCGGATCGCATCTTTGTGATGCGCTGCTGGGCCAAGGCCATCAGGTGGTCTGCGTGGATAACCTGCTGACTGGCAGCCTGCGCAATATCGCTCACCTTAAAAATGAACCGCGTTTTGAGTTCGTGCAACATGATGTGAATGAGCCATTCGACGTTGGCGCCGTGGACTACATTTTTCACTTCGCCTCGCCCGCTAGCCCTGTCGATTACATGGAGCACGGCATTGAGACGCTGAAAGTTGGTTCGCTGGGCTCGTTTCATTCGCTCGATCTCGCTAAAAAATACGGCGCAAAATACATGATCGCCTCCACCTCAGAATGCTATGGCGATCCTCTCGAGCATCCGCAAAAAGAGACGTATTGGGGCCACGTAAACTCGATTGGGCCGCGCTCCGTCTATGACGAATCCAAGCGCTTTGCAGAAGCCGCCACCATGGCTTATCACCGTTACCACAAAGTTGATACGCGCATTCTCCGCATCTTCAATACATACGGCCCGCGCCTCCAGCTCAACGACGGACGCGTGATCTCCAACTTTATGAAGCAGGCGCTGCGCGGCGAGCCGCTCACCGTCTATGGCGACGGGACACAAACCCGCAGCTTCTGCTTCGTGAGTGACGAGGTTGATGGCATCCTCCGCCTTTCGCGCTCAGACATTCACGAGCCCGTGAACATCGGCAACCCAACGGAGTTCACCATCCTTGAGTGCGCGCATCTGGTCCAGAAAGTCACCGGATCAAAAAGCCCTATCACCTATGAGCCCTTGCCGCAGGACGATCCCAAACAGCGCCGTCCAGACATCAGCAAGGCGCGGCAACTGCTGGGCTGGGAGCCAAAAATCAACCTGGAACAGGGCCTCAAGCTCTCAATTGACTACTTCCAGCAGGCAATCGAGATTGAAGATGCCATGAAGGCCGGCAAGCTGCAGCCGGTTGGCGTGTAAGGGAGCACCGCCTACCTACCCCCATACCCCATCCCAGATTGGCGCAGACTTGAGGCAAGTCATCCCAATCCATCCCAGGATTGGCGCAGCGTTCACGATCCCATGTGGCACCGCCGCCCTCAGCGGTGGGGTTTGGTTTTCAGATGTCCCGATGTCTCGATGACCCGACCCCCTTCCCCCTCCCTATTCATCCCAAGTCATCCCAATCCATCCCAGATTGGCGCAGGGTTCACGATCCCCATGTGGCACCGCCGCCCTCGGCGGTGAGTTTTGGGTTTTTCTGATGACCCGATGTCTCGATGACCCGACCCCCTTCCCCTCCCTATTCATCCCAAATCATCCCAATCCATCCCAGATTGGCGTAGGGTCCACGATCCTCATGTGGCACCGCCGCCCTCGGCGGTGAGTTTTGGGTTTTTCTGAGGACCCGATGACCAGATGACCAGATGACCCGATCCCCTTCCCTATATCCTTTGTGTTCCTCCGTGTCCTTTGTGGTAAAAACTTTTCGGCAGAGGGTCGCACCCCCACCCCCCATCCCCACCTGTGTTGAAAATAAAGACCAAACTGAACTTCAACCGAACGGTCACCGACCGATCACGGCCTTCTTTTTACCCGTTTTCGGGGTTGATTTTCGGCTCTCCGGTTTTCGGTTTTTTGTTTTGGTTTTGCTGATTACTAATTGCTAATTACTAATTGCTTATTAGCGCCCCTCAGCGCTGCCTAACTTTAGCGCTTTTCATTAGGCGAATCAATTACGAATCGGGACATTGGCCCAGAATCACATGAATAAGTCTCAGCCGGCTAGCAGCTCGCCATTCGGAAAGGTTGAGGCGGCAGAAGGACTTCCCTGGTGCTAATTGCTGTGATAGCAGATTTTTTAAAACTTTCCGCTCGAGCTCATGTAACCGCGTACCTACCTATGCTTTGCAATAAACTCAATAGCATTACTTTGAGTTAAACTTCATTTCTTTGTCACACACCAATGAAACAGGCCGAAGATAAGCCGCGCTGGTATTTTGTGGATGAAGCAGGGGATCCAATTTTTTATAGCAAAGGCAAACAGGTCATTATTGGACAAGAAGGATGCTCGCGTACTTTCTCAGTCGGGTTCCTCAGGACCTATGACCCGCAAGCTATTCGCAGCAAGCTGGCAGATGTGCGGCTCGCGATTCTGAATGACAGGTACTTTAAAGATATTCCCTCTATCGTCAAGACCCTGCGTGCGTTCCATGCTAAGGATGACGTGGCTGAAGTACGCAAGCTGGTCTATGAAGCTCTCGACAAAATGGATTTTGTTGCACAGGTGGTGGTCGGACGAAAGCATATTCAGTTGTTTACGACAAGGCACAAGGGTTCGGCTGATCTTTTTTATGATGATCTCATTGGGCATCTCTTCTCACGTCAATTGCACCTTGCAACAGAAAACACCATTGTGTTTGCGAGGAGAGGAAACAAAACCAGGCAGCACGCGCTGCGCAAAGCGGTGGAGGTAGGAACCCAGAAGTTTCGCAAAAAATACCAAGGAGCGGCCGTAACTAAAGTGAACATTGAGACAAGCCAACCGGCCCAGGAACCCGTGCTGCAAGCGATCGATTATGTCCTCTGGGCTGTGCAACGTGCATTTGAGAGAAGCGAAATGCGCTTCTTTGAATATATGCGCCATAAAATTGAGCTGGTTTGGGACGTGTACGATTTTAAGAAGTTGAAGCAGATGCGCAAGACAAAGGACAAGGAATTATCGGTAATTTATGACCGGACCAAAAACCTTTTCGACATTAAAAAAGTCAGCCCCCTTAGCTAAGCCCCATTTAAGGAGCAACGGCATGAAGCCGACATTCACTAAGGCGAACCGACTCCCCTATATGATGCTGGTGGAGTAAAGAAGAGTCAATAAAAAAGACCTAGATTTAATTGATCTGATTACTGGCATTTTGAATGCTTTTCGGGGCCGGCGTTAGATTGTTTCGCTCTGCGAGCTAGGAAATCGGTTTGTTTCGCGTTAACCGCAAGCGCCATTGCCGAAACCGAGCTATGACGGAGAGGCCGCCCAGAAAGGCCCAGAGTCCGCTGGTGGCGGCGAGTAAACCCGTGCTCCTGTTGGTATAAACCTGTCTCCCCTCGCTAATGGTCAATCCAACTACCAGCACGAGACCGAATGACATGAGAACACCACCCACAATGGCTTCAGCCAAAGTAACGCGTGGCATGATTTGACCGCCGCCAAGCGTACGAAGAGCTTCAACGGCACGGCCGGCCATCCACCAGAAAACCAGCGCCAGTACAGGCCAGGAAATAGCGCACCAGAGAGAACTCTCGACTCCAGGCGGGTGCCAGTCAGTCTTATCGGCGCGAAGGATAGTGATCGGGAGCTGCAACAGACCGCCTGGAAGATTGAGGCATCGGATGATTTGCACCACAGAGTTGAGGTAAAGCCAACGCATGGGAGGAAGAAAATAGACCACAGCGGTCATGAACCAGCAGAGCGAGAGCTGGCCAAAAGGAAATATCCAGCGGAAATGGATAGGGCGCGGAGCCATCAGCGACAAAGAGAGTACAACATTTTTCAGCGGCCAAAAGTCCCATTTATTCGCAGCCTTTCGGCACGGCTAAATGAGTCGGGCGGGGCCACCCACCTTCTGCCTCAACTTTGCATTTCCGGAAACCGCTCTACGAAGACCAGTGTGCAATCATCCTGAATTTCCCGGTCGCAGCAAAATTGTTGGAGTTGAGCAACAATTTCCGCTATCGGATCGCGCCCGAGCAATGCGTTTTTCACCGGAGCCACGCCGAATTCCTGTCCGGCGGAGTTTTCACATTCCGTAATGCCATCCGTCAGCATGCAGAGCCGGGAACCCGGCGGAAAGGGCTTCTCAATCAGGTGATACTCTGCGTCTTCCATCAGTCCGATGGGCAGATCACCCTCTTCCAAATAAGTGCACTCTCCGCCAGTGGCGATGATCGCCGGAACATGCCCGCAATTTACCAGGCGCAACGTGTGGTCACGCCCCACCTGGGCGGCAAGCAGGGTAGCGTATTTCTGGCCCGCCACCCGCGAACATAGGTAGCGGTTAATAACTCCCACGGCCTTTGGCAGCGGCATTCCTAAATCAAGTTGGGCATAAAGCATGCCCTGGATCAGTGACGCAAGCAGCGCTGCGGAGACACCTTTGCCGGAAACGTCGGCAATAACCGCCGTCATAGTGTCATTGCCAATATGGATGTCAAAAAAGTCACCGCCCACTTCCTTGCAGGGGAGGCTGTATCCTGTGGCGCGGGCAAAATTGAAATTCGTTTTAGGATTGGGAATCAACCCGCGTTGAATGGATGCAGCAATGTCCATTTCCTGGCGATACTGCCGCGCGCCCTCCTCCACTTCAAGGAGCTTGGCGCTTTCCAGCACGGCGGCGCATTCACCGGCCAGGGCCCGCAAAACATCGTGGCTAAGCGACGATAATTTGCCCGAGGCTACGTGACTGTCTAGATAAAGCACGCCATAGACCTTCGCCCCGGCCGTAGCCTGAATGGCGCCCAAAGGGAGCGCTGCCAGCACGCGCAATTCATGCGCAACAATGCTTTCACGGGATGCCAGGCTGCTCTGGCGCATAGCATCACCGGTAATGAACTCAGCCGCAGTACTCATTGCTTCATCAACAACGGAGCGCGACACGCCGGAATCATTCACAAGATCAGTCCCGGCCGCATCAATGCCGCAAGTCATGACAGGTTTGTTGTTTTCATCCGGCAGATAGATAAACGCTCGTTCCGCCCGCGTGATCTTAATGGCACAGCTCAGCATCCGGCGCAGAGTGTCCTCCAGGACGCCACCGCCGCCGAGAGCGCGCGCAGCGTCAAGAAACAGCCGAAGCTGCTGCAACTCAGAACTATCACCACGGACGCCGAGTTCGGAAAAGAATAACGTCGCGGACGAGCTGTGATGTTCATGCTCGAAATAGATAATGGTAATGTCCGGCACGCCGAAGCTGATCTGGTCGTTGTGCTCAAGTTTGGCCCGGCTGCAGCGGGCGCCGTTTACAAACGTTCCGTGGCGGCTTCCTGCATCCAGAATAAAGTGTTTTCCCTGTTCCTGAACCAGGCGGGCGTGGAGCCGGGAAATCCTGTTGTCGCTCAGCACCAGATCGCAGTCTTCAGCGCGGCCAATGGTGAACTCTGCCCTCTGCAGCGTAACCCTGCGCTGCTGTCCATGAATCCTGATCAATAAACCAGGCTGCATCGGCTTGGATAAAGCGCTGCTCGACATCGTAATCTCAGGCACTCAAGAGATGAAGCCGAGATGCCCTTTCCGGCTCATCTCGGCGTTGGAAAGCAATTCCAATATGGCAGATCATGTTATCAGGTGGAAAAAGCGTTGCAAGCCAGCGCCGCATCTGAATTTTTGCTTTACATGAGTTACGCGCCTCGGCTCGGTGTTGCGCGCCATGGTCTCCGCCGCAGCTCTCTCGTCGCTGTCAAGACGTTATCGCAAACTAAGGTGTACTTCCTAATACGATAGGGCATTCCCCTGCTGGCGAGAAAAATAGTAACTATTTAGTTCACATCGGGGATGAGTCGCTGTAAAATACCTTAGACATAGGGGTTTTTCCGGTCGTCTAAGGCAGTAGAATACCGGTAAACGGCCACTCGTCAAGCTCTTACGCGCCTCAGGAATTTGTACTGTTGAGCAACTCAGGAGTTCAGGGATTTCATCCATGAGCTCAGGAAATTCCGGAGGAGAAACGCTTAAAAGCCAGGACTCCAGCAATCAAGGACCTCATGAAGTGTCAGTGACAGCCGTACCGCCGTTCAAGGAATCATCCCGGGAGCTGATCGCGGAAGTTACGCGAGCTCTGGAACCTTATTTCCCAGATATAACCAATCAATGGCGTGAGCAGCTGGTGGCTGAATTCGGCTTTGATGGCCGCAAGCTGGCCGCTGTAGAGCGGCTTACACTGGCTTCAGCCTGGCCCTACTTCCGCCATGACGATTACCCCGCCTTCCAGGAAAATCTCCAATATTTCGGCAAGCGGCTTTCAAAGCTGCAGGTGAATACGCGCGCTGTGGCGCGTGCCTTGGAGCTCTACCAGAGCTGCTGCGAACCTTATATTGCCGGCCTTTTTCCTGAGCGCGAGGCCGAGGCCAAAGCTGCCCTGGAGATGCTCTCTTCGGTCTCGTTCGTGATCATCTCCGGCGCCTACTATGACGCCAAAACACTTGAGTCCTCAACTCTGTTGCAGCTGCTGGATGCAGAGCTCGCGGCAAGCGACCTGGGCGTGCTGCTGAAAAAAGTTCTCGACATTACGACCGAAGCATTTGAGGCTTCCTTGGGTATCATTCTTCTGCGCGAAGAAGAAGGAACGGAGAAGCTGCAGGTTGCATGCTCAGTTGGTGAAGGCGTGAATTTGCCGGAAGACTTCAGGGTCGAAGTCGGCAACGGCTTTTCCGGAAGAATTTTCTCGACCGGCGAGCCGGGAATGATTCTGGACAGCAGCAATGATACGGGCGCGCTGCGCCCGCTGGTTCGCCTGCGCGCGAAATCGCTGTGGGGAGTGCCGTTAAAGGCTGATGGAGAGACCATTGGCGTGCTGGTAATCGGATTTTCAAAACCCTACGAATGGCTGCCGACGGAGCGCGAGTTGATGCGCGCAATTAGCGACCGCGCGGCGCTGGCAATTGAGCGTGCGCGAATGACAGACGCCTTGCGCGAGCGCGAGCAGCGCATCGCCGAGCTTTCCGGCCACCTTCTGCGGGTGCAGGAAGAAGAGCGCAAGCGCATCAGCCGCGAACTGCACGATGAAACCGGGCAGGCGCTCATGGTGATCCGCCTTTACCTGGGCATGATGGAACCCAGCGTTACGGCACGAAACGTGCGCGGCAAGATTCGCGAGACAGTAGAGGTGGTGGACCGGACCATCGAAGGTATCAGAAGGATCATCGGCAAGCTCTCGCCGCTGGTGCTGCAAGAGCTTGGACTGGTAGCTGCAATCCGGAAAGAGGCAAAGGATTTCGCTAAAAATACCGGCGTAAAGGCGCGGGTAATCATCGCCGACGACGTTGGCCGGCTGGCGCCGGGAACGGAACAGGCCATCTATCGCGTGGTGCAGGAGGCGTTGCATAACGTCGCCAAGCATGCCAAGGCTTCTAATGTGGTGGTGCAGCTGACCCGCGAGGATGACCAGGTGCAAGTGATGGTGGAAGACGATGGAATTGGAATACAGGTGCGAACCGGCCCAAAGGAGCAGTCGTTTGGGTTGGCCGGGATCAAAGAAAGAATTGCAATGTTGGGCGGAATCTCGCGCGTGATCTCCGCCGAGGGCAAAGGCACGCGCATCGAAATAAATGTGCCTGCTGGTGAGCCGGTGCAGATGATGGAACGTACGCTGGCCCATGCGGCGAATGCAACGACAAGGCCTAATTAAAGGAAGAGGAACTCCCCCATGCCGAAGATTAAATGTTTGCTAGTAGATGATCACACGTTGTTTCGCCAGGGCGTCCGCCGGCTACTGGAGAGCGAAAGCGATTTTGAAGTTGTAGGCGAAGCGCCCGATGGCGGCGATGCCGTGGAGAAAGCACGAGAGCTGCGCCCGGATATCGTGCTGATGGATATCGGGATGCCGGGGCTGTCGTCCTTTGAGTCGGCGCGGCAGATCAAGAAGAACCGGCCGGAGACGAAGATCCTCTTTCTCACCATGTATGAGGATGAGGATTATCTGGTGCAGTGCCTGGAGGTCGGCGCGAGTGGTTACGTGCTGAAAGATACGCCCGCGCCGCAGTTGCTCACCGCCGTTAAAGATGTGTACAAGGGCGGAAAATACCTGAGCTCGCAGGTGCTCGGGAAGCTGGTGGAGGACTTTAGATCGCGCGTCCGCGACACCAGAATGCGGCCAAGAATCTCTACGCTGACCCCGCGCGAGCGCGAAATCCTGAAGCTGCTGGCGGAAGGAAACTCGGTGAAAGAGATTGCGGTGATCCTTGGGCTGAGCGTAAAGACCGTGGAAGCCCACAAGTTCAACCTGATGCGCAAACTCGATATTCACAACAAAGCGCAGTTGGTCACCTACGCGATCCAGAAAAAAATCATCAAGATTCCCGTGAACCAATAAGCTGTAACCCTCCCCAGAAAACGGCGTCTCGAAAGAGGCGCCGTTTTTGCTTGGTGTGTCCAAGTCCATCGGTCACTGCTTTAAAATTTCGGCGTTCGGCCCCTGCAAACTGTTACCCTTAATCGCTATGGATTTCTCTCCATCGCGCATCATCAAACTTGCCGAGGCTCAAAATGCCATCCCGACCCGCGATGGCAAGCTCTACGCCGAGCTCTTCCGCCACGGCACGCTGACGGTCGAGATCTACGCGCCCAAGGGTACTGACCTGCAGCAGCCGCACACGCGTGATGAGCTTTATATAGTCATGTCAGGCCGCGGCTGGTTCCATGTGGAAGGCAAGCGCTTCCAGTTTTCACCCGGCGATGCCCTCTTTGCCGCCGCTGGTGAAGTTCATCGCTTTGAAGAGTTCACTGACGATCTTCTGGTCTGGGTAGTCTTTTACGGTCCTGAAGGCGGTGAGCATGCGCGATAGATCTGAACCTTTGCTCTCTTCCGGCGATCCAGGCGCACATCCCCGCACTGGAGGTTTTAACTTGCCGAGACAGCTCAGGGCTTCAATAGATCAGCGCCGTAGGCGCACCGCGAAGCTAGCCCAGCGCGTAAGCGCTGGGGTAGAAAATAAAAAAACGGAGCCCCGTAGGGGCGGCACAAAAATCTTTTTGTCAGCCCTCGCTATTTTGCTGTTTGCCAGCGTCACGGCAGGTCACGCCCAATTGGCGCCGCAAACACCGGCCGACAACTTCACTGATCGCACGGCCTCCACTCTGCTCCGCCAACTCAGCGAATCCCTTCAGGGCCACAGCCAGAAAAAATTCCTGGCGCTCTTCGATCTATCAATGATGAAAAACGGCCCAGCCTTTCAACAGCAGATCAGCTCATTTTTTTCGCAGACTGACTCCATCGCCATCCATCTCTATCTTGCCGAAACAAACATTGAAGGCCAGAACCCAACCATGGCGGTTGATGCCGAGATGGAGGTCCAACCCAGCAACGGTGGTCTCCCTCTGCGCCGCAAGGATCGGCTCAGCTTCGCCGTTGCGCGCTCCGGCAAAAGCTGGAAGTTCATTGATGTCCGCCCGCGCTCTTTCTTCTCACTTCCATGACTTCCGCAGCTCCGCCGCGCCGCGATTATCCTGACCGCCCCATCGTCGGCGTTGGCGCCGTGATCATTCATGAAAACCGCGTCGTGCTGATCAAGCGCGGCAGTCCGCCGCTGCAAGGCCGGTGGTCGCTGCCCGGAGGTGTAGTTGAGTTAGGCGAGACGCTGCGCACTGCCGTTGAACGTGAGGCTCTTGAAGAAACCGGGCTGATCGTAAAAGCCGGAGAAGTTCTCGAGGTTCTCGACCGCATCATTCCCGGCGAGGGTGGCGCGCCTCAATACCACTATGTGCTGATTGATTTCTTATGCACAGTCGAAGGCGGCGAGTTGCGCGCCGGCGGCGATGCGGCAGATGTTCGCTGGGCCGCGGAGAATGGGTTGAAGAACTACAAATTGGAGAAGCCAGCGCTGGCTGTCATCGGTAAGGCTATGTCTATTGCGAGAAAGTGAAAGGTTCCCGCATATGTGTATAGGTAGCGCTATGGCGGTGCAACCGATCCGTCAGGAGCACGATCCGGATCGAAGTAGATCTGTTTGAGCTTTGCGGGCGTCAGCGCGTAGAAAGTTCGTCCGCATTGATGGTCGGTGACACATCCTTGGACTACCAGCAGCTCGCTGTTGGCTGTAATGGTTGGCCAATCGGCAAAATCTTCGCACCACCATTTGCCTTCTCCTTCAAAATCGGGCCATTTTTTGAGGATCGCAAACGGGTGGTGAAAGTAGATCGCAGGAAACGGCGGCTCGATTACGCTGCCCGTCAACGCGTCGATAATTGCAAACTGTGCGCAACCAGTCCCACACCCCCAAGTGGCGACTACATAGTGACCCGCAAAATTGACGCCACTCTCGATCGCCAAGCGAAGTTGCGTCCGGTACCTGCGGGCAAGCCGTGTCTGCAGGATTGGAGGATGGATTTTGCCATGAAAGGCTTCCGCGACTGGGAACTGTTCGAATTTCGGGAACTTTTTCCTTGAACCGCAATTGCCCAAGAGAGCGGTAGGCATCAAGCATAATGGGACAACAAGCAATACAAGAATCCGTTTCGTCACAGCAGCGCCATCAATCCGCCGCTCACCCAGCGTGAAATCATCCTTTCCACCTGTAAGCATCCTTCTGCTCCAATCCCACAAACTGCAGCACGCGGCAGGCGAACTGGTGCGCCATCTCATCAAAGCTTTGCGGCCGGTTGTAAAACGTTGGGATCAGCGGATAGATCGTCGCGCCGGCCTCTGCCGCCCACTCCATGTTGCGGATGTGCACGCGATTGAGCGGCGTCTCGCGCGTGCACAGCACCAGCGGGCGCTTCTCTTTCAGGCAAACATCGGCCGCGCGATCAATCAAATTCCCAGCCAGCCCGTGAGCAATTCTGGCCAGAGTTCCCATGCTGCATGGGATAACGATCATCGCATCGGTCGGATACGAACCGCTGGCCACGTTGCCGCCAATATCGTCATTGTTCTGCGCCTGTATTTTTTTTGATTTCGCGCCGATCAGCTGCTCCACCAGATTGTTGCGCCCCTTGATGTCCAACTCTTCGGCCATCACGCGCAAAGCATTGTCTGACGCAATGAAGTTCACGGTTTTTACGCGCTCATCGCGCTCCACGGCCAGCAGTAGCGCGCGTGTGAACAGTGCGCCACTAGCGCCAGTTGCCGCCACCGTGAGTACATGGGCCGACGAGTGTAACTGATTTGGCATCTAAAGGTGTAAGTTCTGAGTTACAGATTCCCCGAGAACTGAGAATAGGGAGGCAACCCGCGCCCCGTCAAGCCATTACCTTCCATTTTTGGGTACGGCTGGGTAAACGCAGGTTTCTTTCATGCGCACTGGTTTCTCAATTCGGGCCCGGCGACAGACAGCGGCGCAGCAGCTTGCCTTGCTGCAGGTGCAGCGCGAGATCAGCGCCACCGATCCACACTGCCGCCTGAAATATGTCCGTGATTTCAGTGAAGCCTTCCGCGACTATCGCCATCCGCTTCCATCGGCAGAGCTGAAGCAGCAATATTCCAGGGCTGACATCATCCTGTTAGGCGACTATCACGCTCTGGCAGCTTCTCAGGAATTTGCCGCTTCCCTGTTGGCCCAGCTTGCGCAGGAAGCAAAACCCGTTGTACTCGCTCTGGAGATGGTCTTCTCCCGTGATCAATATGTGCTGGATGAATGGCTGCGCGGCGAAATTACTGACGACGAGCTGCGCTACGGCATTCACTATGACGATGAATGGGGCTATGACTGGGAGCCATTTCTCCAGGTGCTGCTCCAGGCAAAAAAGTATGGCTGCTCGATCTACGGAATTGACTTGAAGCCTCGCGGCAGCATGCGTCGCATCGCCGCTCGCGATCGCCATGCCGCCGCACAAATTGCGCAGATCCGCCGCGCGCATCCCGAAGCGCAGGTGCTCACGTTTTTTGGCGAGGCGCATCTTGCGCCCAATCATCTGCCGCAGTGGCTGCGCTCGCTGCGTCCGCAGGACTGCATTCTCACCGTCCTGCAAAATGTGGACGAGCTTTACTGGAAGGCCGCCGGTGAGTTGACTGACAGCATCAATGCCGTCCAGATAGCGGACGAGGTGATCTGCGTCTTTAACGCCACGCCGCTCGAGAAATACGAAAGCTATCGTATTTACCTGGGCAAGTGGCGCACCGCGCCCAGCCAGCCAGATCTTGCGCCCACGTTTTACAACCTGGTGGACACATTTTTGCGCTCCATGGGCCTGGAGCAGTACTCGCCCGCGGCCGGCAGCCATGCCAGCGCACTGGTGGAAGATTATCCTGAAGTCCATGCGCGAACTGGTGCGCGCGAGTTTGAGAAGCTGCTGGCGAAGAAAGCGATTCCAGTTTCCGAACGCAAACCGGTGCTGGAGAAGCTGCGCCGCCAGGGCTGCGTCTATTCGCCGAAACACAATCTGCTGCTGGTGAAACGCTTCCAGCTTACGAATGCCGCTGAAGAGGCCGTCCGCTTTGTGCAAAATGAGTGCCGTGGCGCCGCCTGTTCCAATGGCCCGTGGCATGGCAGCTCACATCAGGACCAGTTTTATTTTGACGTGATTGATCGCGCCTTCATCACCTTTGGCGCCCGCGTGCTGCTGCCGCATTATCCGGTGCTGCGCCGGGCAGACTTTGGCAAGCTGGAAGATGTTCGCGAGATTGCCGCTGCTGAATCATTGCCGTTCACCCCGCGCGAGCGCAAAGAGATCATCGAATTCCTGATCTCACATAAAGAGTCTGAAGGCCATGCGCGACTGCGGGCTGAGCTGCCGCGCGTGATCGCGACGGGAATCGCCTCCAGCGGCAAGAAGCGGGAATTCCTGGTATGCAATCTTGGCTCCATGCTTGGAGCTGAGATGCACGAGGCCTATCTCGCCGGATCGCTTGGCAAGAGCTATCTGCGATCGTTGTTCTTCAGAAAAATTCATCTGCCGGGTGTGGCCAAAAAGACGTATTTCGAGCTGGCGCGGCGGGTGAACCCCGCGCAGGGCAAGCTGTTCAATTAGCTTCTGAAATCCCGAGCGAATGCGAGGGAACCCTATTGTAACAATGGTCTTCAGGAACAGTACCTTTACATTTCCGCCCGAGCTGGCCTTTCATCATCCTGCAAACCTAAAGATGAATTAAGCTGATAGGGTTCCCTCGCTACGCTCGGGATTACAGAAAAATGGACGCTAACTCCCTCCGCCAACTCCTGCAGCAAGTCCGCAGCGGCTCGGTCTCGCCCGATGAAGCCGTCTCCCGCCTGCGCCACATGCCGTTTGAAGACCTGGGCTTCGCCAAGATTGACCACCATCGCCGCGTCCGCTCAGGCATGCCGGAGGTGATTTTCTCGCAGGGCAAATCTCCTGCGCAGGTAGCAAAAATCTTCAAGCAAATGGCGGCGCAGAGCGGCAACGTGCTTGCTACCAGGGCGACAGCGGAGCATTTTCGCGCGTTAAAAAAACTTGTCCGCAAAGCCGAGTACCGCGAGCTGGCGCGCGCCATCGTACTCAAGCAGGATTCCGCAAATTACGGTAAAGGCACTGTGGTCATCATCTCAGCGGGCACCAGCGACATCCCCGTAGCTGAAGAGGCGCTGGTCACGGCAGAGATCATGGGCAATGACGTGGCGCACCTGTATGATGTCGGCGTTGCGGGCATTCATCGTCTCCTGGCCGGCAGAGAGGTGTTTGAAAAAGCGCGCGTGATTATCGTTTGCGCTGGCATGGAAGGCGCGCTGCCCAGCGTGGTCGGCGGCCTGGCGCGAGTGCCTGTCATCGCCGTGCCCACCAGCGTTGGCTATGGCGCTTCATTCGACGGTCTGGCTGCGCTGCTTGGCATGCTGAACTCCTGCGCGTCGAACGTGAGCGTGGTGAACATTGATAATGGTTTTGGCGCGGGCTATGTAGCCTCAATGATTAACCGTTTGTAGCCAGTGAAGTCCGGGCCATAAAAGACGCAGGCAGCCGCATCACACTACTGTGGCACTAGAGCAATACAACAAGAAACGGCGGTTTGCCGAAACTCCTGAGCCTGAGGGCAAGCTGGAGCGTGCGGACCGGCATCGTTTTGTGGTGCAGAAACACCGCGCCTCGCACCTGCATTACGACTTCCGTCTGGAGATGGAAGGCGTGTTGAAGTCGTGGGCCGTCCCCAAGGGGCCTTCTTTAAATTCCGGCGACAAGCGGCTGGCGATGCAGGTAGAAGACCACCCGGTTTCTTACTTCCATTTTGAGGGCCGCATTCCCGAGGGCAATTACGGCGCCGGCACAGTCATGGTTTGGGACACCGGCACGTGGGAGCCGCTGGGCGATCCGCATGAGATGTTGCAGAAGGGCGATCTCAAATTTCTTCTCCACGGCCAGAAGCTGAATGGCGAATTTGTGCTGGCCAGGATGCGGTCGCGACGACCGGGATCAAAGGGTACGGAGTGGCTGCTGATCAAGAAGAAAGACGAAGCCATGGAGCCAGGGTTCGATATCGACAAGCTGGATTATTCGGTGTTGACTCAGCGCAGCCTGAAAGAGATCGCCGGTGATGAAGGTTCCGACGAATGGGAGAGCAATCGCAAGGCGCGCGTGCGCAAAGGAGCTGAATGGCTGGCTAGATCGAGTGATCAGAAAAGCAAAGCCACAAGCGCACCCAAGAAGAAATCCACTGTAAAAAAAAAGCCTCAACGAGCAGCATAAACACCGGACAGCCTGATCTTGCCTCGCTGCTGGCGCAGCTACCTCATGCGCGACGCGCCGCCGCGCCCCAAATAATTCATCCCATGCTGGCCACCCTGGTAGAAGGGCCGTTTGACGACCCGCAGTGGATCTACGAAGTTAAATGGGATGGCTATCGCGCGATAACTTACATCAAGGATGGCAAAGCCACTCTGGTCTCACGCAATCAGAATGATCTTACCGGCGAGTTTCCTGAGATTGCTGAGGCGTTGAGCGCTTTGCCGGTGGAGAACGCGATCATTGATGGCGAAGTGGTGGCGCTGGACGAAGAAGGCCGGCCATCGTTCAGCCTGATGCAGCAGCGAACTGGCATGACGCATCCGGGAACGCGCACACGGCGCGACCGCACGGTTGCGATCGTTTATTACGCGTTTGATCTGCTTTATCTGGATGGGTACAACATCATGGCGGTCGAGTTGGAGCGGCGCAAAGAGCTGCTGAAGCAGATCATGCCTGCAGAAAAAGGCTTCCTGCGCTACTCTGATCATTATCCGGAGCAAGGCACGGCGCTTTACCAGGTTGCGCGCGACAAAGGGCTGGAAGGCATTGTGGCCAAGCTGCGCACAGGCCCGTATGTGCAGAAGCGCTCACGCGACTGGCTGAAGATCAAGATCACGCGCCGACAGGAGTGCGTGATTGCCGGCTATACCGATCCGCGAGGAGCGCGTGAAAACTTTGGCTCACTGGTACTCGGGCTTTATGACCAGAACGGCAAGCTGGTTCATGTGGGCAATGCGGGCAGCGGATTCACAGAAACTTCGCACGCGGCAATGTGGAAGAAGCTGCACACGCTGGCGACGGACAAAAATCCGTTCGGCGTAAAAATTGAGAGCACGCGCAAGCCGCACTGGGTCAAGCCGGAACTGGTGGCGGAAATCAAATTCTCCGAATGGACGCACGAAGGCGAGCGCGGCGGGATAAAGATGCGCGCGCCAATCTTCCAGGGTTTACGCCTGGACAAAAAGCCGCGCGAGTGCGTGTTTGAGTTTCCGCGGAGCACGCAGGCAGAGGTGAGAAAAGCCGAAGCCGAAAATCTTGCCGGAGACAAACGCAGATGAGCGTAAATTAAATGGAGTCCATGGGAAAGCCCGCGGCAGAGAGCGCAAAAAATTGATCTTTTTCTTTCTCTGCGCCCTCCGCGTACTCTGCGGTGAGTTGTTTTCCGATCACCGGGGTCCCCGGCAAGCCCGCTTTTGGCTTGCTGGGGTGGGATCACACGCGATCACGGCGATTTATGAGATAGTCTTCTGTGTCCCGTTCCCTCAAAGCTCATCTACTGCTGGCGCTGATTACCCTGATCTGGGGCAGCACGTTTGTGCTGATCAAGGCCGCGCTGCGGGACTCATCCCCGCTGGCGCTGAACGCAGTGCGCATGGCGCTGGCCTTGCTGCTGCTCGCAATTTTCTACCGCAGACATCTGGCAGTGATGACTCGCCCCGCGCTGATTTCCGGCACAGTCGTCGGAATTTTTCTTTATCTCGGCTATGCCTTTCAGACCGCCGGCCTGCGGCTAACTACGCCATCAAAATCCGCGTTTTTGACTGGAAGCTCCACCGTGCTGGTGCCGCTCATGCTCGTGATTTTTTGGCGAACAAAAATTCATGTTTGGCGCGTCGTCGGCATTGCATTGGCGTTTTGCGGCCTTTTCCTCATGACCGTTCCAGCCAGCCGCCAAGGCCTGGCTGATTTTGCCAACGTAAATCGTGGTGACATCCTCAGCATCGGCTGCGCCATTGCCTTTGCCTTCCAGATCATCTTGCTGGGCCGCGCCACGCAACGGTTCCCATTTGAGCAAATCGCCGTATTGCAAATCGGGACTGCTACCCTGCTTATGCCAATCACGGCGCCTCTGTTCGAGCAGCCTCACTTTCAATTCTCGAGCGTCGTGATCGTGGCTGTGCTGGTCACTGGCATTCTGGGAACCGCAGTTGCATTCACCGTTCAGTCTTGGGCGCAGCAGTTTACCCCGGCGACTCACACTGCTCTCATCTTCACGCTTGAACCCGTCTTTGCCTGGCTCACGTCTTATATCTACCTGCATGAGCGGCTCGGACTGCGTGCCGGTGCGGGCGCTCTGCTGATTCTGGCAGGCGTGCTGATTTCAGAGCTTTTGGGCCAGGTGGACCAGCCGGACACCTCGCCCGAGCCAAAGGAAGAAGCTGCTGAAAAGGTCGCGCCCTGAAGGAATCCATGCGACCTGCAGTCCTCGGCGGCATCTGAAATAGGACGGCTGCTGGCCCGGTGAAGAGATTTGAGCATTTGTAAATCATGCTCCCGCAGCCGCCGACGTAAGTTGCAGGCCAGCTCACCTGGATAACGCCGGACTGCAATTACGCGTCTAATTCAATGCGCTCCAAGAGCACAGCCAGCTTCTATCTGCCCTGGCAGAAGTGTTGGATTTATAATCTTTGGAGAGGAAACTCGGAGGAAGATCCAGTATGAATTCGCGTTTAGCCGCTATGGTTGCGCGCGTACGCGCCCAGCGGATGCTCTCAGCTTTTGTGATTTTGGTCACGCTGGCTGTCGGCATCCTGATCGGGACAGTATTGAGCCGCAGCGGCGTCAGAGGAAATTCAAGCCCGGATGCCAGCCTGCTGCCCGCTATGCAGACACCGCAGCAGCTCGGCACCACCTTTGGACAGGTGGCCAAGCAGATTGAGCCGGCAGTGGTGAACGTAAGCACTGAGTCCACGCCCAAGACCACGCGCCGTGGCAGCCGCAGGCCCAATCGCGGCCAGGATAATGGCGGCGAAGATCCCTTTCAGGACTTTTTTGACCGCTTCTTCGGCGGACAAGGCCAGGGTGGTCAGGGTGGCCCGGGCGGCGATGACGAAGACCAGGGTCCCGGCAATCCGTTTGGCGGTCCGGGCGGCGGGCGGCAGCGTTCGCTTGGTTCCGGCATCATTCTGAACACCAACGGCTACATCGTGACGAACTTCCACGTCGTGGATAAGGCTGACCGCATCCGTGTGCACCTGTTTGACGAACCGCCGGGCCAACTGCATGACGCAAAGATCGTCGGCGTTGATCGCGAAACCGATCTGGCTGTCATCAAGATCGATCCTCCCAAAGACCATCAGCTCACCGCAGCGCGCCTGGGCGATTCTGACAAGATGAACGTTGGCGACTGGGTATTGGCAATCGGCAGCCCGTTTGATCTGGAAGCCACGGTTACCGCCGGTATTGTCTCCGCCAAGGGCCGCAATCTTCCCGGCGGACGCCAGTTCCAATCGTTTATTCAGACGGACGCAGCCATCAATCCCGGCAACTCCGGCGGCCCGCTGGTCAACCTGAATAGCGAGGTCATTGGCATCAACACCGCTATTTATACGCAGTCTTTCGGATACCAGGGCGTTGGCTTCGCCATGCCCTCCAACGTGGTGCGTGACGTTTATGAACAGCTCACCACCGGCGACCATCGTGTTGCCCGTGGCTCCATCGGCGTAGAATTCAGCGCCCAGCCCAGCCCAGCCGTACTGCGTGTTTACGGCGTGAAGCAGGGCGTGCCGATCACTAATGTCCGTCCTGACAGCCCGGCGGCAAAAGCCGGCTTGCAGGGTGAAGACACCATCATCGCCGTGAATGGCAAGTCAGTTAAAAACGGCGACGAGCTGGTAAACATCATCTCTTCCACGCGGCCTGGAAATAAGATCAACCTCACTTACATCCGCAACGGCCAGCAGAAGGAAGCTTCCGTCATGGTGGCTGACCGCGCCAAGCTCTTTGCTGAACGCACCGGTGACCAGAGCGGTGAAGAAGCTCCGGACAACGGCCAGCCTCAGCCCACCAAGCTGGGACTCACGGTAAAGCCGGTCTCGCCTGAGATGGCCGAGCGCATGGGCACTCCGGAAGGCAAGGGCGTTCAGGTGGTGGACGTGAAACCTGACTCCTTCGCGGAAGATATTGGCCTGCAACCCGGGCTGATCATTCTCAAAGTCAATAAACAGTCGGTAAACAATGAAGAGGACTTCCGCAAGGCCACCGCACAGCTCAAGAGCGGCCAGGATGTTGTCTTCCTGGTGCATACCGGTCGTGGCGCTAACGGCGGAAACACGTTCGTCTCCGGAACGCTGCCGTAAATCAGATGGAAGGATGTGGCACAGGCACTCTTGCCTGTGCCTTCCTTTCTCGATTCCGATTTCTTCAATTTCCAGCCCGACTTCGGGTATTTCTCAGCTAAAATTGCGGACTACTTTACCTGACCTCATCCTGGTTGATTCAAGCCATCAATAACCAGCAGCCCGTACTCCCCCTACCCCCTCCCGTTTCATCCCAATCATCCCAGTTTGGCGTGGGTTTATCCCAATACCGCATGGGGACCCATCCCAGCCATCAGACATCACTAGAAAACAAAAAATTACTACTTACATAACAATGAGGCTGGCATATCCTAGCGCCACTTAGGGCGAAACAAAAGCGCGAATTTGTACATCGTCCCAAATACCATCCCTCGATTTTCTGGCAGGTCTCCAGTCGAGGCCGGACATGGCCATTGCCTTTATGAGCCTCTTGAAAATGGCCTTCATTCGCCAAAATCGCCTCTGAAACCGCCACGATCTCCCC
>CAZISB010000017.1:0-82832 GCA_964541925.1 uncultured Acidobacteriaceae bacterium | reverse complement strand
CTGGTAGAGTCCATGGAGTCGTTGTCCAGATGATGGTCGAAACTTTTTTCCCCGCCAGCGCAGGAGCAATCTTCGCCGGATCACTGGTCAGGCTGTACTTTACCCAGACGCT
Organism: uncultured Acidobacteriaceae bacterium; assembly: GCA_964541925.1. Lineage (GTDB taxonomy): Bacteria > Acidobacteriota > Terriglobia > Terriglobales > Acidobacteriaceae > Angelobacter. The sequence goes on along the minus strand of CAZISB010000017.1, from coordinate 82,720 downwards.
TGGGCTGGTGTGGTTGGAGTACTCAATTTCGGCCTCAGCCAGCGCGGTTTTGTCATGCCAGCACCAATAGACCGGGCGCAGGCCTTTATAGACCGCGCCGCTCTCCATGAAATCAAAGAGTTGGCGCACGATCACCGACTCATATTGCGGAGTCATGGTGGAATACGGATTGTCCCAGCGCCCAAGGATGCCAAGGCGCTTGAACTGATCACGCTGAATGTTGAGATATTTCTCCGCGTACTCGCGGCAGCGTTTGCGAACCTCAGAGGCAGGCATCTCCAGCTTCTTGCGGCCAAGCGCTTCATCCACTTTGATTTCAATGGGCAGGCCATGGCAGTCCCAGCCGGGGACGTAAGGCGCATCAAAGCCGGCCATGGTTTTGGACTTAACCACAAAATCTTTCAGGCACTTATTGAGCGCGTGGCCTTCATGGATGGCGCCATTGGCATAAGGCGGCCCGTCATGCAGAACGTAGATGGGCGCTCCCTGGCGCGATTCACGAATGCGCTCGTAAATCCCCATGTTCTCCCAGCGTTCAAGCCATTTGGGCTCATTCTGGGGCAGGTTGGCCTTCATGGAGAAGTCCGTTTTGGGAAGATTCAGGGTCTTCTTGAGCTCGAGCGGCGCTCGCATTTTCACTCCGGGATAGGGTTGTAATCTCTCATTATAAACAGTCCCGCCATAAAGGATGCCCGCCTGCACGGAAGTTCAAGGACTCCTGCCTGAGAGAGGTTACAAAAGTTTGCCCCCTGTTTACCGATTCCTTACAAAGCCTGAGAGAGAATGTGAATCTAAATGAATCACGCGCCCACTTTGAATTTGTGTGAAGAAGAGGACCTTACGGTGTCCGAAAAACCTTCTGATGTCATGGAAGAGCCGCGGGTGAGGGATAGAGAGACGGAGAAAGTTTCACTGAGAAATGCAACTTGCTCCTCAATTCCCTCATCTTCTACAAGTGCAAGCAGACCACAAGTACGTGGTGGCGAAAAGACAGCACGGGTCGAACCAATGGCGAATCATGTAATTGTTCCCAATCAATTTTTTGGTCAGGATGCTCCCAAGTTCACCGGCCTTCCCCAGATGCACCAGTCGATGGTGACGTCACTGTTGCATAACATCAGGGAAGCGTTATTTCCAGAAAAATTGCCGCCTTTGCGACTCACATCGCGTCCAGTGGCTGTACGCGAGATCTGGAGCACAGCAAAGCCGAAGAAGGCAACCAGCGGCACGCTATTTGTCCATGCCATGGGAATTGCGGGCTTGATTGCAATTTCCCTCTGGCCGAACCATCCGACGGTAGCGAAGCAAGAGGAGCACGTAACCCTGGTTGCGCCTCCGCTGACTGACTATCAGCCAGTAATGAAACCTGCAGTGGCGCCCAAGGCGCTGGCCGGCGGCGGTGGCGGCGGCAATGCAGCCAAAGTTTTTGAAAGCAAGGGCCATCTGCCCAAAGTTGCACCTGAGCAGATTGCTCCTCCAACCGTTGAGATTACCAATACCAAACCGAAGCTCGCGGTGGAAGCAACAGTGGTTGCGCCTGCGAACGTGAAGCTGCCTGACAATCCCAACATGCCGAACCTGGGCAATCCGATGTCGGCACGCGTGAACGGTCCTGCTTCTAACGGCACCGGCACCGGCGGTGGAATTGGCTCCGGCAGCAGCAACGGCGTTGGCTCCGGCACTGGCCCAGGACATGGACCTGGACAGGGCGGCGGATTCGGCGGCGGCATTTACAAGTTGGGCGACATCGGCGTAACAGCGCCGGTGGCGAAGTTCACGCCCGAGCCGGACTTCTCTGAAGAAGCCCGCAAAGCCAAATATCAGGGTGTTGTGGTGCTGGCCGCGATCATTGGCCCGGATGGTAAGCCGCGCAACATTCACGTGGTGCGCAGCCTGGGCATGGGCCTGGATGAAAAGGCAATTGAACGCGTGAGAACGTGGCTCTTTGAACCCGGCAAGAAGAACGGCACGCCGGTGGCAGTAGCAATGAATTTAGAGGTGGATTTCCGGTTGTATTGATTCATCTGTACTAATCGCTTATCCACACACACCAAAGGAGAGGAAAACCTGCCTCTCCTTTTTGGTTTTTAGGGGAAAGCAGTCAGCACTCAGCATTCAGTTCTGAAGCAGTATCGCGTCCCCAGCAAAAACCTTTGAAACGCAGAGGAAGCAGAATATGCACGGCTGCTGCCTTTTCAAACCGGAATGCTTTGAGCGCTGCGGGCAATCGCTTCCTGATCCACTGTAATATTCCTTAAACATGTCAAAGCTCGAATCGCTGGCTGCAGATCCGCGGGTTAATGTCCGGCGCGCGGGCGCTGCTGATCCTGAAGGCAGCTGCGTTGTGTACTGGATGCAGCGGTCGCAGCGAGCAGTGGATAATCCTGCGCTTGAGACTGCGGTAAGGGCAGCGAATCTGCTGGGCAAGCCATGTGTGGTCTTCTTCGCTCCCGTGCCTTTCTATCCGCATGCCAATGGGCGGCACTATCGTTTTTTGAATCAAGGCATTCCGGCCATTGCAAGAGAGCTTAAGAAGCGCGAAGTAGGCTTTGTGCTGCGGCGCTATCCTGACCACCATCTGCTTAAGTTCTGTGAGGAGGTTCGTCCGGCTCTGGTGGTGGGCGATGAGAATCCTCTGCGCGAAACCGAGAAATGGCGGCAGAAAGTGGCACGGCAGCTCCGCGTGCCTTTTTGGACTGTGGATTCTGACGTGATTGTTCCGTCCAAACTGCTGATGAAAGAGCAATATGGGGCGTACACGGCGCGGCCGGTGATCCGACGACTGCTTCCTGAATTTTTGAAGCCGGTAGGGAACACGAGCGCCAGGATACAGTGGGAGCCTTCAAAGAGCGTGAAAGCGCTTGAGAGCGACACAGACATCACAGAAGGGTGGAAGCTGGACCGCTCTGTTGTTCCGGTGGATTCATTTATGGGCGGGACGGATGAGGCGTTGAAGCGGTTGAAACGGTTTGTGAAGTCAGGGCTGGCGCAATATCCCAACAATCGCAATAAGCCGGAGCTGGACACCACCAGCCACTTGTCACCTTATCTGCATTTTGGACACATAGGTCCGCACACAGTGGCGCTGGCAATCAAGAAGGCCAAAGCGCCTGCGGCAGCGAAGGAAGCTTTTCTGGAACAGCTGATCGTACGGCGCGAACTGGCAATCAACTTTGTGCGCTTCAATCCTGACTATGACAATTTTGAGTCTGGAGCGGCGTGGGCGCACAAGAGTCTGGCAGAGCATGCCCGAGATCCGCGCAAGATAGATACAGAGCGGCAGCTGGAAAACGCGGAGACCCACGATCCGCTGTGGAATGCAGCGCAGCAGCAGATGGTGCTCACCGGCTACATGCACAATTACATGCGCATGTACTGGGCCAAGAAGATCCTGGAATGGAGCAAGACGCCGACGCAGGCCTACCAGACCGCGGTTTACCTCAACGACAAATACGAGCTGGACGGGCGCGATCCCAACGGCTATGCGGGAATCGCCTGGGCGATTGTGGGCAAGCATGATCGCCCATGGTTTGAGCGGCCGGTGTTCGGCAAGATCCGCTACATGTCATTCAACAGCACGTCAAAGAAGTTCGACAGCAAGCGGTATATAGCGCAGATGGCAGCGTTGGATGGGCAACGAAGTCGTGCGGCTAAGCAGCTTCATTTCCTAGAGAACTTCTGAACCACTCGTATATCACTTACGATGTTTCGATTGAATTCGTCCAGTTCTTCTGCTGGAATCCAGTATTCCAGGTGTTCCTTGCCGCCGACTTTCTTTGCTTCATAACGGTGGAGGTAATCAGCGCTCACCTCAAACGCAGTGACATAGCCCACAAACCCGGAACGCTCATCTTTCGTATTCCAATCGCGAGCGATCTGCTCTGCATATTCTCTGGTCAACACTGGATAGAAGAAGGGCTGCTCTGGAAATCGCGCAGGAAAGGCGCGGAAGCCACTGGCGGCAATGAGATCGAGTTCTGTCTGTCCGACTGGTCGATAAAGAGTGATTACGTTCATGATGCAGTTGAGCTGCTCTGAACATCATATCGTCTGAACTGCACCTCGATTTCTGATCCCCAAAAGGCAGCCTCTGTCTCAACCTCCGCAATCTTACGTGAAGAGAAGGGGAGGATTTCCATAATGCAAACAGCTCATGAACTTTTTCTACATGAATTGGCGGACATGCTCGATGCCGAGCGGAAGCTTGTGGAAGCTTTGGGCGAACAAGCCGAAGCGGCATCAAATCCACAGTTGCAGAAGGCCTTTACTGCACACCAGGCGCAGACGGAAAAACAGGTAGAGCGGCTGGAGCAGGTCTTTGAGCAATTAGGCGAGCAGCCGGAAGAGACCGAATGCAAAGGTCTCAAAGGCTTGCTGGAAGAATACAAGAGCTTCAAGGATGAAGAAGAGCCTGCAGAGGACATTTTGGACGTCTTCAGCATTGGAGCGGCTTCAAAGGTTGAAAGCTATGAGATCAACGCGTATGAATCGCTGATTAACCTGGCGCGTGAGATGGACCACACCAAAGCGGTCAAGCTGCTGCAGCAGAACCTGAAAGAAGAGCAGCAGACGCTCAAGAAGATGCAGGGCTTTGCCAAAAAGATCAAACCGGAGCAGATGGGCATGGAAGAAGAGGAAGAAGAAGCCCAGGAACGGCGCGGGCCATCGCGCAGCAGGAAGACAGGGCGGGCAGCTTAAATTCAGTGGGTATATTTGGTAGCTAAAAATCAGCCGCGAATTTCGCGAATGAGTATGAATCGGTTTTTGGGATTCGAGTGCTCGCGTTGATTCGCGGCTTTCTTATTCAGGCGCCGAAGTCTTATTTTCACCGCTCAGGCGAGATTCCGAGCGGTTTGCGTCAGCTTGAGAGCCATTCAGGGGAAAGATTTGCGCCGTGTGCAATAGCTGATAAAATTCTCTGTTACCTAATCCAGCTTATTGAAATTGGAGAACCAGACCCTTATGGCATATGTGATTGCAGAGCCTTGCATCGGGACCAAGGACGCGGCGTGCGTGGATGCATGCCCGGTGGACTGCATCCATCCTAAAAAAGACGAGCCGCAGTTTGAAGGCACGGACATGCTGTTTATTGATCCGGTAGAGTGCATTGATTGCGGAGCGTGCGTTCCGGTGTGCCCGGTTTCGGCGATTTTTGCGTTAGACGATCTGCCGGAAAAATGGAAAGCCTACGCGGAAAAGAATGCCAAGTACTACGGCCGCTGATCGGCCGCAAACAAGTGTTTGAACGCGCAGCCGCAGGGTTGCGCGTTTTTTTATTTGCGAAGCTCTAACCACAAAGGGCACGAAGGAACACAAAGATGGTGAAACATGGGAAAAGACCTTCGTGGTACTTTGTGTCCTTTGTGGTTGAAGGGTTTGTTCAATGCCCAGGCAATCTGAAGCCCTGATTCTGCGCACGTATCCGTTTCATGAAGCGGACCTGCTGGTGACATTTTTTACGCGAGCAGAAGGCAAGGTGCGCGGCGTGGCCAAGGCAGCCAAGAAATCAAAGCGGCGTTTTGGCGGGGCGCTGGAGCCGCTGACTCACGTAACCGCACACTGGGAAGAGAAAGAAAAACAGGAGCTGGTGCGGCTTGATTCGTGTGACATTATTTCATCGCCGCTGACGGCTGAGATGACTTATCCGCGCGTGGTGGCGTTGAGCTACGTGGCGGAGGTGATAGACCAGCTTTTACCCGATCGCGAGCCGAGCGATGACATCTTCCGGCTGACGCTGGCGGTGGTAAACCATCTGCGCAGCGGGCAGATATGGCTGCCGCTGACATACTTTGATTTGTGGATCGTGCGGCTGATTGGCCTGCTGCCGGACCTGAATGCATGCGCGATGTGCGGCGCGGTGCTCAATGGGAGCAAGGCATACTTCCATCCAATGGCCGACGGCCTGCTCTGCAGCGACGACAAGCGCCTGGCAAGCACGGAGATTTCCGCTGATTCGCGTGCGGTGGCTGTGGAGATGTTTCGTTCGCCGCTGGACCGGCTGAATCGAGAAGAGTGGACCCGGGCACGTGGGGCAGATCTCAGGCGCTTTCTGGCCCAGCGCATTGAGCGGCACATTGAGAAGAAGCTGGTGACGGCGGCAATGCTGGAGAGACTCTAGCACTCAGCACTCAGCTCCTGAGCAAGATCATGAAACCACAAAAATCTTTGAAACACAGAGGATAAGGAGAGCACAGAGGAATATAGAGAACAGAACCGAAGCCGCATCACCATTTCCCTTCCGCTTCCTCTGGTTCCTCTGCGTTTCATAGGTTTGGTTTTTGCCGGAGAAATCTATGTCCGAAGAACATCGCTGCTCGGAAACCGATCGCCCTTTTCCCAGCGCTGAGGCTGCGCGAGCGAGCGAAACGCGATTTCGTGAGATACAGGAATTGTGCACAGCGGGGCAGGCGCCGGAGTTGCGCGCGGGAGACGTGATTTACGTTGATACGGAACTTTACATCTCACACGGACGCGACGATTTTCGCGGCGGGCTGGCTGAGGTGGTGGAAGTAAAACCCGATATCAGCAGAGGCAAACCAACTCCGTTTGTGCGGGTGGCCCAGGAGCCGGATACATGGCACAACTGGCACATGCTGGCAGAGGAGCAGAAGAAACTCCGCGCCGAGTTCGGCAAGAAGTGGGCGCATCCTGATCCGGATTTCAGGCCGGAGTTTAATGAGTGGTAGAAGATCGGGAGATCGGATCATCGGGTCATCGGGAAAATCCAGTGTAGCTCTTTTCAGATCACCCGATCTTCAGATCACCCGATCACCCGATTGGCAATCCCTCCATAGTCCAAGGCATCGCGCGACTAATCTGTTAGATTAATAACTTCGTACTCATGGATACCGCTCCCACATATCAGGAGATCATTCTCAGCCTGCAGAAGTTCTGGGCAGAGCAGGGCTGCGTGTTGCAGCAGCCATATGACATTGAAGTGGGGGCGGGGACGATGTCGCCGGAGACGTTTCTGCGGGCGCTGGGACCCAAGCCGTACAAGGTCGCGTATGTGCAGCCTTCGCGGAGGCCTGCAGATGGGCGCTATGGCGACAATCCCAACCGTCTCTATAAGCACATGCAGATGCAGGTGATCCTTAAACCTCCACCTGAAGATGTGCAGGAGCTGTATTTGCGATCGCTGGAGGCGCTGGGGATTGACCTGCGCAAGCATGACATCAAGTTTGAAGAGGACAACTGGGAGTCGCCAACGCTGGGTGCATGGGGCGTGGGCTGGCAGGTGATGCTCGATGGCCTGGAGATCACGCAGTTCACGTATTTCCAGCAGTGCGGCGGGATTGATCTTGATCCCATGTGCGCCGAGTTGACGTATGGGCTGGAGCGCATCGCGGCTTTTCTGCAGGATGTGGACAGCATTTATGACATTGTGTGGGCGAAAGATCCCTCACCCCAGTCTGGCAAAAGCGGCCAGTCTGGGGGCCCCGATCCGAAGAGCGGCCGCGAGGTTACTTATCGCGATGTGCGGTATCAGGATGAGCTGCAGATGTCTGTGTACAACTTTGAAGCCGCATTTGTCCCCTCACTCTGGAAGCACCTTGAGTTGTATGAGCAAGAATGCCATTCAGCGTTAGATCGCTTTGATGGGCTCTTGAAAATGCGTGCTGCAATGGTCGATGCTTCGGACCGAGATGATCGTGCTTTCAGCAATCTGCTGGATGAAATCCGGCGCTTTCCCCTGCTTGGCGCTTATGAGCTTTGCCTGAAGTGCTCACACCTTTTCAATCTGCTTGATGCGCGGGGGGCGATCTCCGTGACGGAGCGCGTTGGCGTGATTGCGCGAATCCGGCAGTTGGCCGTGGGGCTGGCGAAGGCATACGTCGCGCAGCAGAATGCGGCGAGCGAGACTGCAAAACAAACTGCTGGCAAGCAGCAGAAGGGAGGCGCGGCCTAATGCCCGACTTTCTGCTGGAGATCGGTTTGGAAGAAATTCCTGCAAGGATGATTGATGCGGCCGAGGCAGAGTTGGCGCGGCGGCTAAGAGATGTGATGGTTCGTGAAAGTCTCGTTGAAACAATTGCAGATAGTCCCGCTCATCTCTCCGATTCTGATTTTGTAAGTTCTTTTTCTACCCCCAGACGACTGAGTATTTTCACTGGCCGCATGCTGAAGTCCCAGCCTGATTCCGTTGAGCAATTGGTAGGGCCATCTACAAAAGTTGCGTACAAAGACGGACAGCCTACTCCTGCTGCAGAAGCGTTCGCAAAGAAGGCCGGCGTTGATGTATCGCGTCTGGAAAAGGTGACCAATCCTAAAGGCGAGTATCTGGCTGCCACTGTGACTCGCAAAGGGCGCAACGCGGCAGAGATTCTGGCGGAAGCTTTACCCAAAGAAATCAGCGGAATTTATTGGGCGAAGAATATGTATTGGCGCGCGGGCAAGCCGGAGCGATTTGTGCGTCCGGTGCGATGGATCGTGGCCATGCTCGACGACGAGGTTATTCAGCTCGAATTCGGTGGCATTAAGGCTGGAGACCTCTCGCGTGGGCATCGCATTCTGGGCCCGGCGCAAGTTGCGATTGCTTCCCCAGCAGAGTACAGCGAAATACTCGAAAGAGCTTATGTCCTGAGTTCCCGCGCCGCTCGCGAGCACAAGATCCGCAAGGCGCTGGATGCGGCGACGAGGACTGTCCCCGGCGCACGCTGGCGCGAAGATCCTGAGCTGCTGAAGACGGTGGTGAACCTGACGGAGTGGCCGTCGGCGATTCTGGGAAGCTTTGATCCGCAATTTCTCTCGCTGCCGGAAGAGGTGCTGGTTACCGTGATGCGCGACCACCAGAAATATTTTGCGGTCGAGGATGCTGAGCATAAGTTGCTGCCGCATTTTTTGGCCGTGCTGAACACGGATGGCGATCCTGATGGGCTGATCCGGCATGGCAATGAGCGCGTGCTGCGGGCGCGGTTCAACGATGCGCAGTTTTTCTGGGACACGGACCAGAAGACGCCGCTACGTCAGCGGATACAGATGTTGAAGGCCGTTACTTTTCAGAAGGACCTCGGCAATTACTTCGACAAAGCAGAGCGCGTGGTGAACTTGGGAGAAAAGCTGGCGAGGTCAGGAGTGAATGCCAGGTCCAGCGAGCTTCAGGACGCAGCATGGCTTGCTAAAACCGATCTGACAACGGAACTGGTAAAAGAATTCACCGAACTCCAGGGCATCATCGGCGGTCTTTATGCCAAAACGCAGGGGCTGCCGCAATCCGTCGCCGACGCTATTTATGACCAGTACAAGCCTGAATCGACGGAAGACTCAGCGCCGCGAACGTTAGAGGGCGCGGTGCTCTCGATTGCTGACAAAGCCGACAGCATCGCCGGGATGTTTGCGCTGGGGCTGGTGCCTTCAGGATCGAAAGACCCATTTGCGCTGCGGCGGCAGGCGAATGGGATTGTGAAGACGATTGTCGAGCATAAGCTGCCCTTGAATCTTTCAAGGTTGATGGCGGATGCCCGCGCGCAGTATTCGGGCAGCGAGGCGGAGAAGAAGTTTACTTTGAAAGATGAAGCTTACACGGAAGCGATTCGCGGCTTCTTCCGTGAGCGACTGGAGTTTTATCTGCGCGATGTGCTTGGCCTGGCTTATGACGTGGTGAATGCCACGCTGGCTGCAGGAGCGGACGATGTGGTGGACGCAGTGGCGCGGGCGCAGGCTGTGGCAAAGGTGCGGCCATCGGCTGATTTTGAATCCATTTCCGTGGCATTCAAACGCATGAAAAACATTTTGCGCCAGGCGGCTGAGACGAAGAAGCGCGTGGCAGAGCCGTTCAATCCGTCGGCGCTCAAGGATGCAGAAGAGAAGAAGCTGGCGGAAGCAATTCCTACGGTCGCGGCCAAAGTGAATCAGTTGCGTGTTTCGCGGCAGTATGAGCCGGCGCTGATTGAAATTTCCCGCCTGCGGCCGGCGGTGGATGCGTTCTTCGACAAGGTAATGGTCATGGTGGAAGACGAAGACTTGCGTGCGCAGCGGCTGGGACTGCTGCAAACGCTGGTCAACGAATTTTCCAGCATTGCGGATTTTTCCGAGATTGTGACCGAGAAGAAGTAGGGTAATCGCCCGAAAAGCCCTTAACCACAAAGGGCACGAAGGACCACAAAGGAAATCTTAACAAAGCAAAGACTCGCGCCATCCGCCTGTGACGAGTAAAATAAAAGATTACAAACAGCCAGCGAGCAGACAAGTCAGCTTCGGCTTTCCAGTTCCAACTTTCACCTTTCAATGGAGACAGGCCAAATGAGCGTTACCCCCCTTTCCACACCAGAGACTAAGACATCGAGCCAACCACAACAGGGCACTCAATACGTATTCTTTTTTGGCGCCGGCAAGGCTGAAGGCAACGGCAAAATGAAAGATGAACTGGGCGGCAAGGGCGCCGGGCTGGCCGAGATGACGAATGCCGGGCTGCCTGTGCCTCCGGGATTTACGATCCAGACGGCGGCATGCCGCGAGTTTATGAAGACCGCGAAGGTCTCTTCGGCGCTGGAGCAGCAGACCGCTGAGGCGCTGAAGCGGCTGGAAGAGCTGCAGGGGCAGAAGCTGGGCGGGGGTGAGAATCCGCTGCTGGTGAGCGTGCGTTCGGGCGCAAAGTTTTCCATGCCGGGCATGATGGACACCATCCTCAACCTGGGCCTGAATGATCAGAGCGTTGAGGCGTTGGCGCGTAAAAGCGGCAATCCGCGCTTTGCGTATGATTCCTATCGCCGGCTGATTCAGATGTATGGCAACGTGGTGCTGGATATCGAGAAGGCGGCTTTTGAAGAGGTCTTTGACGGGCAGAAGCACAAGCGCGGTGTCAAGATGGATACGGAGCTTACCGCTGCCGATCTTCAGGAAGTGATCAAGCAATATAAAGAGGTGGTCCGCAAGCACACCGGACACGATTTTCCGCAGAATCCGCTAGAGCAGCTTACGGGCGCTCGCAATGCGGTGTTTCGCTCATGGAACAACGATCGCGCGAAGGTTTATCGCCGCATCAACAACATCTCTGACGATCTGGGCACGGCCGTCAACGTGCAGGCGATGGTGTTCGGCAATCTGGGCGAGACCAGCGGCACGGGCGTAGGCTTCACGCGCAATCCAGCCAACGGCGCAAAAGAATTTTATGGCGAGTTCCTGATGAACGCGCAGGGCGAAGACGTGGTTTCAGGCGTGCGGACGCCGGTGCACATCAGCGAGCTGCAGAAGCTGATGCCGCAGGTCTATGACCAGCTTCGCGACATCACGACGCGGCTAGAGAAGCACTACCGCGACATGCAGGATTTTGAGTTCACTATCCAGGAAGGCCGCCTTTACATGTTGCAGACGCGCAACGGCAAGCGCACAGGGCGCGCCGCTGTTCGTGTGGCGCTGGATATGGTGAATGAAGGCTTGATCAAGACGGAAGAGGCGATCTTTCGCGTGGAGCCGAACCAGCTTTATGACTTCCTGGTCCCCAAGCTTGATGAGAAGGGCGGCGCAGCTGAGGTGATTGCCAAAGGCTTGCCGGCATCTCCGGGCGCGGCTGTGGGACGGATTGTATTTACCGCGAATGACGCTGTTACCGCAGCAGGCACGGGAGCGCAGAAAAATCCGGTGATCCTGGTTCGCGGCGAAACCACGCCGGAAGATATTCACGGCATGGAAGTGGCTGCCGGAATCTTAACTTCGCGCGGCGGCATGACCAGCCACGCTGCTGTGGTTACGCGCGGCATGGGAAAGTGCTGCGTGGTTGGCGCGGGCGAGATCGAAGTTGATGAGAAGAAAAAAGAGATGCGCGTGGGTGCGCTCACGCTGAAAGAGGGCGATTGGATTTCACTGGACGGTACAACGGGCCGCGTGATCAAAGGCCAGCTTGGCACGGTGCCGGCGAAGCCGGATGATCCGGATTTGCAGACGCTGCTCAAATGGTCTGAGCCGTTCCGCAAGCTGGGTGTGCGCGCGAATGCTGACATTCCGCGCGACGCAATTGCTGCGCGCAGCTTTGGCGCTGAAGGAATCGGTCTGTGCCGTACGGAGCACATGTTTTTTGCGGAAGATCGCATTGGGCACATGCGGGCGATGATCCTGGCCCGCACAGAAGAGCAGCGCAAAGCTGCGCTGGCGAAATTGCTGCCGTTCCAACGCGCGGATTTTGAAGGCGTGTTCAAAGCCATGGACGGCTTCCCGGTAACGATCCGCCTGCTGGATCCGCCGCTGCATGAGTTCCTGCCGCGCAGGGAAGAGCTGATGGTGGAGATTGCGCAGCTTGAGATCAAAGATGCGAAATCGCCGGAGCTCAAAGAAAAACGCGAGCTGCTGCGCCGGGTAGAAGAGCTGCACGAGCTGAACCCGATGCTGGGACATCGCGGCTGCCGCCTGGGCATTACCTATCCGGAAATTTCTGAGATGCAGGCGCGCGCGATCTTTGAGGCTGCGGTGAACGTCTCCAAGGCCGGCGTGAAGGTGTTTCCTGAGGTCATGATTCCGCTGGTCGGCATGATGAAGGAGATGGAGAACCAGGGCGCAATTGTTCGCGAAGTTGCCGAGCAGGTGTTCAAAGAGAAGGGCGCGAAGGTGGATTATCTCGTCGGCACGATGATCGAGCTGCCGCGCGCTTGCACTGTGGCGGACCAGATTGCCCAGGACGCCGAGTTCTTCAGCTTCGGCACCAACGACCTGACGCAGACGGCTTACGGCTTTTCACGCGATGATATCAGCAAGTTTCTGCCGGCATATATTGAGCGCGGGATTTTGAAGGCTGACCCGTTTGCCACGATTGATCAGCAGGGCGTAGGCGAGCTGATGGAGATCGGCGTGAAGAAGGGCCGCAAGTCGCGTTCGAATTTGAAGATCGGAATTTGCGGCGAGCACGGCGGCGATCCAGCATCGGTTGAGTTTTGTCACAAGATCGGCTTGAACTACGTTTCCTGCTCGCCATATCGCGTGCTGACAGCCCGCTTGGCGGCGGCACAGGCTGCGGCAGCGGAAGAGCTGAAGACTGAGGCGGGTCGGACGAAGTAAACCTTATAAACCTTTGAAACGCGGAGGACGGAGGAAGCGGAGGGCTTATTGTTTGCCTTCGGCTACTGGTTGCTTGTACCTAGAGCTCTTCGATAACGGTTATTCAATATCCGTTTGATTCCATCGCGAAGATGCACAACGTTAAAATTTAATAATTGGTTTGTTCGCCAGACGCAGATATGTCAGTAGTTGTGCTTTATGAATAGGAAGAAGAGATTCAACGCATTTCAGTTCAATAATTAATAAATTTTAAGTGCTGCAATGATCGCCTTCTCCGATATTTCCGGAAATTCCATTTTCCTCCGCTTCCTCCTTTCCTCCGTGTTTCAAAGGTGTTAAATTACTGGACCTTCTGCAATCGCTCAATCAGTTTTTGTGCGAGATTGTCTTCTGACTCTGACCACAGCACGCGTCCGCTGATGCCGCAGTTTTTCTCAACTGCGCTGGTAAAGTTGACGAGCTTTTGCACGTTGGATTTGATTCGCTGCTCCAGCGTGTTGGTGAAGTCAGCTTCTTCATAGAGGAAAGGAGTGTCCAGACCGAAGTCAACCTGGATGTGGCCGTTCTGCTGGAAGGTAGCATCTTCAAACTTTGGTCCGAAGGCGATGAACTTTGCGGGTTGCGGCTGCAGCTCCCAGGTTTGGTCGAGATCACCTTCTTGAACCGGAACCCAGAGGTCCCACAGGCCCTCAATTTCGTAGGCATTGTCTTCATTCAGAAATTCGCCGGCCAGAGCAAGGGCGCGCTCAGGATCGGTGCGGTAATCAAAGGTCTGCTCGAAGAGGATTGGCTGGTCCCAGGCGATGCTGCGCACGGCAACGTAGCCAACTCCGGCGCGCTGGGTGGAAAAAGGGAACTGCTTTATCACAGAGAGCAAGCGTGGCATGATCTCTTGCGTGCTGAAGCTGGGGAACCAGATGCTTAGATAAAGACGGTCAGCCATAATTTTGAAGAAGCTATTGTAATCTGAGATGCACGATTGCACAGCGAGGACGCAGTTTATCGGGCGGCGGCCTGCAGGTTGGTGGTAGATGCTCAGTAAAGCGAGGAGAAGCGGAATGTTTGTTCGGCGATCTGCAATGCACGTAGTTCTGGGACTGTTGACACTCTCTGGCGTAGTTAGCGCGCAAGCTGGAGCAGGCAACACGCAGTCCCACCAGCCGGAAGCACAGCCACAGCAGTCTCCTGCGCAACCGCCGAAAAAGCCCCTGATTGAGACGCCCTCAATGCGGCTGGCGTCAGCAAAAAATGTTTTGCTGGTTCGGTCACACGGCAGCTCGATTCCAGCAGAGGTCATCCGAACCACGCTGGAAGGCTGGAACCGTTTTACCTTTGTGACTGCTCCGGATAAAGCTGACCTCATTATTGAGGTTGCCTCCAGCGGAGATTCAGGCGTTCAGGTTTCCAGTTCTTCCCGGGTTTCGCCGGAGAGCGGACATGAAGAGAAATCCACTTCCAGCCGAAAGGATATCTCTCCCACAGACGTGAAAATGACGGTCTTTGATGCGCGAAATAAACGCGCTCTGTGGGGTGCGACAGAAAGTGTTAAGTTCGCGATGAAAGAGAAGGCCAAGGAAAATAATTTGGTAGAGGCGGCGGAGCGGCTTGCCTCTAAATTTCATGACCGGTTGGAGCCGCCGGCGAAATAGGGACGAGTTGCGCTGTTCGGGTGAGAGTGATGCGCCAAGGTCGGCCAAATGTGAAACACAACTTTTCTTTACATTCACTTCGCGCAACCTGCGATGAATGTGGCTGAATCCTATGTAGCATTGTGCGCCACTCATTCCTCTTTCGTTCAAGAGGCGCGTCAACGGCTATTCTACTTCTGTACTTTTTAGCAGTAGCAGTATCCAGTAACGCCCAATCCACCCAAGGCCAATGGTCTGCAGTTGCCAACTGGCCCACGCGAGCCGTTCATACTACGTTGCTGCCGGATGGTCGCGTATTCTTCGTCTCCTATTATGCAGAGTCGTTGCAGCCGAACATCTGGGATCCAGGAACAAACACTTTTACGGCAACTGCTTCCTCCAGCTACGCGCTTTTCTGTGCCGGACATACAACGCTGAGCGATGGTCGAGTCTTCATTGCAGGCGGACACATTGCCGATTACACAGGCTATCCGCATGCAGTGATTTATGATCCGGCGAAGAATGGCTTTACTGCTCTGCCGGACATGAATTCGGGAAGATGGTATCCAACAGCCACTACGCTGCCGAATGGCGATGTGCTGGTGGTTTCCGGAGACGTGAACTCGAATACAAACGTTGATCCCTTGCCGCAGGTCTTCCAGCTGTCGAGCAATACCTGGAGAAATCTGACCACGGCCCAGCTGGCGCTTCCGCTGTATCCAAATATGCTGGTTGCGCCGAATGGCAAAGTTTTTCAGGCCGGCCCGAACGTTCAGACGAGATATCTCGATACGAGCGGCACCGGCGCGTGGAGCAACGTGGCTAACTTCAATGCGCCTCAGTACAGGGATTACGGCCCCGCGGTGATGTATGACTCGGGAAAAGTAGTGATATTTGGCGGCGCTGATCCCCCGATAGCAACGGTTGAAACTATTGATCTGAATGCTGCTACCCCAGCATGGAAATTCAGCAGCAGTATGCATTTTGCGCGTCGCCAGCATAACGCAGCAGTCTTACCGGACGGAAAAATCCTGATTGTAGGCGGCAGCAGCGGCAGCGGGTTCGATAATTCTTCCGCGCCCGTGCTGCCCACGGAGATGTGGGACCCTGCTACGGGCCAATTTACTGTGATGGCCAGCATCGCCGCCTATCGCGGTTATCACTCAACAGCACTGTTGCTGCCCGATGGCCGCGTTCTTTCAGCCGGCGGAAACGTTGGTGGTCCGAACGCGCAACTCTTTTCACCGCCCTATTTGTTTGCGGGAGCACGGCCCAGCATATCAACAGCGCCTACCAGCGCTGGATATGGGCAGACAGTTTTTATCGGCACACCGGATGCAGCTTCAATCACCCAGGTCTCATTCATCCACACAGCATCAGTCACGCATAGCAATAACATGACGCAGCGCTTCATGCGCCTGAGCTTTACCGCAACCAGCACGGGGCTGAACGTCACCATGCCGGCCAATGGAAACCTTGCTCCTCCGGGATATTACATGCTGTTCATTCTGAATGGCTCCGGAGTGCCGTCTGTAGGCAGTATTATTCAGGTTTCTTCTGCTGCGGTAACAACAGGCACAATCACAGGCAAGGTCACCAACACATCCGGAGCGCCGGTGCAGGGCGCATCTGTTACAGCCGGTGGCAATGGCGCCATCACCGGATCTGACGGCGCTTACAGCGTTACAGCCCCTACAGGGTCTGCGAACTTGACCGCAGCTCTTGGCGGATACCAGAGCGCATCAGAGACTGTGACAGTCACGGCCGGCCAGAGCACCACTGCTCCCACACTGCAGTTGACGCCCATTAATCCCGGAAACATTACTGGTTCAGTTCAGGATAGCAATGCTCACGCGCTTTCCGGCGCCACAGTAACAGCTGGCGGCTTGAACACTCTTACCGCTGCCGATGGAACTTACGCGCTGAACAATTTGCCTGCCGGATCAACAACCATTACGGCTTCACTGACTGGTTTTCAAAATGGATCCGCGAATGTGACTGTGGTTGCAGGCACAACTACGCCGGCGCCCACCATTACTCTCACTTCGAGTAGTGGAACTATCACTGGAACAGTCAAGAGCTCTTCCGGCGCTGTAATCTCCGGCGCGTCCGTAGGATTTGGTGGAGGCACAACAACCACCAATGCATCCGGAGTCTATACACTCACGGGAGTTCCCGTCGGAACCGTGCAAATAGTGGCTTCAGCCAGCGGCTTCCAAAGCGCGACGCAAAATGTCACCGTGACCAGCGGCAATACCAGCACCGCAAACTTCACACTCAGTCCTGCGGGAGCTGCCGGAAGCATTACAGGCAAGATCACCAATGCGTCCAATGGCGCAATTCTTTCCGGCGCCACTGTCAGTTGGAGCGGCGGCACCACCACAACCAATACGAGCGGCATTTACACGCTGGCGAATGTAACAGCAGGCACGCAGAACGTTACCGCTTCCAAGACTGGATATCTGCCTCGCACCCTCCCGGTGACGGTCACCGGCGGACAAACAGCCACGCTGAATATCGCCATTGCTACTGCGGGAAAGATCACGGCCAAAGTTGTTGCTCCCAACGGAGCAGTCGTCAGCGGAGCCACGGTCACGATCAAAGGCGGCGTAATCGCAACCACAGTGACCGGTGCTACCGCCACAACCGGACTTTTTACGACAAACTGGATTCCTATAGGGACCTACACGGTAACAATTTCAAAGACAGGGCACACTACCCAGACTAAGACAGCAACTGTTTCTTCCGGCGTAACGACCACGATCACGTTCACCGGATTTTAGGGAGATCGAGGATGCTACGCAGCGGAATGAACAGAAATTTACTTTTATTCGCTTTCGCGCTGTTCTCCGTTGGAGCATGGGCGCAAAAATATACGGTCACTGATCTCGGCACGCTTAAGCCGGGCAGCGCGCGCGTTCACGCGGTCAATGCATCTGGACAGGCCGTGGGCGCTTCAGGACATCCGCATGGAGCCAACACGCATGCTTTCTTCTGGCAACAGAGCAGCGGCATCGTTGATTTGGGAACGCTCCCCGGCGGTGATTACAGCGCAGCCTTCGGCATCAACGATTCTGGAACTGTAGTAGGCACCTCAAACACGTCTATCAGCATGCATGCCTTTACCTGGACCAGCACCACAGGCCTCCATGATCTGGGCACTTTGCCCGGCGCAAATGCCAGCTCTGCCTTCGCGATTAATAATCCGGGACAGATTGCCGGCTCTTCAGGCGTACACGCTGCTCTTTGGACGGGAGGTACGATTCAGGATTTGGGAACGCTTGGCGGCGACACCAGCGAGGCCCACGATGTAAACAATGTTGGAATGGTGGTTGGCGTCTCTGATACGTCCGCAGGCCCGCGTGCATTTTTGTGGAATAACGGTAGCATGCAAAATCTGGGTGTTCTGGCGGGTGACACAAGCAGCCGCGCCGATCATATCAATGACAATGGAACCGTTGTGGGCGCTTCAGAAAATGCCGGCAGCGTCCATGCCTTTGTCTGGACAAGTGCCGCTGGCCTACAGCCAATAGATACCACCGGCAACATCTACAGTGAGGCTTTCGCCATCAATAATCTTGACCAGGTTGTGGGACAGTCGAGCAGCTCTCTCGGTATGCGTGCATTTTTCTGGAGTGCACAAACCGGAGTGATTGATCTGAATGACGCAGTTACCAATTTACCGAATAACGTGGTCCTGATTGGCGCATTCTCCATCAATGATAAGGGGCAGATTGTTGCCTTTGGCCTCAAGAATCCTCAGGTAAGCAAGCATAAGGAGATAAGTGCGGACAGCCACGTCCACGCCGGGCCCACGCGGGTCTTTTTACTGACGCCGCAGTAACTAAGGTTGCAACATCATGAATACCTCAGCGGCTGAAGCCGGAGTTTATCAGCCTAAACGCAGGGCTGAAGCCCTGCTCCACCCCGTCGCGCACACAGCATGTGAATGGCTCACGTTGCGCCCTCCTGTATAATCCGCCTCATGATAGGCGGACGCACCAGCGAACAGTGGATCGCACAATACGCAAGCAGCCATACCCATCCGATAAACCGGCTGTGTCATAGCCTTGGTATTCCGCTCATCGTCATCTCGATTGCAATGTTCATTGCATCCATCTTCTTTCACCCGCTGTGGCCCTATGCCGCAGGGCTCTTTGTTTTTGGCTGGATCCTGCAGTTCATCGGGCATGCCTTTGAGGGCAAAGAGCCGGAATTTTTCCACGACTGGCGCTTTCTGCTGGTAGGTATGCGCTGGTGGTGGGCCAAGATGCGCGGACGGGTGTGAAGTTCTATTCATTGATGAGTTCGGGAACGCTCGTCTGAGAATCAAGCGAAGAATGGCGAGAACCCAAGAGCAGCGGAGCCGATCCCTCGGCCATCGCACCAGCGTTGTTGGGCTCACGAAATAGCATTTATTCTCCGGCCTCGGGATGGCGGGCACGACTTTGTCGAGCGGCAGGATCACAGTTCTCTGTGACCAAGCAGATGTTTTTCCACATTGAATGCCCGCGTCCGAAGGAGTATGGTGGTGCAGTTCGTACAACCTACCGCCGTGTGACGGTACAACTTTCAACCCTCAACGAAAGGAGTACCACAATGTTTACCCGAGTCGTAGAAATCACCAGCAAAGCGGGAAAAGCGAGAGACCTGACTCGCCTTGTGAATGACAAAGTCCTCCCAATTTTAAAAAGCCAGACCGGCTTCCTCGATGAGATCACTCTGATTTCCGATGAAGACCCGAATCGCATTCTCGCCATCAGCTTTTGGAAGGCGAAGGAACATGCCGAGACTTATAAGCGCGATCAGTATGAGAAAGTGAGAGAGATCATCAGCAACCTCAGTGAAGGGACGCCGCAGGTGCGCACCTTTGAAGTGGAGAATTCCACAATTCAAAAGATTGCTGCCGGCAGGGCAGCTTGATCCAGAAAATTCAGGTTTTTTGGATGCGGGCCGCCAATGGCCCGCATTTTTATTTGTTAAGTTCGATTATCTGTTTGGGTTGAGTTGCTCAAGTTGCTGGAGCACGAAGTCTCAGAGGACTGCTTGCAAGCTGAAGTAAACATGAGCCGGCCTGATTTGGAGATGACGGAATTTTAAGAATTGGAAATCTCAAATGTGACAAAACGAAAAAGTTTTGCACATTGAAATGTGCGCCAGTAGAGGAGTAATGTTGGGGAGCAACTCTGCTTTTACCGCCCAAGTGACGGTACAACTTTCAACCTCTGTACGAAAGGAGTACCAGCATGTTTACGCGAATCGTGGAACTTACCAGCAAGGCGGGAAAGACGGAAGAACTCATTCGCGTTATGAGTGAAAGAGTACTTTCCATCCTGAAAGACCAGCCAGGATTCCTTGATCAAATCACCTTGATTTCTGACTATGATCCCCATCGCATTGTTGCCATCAGCTTCTGGAAGAACCGGCAGCAGGGCGAAGCTTACCAGCGTGAGGAATTCAAGAGGGTGACGGGAATCATTATTAACCTCATTGAAGGAATACCGCTTGTGCGTACGTTTGGAGTAGAGCATTCCACACTCTACAAGCTTCGAGCCGCTCAGGCAGCCTGATGGCTCGGAGAGGTTTTAAGAGGCGGGCCTTGCGCGGCCCGCGTTTTTATTTTTTGAATTCAGATTATTTTTTTACTGATCTCGGTTTATTTTTTCGCTTCAGCTTGTTGTAATCCACCATCATCACGCGCAATCCAAACTGCGGCGTGATCTTGGTATAACCTGCCACAAGCTGCTCCTGGTAATGATCAAGATAAAAATCGAACGGGTCCCTGGGATCGGGATCAACCAGAAGCATGTCGGTATCGTGCATCACCAGTTTCCCGAATTGCAGCCGGTTGCCGCGATAATACATGTAGTTTTGCGCAGAGACGCGCACCCAATTGTGCTTTTGCGGATCGCCAAAGACTTGCAAAATGTTGTTGCCCTCAAGCCGTACGGCTGTAACGCGACCGGAAATTTTGGGTGGAGGAAGAATTTCTGCCGGATCAAGGATCAGGTCGTCCTTATCCGCCTTTACTCCGCTGACCTTGCCAGACTTAATCAGATCGGCAATGTCCAATCCAAATAAATCCATTAGGCCTTTTACCGGCAGATGCAGCGCCCGAATCTTCTCCGCATGCAGCCGGATTTTTCCATCTTCCGTTGGGGATAGCTCTCCTTCGGTTTCAAAACCAATATCGCCTTTGTTGTGCAGCTTGCCTTTGACCTTCAGCCGTCCTTTTTCAATCAGCACTTCCAGGTCTTTCAGCGGAGCATCTTTTGCCGCAAAGACTTTCCCATTGAGCACGTTTGCCAGTGACTGCGGATCCATGGCGACTTCACCTGCGATGATCTGCAGTGTGAAAGAGTTCTTGTCGTCGAATACCGGTATCTCGCCCGAGCGGATCGGGACCAGCGCACCGGCAATGTTGCGCAGATGGACGACCACCTTGTCTGAAAAGTGGTACATCACATTGTGCATTTGCACCTGGACAGCTCCGCTCTCAGCTTCGCCACCAGATTTCTCCTGCGCGAGCGCTGCTGCACCGAACGCAACCAGGAAAATGACGATAAGCAGCATCCTGCTGAAAAAGCCAGTTATGGAGCACAGAAAATCGAATATCTTTCTCACGCCACAGTAGGAAGCGAGAAAAGCTGGCAGAGTTGGAAGCGGCTCTGTTTTATAGCATGCAACCTTCGGCAGCCCTGCAGATTTCCTTTACTGACAGTGTAAAATTTAAGTTCAGAGGGGGTTCTAATGACACCCAGCGCAACCGCCGTCGATCTCAAGGCCTGCCCGCTATTTATCAATGGAGAGCGGGTCATCTCTCGCAGCGCCAAGGACATCCAATACAATCCCGCCACGGGAGAGCCGGTAGCAGAGATTCCACGCTGCATGCCGGAAGAGATTGCTGCAGCGGTAGAGGCTGCGCACAATGCTTTTCCGGCATGGAGCAAAACGCCGGTGGTCCAGCGCTGCAAGGTGCTGTTCAAGTTTCGCGATCTGCTGGAAGCACACTCCAATGAGCTGGTTTCACTGATCACAGAAGAAAACGGTAAAACGAGGGAAGAAGCCCAGGGATCGTTCGACCGCGGCGTGGAATGCGTGGAGTTTGCTTGCGGCGCTCCTACATTGATGATGGGCGATACCGTTGATCGCGTTGGCACATCGGTTGATAGCTGGTCAACGCGATATCCTGTCGGAGTTTGCGTCGGCATTACGCCGTTCAACTTCCCCATGATGGTCCCTCTCTGGATGTTTCCCATGGCCATCGCCTGCGGAAATACCTTCGTTCTGAAGCCCTCTGACAAAGTTCCGCGCACAGCCGTTCGCATGGTTGAACTGGCGCATGAAGCTGGAATGCCTCCCGGCGTATTGAACCTTGTACACGGAGCAAAGGAGACTGTTGACCGTTTGCTGCATGACACGCGTGTTCGCGCTGTCTCATTTGTGGGATCAAGCGCCGTGGCCAAGTACATCTACCAGACTGGGGCTAACAATGGAAAGCGCGTCCAGGCGCTTGGCGGCGCCAAGAACCATTCTGTCGTTCTTCCCGATGCCGACATTAAATCCACCGTTTCTGCTGTCATGGGCTCCTCTTTCGGGTGCGCAGGCGAGCGTTGCCTGGCAACCAGCGTTGTAGTCGCGGTAGGCGAAGTCGCCGATCCGCTCATAAAAGAGTTGGTGCGTGCCGCAGATAATCTAACCGTCGGCAACGGATGCGAGCCTCGTACCAGCATGGGCCCTGTGATCAGTGAAGACGCGCGCAAACGCATCCTGAGCTACATCGAGCAGGGTGAAAAAGAAGGCGCCGTGCTTGCCCGCGACGGCCGTAAAGATCCCGTGTGCGGCGGCAGCGGCTACTTCGTTGGTCCAACCATTCTCGATAAGGTCAACCCGGAATCGCGTGTTGCCCAGGAAGAAATTTTTGGCCCTGTGCTCTCCGTGGTGCGGGTGAAAGATCTCAAAGAAGCCATTGACGTTGTCAGCCGCTCTGAATACGGCAACGCGGCGTCCATTTTTACTCGCTCCGGCGGCTCTGCGCGACAGTTCACGCAGAACGTGACTGCAGGCATGGTAGGCATCAACGTCGGTGTGCCTGCGCCGGTGGCTTTCTTCCCATTTTCAGGATGGAAAAACTCATTCTTCGGCGACCTTCACGCCCTGGGCAAAGATGCGGTGCATTTCTATACTGAAACCAAGGTGGTCACCTGCCGCTGGCCAGATTGATATCAGCTTTCTTTGAGCTTCTTAGCGATCGTCTTTGCGACCATCTCTAGCTCAAGCATGATGTCGTCTTCCATGTTCAGGCCGGCAGCGCGCATTGCTCCCAGTGGATCGCGGCGAAACCACTCGGCATTCTCTTCTGATTTGGCAATCCATTTTTGTAATTCGCGCTCAACTTTATCCAGTTCATTGAGCAGGCGATCAGCCGGTCCGGAAGACCGTTTCCTTCGGGGCAATGTAAGCACCTCTGCGAGCATAGATGCATCCATATTACGCGCACGGGAATACTTCTTGTATAAGAAGAAGTTTACTCTTTGGCGACTTGGAAATTTATTTCACAGGTTTCCACTATGACGCCCGCTCATCCAGCTCTTCCAACTGCCCGCCTTTTCCGCTGCCGGTGAAATCAGTCAGTCCGGTAACCGCCGCCATCGCAATGCCCTGAATCATGAAGAAGCGCGATTCCGGCTCGTCACTGAAGCGGAGCATGTTCGGCAGGCTTGAAATCATGCCGCTGAGTCCAAAATCAATTGCGCCATGCGTTTCAAAGCTGATCTCATCCACAATCCCGCCCGGATAATCCGTGCACAGGGAAGTGATCGTCTCCGCCGCTCCGCAAACCAGGGCGCTCACAGCCGCGCGTTTGTTGCGTCGCCAGAAGAAAGCCGCCATCCCAAAGAATGAAGCAGCCATTGCGTAGTCAATCACGGCGTGCGCCTTCGGGTTAATCACTTTGGGCAGTTTATTGGTGGACCATTTGGCAGCTTGCTGCAGAAGCGGCATGGGCATCTCCTCCTCGGTAGTTAAATAAAAAGATGGGCGACCTCTGAAGGAAGTTGCCATGTGCCGTGAGCTGCTGCACATGCGCCAAAACCGCCATTTCCAGCGTTAAGAATTGTCAAACCCTTGAGTCCTTTCACCTCCCAATCCATCTAATTAACTAACCATTTAATTCCGGTATAAGTCAGGAGAAAGCTTATGAAAAAGGCTCTGAATCTGGTTTTAGCAACGGCCCTGGCCCTGGGAGCAGGCAGTGCATTTGCAAGCTCCACCGCCGATCTCCGTAGCGGTGACGCGCGCATGCAGCAGCGCCTGTACGGCGAAGTCCATCACGCCTTGGCGATGATTCCGCAGCTCACAATCTTCGATAATCTCGCCTACAGCGTGAACGGTGACACCGTCACTCTCTACGGCCAGGTCCGCGACGCATTGATCAAGGACGTGGCACAGAGCTCAGTGAAGCGCCTGGAAGGCGTACAGCACGTTGACAACAAAATTGAAGTGCTGCCCGCATCTTTCAATGACGATCGCATTCGCCGTCAGGTAGCAGTCGCACTGTTCCGCGATCCACGCCTCTCTCGCTACGCCATGGATCCTCTGCCGCCGATTCGCATCATCGTGAAGAACGGCCAGGTGAATCTTGAGGGCATAGTCGCCACACAGACCGAAAAAGACGATGCCTTTATCCGCGCCAACGGCGTACCCGGAGTGTTCTCCGTGGAGAACCATCTGCAAGTCGAGCAGCCGAACAAGGGATAAAGCAAAGAACAAAGAACAATCAGAAACCAGACGCAGCCCAAAAGGCTGCGTTTTTGTTTGCAAGGGAGCGCAGAGGCCCCGATTTCCATGTTCACTCCAACACTCGCACATCGCCACAAATTTCAAAGAACCTTTACGCCCTGCCGCCTGAGCAGCTCTGCTTTTAATCCGCGTTTAATCCGCGGTAAGACTTTCCTCTAAATCCACTTTCCCACATTGCTGGGGTGCCCCATCCTTTCGCGTTCTTTGCGAAAGGGTGGGAGCGATCTCACCTTCCGCTTTTCTCCGCGCCTCCGTGTCTCAGTGGTGAAAATTCCTTCCAATCCGCGTTGATCTGCGTTAATCCGCGGTAAGACCTTCCTCGACGTCCACTTTCCCCACATTGCTCAACGCCAGTTGCAGGTAATACCCCAATATAGACGCCTGCTTGTAATCCAGCTTTCCATCCACCACCGCCTGCGCGCCTTTGGCAATCGCGCCGTGTATGCCTGCCGCATCCGCCAGGTTCGGCAGCCTGATCTTCTCCGGCCTCGCCTCCTCCATCATCAGGTGCACGTGGCAAAACTTCTTCCCGCGCACCCGAGGCGCACGGCACGTCTCCCCGTTGCCCTTCGCATACCGGCATCTCGGCGCGCTGTTCGCCCGGTCAATCGTGCTCTTCATCTTGTTAAAGATCTTCTGGTTCACCTGGTCAAACTCCAGCGCCTTCTCCTGCAACTCCGGATCTTCCAGCAGGCACTGTCGGTACGCCTCAAAACACTCTCCCAGCTGCTTCAGCAACTGCCCCGCCCGGGTTGTTCCCCAGGTCTGCCTCTCCCGCTCATTGTGCTCCCGCAGCCGGCGCTCGTCCCGCTGCTGCTTGATAGCTTCGCGCTCGTCCGCTGACTGCGCTTTGTCGAACAGCGCGCTCTCTTCCCGTGTAAACCCGCGGCAGTCCTCCCCATCCCGATAGCCAAACCCGTCTGTTACTCCATTCAGTATTGGATTGCCTTTCATAAAACGTCTCCTTGCTTCTTGCTGCTTTCGTTCTGATCTCGTCCCGAACCGGCTCATTTCGTCCTGAAATCACGTGGTTTCCCCGGTTTTCAGATGACCCGATGACCAGATGTCCCGATGACCCGATTTCCTACCCCACCCCCCATCCCACTTTTGTTGAAAACAAAGACCCAACCCCATTTCGACCGAACGGTGACCGACCGGTCGACCCCTCCTTTTGGCCTTGTTTCGGCCTCGAATCCCGTTGTTCCTCCGTGGCCTTTGCTAACTGCTAATTACCATTTGCCAATCCCTCGTTATCAGACGAATATACGGCGAATACATGCTTGAGAGTAACGCGATTCGGTGCGAATGTAAAGCGAATTTCGTATAGTTAGTCTCTCAGTATAATGAATGCACTTTCTTCATGTCATCCTGAGCAAATGCGAGTCCCGTTTCAGCGGGATGAGCGCGCGTCGAAGGACCCCGAGAATGTGTCCTTTGCCATGCTGGTGCAAGGCGTTCTCTCCAAACTGCCGGGTGATCTTTTTGTTCAAAACGGTTCGTATCAGGTTTCCGCGCCGTTCTGTCCGGGCAATCAAATCAGGCTTGCTCGTAACTTGAATCCCGTGCCCTACATCCCCAGCGCCGGAGGCGCGCCGCGAAGTTAGCCCAGCACGTAAGTGCTGGGAGAGGATAGAAAAAGAGCAGAGCGTGGTGCCGGATAGTCGATAGTTCGAATCCCAAGCTTTCGCTCGCTGGTTGGCAACGCGTGGTTGGAGCTCCGCAGCTAGCTGCTCGGTTTCGCTGCACGGCCTCGCGTGCTCACGAAACGGATAGCCCAGACAACCAGCAGAATCACTGCCGCGCTCCCAAAGAGCAAAGCAATACGTGCGATCGGGATGTTGCGTTGCTGGGAAGGCTCTGCCGGCAGTTGAGACTTAACCGCGGCGGCTCGCAGAGTGACCAAGCGGTCAGCGAATGTCGCGATTACGGCATCAAGATTATTCCTGAAACCCACGCACGCATTTTGCGCTTCGGTCGCGCTAAGTGTGATGTATACTGTCCTCCATCGGTCGGCGCATCGGGCATACTCATCCACTCTCTCTGAGATCGCTCTAAAATCCTTTCGCAGTTCCGGATCCGTTTCGTGCTCCAGTTCTAATAACAAGCTCAAACGCACCCGATCGGCATGCCACTGGCTGGCCGCATTGTTGAAATGCCTTACGATGTCATGTCTGTCCTTTGCACGATTCCGCTTGTTCCACTCCCGTCGGGAAAGCTCGGCGAGGTCGCTGGCTCCATCCACGAACGCTCCCAGTTTCAGCGCCATCTCGTCAATCGTCTTGCGTTCGCGATCAAGATGCTGATTAAAAGCGGCCAAGTCACGTTCACGGTGAGATTGAGCAATCGAAAGGCTCTGCTCGCGATCCTTCGCCCAAGCTTGAAACATGTACGTTACACCCGTTCCGATCAAGCCTCCTATGAGAACTGTAACCAATGTGGCGAAGCCGGTCGATTCCATCACCTGAAGCCACAGAGGTTTCTGCTCCTTCGCATCTTTTTCCGAAGACTTTTTCTCAGAAAATTTGAGATACTCCAGCGCAACCGCCTCTGTGAGTAGATCCCGCAAATCGTCTCGAGATAGAGGAGAGGGGGGAGTGCTCATTAGATAAAGTTCATTTCAAGACTAAATTCTTGGTCATTTTGCCGCTAATTACTGCTATATGTTCAGCCTGCGTCGTTAACATTCCGTTTGTGGCGGCGATTGAATACTCGCCTGGAAGCACGCAGATAGAATACGACCCTTTTTTGTCAGTGGTCGCATTAGACTCGGGACCAGCGACTAAGTCTCTAACCGAAACGATGGCCCCGATAACTCCAAGGCCTCTTCCGTCGGTAACAGTCCCTCTTATACACCCCGATTTCTGACGGTCAGGTTCATCAGGAGCACTGGCTGAAGAGGTCGGAGGCGATGGCGACGGACTTTGAGCAGATATGTTAATCGAAACAGATGACAGGATTACGAGCAGCATAAAGGAGTGCATGCAAAACCTCCTTCTGACCTTGTGATTGCGCAAAGATAGTTCCGGTTGCCCAACCTAAGGTATCAGTCAGTATGAAGCTTCTGTCATCTTGCCGGGGTACCCCATCCTTTCGCCTTCTTTGCGAAAGGGTGGGATTATACTCACTTCCCCTCTTCTCCGCGCCTCCGCGTCTCCGCGGTGAAAATTTCCTTCCAATCCGCGTTGATCCGCGTTCATCAGCGGTAAGGTTTCCTATGTTTTTGCGAAAGGTGGGAACCGCGGAGCAGGAGCACTTGACTCTGCGCGCTAGTACGAATGTCAACTGCTGGAGGCACTCTCATAAAGCATGCTGCAGGCTACAGGCGCTTGTGTTTTACCAGCCGCCAATATCGTTTGCCCAGCGCGGTGAGCTTGCATGACTTGGAGTTCATCGCCGCGTTGTACATGTGCTCTTCGCCCACAGGCACCACCAGGTCCACGCCGGCAAAGGCCTGCAAGTCCTTCATGATCTCGACGCTCGCGGGATCACTGCCTGGCGCGGTGGCAATGTATGCGGGTGTAAGCTTGCGCTCCTGTTCGGGATCGGGAAAATGTTGGCAGATTTTGTGGAGCCTCTGCAGCGGCACCTCGGGCGCGACCTGGCGGAGAGGCGTCCATCGCGTGATGTTGGTTTTGAAAACCGGCCGCTGCTCCCAGGAGCCAAGGGCCTCGTCAACGTAGTGGTAGATGGAGCCGGGCGTGATCTGGCCCAGCAGGTCCGCAGCCGCGCCGTTGAGCGCCTCAGACAAGAGGTCGGTGAAGACGCCATGCGCCACTGCGCCCTCGTTCTCTTTTGCTTCCTCGGAGGGCAAGGCTGCGGTCATGACAACCATTCCGTGAGAAATCTCGCACAGGTTGCGATCGACATTCGAGCTGCCGAAATCGCCCGAGTGGCAGCAATCCAGGATGATGATCTTTTCCTGGGTGGTTGATTTGTTGGCCCAGGCGAGGATGTCGCTCATTTCAAGACCGTCCTCGGGAGTCTTGGTCTCAGTCGTGATCAGGTTGCCGCCGACGCTGGTCATGGAGCCGTGCCCGGAAAAATAAAAGAGAGCAATGTCGACATCACCCGTGAACAAGGTCTTGATCCGGTCGCGCAGCAGATCTTTGCTGAGTCCATCTTTTTTGCAGACGTGTTCCGTGTCCGGGTCGGCGGCGTCTGCGATATTGCCGTCAGGATTCGGCAGGGGCGCGGTGATCAGCTCCACGTCGAAGTTCTTGCTGCCGTCTCCGTGCCAGGCGAACAGTTCCGCCAGCTCCCGGGCATCGTTGACGCAGCCGTGGAGCTGATGGGCTACAGAGTAGTTATCCACTCCAACAAGAAGAGCTTTCCTTCTCTCCATACACGCGCCTTCCTTCTGCCCCGCATCTTGAGAGGCAGCAACAAGATTGATCTGATGTCATCGCGAGCGAGGGAGCAGCTTAGCACATGCGATGTGCGTCTGGCTTGCGCTCAGAGGTGGTGAGAATGGACACAGTTCTCACTTCGCCGCAGAGTTCGCGATCAGTGCTTCATTCCTGCTTCATTCCCGCGCATGCCCCGCGCTGCCGTTTGGGGCTAGCTTTTCTTGTCGCCAAAACCCCGGCCGGTTTGCTCGGTGAAGTCGCGGCCTGTCTGCTCGGTAAAGTCGCGGCCTGTCTGCTCGGTGAAATCACGGCCGGTCTGCTCAGTAAAGTCGCGTCCTGTTTGCTCGGTGAAATCGCGGCCTGTCTGCTCGGTAAAGTCGCGGCCTGTTTGCTCGATAAAGTCACGGCCTGTTTGTTCCGTAAAGTCGCGGCTTGTGGCGTTGGGGGCTGGTTTTTGTGGGTCTGGCATAATTCTACTTCTCCTTCTTTTGAACAGCGGCCTCGCGTAGCTGGAGCGGGGCTCGCGGATCTTTTCTTAAGCGCTCGAAAATCGGTGTCTTTTTACCATATTCAATAGAAAAACCCAATTCCAGCGCCCGGGTGAGCGTTTTCAGCGCCTGGTCACGCTCGCCGAGCAGCTCATACGATTCGGCCACACGCTCCAGAACATCGGGATCCTTGGGCGCGAGCACCAGTGTTTTCCTCAGCAGCGGCAGCGCGTGTCCCGAATCATGCAGGCTGGCATAGAACCTTCCCATTCTCGACACCAAATACCCGTCGTCCGGAGTGATCTTCAGCTGGGGCGCTCCCAATTCCACGGCTTTCCGGTAAGCTTCGTCCGCCGCGCGTCCGCTGAATTCCTGCGCCGTTCCCAGGCTTCCCCAACTGCGCCAGTCCGCCGGACGCATGTCCACCGCCCGCTGGTCTGCCGCAACCGCCTCCTCGTACCGCTGTTGCAGCGTCAACACATTGGCCAGCGCCACCGCCGCCTGAAAGTAAGAACCATCGAGCTGCAACGCCTGCTGGTACGCTTTGCTCGCCTCCTCAAGTTTTCCCTGCTTGCGATAGACGAGCCCCAGGTTGTACAGCACGCGCGCATTGTCTGGTGTCTTGTCCAGCGCGGTTTTCAAATTCATCTCAGCCGACTTGAAATCTCCGGAATCGATCTGCAAAGCTGCCAGCAGATACGGCCAGCGCCAGTTGTCGGGCGCCAGATCGATGGCGGTTTGCAGCTCATTCTTAGCGTCAGGAAGGCGTCCCTGAACGCGAGAGGCTTCACCGATCTCGGCATGAACTTCGGCGCTGCGCGGATCGAGCTGCTTCGCCTGCTCAAGCTCCTGCATGGCCAGCCCGGCCTTGCCCTCTTCAAGATGGATCATTCCCAGCGTCATCTGCACCGGCGCCAGGTTGGGATTCATCGTGGCCGCCTGCGCAGCAGCCTGGCCCGCCTGGTCCACCCATTTCTTGTCTGACGTGTCGAGATACATCCGCCAGTAGGCGCGCGCAAGCCCCGCTTCCGCCAGAGCGAAGTTGGGCGAGCGCTCCAGTGTTTGCTGGTAGAGTTCAATCGCCTTCTGCGTATTGCCGGGCTTGTCATAGCGCAGCAGCGCGTCGTCCGCTGCCAGATAATCTTCATACGCAGCGCGGCTCGTGCCGGCAAACCGCGCCTTCACTTCCGTTCTGATCTGCGGGACCAGTGCCGCCACGGCGCACAACAGAAGAATCGCGGCAACCATCCATATGATCCTGGCGCGCAGCCGCCTCTTTCTGCTTTGTGCCGAGTCGGATGACGAAGCATTCAAAGCGGCGAGCGCATCGCGCAGCTTCGCCGCACTCTCGTAGCGTTGTCGGGGATCGTCTGCTGTGGCCGTTTCGATGACCTGCCTGAGTCCCTTCGAGATTGCTCCCAGCGTCTTGTCCGGGGGACTGATCTTGCCGGTGCATAGAAACTGCAGCAGCACGCCCATCGCGTAAATATCGCTTTCGACGGACGGTGGGCCGCCTCTGAGCAGTTCCGGCGCCATGTAACCCGGCGTGCCGCCCCAGCGCCCCTCCTGATAGAGCTCGTGGCTCAGCCCAAAATCCATGAGCAGAATGCGCCCGTCTTCCGCCCGCATCGCATTGCCGGGCTTGATGTCGCGATGGAGCAGCCCCGCATGATGCACGGCGCTTAGCGCGTCTGAGAGCGTGATTCCGATCTCAATCGTTTCTTTTTCTGATCGCGGTCCCTCAGCCTCCACCCACCGCGCCAGCGTCTGCCCGCGCACGAAGTCACTCCACAGGCCAACGCGGTCATCGTGCCGGTCAACGCCGTAAACCGCCACCGTGTTGTTGTGGCGTACCCGCGCCATAGCCCGTGCTTCGGCAACAATGGAGGCGTACTGTTCCTCTTGATTGAGTCCGTATGGCAACAGGAGCTTCAGTGCAACTTCGCGCTCCAGTGTCAGGTCCCACGCGCGATAGACCTCGCCAAAACTTCCGGCGTCAAGTCGCTGCAGAAGCTGGAACGGGCCCCATTTTTTCGGGTGCTCTTTGGCGCTCGCCGAAGCTGCCGAAGCTGAAATTGAGACGGTGCGGTCGTCGCCAGCCATGGGTCACATCCGTCGCGAACTGGGCATTCGTTGGTTCCCGATTATAACCCCGTATTGGGAACCAGAAGCAGGAAAGCACGTACTCAGGAGCAAATATGCCTGATTTTCAAGCAACTGGGGCGGAACGGTGAAGAAAAAAAGTTCAGAGGGTGCGATGCTACAGATTTCGGCAACAATATACTTGACTGACTGCATCCGTGTCTAATTGTCAATGTGGCGGGTTCAATATAGTTATTCGATCTTGTGTTCCCGGAAGAATGGGGAGTCACCGGATATTTGTCTATGATCTACCACTGCTATCTTGACGACAGTAAAGATCAAAATCAAAGCCAGATGTTCGTGTCTGCTGGATTTTATGGCATGCGAGAAGATTGGTCGGCGCTACGAACAGCCTGGACTGCCCGCTTGCGAAGAGACGGTTTAGAGTATTTCAAAACCTCTGAGTACAAGATGCTCACTGGGCAGTTTGCCAAATTCAAACAATACCCCCCACCAACGGGAAGGGACAAGGCCCGCGAACTGCGCTCCGATCTGCAAACCATATTGAAGCAAGTTCCAGCCATCCGTGGTATCGGCATCTGCATACCGATGGACGATCTGGAAAAATTTTACAGTCGCCCAGAAGCTCAGAAGTTCTGCGGGAATCCATACCAGCGTGCTCTAGAAGGCGTGATACACGAGACGGTCGGATGTATCAAGGCCAAGTCAGGCCGAAACATGGTTGCGTTTGTGCATGATGACGGGACTGACTTTGACGAACTGCGCGGATATTACAACGCCTTTAAAGCCATCAGCCCGAAAACTGCTAAATATATGGCTGGGTTTCAGCCTTTGAGTGACAAAGATCACCCACCGTTACAAGCCGCAGACATGATTGCCAACCTGACACTCGGCATTGGCTTGAAGTGGCTAGAGACGGGCAGAAAGATTGAGAAACTGAAGGAAATGGAAGACAGCATCGGCAAACTCGGCGTGTGGGACGAGCACTACATGTTGAGCGTTCTTAAGCGCAATCTAATACGGCTAGGAGAGCCAGTTCCGCCCGATTTGCAAGGAGAGGAATACGGGTAAAAGTCAGTCAACTATATTATTGCCCAGATTTCAATTGACCTCCCCAAATGCAGGATTCTATGATCTGTCCACTCTTCATAGAGCAATCAACGGGAGAATTCATGTCCGCCCCTCAGCTGCAGAATCTGCGTTCGCTGGATGAACAACGAACGGAATTTGCCAGCCGCCGTGGTTTGGCCATGCCGCTGGCGGGAGCAATCGTGTGGACCCTGATCGGCATCGCCGGCGCCTTTCTGCCGCCGATTCTGGCCGTGTGGTCACTGTTCATCGGGACCGGCTTCATCGCTTATTTCGGCATGCAGCTCTCCCGCTTCACCGGCGAGAACTTTCTTGATAAGGACAAGCCAAAGAACGTCTTCGACAATCTCTTTTTTCACTGTGTCGCTATGGCACTGCTTGTCTACGCAATCGCGATCCCATTTTTCCGGATTGACTACACGTCATTGCCGCTCACAGTGGGTATCCTGGCTGGACTGATGTGGGTGCCACTCTCCTGGATCATCCAGCATTGGGTCGGGATCTTTCACGGCGTCGTCAGGACGATTCTGGTGACGACCGCATGGTACCTTGCGCCGCATCATCGGTTCGTGGTCATTCCGGCGGTCATTGTCGGCGTGTACGCTGTCACCATCGGAATATTGGAGCAGCGCTGGCGGTACAGCAAAGGTTTGTAATTCCACCCTTTGCTTCGAGCGCCCCATCATTAAGGGTGCTCACTAGTATTGATCCCCTGGGCGGCTATCATTTCCGCGCATCATCATAAACTTCGCGAACTTCACCCTCAGACCTTTAGCCAGCCGCGGAACCCCCGCGCGGCATAGTAGGATTCCGCGCCGTTGTGATAGACGAAAACAGTGTTGTAGCGGCGATCACAAAATAAGGCTCCGCCGAGTTTTCTGATGTCAGAAGGTGTTTTCACCCAGCTCGATGTTTTCGTGTCGAAGTTCCCAAGCTTCTGCAGCTCTCGATATTGCTCTTCCGTTAAAAGCTCAACACCCATAGCAGCAGCCATATTAAGAGCGCTGTCTTTTGGCTTATGTTCTTTCCGTGACTCCAGCGCCTCACCGTCGTAGCAAACACTTCTGCGGCTTTTGGGACTTTCCGCTGAACAATCATAAAAAATGTATTCGCCCGTCTTTTTATCGTGGCCAACAACGTCCGGTTCGCCGCCAGTTTTTTCCATCTCATTGAGTGACCACAGCTTTTTAGCATTAGCTTCCAGTTTTGCTTGTACCTGGGCCCATTCAATGCCTTTATGGCGGTTCATGTTTTCCTCAAAACGGGCTTTTAATGCTCTAAGCAGTTCTTCAGCTTGTTTATTGGAAAGGGTTGCGTTCGACATAGTTTTCATCTTTTGCGGTCCCCCTGTACTCAAATCTCTTGGGAGCGTCGGCCCGTCAATGTTGTCTCCTGTGGCGCGGGCGTTACCCAGGTCATCAAGGTATATAAGGTATATAAATCGCAGGGTGGACTACAATCTAGGGTATGAAGATTGCTTTGGGAGTCACCGGCGGAATCGCCGCCTATAAGGCCGCCGAACTCGTTCGTCTTCTGCAGGACCGCGGCATTCGCGTGCAGGTCATCATGACCCGTGCGGCCCAGGAGTTCGTCCGCCCGCTAACCTTTGCCGCGCTCAGCGGAGAAAAGGTCATCACGGATCTCTTTGGGGCCGGTGCGGAAGAGCCCAATATTGACTCCGCTGTCGAGCACATCGCCGTTGCCCAATCAATTGACGCGCTGGTTGTCGCTCCTGCAACCGCAGATGTCATCGCCAAATTCGCGCACGGCGAAGCCAATGACTTCCTGACCACGCTCTTTCTCGCCACCACTGCGCCCGTGGTGGTTGCGCCGGCCATGAACGTGAACATGTGGGAGAATTCCGCGACTCAGGCCAACATGCAAACTTTGAAGGCGCGCGGCATCAACATCGTGGAGCCCGATAGCGGCTATCTCGCCTGCGGCATGGTCGGCGCAGGCCGCTTGGCCGCCAATG
Source organism: uncultured Acidobacteriaceae bacterium (assembly GCA_964541925.1). Classification (GTDB taxonomy): domain Bacteria; phylum Acidobacteriota; class Terriglobia; order Terriglobales; family Acidobacteriaceae; genus Angelobacter. Next base: position 48,303 of record CAZISB010000017.1, on the reverse strand, counting down.
AAACCATCGTTCAAGCTGTGCTCAAGGCGCTGCACGCTGAACAGGACCTCGTGGGCGAAACCGTGCTCATCACCGCAGGCCCCACGCGTGAGCCCATTGATCCTGTCCGTTATATCGGCAATCGCTCCAGCGGCAAGATGGGTTATGCCCTGGCTGAAGCGGCACAGCGTCGCGGCGCAAAGGTCATTCTGGTCACCGGCCCAACTGCTCTCAACCCTCCGGCGAACATAGAAGTAGTTCAAGTGCAGACCGCCGCACAGATGCGTGAAGCTGCCCTCAATAATCTCCAGCGCGCTACCATCGTGATCAAAGCTGCTGCGGTCGCCGACTTCACTGTCCGTCGCCCCGCCGATGAAAAGATTAAGCGCAAAGGCCCCATGACGCTGGAACTTGAGCCCACAGCTGACATCCTCGCCGAGATCGGCGCGCAAAAAGGTGGCCGAATCGTCATTGGTTTCGCCGCTGAAACCCATGACGCGCTGGCCAATGCCCGCAAAAAGCTTGAGAGCAAATCGCTGGACGCAATTGTTGTCAACGATGTCTCACAACCCGGGATCGGCTTTGATTCCGAGCGCAATGCTGTCACCATCCTTACTCATGCCGAGACAGAAACTGTTCCCGAGACGAGCAAATGGGAGGTCGCGCACCGCGTGCTGGATGCGGTGATTAAATTGAAAAGTGAAAAGGCGTTTGCAGGAAGACTAGCGCAAAAGTAGCAGGGCTATTCTTTCCCATCAAAAATGTAGCTCAGGGATATTGAGAATCCCGGCAGCAGCGCCTCATCGCGCACAACTTCAGGCTCTCGAATCTGGCGGATTCCGGATGCCGAATGAATTTCCACTAGCCGCAAATTTGGATAGACAATCCACACTGCTCGACTGCCAGATCGTAAATATTGCTGGGTCTTTTTGGCCATATCTTGTGCGCTGTTGCTGGGCGAAACCACCTCTACGGCAAGGGCCGGTGCTCCATCAACCGGAGAACGGTCCATATCGATAATCTGCAAATGCTCTTGGGTGATGAAGGCAACGTCTGGATTTCTCACCGTATCCGAATCAAGCCGGAAATCCATCTCTTCCACAACTACGCCGAGATTTCCGGATTTCACAAATTCGATCAGCTTCATTGCAATATGCTGTCGAATGAGATTGTGTCTCAATGCCGGTGAAGGTTCCATCAAAAGCTCGCCCTCATCCAATTCATAGGTTGCCCCTTCTCGCTCTGGGAGCTTTTGAAATTCTTCAAACGTCAGCTTGGTAGTACTGCCCACCGCCATTGCCTCCAGCGAATACATATATTAGAAGCTTGCCTTTCGGCAAAGACAAGCAAAAATGGGTAGTGGTACAGTTTTGAGTTTTTTAAGCTCGTCATCCCGAACCCCCGTAAGCGAGCAAGCGTTTTCACCGGGGCCCCCAACAAGCCCGATTTTGGCTTGCTGGGGTGGTCATCAGCTTGCGAGTAGGGGTGAGGGACCTTGCGTTTCTGACGTCTAAACTGAACCACTACCCAAAATACCCTTTCCCCATTTACTTCTCTTCTTTAAGCATTTATTTTTCTTTCAGCATGCCCAAACCGCTCGACGACGCCACAAAAAAACAGCTTGCCTCACGGGTGAACTATTACCGCGAGATGGGTATCCACGATTTTTATCGCCGCAGCGCGCCAGAAGCCACTCAGGTCGCCTATTCTGAACCTGGGCTATCGAACGAACCCGCTCCTGCAATGACGGCGGCCAAAGAAAAATCTCTTGCTGAATCTCCTCTGCCTGTCATCAAGGATAAGCCCGCCGCGCTCAAGCTCATTCGCGAAGACATTGGCGATTGCACCCGCTGCCGCCTGCATAAAGGCCGCACTAATCTGGTCTTTGGTGTGGGCAACGTCAATGCTGACCTCATGTTTATCGGAGAAGGTCCAGGCGCCGATGAAGATGCGCAAGGCGAGCCCTTCGTAGGCCGAGCCGGTCGGCTTCTCAACAACATGATCTCCGCAATGGGTCTGAAGCGCGAAGACGTTTACATCGCTAATGTGGTTAAGTGCCGCCCGCCGGGGAATCGCACGCCGGAAAAAGACGAATGCGATATCTGCTCGCCTTTTCTCCTGCGGCAGATCGATGTGATAAAGCCCAAGGTCATCGTGGCGCTCGGCGCAGTCGCGGCTAAAAATCTTCTGGCCATGAATGACTCCATGGCCAACCTCCGCGGCCGCTGGTATGACTTCCGCGACTCCAAGCTGCTGGTCACCTACCATCCCGCTTACCTGCTGCGCGATCCCCGCCAGAAAAAAGAGGCTTGGAAAGACCTGCAGATGGTCATGAAATATTTGGGACTAACGCCGCCAGCAAAAGCACCAGTGGAATAGCTCCTCTCCAAGCAGTCAATCGCACGGGGTGGAGCAGGCCTTTAGGCCTGCGGTAATGTCCTCTTAATAAGTCGGCTTTAGCCGCTGAGGTATTTGCACAGCTGCTATACCGTACAATCTCCTTTACGCCATGCCCACATTCTGCGATGTAGCCTTGCCAGTCCCGCTGGATATGGCATTCACCTACAAAGTTGCCGGCCAAATTCCTGTCGTCGGCGGGCGTGTGCTTGTCCCATTCAGAACCGAGCGCCTTTCCGGCGTCGTCACAGCACTCCATGACCGTGCGCCGTCCATGCAGGCCAAAACAATCCTGCAGGTGCTCGACTCCGAGCCAGTGCTTGATGAAACTCTTCTGCGCCTTGGACAATGGATTTCGCACTACTATCTGGCTCCCATCGGCGATGTCTTCCGCACCATGCTGCCGCTCGCCGCAGAAATCAAAAAAGCGCGCATCTATCGCATTACCGAAGCTGGCCACGAGGCGCTTCACGCCTCCGCGACCGCAGGCTCTTCGCGCCGCTCCCGCCAGGACATTGACACGCAGATGCTTGAGTACGCCGTGCTGGACTATCTCGCCATGTCAGACGACGCTCTGGAAGGCACGGTGCGCTCCGCCACAGGCGCCACCCGCCAGGTGCTCGACTTGCTCCTGCGAAAAAAATGGATCACCCGCCATGATGCAACCTCGGCGCGCGACGCCCGCCGCACCATCCAGGTCGCAGTGCTCAAGAGCATGGAAGGGAAGCTGAACCAGAACCAGCAGAAGATCGTCGATTTTCTTGAGCAACATGAAGGAAGAGCTCTGGTCGAACAGATTCGCGCTCTCGACGTCCCGCGCACCACCCTGCAAACACTCGTCAAGCGTGGCATGATCGAATTAATTGAAGAGCCGGCGGAATTCAACGTAACCACCCTCAAGAAACGCGGGCCTTCGCATCTTGATTTCATCTTCAACACGCAACAGAAAGCCGCGCTGGCCGCTATCCAGAAGTCAGTCGAAGAAAATAAATTCTCAGTTTCGCTGCTTCATGGCGTCACCGGCTCCGGCAAGACCGCTGTCTATCTCGCCGCTATGCAGGCGGTTCTCGAATCAGGCCGCTCTGCCGTCTTGCTTGTTCCTGAAATAGGTCTTACGCCCGCAGCCGCGGCTAACCTGCATCAGGTCTTCGGCGACGAAGTTGCCATCCTCCACTCCGCTCTCTCCGCTGACGAGCGCGCTGAGCAGTGGCACCGCATCCGTCGCGGTGAGGCGCGAATCGTTGTAGGTACACGCTCTGCGGTTTTCGCGCCGGTGAAAAACCTTGCTCTCATCGTGGTGGATGAAGAGCATGACAGCTCGTACAAGCAGGAAGAGACGCCGCGCTACCACGGGCGCGACGTAGCCGTCATGCGCGGCAAGCTGACCGGAGCAGCCGTCGTGCTCGCCTCGGCAACGCCGGCCATTGAGTCGTACCACAATGCTGAAGAAGGGAAGTATCGCCTCATCGAACTCAAAGAGCGCGTGGAGCGCCGCCCGCTTCCTGAAGTCGAGCTGGTGGACATGCGCTTTGAGTTCCAGCAGACCGGCAGTGACCAGATCTTCTCGCGCCAGCTCATTCAGGAAGTCACAGACCGTCTTGCGCGTGGTGAGCAGGCAATGATCCTGCTCAACCGACGCGGATACTCTTCTGTCGTGCTCTGCCGCTCCTGCGGCGAAACTCTGCAGTGCAAGAACTGCTCCATTGCCATGACCTTTCACAAGTCGGCCCAGCGTATGGAGTGCCATTACTGCGGCTATCGCCAGGCCGTGCCTAAGCATTGCACCGCCTGCAATAGTGAACATATTTATTTTCTCGGCGCGGGATCAGAAAAAGTTGAAGAGCGTCTGCACGCGGCCTTTCCGCAGGCGCGCATTGGCCGGCTTGATCGCGACACCGTCCGCACTCGCCATGATTTTGAGCATGTCCTCAATCAATTCCATGCTGGCGAACTCAATTTGCTTGTCGGCACGCAGATGATCGCCAAAGGTCACGATGTTCACGGCGTAACGCTTGTAGGTGTTGTTGGAGCAGATTACGCTCTAGGCTTTCCTGACTTCCGCGCCGCCGAGCGTACCTTTCAGCTGCTCACGCAGGTCGCTGGCCGCGCCGGCCGTGGCCAAACGCCCGGCAAAGTTGTTCTGCAGACCTACTATCCTGACCACTATGCCATCCAGTTTGCGCAGCGCCATGACTATGCCGGCTTTTACGAAAAAGAAGTTCGTTTCCGCAAATGGATGCACTATCCGCCCTTCAGCGCGCTGGCCAACGTGCTGGTCCGGAGTGACAAGCTGGAGCAGACGCTGCGCTGGACCGGACAGCTCGGCAAGTGGTTTGAATCCACCCGCAATGAAGGCGTGCGCGTTCTCGGCCCATCCGTCGCGCCCATCATGCGCCTCAAGCGTGACTTCCGCTACCACTTCATCCTCAAAGCCGGCAGCCGGGAAAAACTCAATGCAGTGCTCCGGCGCATGCTTAGCTTCGCCGACGCAGAAAAAATTCCTCGTACAAATGTGATTGCAGACGTGGACGCGCTCTCGCTACTTTGAAGGCGACTGCTGCTGCGGATGTTTGTATTGCTCCAGCACATGCTTCAAGCCCTGCTGATCGCCGAACGGCGCCGGCGTGAGCGTGAGGGCGAGCATGATGATCGCGAAAAACGCCAGCACGCGGCGCTTGGTGTCCAGCGGAGGATGGAGCGGCACGTCAGGATGGCGTGCTCCGGTGAAGCGCAGCACCACAGCCCACAAAAGCCATCCTACCCAGCAATACCAGCTCAACGCCAGCAGAGCAATGATGCTCACGAAAGAAATGGGCCGATGCATCCGCGGATTCACAGCAAAAATAATGTGCCCGCCATCAAGCTGTCCTCCGGGTAGCAAATTGAGCGCTGTCGCAAACATTCCTACCCATGCGGCCATCGCCACCGGATGGAGATAGAGGCCTCCTGCCGGAAATTGCGCCACTGCTGCCTGGCTGCCCATGGCAGCGGCAATCCAATGCATCAGTTTAAAGATTAGCGGGAATCCCAGCACCAAACTCCCATCAGGAGCGGCTGCGGCCTGAGCTGCTGCGCCGCTCAGAGGCTTCGAGGCGAGCAATCCAAAGATCAGCACCGGCACTGCCACCACGAACCCTGCAATCGGTCCGGCAATGCCGATATCGAACAAATCCGCGCGGCTCCGGATCGGAGACTTGATCCGAATGAAAGCTCCCAGCGTTCCTATCAGTGAAGGCGCAGGAATAAAAAATGGCAGCGTGGCAAAGACGCGGCGCACCACGCAGTAAACGTAGTGTCCCATCTCATGCGCGGTAAGAATGCCCAGCAGACAAGCTGAATAAGGAATGCCCAGCGCAAGCCGGCGCCAATCCTGCAGCGCCCACAGCCACGGCCAGTAATCCAGGTCCTGGGAAAAGAGTCCCAGATTGTGATTAAAGGTGTCCTGCATGCGCGCGCCCATGCAGAGCGTGGTGAATACTGTGGCTAGAAAGAGCAGGGCATGCAGCCAGTAACGGCGCTTCGGAGGTTGTATAACAATGACCCTGACCTCCTGGCGTTCAGGGTCATAGATTTGATATTCCTGCGGGGGAAGCTGGTGCGGCATGTACTGGATGGCCTTAAGCTGCGGAATCCAAGGGAGCACAGTGAGCGTGCAACATCGCGGCAGATACGGCTAGTCGATCGACTGCAACTCCTTCCCAGGCTTAAAGCGCACGGCCTTTCCCGGAGGAATACTGACCTCAGCGCCGGTGCGCGGATTGCGTCCAATACCGGTCTTGCGCGGCCGCACGTTGAACACGCCAAACCCGCGCAGTTCAATGCGCTCACCCTGGGCCAGCGCTTTCTTCATACTCTCAAAAACCGTCTCTACCGCCAGCTCAGCTTTGGTTTTTGTAATACCGGTTTTATTCACCACTTCATTAATAATGTCGAGCTTAATCACCGTCAGCTCTCCTTGAAAATTGTCAGAAAGGGCGTAACTTGCAGATGCTATTGGACTTCTACCCACTTGTCAATGGAGCAATTTAGGACCCCTTAAGCCCCTTGAATGCGTTCCATTTCATTTCCCTTTAGGAATGCCATGCTGTTGGCAGACTCGGACAGCTTCACCCAAATCTCGTTTCGCGTCGCCTGGCCGGTGCTCGTACCTGATGGTGGGCGCTCACGGACTCGAACCGTGGACCTCCTGCTTGTAAGGCAGGCGCTCTAACCAGCTGAGCTAAGCGCCCAAAGGGATACTTGAAGCAGCAAATAAGGTCTTATGAGCTGCCAGATTGCAGTATAGCAGGGTGAACTTTCCTTGGGGCCAAAGCTGTGCCCGGGAAAGTGAGCGTCCGTCCGTACTGCGCCAGAGTTACTAACGTTACTGTAATGTAACTTATCGGAAACCCTGCTCCATTCAGTCGTGATATTCTCAACCTATTTCGCTGGGAAAATTCCTGTAAATGGCTTCACTGTTCGATAAGCTTCCAACTATTCTCGTTCTCGCCGTGATGGTGGGCATCTTCGTTGCCCTGAGGCGGCACGTGAAATCGGCGCGCCTGCATCTCTGGATTACGGCGTGGGTGCTGATCTTTGTCCATTTCTTTGTTCAAATCTTTGAACCGGCAGACGGCAATCTCACCCCAGCTACTTTCATCGTTGATCTGGGCTGTCTCCAGCTTTCCGCAATCTTCTTTATCGCTTCGTTGACGTCGTTTCTCGAAAATACCCGGCTGGTTACCAAACTGCTGCTTCTTACCTGTGTGCCGGTGATGGCCTACACAATCGGCCTTGCCTATGAATTCAAAGGGCGCTTCCTCTATATCGCCTGCATTGCTCTAATTTTTTATGGGGCGCCGCTCTATGTGCTCCTGCGCCGCAAGTTGATCCTCAACTTTTTCATATGGGCCCCGATCATCATGATCACGGGAACAGTAGCCATCTACCGTGCAGCTCATGGCAATTTCGATTTTGGATTTCTCTCGCTTCTCACCCTTGGCTTTGCTTTTCCCGGTTTCCTATTCTGGCGACGCTATCAGCGCTGGACTCCCGGCGTAATCACCTCAGCCGGCGGCTTTCTGCTGTGGGGTGCAGTGTTTCCCATTGGCAGCCTGCTGGATATGTATGCTCCGCAGCTCAAAATCAATCCTGAGTTGTGGAACACTCCGAAATTTTTTGTCGCTTTCGGAATGATCCTTACGCTGCTGGAAGACAAGTCAGAATTTCTGCGCTCTGCCGGCGTGCGGGAGCAGAAGGTGAATCAACAATTGCAGAAGTTCGCCGCAATCACCTCGCGGCTTCTTGACGGTGTTGACGTAAGTTGCATGTGCCGGGAGATTACTGAAGCCATCCGCGAAACCAGTACGTTTGACCGCGCGGCCATTATTCTCACGCTCGACGGCAAGGATCTATACTGCGCCGCTCACTCCGGATATGAAGGTGAAGCCGCGAAGCTGGTGGAATATAAATGCAGCAACGTCTGGAAGTTTGACGATCTGGTGGAAGCCTGCAGCATCGGCGCAAAGCTGGGGCAACATACAGTCATGCTCTCGCCGGAGCAGATGCAGAAATACGGCCAGGTCCCCAGCTCCACAAAATACGAGCCAACAAGGCACTGGCAAAAAGGCTGCCAGGTGCTGGTTTCCTTGCTTTCCACTCGCGGGGCGCATGTCGGCTGCATCTCTCTGAGTGATCCGCGTGATGTTACCCGCGTCAACGAAGAGGAAATATCGAAGATCGAGCTGCTTGCGGGTGATCTGGCTGTAACCATTGACAACACGGCGCTGCATCGCCAACTGGCGCGCTCAGAGAAGCTGGCTGCCATCGGACAGCTTGTTGCCGGTGTTGCGCATGAGCTCAATAATCCGCTGACCTCGATTGTTGGCTATTCTGAGCTGATCAGTGATGAGCTTCCTTCCGGTCCGGCGCGGCAAAAGCTGGAAAAGATGGCCAAGGAAGCGCAGCGCATGAGGAGGATTATCGAAAACCTTTTGCGCTTTGCGCGGCAAAACAATCCGGAAAAGAAATCAGCTAACCTGGACTTGCTCTTGCAGGACGTGCTCTCACTGCGTGAATATCACCTGAAAAATAATGATGTTGAGGTGCACTTGCAGATCGAGCCTGACCTGCCGCCGGTGGCCGTGGATGAAGACCAGTTCAAGCAGATATTGCTGAATCTTTTGAATAACTCCATTGACGCTCTGGAGAGCGCGGTTGAAAAACGCATCTCGATTGAGGCCTTGCGGCGAGATTCGCGCATCATCGTTCACTTTGACGATACCGGCAATGGCTTTACTGATACCAATCGCGTCTTTGACCCGTTCTACACCACCAAACCTGTAGGTAAAGGAACAGGCCTTGGCCTGAGCATCTGCTATGGCATTGTGAAAGAGCATGGCGGGGAGATCCACGCCGCCAATCTCGAACCCAGCGGGGCGCGAATTATTCTTGAGCTGCCGGTGCATGCGCGCGTGCTTGAGCCAAAGCCGGCGTTCATTGGCAACTAAAGACTTCCTCCATACCCATTAGTTTCCTTTCCCGGCAGGAAAATTTCCGCCTTACGCAAAAAATCAGAACACTTCCCGTTCCCCGCTGCCATTCCTTTAATACCGTTTTCAAATGCCAGCTGCGCAAGTATTCTGAAGCAGTGCGATCTCACATTGTGACAAAGCTCTTGGTGCTGCTCTTAGCTGCTCTGCTTGCTTCCGCTCTTGCGGCACAATCTGCCAGTAACTCTGAAGCAAGCCAACTCAACGACGCTCGCCATCACTTCAAAGAAGGTAAGTTCAAAGAAGCCGCTGCGGCATACCGCACCATGATCGAAAGGCAGGCTTCCCCGGAAGCTTATTCCGGCTTGGTCCAAAGCCTGCTCAAGCTGGACGATGTGAAATCAGCGGATGCAAGTTCCCAAAGAGCCCTGGCACAATTTCCAGATTCTGCTTTGGCCCGTGCTGCGCGCGGCGATGTTTACTTCCGTCGCGGATTGATCCCTGAATCAGAAGTAGAGTACAAGACTGCGTTGAAGCTCGATGAAAAGTGCGCCCGTTGCTGGTTGGGGGAAGGCAAGGTGGATACTGTTTACCGCCGCAGCCATGCGAAGATCGCAATCGCCAGGGCCCATGAGCTTGGTCCGGAAGATGGCGACGTATTGTATGAGTGGGCCATCCGTCTGCCTTATCCTGAGAATGTAGCAGCGCTCGAAAAACATCTGGCTGAATTTCGCAATGACGAGGAAACCGAGCGCCACGAGCGTGAATACAAGGAATTCATTCAAGCTTTGGCAGGGCGTAAAGTCTGGATTCCAGCGCGCGACGTGGACCGCACTGAAATCAAAATGGAAGCGTTGACCTTCGGTCCCACCATGATCCGCCGGGGCTATGGCGTACGCGTGCGCCTCAATGATCGCGTCACGGTTACGCTGCTGCTCGATACCGGCTCTTCCGGCGTAATCATCACGCGCAAGCTGGCGGAGAAGATTGGCGCCAGCAAACTATCTGAGCAGTCACTGGAAGGTGTAGGGAAGAGCGGCGGCAGCAAGGGCTACAAAGCCTGGGTGAGCAAAATTGTTATTGGCGATCTCGAATTTCATGACTGCTTTATTCAAGCCACTCCTCGCGAGATTGCTCAGGTGGATGGGACCATCGGAACAGATGTTTTTTCCAAATATCTGGTGACGGTGGATTTCCCTAAGCAGCGGCTCCGCCTCGATCCTTTGCCGGCCGCTGAGAGCAGCAAATCCGCCGAGCCGGATTTCTCTCAGGCGTTCAGCTTCGGTCACTTCCTGCTTCTCCCTACAGAAGCAGGCAAGAAGGCGTCAGGTCTGTTTGTGATTGACAGTGGCGCCAACGCGAACACCATATCGCCGGAACTGGCCCGGCTGATGCCGGAGATGAGGGCGCTGAATATTCCTGTGTCAGGCGCCAGCGGAGTTGTGAATAGCGCCTTTATCGCTGACGACGCCACACTTCGCTTTGCCAAAATCCGCAAGTCAGGCGAGCGCATCAGCACCGTGGATCTGCATTCTGTCAGCAAAGACCTGGGAGTGGAGATTTCCGGCCAGATCGGATTCAGCGCAATCGAAGAAATGAAGCTGGTTATCAATTATCGTGACGGCTTGGTGCAGTTCCTGCCAAAGTAGTTTATCTTCGGTATATTAGCTCTGGATGCACCGGACGAAGAATAGGCGATTGTGCGCTGCCGGTTTGCAATGTAAGGTAGTCCCCTGGTTTTTGTAAAAAATGCCGTTTGTACAGGCATCTTTTCTGCTCCAGGATGAAACAAAGAGATGAGGCTGTAGCTCTGGCTGCACCTTCACCCGCGTCTATCCTGTACTGCGGGATCCCCCCAGGAGGCTTTCATGCGAGCGATCCTCTTCGTCGATGACCATGAGGTACTGGCAAGGCTGAGCTGTGAAATCCTTGAGATGCAGGGCTACCGCGCCGTCAGCGCCTATAATGGCGCCGATGCCCTGAAGAAATTTGACGAAGAAGATTTTGACATCCTGGTTACCGATTTTCGCATGGACGGCATGAACGGCGTTGAACTCGCCAAGAAGGTCCATGAGAAAAACCCTGACGTTCCGGTGATTATCGTCACTGGCTACGGTCCCATTGATGGTGGCAAGGACATCTCTGCCTGCCTGCAGAAGGAAGATCTCTTCCCCGCGCTTCTCGACAAAATCAAGATGTTCCTGGGTGACAGAGAACCGCGTCCCGCGGTAAAGACCGCCTAAGCCTCATTACTATAACTGCAGTGCTTTTCTAAATGCTCTCAAGTAGCGAAAGATTTCTCTTTGTGTCCCTCCCTGTTCTTTGCGGCTAGTTTGTTAGACTCCTCAAGTGCGTCGTCTCATCGTCAATGCTGATGATTTTGGCCTGACCTCAGGCGTGAATCGCGCCATCGCGGAAGCAAACCGCTCCGGCGTGCTTACCTCGGCCACCGTAATGGCTAATTCATGCGCGGTTGAAGAGGCCATCTCCATTGCTAAGGCACGCCCGGCGCTTCACACAGGTTGCCATGTCGTTCTCATTGATGGAGAGCCTGTCTCAGCCGATCTGCCTTCTCTGACAAATGGTTCATCGCGGTTCCGCAGCAGCCTGAAAGAGTTTGCAATTGCTGCCGTGCGCCGCAGGATTTCTGAAGAAGAGATCCAGCGTGAAGCCGAAGCGCAGATTCGCAAAGTTCAGGCCAGCGGCCTTACCATTACTCACCTCGATAGTCATAAACACACGCATATGTTTCCGCATGTCCTTCGGCCAATTCTGCGGGCAGCGAAAGCCTGCGGCGTTCGTGCGGTAAGAAATCCCTTTGAGCCGGTCCATGCCTGGCCTTTTGCCACGGTCCTTGGTACCCCGGCGCTCTGGCTGCGGTCTGCAGGTGTTTTCTGCTTTCAGATGTTCACCGCCGAGTTTCGCCGCGCCATAAAAGAAGAGGGCATTGCCTCGACCGACGGTACTGTCGGTATCGCGGCCACCGGCAAACTTGATCAGGCCATGCTGCTGCGCATTCTCGCGGCGCTGCCTGAGGGCACGTGGGAATTGGTCTGCCATCCCGGATACTCTGATTCTGATCTCAGGGCGGCCGGTACCCGTCTCACGGCGTCACGTGAAGTGGAGTTGAGCGCGCTTACCTCGGCAGAGACAAAACAAGCATTGGTACGTCAAAAGATAGAGCTGATTTCTTATGCAGACCTTTAAGGATTATTGAATCTCCCGGCTTCGGCATGAATCAAAGACAAGACAGTAAACGGTAACCCAAAAGATGAAAATAGGCATTACCTGCTACCCAACGTATGGCGGCAGCGGCGTTGTAGGGACAGAACTCGGCATTGAGCTGGCGAACCGCGGCCATGAGGTGCATTTCATCGCCTACCAGCAGCCTATCCGACTGAACCCTGAGCAGCCGCGCATTTTCTTTCATGAAGTCACCGTCTCGCAGTATCCGCTCTTTGAGTATCCGCCTTATGATCTCGCACTCGCCACGCGCATGGCTGAGGTGGCCGAGCTCTACGATCTCGACCTGCTGCACGTCCACTATGCCATTCCACATTCAGTTAGCGCATTGCTCGCGCGGCAGATGCTTGCGGCACAGCAGAACGGGAAATCGCGCCGCCTGCCGTTTGTAACCACGCTGCACGGGACAGACATTACCATCGTCGGCGCGGACCGCTCCTATCTTCCGGTGACTCGCTACTCGATTGAGCAGAGTGACGGCGTCACAGCGATCTCGGAATATCTGAGAAAGCGCACAGTGCAGGAATTTGAGATTCGCAACCCGATTGAGGTTATCTATAACTTCGTCAACTGTGATGTCTATCGCCGTGATCCGCAGGCTTCCGAGCGCCGCTCTGAATTTGCCGGCAAAGATGAGCGCATTCTGGTACACGTCTCCAACTTCCGCCCCGTGAAGCGCCTCTGTGACGTGATTGAAATTTTTGATCGGGTGCAGAAGAAAGTGCCATCGCGTCTGCTGCTCATGGGTGACGGGCCTGACCGTTCCCGCGCTGAATGGCTGGTCAACCAGAAAGGCCTGCGCAAAAAAGTGGAGTTCATGGGCAAGGTGGATCGAGTTTATGAAAAGCTTTCGATCGCCGATCTCATGGTGGCTCCAAGTGAAATGGAATCCTTTGGATTGGCTGCTCTTGAAAGTATGGCCTGCGAGGTGCCGACGGTTGCAACTGCCGTTGGTGGTGTTCCTGAAGTGATTGAGCACGGACGCAGCGGCTTTCTGGCCGAAGTCGGAGACGTGGAGACCATGGCGCGCTGCGCGATTGAAATTCTCTCTGATGAAACACGGCTGCGTGAGATGGGAAAGGTCGCTCGCTGGGAAGCGCAGACTCGCTTCTGCTCCAGCCGGATCATCCCTGAATATGAAAAATTTTATGAGCGCGTGCTGGAGCGCGCGGCATAGATAGCTGACGCTGCACCATCGCCTGAATCATGTTGCAGGACCGGCAGCTCCAGCATAACCAGCGTTCCCTGGCCGTCGCGGCTCTGCACGGTCATGCGGCCTTCATCGCCAAAGAGCACGTGCAGGCGCTCCGCCACGTTCATCATGCCAATGCCGCGTCCGGAGCCCATTTGCTCCGCGACAACGGCCGGCGGTGCGCTCATGCCAACGCCATCATCTTCTACCTGGATGACCAGCTTGCCATTCTGGATACGGCTTCGCAGTGTAATGCAGCCGCCCTCGACCTTTGGTGATAGTCCATGCTTAATGCTGTTCTCAACCAGGGGCTGCAGCAGAATCGCTGGGATCACAATGTCGAGTGTGTCCGGATCAAGGTGCTTATAGACCCGCAGCTTATCGCGGCCAAAGCGCACAACTTCGATATCCAGATAGTCATCTACAAATTCGATTTCCTCACGCAGCTGCACGAACTCGTCGTGCTTACCAAGCAGCCGGCGCAAGATTTTTGAGAGCTTCACGATCAGCTCCCGCGCACGGTCCGGATCAAAGCGCACCAGCGACGAAACTGAGTTCAGCGTATTGAAAAGAAAATGTGGATTGATCTGGCTCTGCAGAGCGTCGAGCCGTGCTTCCAGCAGCAGGCGGCCCTGTTCTTCCAGCTTCATCTCGATGCGCGTGAGGTTCCAGATCTTGATGGGGATGGCAATCGTGGCTACCACCGTTGCAAAGATTGCGAGCAGGGCTACTGGCGTCCCCAGGTAGAGCGTCCAAAGCCATCCCTTGGGAGCCACCCACTGCAGCTCAAGGCGTGCTGCCTGCAGTGCAATAATCATGAGGAAGAACGCCGTTTGCCAATCAATGCGCGGCTGCCGCAGGTTACGCTTCACCCAGCGATAGACGCTCAGGTCAATGAACGGAGAAAACGTCCAGATCTCTTCTTCATTGCGGCAGAAGTGACGCAGCCATCCCGCGAGAAATCCTGCCATGGCATTCACCGGCAGTGTTAGCCATTCACGGAAAAAGAACGCAGGCAGTGCCATGATGACCCCGCCCAGAGTGCCGGCAACCCGGCCTCCCAGTACCCCAATCAGAATGGCGGCTTCAAAGCCCAGGTCGGCACATTGAAAGTTTTTGACCTTGAAACGAAAGTAAACGCCCAGAGCGAACGGAATGCAGGTAAACAGAACGAATAAGATGTTCTTCTCCCGCGGTCGTCGCCTGGCGAAGAGGAGCTTCTTGAATTCGTGCGAACGCCCCAGAGCGCTGGCCACCGCTGTGGCCACGCCCATCTTAAGCAGAAGCTGTATGAGCAAGAACTCCAGATCCACAGCCTTATTTTTTCATGATTTCTGGCAAAATGCCCGGATTTTCACTTCTTTTAGGTGTTTACCGTAGCAAAACGAGAGGCGGCAAAGGCGCCGATATCGAAGCTTGGCGTCTTCCCAGTCACAATTTCGGCCATTAAGCTGGCTGTGACCGGCGCCAGCAGAATGCCATTCCGAAAATGTCCGCTGGCGATAAAAATTTTCGGAGTGCTTGTGGCGCCCAGAATAGGTAGATCATCCGGCGTTCCCGGCCGCAGACCGGCCCAGCTTTCAATAATGGGCGCTGTTTTTAGTTCTGGCAGGTAGCTGGTTGCTGCGTTCAGCAGCTGTTGGATAGTATCTGGTTCAACCGTAGTATCAAAGCCGGCATCTTCCACCGTTGCCCCGACGAGAATCTTCCCCGAACTGCGCGGAACAATATAGACATCGGGCGCATGGATCACATGCTGCAGAAGATTTTTGTGTTCAGGCTGAACGTAAAGCATCTGCCCTTTGCGCGGCCTGACCGGCGTTCCTGACCAAGCGCCCAGGCAATCCACTGCCGCAGCAGCCGTGAATATCTCCCGATCAGTAATCACCTCAACTCCATCCGCATGAGCTTTAATTTTGCGAACTTCAGTATGGGAGCGAATCTCAATGCCTTGCCTCTGTGCAGCTTGCACAGCGGCCTGCATCAGCAGTCGCGGATCAACGCTGTCTTCCTGGACAAAAAATGCTGGCTTGCCGTGGCTTTGAATCGAGGGCTCCAGTTGCCGCAACTCACCACTCGAGAGTTTCCTTGCATTGCTGATCTCTGCATGTGATTGGCTGAAGATGATAGTGCCCTCGCGGCGGAAATCTGTCTTCAGACTTGATATTTCTTCCAGCCTTCGCACGTAGTCAGGGAACATGCGTGCGCTCGCCAGGGCCAGTTCGCGCAAAGCAGGCGGCGTCTCGAGATCGGTGGCGGCCAGCATGCCAGCCGCAGCAGAAGAAGACTGGCGGCCTGGCTCTCCGCGCTCCAGCACCAAAACACGCCCGCCATGCTCGTGCAGTTCAAGCGCCAGAGAGACGCCGATGATTCCCGCGCCGGCAACAATGACATCGTGGAAGCTCACACCCTCAATTGTAAAGGGAAGGGAATCAACTCAAGAATCATGAACTCGAATCTTGCGGGTCGAACTGCGGGAATTCTTCTTATCGTCCGCCGCCGCTCGCCTGAGCAGCCTGCTTGCGCTGCGGGAGGTCATCATTGCTATCAACCAGCTTGGAGAAGATCACCAGCCGCTTCGGTGCGGGGCCGATGTAATACGTGGGATAGCAGGTAATCAGCGTCAATTGCGGGTCGTGTGTTTGTCTGAGCACGCTAATATCTTCTGGCAGGACAATTTTTTTCCCTGTGACTTCGTAGGTAAACGTCTTGCCATTGCGACGAACCTGAATTTGGTCGCCCTTGATTAGCTCATATATGTGGCGGAAGAACGTATCGCGATGTCCCGTGATAACGACGTTCCCGTTCTCGCCCGGCATCGCAGTCTCCTTCATGTGGCCGGGGCCTTCAGAGAGAGCTTTCCTGGAAGCGCCTTCCACCACGATCGCATCCAGCCCGATTTTCTGAATAACTACTCGGGTAAGCATCTGGTCCGGCGAGATGACAGGGTGTTCAGGTGTACTCATTTGGGACGCCTGGCGCTCCCACTCCGCTTCAAGGTTTTTCTGGCTGCGATACATGCCCCAGTATTCGCTGCCAACATAGCCCAGCAGCACGATGCCAATAACCACCATAGCCAGTGACGCAATCCGGCGATTGAGATAAGGACGCAGCTTTATTTTCAAGCTCTTGGCCCATTCCGGCACTTGGGACACAAATTCCATACCTTTTTAGATGCAGAAAAAAGCAGCGGTTTGCTGCTGCGGATTGATTTAACAGCAGCTCTGCTCATGTCCCTGCTCACCTCACAAATCAAATTCTGGAGAGACCAATGTCGGGCGTGCCGTGCTTTTCTGTTTGCATTGCATCATCGAGCAATCAGCTACACTGTCAACATGGCTTCCCGTCAGCAGAGCACTTCATTCAACCGCATTCTTGTGCTGGGATATATCTCGCTCTGTCTGATCTGGGGCAGCACATGGCTGGCAATCCGCGTTGTGGTGCATGATGTTCCCCCGTTTCAGGCTGCAGCGCTGCGCTTTATTGTTGCCGGCCTGGTTCTTCTTGGCATGGCGTTGGCGCAACGCAGGCGCTGGCCACAGGGGGCAGAGCAGTGGAATGCAATGCTGGTCTTGAGCCTGACCATGATGGCCATGCCTTACGGCATGCTCTTCTGGGCGGAGCAGTACGTCACGTCCTCGATGACCGCGATCTTATATTCGGCAATGCCACTGGCCGTCTCGCTGCTCACGCCTGCAATGATGCACCGCAAGGTGCCCCGGCAGGCGATCTTTGCTATGGTGATTGCGTTTGGCGCACTGCTCAGCCTGCTCTACACGGACCTGAGCACAAGCCGCCGGTCACTGATTGGCGGCGCAGCTGTTCTTTTCTCCATGACGCTCAGCGCGTGGTCTGCTGTGTATGCCAAGCAGCGCCTGCGTGAAGTTGATTCCGTAATCGCTACCAGCCTGCAACTCCTCTTTGGCTCAATCATCTTGCTCTGGGGAGCATGGGCGCTGGAGGCGCATCAGCATGCTGTGTGGACTAAGTCCGCGCTGCTGGCCATGGCATTCCTCATCATTTTCGGATCGGCAGCGGCCTTCGTTGTTTATTATTGGTTGCTGAAAAAATTGCAGCCATACCAGGTCTCGACTATCAGCCTTGTTGTGCCCGTTATTGCTCTGCTGGAAGGCATGCTGGCTGGAGAGCGTGTGCAAATCATGATGGTAGTTGCAATCCTTCTGGTGCTTGGCTCAGTATGGGTGGTTTTGAGGGCGGAAGCTGAAAGCAAAACAGAGATTGGTGACATTCTGATGCTTCGAGACAGAGCGCAATGACGTTGGCGGCAGTGCTGCTGCTGATGCTGATTGGTCTTTGCGCTGGAGCTTTTGGCGCGCTGGCAGGTGTGGGCGGAGGAATCATTGTTACACCGCTCCTGGCTATCTATTTTGGCTTGCCGATGCATCAGGCCATCGGCGTTACTCTGCTCTGCGTCATCGCAACTTCCACTGCCACGTCTTCACTCTATGTTGAGCGCCACGTTACTGACGTTCGCCTGGGCATGACGCTGGAATTGGCGACCACTGCCGGAGCCTTAATAGCCGCCATGGTTGCGCATCATGTCAATCGCCGCACGCTTGCGGTGCTATTTGCCTGCTTTCTTCTTTACAGTGCCGTCTCCATGGTCAGAAAAGCCTGGAGTTCAAGGAACCAGAAAAGGGAAGAAGCAATTCCTGAGTACACGCCGCAGAACTATCCCATGGGCTTGGCCGCTTCGTTGATTGCCGGCGGCTTCTCCGGGCTGCTGGGAATCGGCGGAGGTCCTATCAAAGTGCCTGTGATGTACCTGTTCATGAAGATTCCGTTGCGCGTGGCTGCTGCCACCAGCAATTTCATGATCGGCGTTACGGCCGCGACCAGCGCTTATATTTACTGGGGACGCGGTGATGTGCGCATGGATATTGCCGCGCCACTGGTGGCGGGCGTCTTTACCGGCTCGCTTCTGGGCGCGCGCATCTCGCCCCGGGTGCGATCGTTTTATATTCTGGTGCTTCTCGTCGGCATTACAGGCTGGCTTTCCGTACAGATGATTTACAAATTGCTGACCGGAGGCTTTCAATGAGCCGCCAGGATGTTGCTGCTGACCGCGTCCTCTCGCTTACTCTGAAAGCCGGAGCTTACACCGCATTTGCGTTGATCGTCGCGGGACTTCTTTTGCGATGGATTACGCCAGCCGGGAACCCTGTTGCCAGAATCGGCCTGCTCGTTTTGCTGGCTACGCCGGTGTTGCGCATTGTGGTGGCGTGCATACAGTTTTTTCGTGAACGCGATTTCAAGTATGCTCTGGTGTCGCTCGGCGTGCTGGGAATTGTGATACTGGCATATTGCCTGGGTATTCAGACATAGTGTTCAGTCGTGCTTGGTGTTGCACTTCAATGGAGGGATTGATGAAGCGATTTTGCCTGCTGATCTTTATTTTCATGATGTGCCGTGCCGCGGCGCCACAATCGCTCCCGCCGGTCTCCACGTTTTCAATCGTCGCTATTGATCCGCAAACCGGCGAGATGGGCGTGTCCGTTGCGTCCCGCTATTTCTCTGTCGGCTCAGTGGTGCCATGGGCCATGGCGGACGTTGGCGCGGTTGCTACGCAGGCAAACGTGAATGTTGGCTATGGACAGGAAGCACTTGATCTGCTGCGAAAGGGAATGACCGCCCAGGAGGTACTGAAGAAAATTCTTGCCGATGACAAGTTCGAAGGCAAAGACGGACGCCAGGTCGCGATAGTTGATGCCAAGGGAAACGTTGCAGCTTATACAGGACCCAATGCGCCCAAGTGGGCGGGCGATCGCCAGGGCAAGACGTGGTCAGCACAAGGAAATATTCTCGTTGGGCCGCAGGTTCCGGAGGCAATGGGCAAAGCGTTTGAAGCCACGCAAGGCGAGCTGGCGGAAAAACTCTATGCCGCTCTTAAGGCAGGTGATACAGCCGGCGGCGACGCGCGTGGACGGCAATCCGCCTCAATGCTGGTGGTGAAGAAGCAGGGCGGACGAAACATCAATAATGATCGTTATATTTACATCAATGTGGATGACAATCCTGATCCATTCACGGAACTGCGCCGCCTGCTGGACTTAAATCTGGCATACAACTACGGTGACAAAACTTTCAAAGCGCTTGACGAAGGCAAGATTGATCAAGCACGGGCCCGCTGCGCAGCAGGCATTGCGTTATTCGCCTAATAGTTTTGGCAGTCATATGAGGCTGGCATTTTTGGATTATCTGGTAGGTGAAAAAGCAACGTCTCTTGATGAATTTGCCAAAGCCAAGTCAATCAACTCCAGCAACTTTGATCAGCAATGGAAAGAAGAAGTCCAGTTTGAGCGCTTTAAACCCATGGCGTCAGACAAAGAGTTCCTGCAGAAACTATTCCCCAACGGCGTGCCGCATTAATTCTTGGCGACAACGGGATTCATCTACTCACGATTTTCACGCGGTCGCAGAAGTGCACTCCTCTCATGAGGCGTACAATTTAAAAAGGCGCTTACTTTAAGAAAGTACTAATTGCAGAAGACTTTCACGCATGAAGATTTTGCCAATATAGGCGTGGACGGGACCTTTAGCTCAAAACAAAGTAGTGGCTTGCTTAGCGAACTGTGTCCCGAATACATAAATAAAATAAGAATTTTCTTAATGTTACTAAAAGATTTAATCCTTTATAAGAATATTATTAACCGGTTTAGAATGATTTTTTACGCCCTAATTCAGCTGCGTTCTTTGTCACAGAAAGAGAATCCCGGATGCGAATCCTGATTGCTGAAGATGACGCTCCGCTGGCGACATTCATAGCAAAAACTTTCAAAGCGGAAGACCATATTACTGAAATTGCAGTGAATGGGGAGGATGCGCTTCAACGCCTCCAAAAAACCAAATACGATCTATTGATCCTCGACCTCAACTTGCCTGTGCTTTCAGGAACTGAGGTGCTAAGCAGGATACGCGGCCGCGATCCTGATATTGCCATTCTCATTCTTACCGCTACTGACGAAGTGAATGAGAGAGTAGCCTGTCTCGACGCAGGAGCAGACGACTATCTCACCAAGCCTTTTTCCTTTTCTGAGCTCTCGGCGCGAATTCGGGCTGTTCAGCGTCGCAAAAACAGTCCTGGCCAGACAGTATTAAGGATCTCTGATCTGGAATTAGATTACCTGC
Organism: uncultured Acidobacteriaceae bacterium; assembly: GCA_964541925.1. Lineage (GTDB taxonomy): Bacteria > Acidobacteriota > Terriglobia > Terriglobales > Acidobacteriaceae > Angelobacter. The sequence goes on along the minus strand of CAZISB010000017.1, from coordinate 27,873 downwards.
GGCGCACTGTGCATCGCGGAGGCAGGCCTATTGAGCTCACGCCCAAGGAGTTTGGCCTTCTTGAGTACTTTATGCGCAACCCCGGCCGCCGCATCACCCGCAATATGATCATTGAGCACGTATGGAAGCTCTCACCTGACACTATGACCAACGTAGTCGATGTGTATGTCAATTACCTGCGAAAGAAAATTGATGAGGGCGCCAAAATCAAGCTGATTCGCACCATCCGCGGAGTAGGGTATGAATTTGGGGCAGGTGAGAGTGCAAGCGAGGTTGACAGTTCCCAGGCTTCCTAAACTGGTCCCCGCTGACACTAACACAAACAAAAACGCCCATCGTCTCCGATGGGCGCTGCTATTAAAAGTGTGAAATTTAGTGAGTTGCCTGTGCGGCTGCCGCGCGCTGGGCTAAGACTTTCTTGGCATTATCAGCCAGCTCTTTAGCCTTGGGCAGCAGGTTCAGAGCAGAAACCACCTGAGGATCAGTTTCAGCCCTTACACGAAGCCCTTCTTCCTGCCCAAATTCGGAAATAAAGATTTCCGTCTTGATGCTTGACTTGATGTACTCAATGCCATCGTTCAGATCGGCTTCGGTATAAGGGACCTTTTCCGAGTCAAGGAACTTGCGGAAGTCCTGCATCACGGCATCAGTCACTTCAAAGTTCTTGTCCACGTGACGATTGATCAGGTAATGCTTGGCGAAGTTGAAGAAGGCATACTTGACCAGCAGCTTGTCTTCAAACGGCGTGGTCTTGCTTGCCGGAATCTTTACATCGGGCGTGATGCCGCCGCCGCCGAACACCGTGCGGCCGCTATCCGTCAGCTTCACCTCTTTATTAGGCACAGGGCTGGAGTTCGGATTGGTGTTGGCATTCGTGTTCGGATTATCTTCCTGCTCGCGCGCGTAGTAGTAATCGTAGAGTGAAACGCCGTTGTAGTCGCGCTGGATCAGGCGTCCGCTGGGCGTGTAGTACTTGGCCGTGGTCAGCGCCAGTCCGGTATTCTCAGAGAGCGGATAGACCGTCTGTACCAGCCCCTTGCCAAAAGTCACTTCACCCACGATCAAGCCGCGATCATGGTCCTGAATGGCGCCTGAGACGATCTCAGCCGCTGAAGCTGTGCCGCGATTCACCAGCACCACCAGCGGATAGTCCTTGCCGCTATTTCCGTGGGCTGCTTTATAGGTACGCTCCGGTGAACTGCGTCCGCGATGCGAGACAATGACCTGCCCTTTCTTCAAAAACTTATCTGCCACGCCAACGCCTTCATTCAGCAGGCCGCCGGGATTTCCACGCAGATCAAGTATCAGGCCTTTAAGATCGCCAAAGCTCTGCAGCGCGTCTTCCACTTCCTGCTCCGTGGTCTCATTAAAGGCGCTCACGTGCATATAGCCGACGCCCTGGCGAATCATGAATTTCAGATCCACGCTGTTGCGGGGAATCTCGTCGCGCACCACGTTAAACTCAAGTGGCTTCTCATTGGTTTCGCGGAGAATTGAAATGTGGACGTTGGTACCCTTGGGCCCTTTCAGCATGTCGGCAACGTCGCTCACGCTTAAATTGTCCGTAGCTTTGCCATCCACCGCGATGATTACATCGCCAGGACGCAAGCCGGCTTTATAGGCGGGAGTGCCGGCAAAGGGCGCCACAACAATAATCTTATTATTGCGCGGAGCTATCTGCATGCCCACGCCGTAGTATCTGCCGCTCTGCTCTTCACGCAGCGCTGAGTACGATTTTGGATCGAAGAAATTCGAGTGCGGATCGAGCACATGCAGCATGCCCGGGATTGCGCCGTTGTAAATCGCCTTGTCGGGATTTACGGGCTCTGCGTAATTCTGCTCTACCAGGCTGTAAATTTCTGAGAACTGATGCAAGCTGTCGCGAACGTCAGAATCAGAAGCTCCGGTTATGTAGGTTGAGCCGCTGCGCTGGCTGAACCCTGCGCCCAAAAAGCCGCATATAACGATTACAAGGAGAACAAAAAAGAGCGAACGACGTGTTCCACGAGACATGAAAATTCCTTCGGAGTTACTTCACCGCTGAGCTTGCGCTTCAATTGCGGATACCAAGCCAGTATAACACTCATCCGCTCAGGGCTTTGCGTGCATTTCGCCCCTGCAATTTTGCCTCTGGCTTAAGGTTTTCCGCCTGTCGCTCCATGCGGCGTACTTTTGTAAGATGCTCTTGGATGGCCGCACGCTGCGGAGTTTCTTCATTGGAAAAGTTAATCTAAATCGCGGCACGTTTTAAGAGTTCCTGGGGTATCATTAGAGAACACCTATGGATTTTGGATTTTCTGGCGAGATCTTCTTCATCATGCTTTTGGCGCTCATCTTATTTGGCCCCAAGAAGTTACCGGAGCTTGCCCGTACCTGGGGCAAGTTCATGGCCGAATTCAAGAAGGCCAGCAATGAGTTTCAGGGGCAGATTCACGAAGAGATCCGCAGGCTGGAACTGGAAGAAGTGGATCCCAGGAAGCACCTGGAACCAGAACTTGCCAAGCTTGCCAGTGATCCAGACATAGCAAAAGTCACGGATGATGAAGACCTTTCCATCCAGGGCGCCCTCAATCGCCTGACCGAGCGCATGAAGAACACAATCCCGCAGGACTAAAATGCCCGATTTAGCAACAGAACCCGAACAGAAAGAAATAGAGCGCGAATTAAGGCAGATGGGCTCCATGAGCCTGCTGCAGCACCTGGAAGAGTTGCGCAAATCCATCATTCGCTCGCTGGCTGCCGTGGGTATTGCTTTCCTGGCCTGCTGGTATTTCGCCCAGGATTACATCTATCCCTGGATCCAGAAGCCGATCATCGAAGTCTTCAAGAGATACAACATTGATCCGCACCTCACCTATCTCAATCCCACGGACCCATTCAACCTGTACATGAAAGTAGGGTTGATGGCCGGGATTTTCATAGCCTCTCCGGTTGTGTTGTACCAGGTGTGGAGCTTCATTTCGCCCGGTCTTTATCGGCATGAGAAGCGCTTTGTATTGCCATTTCTTTTTCTCTCGGTAGGGCTGTTCGTCGCAGGCGGCTACTTCGGATACAAGATTGTGTTTCCGGTGGCGATGGACTTTTTGATCGGCCACTACGGCGCTGATTTCCGCGCCAACATCACCATCACCGAATACACCAAGGTCTTTCTCACCATCATTCTTGGCCTGGCCCTTATTTTTGAATTACCGATTATCCTTGGCTTTGCTGGCTTGATGGGCGTAGTGAATGCCAAGTTCCTGTTTAAGCACATTCGCGGCGCGGTCCTGATTTTCTTTGTGATCGCAGCCATTCTCACGCCGACCACTGACATCATGAACATGACAATCTACGCGGCGCCGATGATCCTTCTTTACATCGGCAGTATCGGCATTGTCTGGCTCGTCCATCCTAAGCAGCGGCGCAAGCGCAAGGAAAAGCGCGAACGGAAGGGCTTAGAATAAACTAGCAACAGTCATCTAACCGGGCCGGGACTCTTGAGTCCCGGCCTGAGTATTTGCTGAATCTTGGTCAAGGAGCTTGAGGCGTGATCTTGCAAGGGAAGCGCAATCTCTGGCTGGTTCTGATTTTTGCATTGGTAAATTTCGGCTGCTCGAAAGACAAAACGAGCCCTGCTTCAACTGAAGCAGCCACAGCGCAGCCACAGGCCGCGCCTGCGGGCCCTTCAATCAAAGACGTAGAGCCTGTGGGCCCGGCAATGCACGTGGATGCAACTCGTGCCATGCAATATACCAAAGAAATCGTTGCCTTCGGTCCGCGCTGGGACGGCAGCAAGGCCCTCGATCAGGTCCGCGCTTACATCAAAAACAAGCTCAAAAATGATCATGTGGAAGAAGACGATTTTGTCGCGGAAACTTCCGTCGGCAAAATTCCCATGCGCAACATCCTTGTTAAATTCCAGGGATCAAAAGAGGGAATGATCGTCCTGGGTTCGCACTATGAAACCAATTATTGGCTCAAGGACACCAGCTTCGTCGGGGCGAATGACGGCGCTTGCACCTCTGCGCTCCTGCTTGCAATTGCAGACCAGCTTCGCGGCAAAAAGCTGGAAGGCTACAGCATCTGGCTGGTCTTTTTCGATGGTGAAGAGTCGATGAAGAGCAGATGGAGCAACAATGACGCATTGTGGGGAAGCCGTCACCTGGCGCAAAAATGGCAGGCTGATGGCACCAGTAAAAAAGTCAAGGCTTTCATACTCGCCGATATGATCGGCGACGCCGACCTGGGCATCCCTCGCGACCAGAACTCCACCCGATGGCTGGAGGACGTAATCCTGAAGGCGGCCACGCGCCTTGGCTATCAATCCTTCTTCTTCCAGGAAGTGATATCTATTGAGGGGGATGACCACATTCCCTTTGCTGCCGCGGGAATGCCCGTGGCGGATCTCTACGACTCCAGCTACGGTTACGGCGACAGCTTTCATCACACAACACAGGACACAGTGGACAAATTGAGCGTCAAAAGCCTGCAGATCAGCGGAGACGTGATTCTGGAGACCATTCGCCTGCTCAATGGAATGGGAGACACTCCGCCCCAGCAGCAAAAGGTTCCCTCATAAGCTGATTAGCCACGAATACCCGAATGCGAATCAAACCTAAAAATTTGATTCGCAATATTCGCTTTGATTCGCGCTAATTTCCTATGCAGCTTTTGGATGCTCCGCCTCCGCAACAGGCGTTACTGGAGGCTGAACGTAAACCTCGCCGTTCCTGATCTCAATCGAATAGACTTTGATCTTTTCTTGTGCCGGCCCTGCCACAACGCGACCGGTCTTGATATCAAATTGTGATCCGTGCCATGGGCACTGCACCGTGCATCCCACCAGCGCGCCATCAGAGAGCGGCCCACCGCGATGCGTGCAGTGGTCGCTGAAGGCGAACAGCCCTTCTGAGCACCGCCCAATTACAACGCGCTCCTGCCCCACGGTCACAAGCAGCATCTGGCCATCGCCCAGTTCGCTTTGATTGCAAACTGGCCGGTTCCAGTCTGTCAGTGTACGCATCTTGAACTTGCCCGATCCGGCATAGCGATGATCAACACCGATCTGGTTGCGATAGACCAGTGTTCCGCCCAGCCAGCCGGAGATTCCAAGAATGACTACCCCGATGGCCATCAGGAACAAAGTAATTCCGTCCGGCGCAACATCCGGCGAGCCAAGACGGTACGCAATGTAGATGAACAACAACAGCGTGAGGCTATTCAGGCCGCCATGCAGCAGCCCGCGTTGCTTGGCGCTTGATTTTGGCGGGACCACGGTGAGCCAGTCGATTACGCCGGCCGCCGCAGACAATACCGCCCCCACGCAACCGCCTATCACACAGTAAAATCCGGCCGCCCACAAATTGGGATTGTTTCTGCCAATAAGATCAAAGATGAATGCTGCAACCCACAGCCCAATGGGAAAAGCCACCAGCATCGGGTGCAGCGGATGTGATTGAATAGCCGCTTTCGAACGCATACCTGAAAAGCCCCCTGATAAATGGATACTTTATTGAGGGTTCTGGGATGCCTTAATCCTTTGCTTAGCCCTTTACTGGTTTTCCGCCCATGCGAACCAGCAGCTTTACATTTCCAGGAGCTTTCGTTTTTAATCGCCGCATGAGAATTCTCAACATCCTGGGATCAGCCCGAACCAGCGGAGAACGCGGCCACACACATTGATGACTCCTCACATAAATATAGGTTTTTGGATCGCTTTCAATGCGGCCATTCTCATTCTGCTCTTTCTTGATCTGGCAGTACTGAGCCGCGGCGCCCGTACCATTGGCTTCAAGCGGGCTCTCATGATGAGCGCCTTCTGGATTGGCCTGGCTGCCGGCTTCGCCGTCTTTGTCCACTTCTGGCTTGGCCCCGGCAAAGCCTTGGAGTTCGCTACCGGTTATCTTCTGGAAGAAGCGCTTAGCGTAGATAATCTTTTCGTTTTCATCTTGTTATTTGCGTACTTTAAAGTTCCACCTGAACAGGAAAAAACAGTACTGTTCTGGGGGATCATAGGCGCGCTGATTATGCGCGGCCTGTTCATCTTTGCCGGCGTGACGTTGGTCAACCGTTTCCACTGGATCCTCTATTTCTTCGGCGTATTCCTGATCTATACCGGCATTCAGTTGATGCGAGAAGGCGATGAGGAAAGGGACCCATCACGCAACATCGTACTCAAATACTGCAGGAAATTTCTGCCGCTCACGGAGGGGTTTGAAGACGGAAATTTCGTTGTCCGGCGTGCAGGCAAGCTGCTGTTTACGCCTCTCTTTATCGTCCTGATGGTGGTGGAGACGACCGACATCATGTTTGCTACAGATTCCATTCCCGCTATCCTGGCGATTACGCGGGATTCATTCATCGTCTATACGTCAAATGTCTTCGCCATTCTCGGCTTGCGATCTCTGTACTTTGCCCTTGCAGGCATGATGAAGCTCTTCCATTACCTGAATTACGGGCTTTCAGTTGTGTTGATTTTTATCGGTGTAAAGATGCTGCTGCCGGAGCGCTATCAGGTGCCAACCTGGATAGCACTCCTGGTGATTGCGATCACACTGGCGGCCTCGGTGCTGGCTTCAGTGATGTTTCCGAAGAGGGAAGAGTCTAGTTCGGAAGAGCGCCAGGCTTGAGTGACACCAATAAGGCGAACTGCTGCTCCGGCGAAATTCCGGTTGAATTCTTGCGCCGGGCTGCCCCGGCTTTGTTTTGCGGCAGGATACCGGCGCGGTCCATGTCTTCATTGGACAGGGTCAGCTCACGAAGTCCCCAGAAGCGCGTACGCACGGCTTTGCTGTGTTCACTGAGATAGTTCAGCTCATGCTCAGTGATCATGCTCAGGGCCTTTTCATACGCATCCTCTGCAGAATCGGCAAAGATGACCCGCGTCTTTTTATGAACAACGTGCTGCGGATCGCCTTCCAGGGTAATTTCTTCCGTCAGCTCAGCTATGTACCAGCGTGAGGTCTCCTGGGAATCGGTCATGTATATCCTTTTCAATAATTTACGCGAACTCCGTGCAAGCTCACTGGTACGTCCACCCTCCAGCTGCGGGGAGATTACCTTATAAGGGTACATTGATGCGCTAAAAAATAGAGGTGTTTTAAATCTTTTATACTGGAACGGGTTTCAATTCTAAAGAACTCCTTAGATGCAGAACGGCGCTTGGCTGGCTTGAAATTAAGGGAGGGACGTCCAATAGTAACTTGTCAAGAATTATTCATCGTGAGACGATATGTACATCGCTTATTAAAAGTAACTTCTCTCATCTGGTTGGGGCCCCGGCAAACACCGGGGCCCTTCAATTTTTTGGGAACAATCTAGTTGCTGAACCTGACCCCCTTCTCACCCGCAATGGAATGCTTCTTGAACTTTACGTCATCATGCGCGGGATAATCAGTCCTGTAGTGCGCGCCACGGCTCTCCAGCCGGGCCAGCGCTGAACGGGTGATGAGCAGAGCTGCTGTATGTATGTTCACCGCCTCGCCGCTTCTGCGTGAAGCAATTGCAGGGATTTTTTCAGTGATCGCCTGTAATTGCTGCAAGGCCTCCGTCATTGCTTGACGGGTGCGCACAATGCCTACCTTGTTCCACATGAGCTGTTGAACTTCGCGAATAAGCTGTTCGGGATCGGCGTTTGCAGATGAATTGGCAGTAGAAGGGGCTGAAGCAGCAGCGGTCTGCGTAGCGCTGCTTAAATCTTCGCGCATGGTTTGTCCGGCGCGCGCTCCGAAAACCAGGCCTTCCAGAAGGGAATTACTTGCCAGCCGATTGGCGCCATGGACTCCGGTGCATGCCGCTTCGCCGGCCGCGTAGAGTCTGCGCACGCTGCTGCGTCCCTGAAGGTCAGTGCGCACTCCGCCCATCAGATAGTGCGCCGCGGGTCGAACAGGGATCAGGTCAACCGTAATATCCACGTTGTATTTGAGGCACGTTTCGTAAATGCGCGGAAATCGCGCTTTGATGTGGTTCTCTTTCAGGTGAGTTAAATCCAGATACACAACCGGATCTTTCAGCCGGCAAACTTCCAGCTCATGCGCAATGGCCCGCGCCACCACATCTCGAGGCGCTAGCTCGCCCGCCTCATGGTATTTCGGCATGAAACGATGAAGCTCTGCGTTGCGCAGGACTCCGCCTTCCCCGCGCAAGGCCTCAGAGAGCAGGAACCGCGGCGCATTCTTGACGTAAAGCGCCGTGGGATGAAACTGGACAAACTCCATGTCGCTGATCTCAGCGCCGGCGGCGAAAGCCATGGCTACGCCGTCCGCCGTAGCAACAGCGGGATTGGTAGTGTTGCTATAAACGTGTCCGGCGCCGCCTGTAGCCAGCAGCACGGCGCTGCTGGCAACCGTGTGTACCTCGCCGGCAGGGTTAATGAGCCTGACGCCGGAAATACCGCCTGCTTCCACGTGCAGTCCGGCAGTGAATTCAAATTCAGAGAAGGAGATATTTTTTAGCGTGGATGCCTTGGCGTACAGCGCGCGGCCGATCTCCCGTCCCGTTGAGTCGCCGTGTGCATGCAGAACGCGATCGCGGCTATGCGCTGCCTCGCGCGTAAAGGTCAGTTTGGTCCCTTTGCGGTCAAACTGCGTTCCCCAGTCAATCAGCTCCTGTATCCGCTCCGGACCCTCTTCCACCAGCACGCGGGCCGCGTCAGAATTCACAATGCCGTCGCCAGCATTGATCGTGTCTTGCAGGTGCAGGCTGATCTCATCTTCGTCGCTCAGCGCGACAGCGATTCCACCTTGGGCATATTGCGTATTCGATTCTGTAAGCTCCTGCTTGGCGAGCACAAGCACCTTGCCGGCTTCAGCCAGGTCAATAGCAGCGCGCAATCCGGCTACACCTGCACCCACGACAATAAAATCCACCTGGCTCGGGAGCTTTTTCATGAAACCAAAATGGTAACAAAGATCGTGATCAGAGGTGAGGGAGCAATTGCAAAGATAAAGATATTGAGACAGACCGTTTCGGAAAAGTATCTGCATCGCAATCATTTATCATCAATGCGTGAAGACAATCCCAGTCCGAACCAGCTCGGCGAAATATCAGGTCATGATTGGTACGGGCCTCCTTCAGCGTGCTGGAAAAGAAGTGAAGCGCGTGCTGCCTTCGCCGAAAAGCCGCGTTTTTGTGGTTACGTCGCTCAATGTGCGGCGCCACTGGGGAGAGAAGCTTGAAACGTCTTTGCGCAAAGCCAGGGTGCCTTATGAAGTGCTGGAAATGAGCGATGGCGAGCCCGCAAAGCGGCTGCAGACAGTCGAGCAATTGGCCGAGCAGCTTGTGGATGCAAAAGCGGACCGTAAGGCATTGATCGTGGCGTTTGGCGGTGGCGTGGTAGGGGACAGCGCCGGCTTTCTTGCTGCCATCTTCATGCGGGGCATTCCCGTAGTGCAGATTCCCACCACGGTAGTGTCCCAGCTTGATGCCAGCATCGGCGGTAAAACCGGAGTGAATTTGCGTTCGGGGAAAAACCTTGTAGGAGCGTTTCATCAACCCCGTATGGTTCTGGTTGACCCCAAGCTGTTGCAGACGCTTGACGAGCGCGAATTCCGTTCTGGACTGTTTGAAGCTCTCAAATGCGGCGTTATTCGCGACGCAAAGCTCTTTGAGTTCATGAATCGCAATTCCAGCAAGATCCTTGCTCATGATTCCAAAGCGTTGGAGAGGATCATTACTGATTCCGTCCGCGTAAAAGCCGAAGTTGTTTCTGCCGACGAAAAAGAATCCGGGTTGCGCCGCATCCTGAATTTTGGACATACCATAGGCCACGCGCTGGAAGCCGCAACTGGCTACACTCACTTTCTGCATGGAGAAGCCGTGGCCTGGGGCATGATCGCCGCTGCCGAAATTGCGCGGCAGGCTGGCGTTTGCAAATCTGATGCGGCGGAGCAAATCCAGCAATCCGTTTTGCAATACGGTTCACTTCCGCCGGTTACTTGCGGCGTTGATGATGTACTCTCGCGCCTCGCGTCAGATAAGAAGACAATTGCCGGCGCTGTGCATTTTGTTCTGCCGCGAAAAATTGGAAAAGTTCAAATCACAAGCCAGATTTCTGAGCCAATCGTCCGCTCAGCGGTGGAGATGATCCGCAATCATGCCTGAGCAGACTGAGACAACAGCGCCAAACTCACAACGCCCTGCCTCTTCGGGTGCAATGGGCACCACGCCGGCCGGGACCTCTGACGAGCGCTCTGCAGCCCAGGCAGTACGGGAGATGTTCGATGAGATTGCCCCGCGATACGATCTGCTGAACCATGTGCTCTCCATGAACGTGGATCGCCTGTGGTGGCGCCGCACCGCGCGCATCTTCAGCCATATTCTGTCGCGTAACAACGCCTCTGTGCTTGATCTCTGTGCTGGAACAGGAGACATGTCGGTGGCGTTGCATAGGGTTGCAGCGAAGAAGGGCGGCACTGCAGCGATTTATGCTCTCGATTTCTCCCACCAGATGCTGCAGCATGGCTTGGCCAAGTACAACGCTAAAAAAATCCAGCCGCTTGAGGCTGATGCTCTGCAGTTGCCGTTGGCGTCAAACAGCATGGACCTTGTGGTCTCGGCTTTTGGCTTTCGCAATCTCGCCAACTACGATGCGGGATTACGAGAGATTTTTCGCGTGCTCAAGCCTGGTGGCGAGGCCGGCATTCTGGACTTCAGTGAGCCTGGCGGCCTGATGGGCAAGCTTTATGGGTTTTATTTTCGCCGCGTGTTGCCAAAGATCGGCACGTTGATCTCAGGCGTTCGCGGTCCTTATGAGTACCTTCCTGCCTCAGTCCACAAATTTCCCGCGCCGCAGCAAATGCTGGCTCGCATGACAGGCGTAGGTTTTAAAACCGTGAGTTGGACGCCTTACACGTTCGGGATTGCCGGGCTGTATCGGGCCGTGAAATAGCTCGGTTTTGTATTGGAAATTTATCGGATCGCTCCAGTGTAAATCGCCATTCCTACTACTGCGTCCACACCTAGCGCGTTCAACTGATCTACCTCTTCATGAGAGCGGATGCCGCCGGCGACGATCAGTTTCTTCCTTGTAAGCTGAGCCAGTTCGCGCGCAATATGCAGCGGGAAACCGATCATCGTGCCCTCTGTATCAATATGCGTATAGAGGAAGGCGCTGCAATGCTGGTCGAGCTTGCGGATCATCTCTGCGGGAGTGATTGCGGTTGATTCCTTCCATCCTTTGATCGCGACGGTTCCCTGGCGCGAGTCAATGGCAAATGTGAGTTGCTCAGCTCCTAGGCTGACCGCAGCCTCAGCAGCAAGATCAGTGTTGATTTTCCCGTTCCTGAGCAACGCTGAACCAAAGATTACGCGCTGCGCTCCGAGTCCCAGCAGTTCGCTGGCCTCCTTAACAGTGCCAATTCCGCCGCCAACCTGGCAGGGAAGACGCTTGCATACCATTGCGATCAGCTCGCGGTTGCTGCCTTTGCTCATTGCCGCATCGAGATCAATCAGCTGTACCAGTGGATAGGTTGAGAAGCGCTCAATCCAGTAATTGAAGTCATCAAACTCCAGCGCCTTGCGCTCACCCTGGATGAGCTGCACGATTTTGCCGCCCATGAGATCAATAGAAGGGATCAGCACGGCCACCTCATAGGAACGCCGGCATGGAGTAGAGCTTGTTTGAGTTCTGCGACAGCATGCGTGCCGAAATGAAAGATAGAGGCAGCGAGCGCAGCGTCAGCTTTTCCGCTGGAAAACACTTCCACAAAGTGCTGAGCATTACCCGCGCCGCCCGAGGCGATTACCGGAATAGAGACTGCGCTGGCGACCGCTGCAGTAAGCGCGCAATCAAAGCCTGCTTTGGTGCCGTCGCGGTCCATTGAGGTCAGCAGGATCTCGCCAGCGCCGCAATCCTCTGCTTCGCGCGCCCATGTCAGGGCCCTCTTGCCAGTCGCGGTCCGGCCACCAGAGACAAAGACTTCCGCTGCTTTGGTGTCACCTTCGCCTCGCCGCGCATCAATGGCAACAATCACTGCCTGCGAGCCAAAGCGGTTGGCAATCTGTGTAATCAAATCAGGATTGGCGACAGCGGCGGAGTTGATGCTCACCTTGTCTGCGCCAGCATCAAAGATTTTCGCGGCATCATCCAAAGTGCGCACGCCGCCACCGACCGTGAAGGGCACGAATAGCTCGCGCGCCGTGCGCCGCACAGTTTCCACCAGTGTCTGGCGTCCGCCAGAGGTCGCCGTGATGTCGAGCAGTACGATCTCATCTGCACCGGCCTGCGCGTGCGCTCGCGCCAGTTCGGCTGGATCGCCGGCATCGCGCAATTGCTGGAACTGAATGCCCTTCACAACCCGCCCACCATCCACGTCCAGGCAGGCAATAATTCTCTTGGCCAGGCGCTCAGAGGGCACAAAAATTCTCCAGTATTTTCAGGCCTGCTTCAGCGGATTTTTCCGGGTGAAATTGAACGCCGAAAATATTGTCTCGCTCCACAGCGGCGGAAAAGGCTCCGCCATAGTTAGTGCAAGCCACTGTGCCCTCAACGATCGGAGCCCGATAAGAGTGCGTGTAATAGACGAACGCGCCGCTCGTGATGCCACGCAGCAGCCGTGAGCTGCCGCTGACTTCAATCTGGTTCCAGCCGACGTGCGGTGACTTGACTGAGGCAGGGAAGCGCAAGCATTCGCCGGGGAAGAGGCCTGCGCCCGGTGTATCTGTTGCTTCGGTGCTGCCTTCAAAAAGCCACTGCATGCCCACGCAGATTCCCAGAAAGGGCTTGCCCGCAGAAATATTTTTCAGCACCGAATTTTTTAGCTTCTCATTGAGAGACTGGCAGCGGCTGAAATGTCCTACGCCAGGAATAATGATTTTTTCTGCTGCAGCTATGACGGCGGGATCATCCGTGACTGGTGCTTCTGCGCGCAGATACTCCAGCGCCTTCCTTACGGAGCTGATGTTGCCCGCGCCATAATCCACAATCGCGATCATAGAAGTCCCTTGGTGCTGGGCAGCATCTTAGCCAACTGCTTATCGCGAGAGCAGGCAACGCGCAGGGCGCGCGCAAAGGCCTTAAAGATAGCTTCAATCTTGTGGTGATTGGAGCGGCCATAGATCGTCTTTAAATGAACATTGGCGCGGGCTCCGCGAGCGAAGCCCTCAAAAAAGTCATCCACCAGTTCAGACTGCAGATCTCCAACCAGCCGTACTTTCACGGCTGTGTTTACCACGGCAGCCGCCCGGCCGCTGAAATCAACGGCAGCCAGACCCAAAGTCTCATCCATTGGCATGAGGAAGTATCCGGCGCGCATGATGCCCCGTTTGTCAGCCAATGCTTTGTTGAACGCTTCGCCCAGCGCAATGCCAACGTCCTCTACGGTGTGGTGCTGGTCCACATCAAGGTCGCCCCTGGCTTTCAGCTTCAGATCGAACGCGCCGTGGCGGGCAAAGAGCTCCAGCATGTGATCAAGAAAGCGGATGCCGGTGGAGACCTCATAGCAGCCCTGGCCTTCAATAGTGAGAGCCAGTTGAATATCAGTCTCACTGGTTACGCGATGAAGCCTGGCTTTTCTCATCGCGCTACCTGCGAGGTTGCTGATATTTGTGAGAGCACCTGTTTGAGCTCGGCGATGAGGCGCTCCATTTCGTGCGGTTTTCCAATGGTGATGCGGACACATCCTTCGCAATCAGGGCGATCGCGCAACGCGATGCCATGCGTACGCAGCGCTTCAAGAATTGCTTTCTTTCTTTCGTCGAAACAGCAGAGAACAAAGTTTGCATGGCTGGGCCAGCACTTAAAGCCTAATTGCTCAAGTTGCGCTTTAAGCCATTCGCGGCCTGCGCGCACCTCGGCAACATAAGCGGTAACAAATTCACGGTCAGCCAGCGCTTCCGCCAGGCACTCCATGGCGAAAGCGTTCACGTTAAAAGGAGAGGCCATGCGGCGAAGGACTGAGATCTGTTCCTGATCGCCAATCATCACGCCAAGGCGTAAACCAGCAAGTCCATACGCCTTGGAAAATGTCCTGGCGATAAACAGATTTGGCACCTTGCCAACCTGGTCGATCATGGTCTGCCCGTAGAAATCGAAATAGGCTTCATCCACCAGAACAGCCGCGTGCGGCGCCGCTTCAATTACCTTCAGAATGCTGGAACGCTCCACGGCAATGCCGGTCGGATTATTGGGATTGCAGATCACGATAATTCTGGTTTGCGGTGAAATTGCGTCCAGAACACGCTCTGTAGGAAAACTGAATTCTGGGCCGGCGGGCACGCGCACAATCTTGGCATCTTCGATCTGTGCGAACACCTCGTACATGGCAAAAGCAGGTGTAACCACAATGATCTCGTCGCCGGGATTGAGATAGGCACGGCAGAGGAGGTCAATAGCTTCATCGGCGCCGTTAGTGAGCAGGACCTGATCGGGTGCAACACTTAAAAATTCGGCCACGAGTCGCTCTCCCGGCTCGCGCCGCGGATAGAGCGCCAGAGTTCTGGCATCCATGCTGTTGAGTTTGGCCAAAACACGCGGCGAGCATCCGGTGGTGTTCTCATTCATGTCCAGGCGCAGATCAATCGCCGGGCTGCTCAGAGGAGAGTGATACTCGCGCATCTCGCGTACGCACCTGCGGACTTTAAGCATTGGCGGACCTCACTCGAATGGATTGTGCATGGGCTTTTAGCCCCTCAGCCTCAGCCAGTGTCACCACCGCGCCTGCGATCCGGGCCAGCCCATCACGCGAGAGCTGTTGGACAGAGATGGTCTTCATAAAGTCCTGTACGCTGAGTCCTCCGCGAAAACGCGCCACGCCGCCCGTGGGCAAGACGTGATTTGGACCGGAAGCATAGTCGCCTGCGGCCTGTGGAGAGTAGTCGCCGATGAAAATGGAGCCGGCATTGCTGATGTGAGGCAGGTCTTCTTCATGAATGGTGACGTGCTCTGCTGCAATACGATTGGCGAACTCAAGCGCCTGTTCATGCGAGGCGGCGAGAAGAACAGCTCCATTCTTCTTGAGGGAAGCTTTGGCAATCTCGTTCGCGGCTGCGGCCGCTTTCACTTCGCGTGCCACATTTTCTGCCAGCGTCTCCGTTGAAGTTATGAAGACTGCCAATGCGTCCGGATCGTGCTCGGCTTGTGCTACCAGATCGGCGGCGATGAAGCGCGGTTCGCCGCGCTCGCCCACAATGACGACCTCTGTGGGGCCGGCAAGGAAATCGATGCCGCAGTCAAAGGCTACAAGTTTTTTTGCTGCGGTGACAAAAAGGTTTCCCGGTCCAACAATCTTGTCCACCTTTGGGACGGAAGCTGTTCCATACGCCAGCGCGGCAATGGCCTGAGACCCGCCGATGCGGTAAAACTCTCGTACGCCGAGAAAGAATGCTGCAGCCAAAGTTTCCGGCGCAGGCCGGGGCGAGCCGACGCAAATCTCCTGCACGCCTGCGACTTGTGCAGGGATCACGGTCATGAGCATCGTTGAGGGCAGAGGATAACGTCCGCCGGGGACGTAGCAGCCGGCAGACTGAAGCGGACGCACAACTTGCCCAACTTGAATTCCGGACGAAACCGCGTTGCGCCAGGGCTGGGGCTTCTGCCATTCACAATATTGACGTATGTTGGCAGCTGCGGTTTTGAGAGCCTGCTTGAAATTTTCTGAAACTGAATTCCAGGCGCTTTCGAGTTCGGCGTCACTCACTCGCAATGGCTGCTTCTTTGCCAGGGCATCCCACTTTTCTGCGTAGCGGCGCAACGCGCGGTCTCCATCTTTGCGGACATCAGCCACAATGCGGCTGACCTGCTTCTCCACTCGCGCCAGATCAGCTGCCCCGCGCTGCTCCAGCTTGCGTACGGCGACCTCTACGCGGCGTCCGCGCAGCACTGGCATCATTACAGCACCACCTTGTTCAGCGGATATTCCACAATCCCTTCAGCTTTTGCCGCTTTCAGTTGTGGCATGATTTTCCATGCCGTGGTCTCCTCAATAATTGTATTCACTGCAACCCAGTCACTGTCACTCAGAGTGGAAATAGTGGGCTTCTGCAAAGCTGGCAAGACAGCCAGAACTCCGGGCAGGTCAGGCTTGCGCACATTCAGCATGAGCCCGACTCGGCCTTGAGCGTAGATGGCGCCACAAAGCATGAGCGCAAGATTCTCAATTTTGCGTCGTTTTTGCAGGTCCGCCCACGCTGCTTTATTGGCGATGAGCTGAGTGCTCGACTCCATGACGGTCTCAATAATACGGAGGCGATTGGCCCGAAGCGAGCTGCCGGTTTCAGTGATTTCGACAATAGCATCCGCCAGAGTGGGCGGTTTGATCTCCGTCGCGCCCCAGGAGAACTCGACTTTCACAGGAACATTGCGTGCTGCGAAATAATTTTTGGTTACATTGACGAGTTCGGTCGCAATAATCTTTCCTGCAAGGTCTTCCGCTTTCTGGAAGCTTGAGTCTTCAGGCACGGCCAGCACCCAGCGAACCTTGCCTAGACTCTGCTTGGCATAGACGAGTTCTGCGGCGGTGGTGAGATCCAACCCACTCTCAACAACCCAGTCTTTTCCGGTAAGGCCGCAGTCGAGCGCGCCGTGATCCACGTAGCGTGCCATCTCCTGTGCGCGAATCAGCATGCACTCAATCTCAGGATCGTCAGTACCGGCAAAATACGAGCGGCTGCTGGTGTAAACGTTAAGACCGGCGCGCTTGAGCAGCGCAATCGTTGATTCCTGCAGGCTTCCTTTGGGAATTCCCACGCGCAGCTTCATTGTTGTGCCTCCGCGATTTTGACCGGCAATGGCTCAGTAAAGCAGGACTTGGTTCCAGTGTGGCAGACCAGGCCGTCGCCTTCCACAAATACGCGAACGAGAATGGTGTCGCGGTCGCAATCCGTCAGTGCGGAGATAACGCGTAGCCGGTTGCCGGAGGTCTCGCCCTTCATCCACAGCTTTTGCCGGGTGCGGGAATAAAAAGTGACGTAGCCGGTTTCGGCCGTGCGTGCGTAGGCCTCAGCATTCATAAAGCCCACCATCAGTACCTCGCCGGTTGAATCTTCCTGGACAATGGCCGGCGCCAGGCCGTCCATCTTGCCAAAATCGATTTCCATATATCCCTTCCTCAGGTTGATCGCAAACAAAAAGCCCGCCAGTTTTGCCGGCGGGCCGTGGATCCTATGATTGCGCTGTACTTATCTAGCTTTTATAGGTCTCCGCCGACACGCTCGCCGCATGATGATGGTGATGATGGCGATGGACGTTGGAAACCATTTCGAGCTAATGCTAGCGAAGTGACATGGGGGCTGTCAATGAAAAACAGAAACTCCGGCGGGAATTGCGGGTTAATCGGTATAACCGCGGACGCGCCGCCCAGTCAGCACCTGCTTAATAGCCTTGATCAGTTCGGCAGGAGAATCCGAAAGTACAAAGTCGGCGCCGGGAATCTCCGGTGAATGGAAGCACATTTCCAGGATTGGAATGCCGGGGAAAAGATGGTTTATGGTGTGGGCAAGCTGTCGTTTGTCTGGACCGCGAAAGCCATGGCCGATCAATGCGAGATCAAGTTTTTCCGTCGGGCCGATTTTTTCTACGTCAGGCAAACTTAATGCAGAAGAAACAGAAAAGCCTTCCTGCTCCAGCAGAAGTTGGCGCGTGGTCCCCAAAATTTCATTAGAAGCTACAGACAGAATTTTGGCCATTTAAGGTTGGTCAGAATTTCTCTTGAGTGTAGCTGGATTATACCTTAGCAGTGTTAAAGCCGGGAAATCCGTTCACTATTCAGAGGCCATCAGGACAGGCGATAACGGTTCCCAAGGACATGGGCTGCTCGGTCCATGCGAGCACTCTTGTCAGCCAAGCGGAAAAGCAATTAAGATGGCGTGTTTTTTATTTGCAACTGCACAAATGGAAGTTGACTTGAAAAAGAAGTATCGGCCCGGAGAACTTATTCCTGAGAGCGGTATTTATCGCGTAACGCACGATTCACACCGGCTCATGCATGAGGCTACCTTGCTTGGCGGCGAACGATTTCCGATCTGCAAGCAATGCAAATCGGCCGTCCGATTTGAGCTGCGCCGTGCCGTTAAAGATCCCACCAAAATCACTTCCGGCTATCACGCCATTCTCGATGATTATCCTGATCCTGAGCCATTTCCTGTGATGTAGCCTGCTCTTGCATAAAAGAGCTTCTGCTCTGATGCACTACTGCGGTCTTCTTCTGTGATTAAATCAAGCTCATGCTGCACACACGTGAGATCGGCCAGGAATTTCGCCCGATGCTGCGCCTGGCTATGCCGCTGGCCCTGACCGAATTGGGCTGGCTGACCATGGCATTCGTAGATACGGTCATGGTGGGGCGGCTGCCGGACAGCGCGACAGCGATTGGCGCGGTTAGTCTGGGCAATACGTTGTTTGCAACCATTGCATTAGTAGGCAGCGGTACCGTGCTGGCCATGGATACCCTGGTGGCGCAAGCCTATGGCGCAGGCCGGTTGGAAGAATGCCATCGCACAATGTGGAACGCGCTGTATCTGGTCTGCGGGCTTACGCCTTTGCTCATGGGATCAGTGCTGGCGGTGATCCCGCTGTTTCCGAAATTTGGTCTGGCCCCAGGGCTGGTTGCGCAGACAGTTCCATTTCTCAAGGCGCTGGTCTGGAGTACGCTGCCGTTGGCGCTCTATTTTGCTTTGCGGCGCTATCTGCAGGCCATGCACATCGTGAAGCCGGTGGCCTTTGCTCTGGTTTCCGCTAACGTAGTGAACCTGGCAGGGAACTGGGTCTTTGTTTATGGCCATTGGGGATTTCGTGCGCGCGGCGTGCCGGGGAGCGGCTGGTCAACGTGCGTTTCCCGGATTTACATGGTCATAGTGCTTGCGCTGGCTGCCGTCTATTACGACCGCAAACGCCAGAGTGGGTTGTGGAGCGCTTCGCGGCGGCTGGAGTTGTGGCGCATCAAGACGTTGCTGCGGCTGGGACTGCCTGCCGCCCTGCAAATGCTGCTGGAGATTGGCGCCTTTGCGATGGCGACTTTCCTCATCGGCAAACTGGGCGCGGTGCCGCTTGCAGGGCATCAGATCGCGCTGAACGTGGCCAGCTTTACCTACATGGTTCCATTGGGAATCGGTTCGGCGGCAGCGATTCGAGTAGGACATGCCATGGGCGCCCGCGATATTCATGGTGCAGCGCGGGCCGGCTGGATGGCACTCTTATTTGCCGCATCATTCATGTCTTGCTCAGGGCTCGCGCTCCTGTTATTTGCGCGGCCAATCGCCAGAATTTATTCGCCTGAACGCGACGTGGTGCTTGCCGGAGCCACGCTGCTGATCATCGCGGCGGTGTTCCAGTTGTTTGACGGGCTGCAGGTGGTTGCGACCGGCGCGCTGCGAGGCGCAGGAAATACGCGCATCCCAATGCTGGTGAATCTGGTGGGATATTGGGTTATCGGCCTGCCGCTGGGGGCGTGGCTGTGCTTCAAGTTGAAGATGGGCGCAGTGGGTATGTGGGTGGGGCTGTGCCTGGCGTTGGTTCTGATAGGAAGCATCTTGGTAGGAGTGTGGAGCAGCTCACTGAAGCGCATGCTGTCTGCGACGCACCTCGGAGAGAGCTTGAAAGCGACTCCATCAAAATAAAAAAGGCGGGCCTTGCGGCCCGCCTTTTCAGGTTATGCACGCGCGCTTAGAAGCGAACGTGGAATGAGAGTTGGAACAGGCGCGAACCATCAACGCTGGAAGGATCCCCCAGACCCAACAGTGGCGCATTCTTGCCGCCGAAGTTGGGAACCAGCAGGTTCTTGCTGATCTTGCCGTGGGTGACATCGCTGAGGTGCAGCACCTGGCCAGAGTCTCCCACGAAGGTCCCGTTGGGCCGCATGCAATTGGTGCAGGTGAAGAAGTCGGGTAACGGAACTCCGGCGTTAAAGTCGACCGACTGAAGCAGCAATGAGGTTATATCGTTGGCATTGAAGCCCTGCCAGTTGCTGTGGTTGAAGAGGTTGAGCGCGTCAGCCTGGAGCTCGAGCCTTACAGTCTCAGCCTTTGCTATGCGGAAGGTCTTCTTGATTGATGCATCGGTGCGGTAGAACGGACTGCCGCGGCCGGCATCACGTTTCAGGTTGCCGTTGATTTTCTTGAAGTCAACGATATCACCGGTGACACCATCCGCAGACCCCAAGCCACTAGCATCTGCTGGAGCCACAAACGTGTTCTGGATGCTGGCGCACTGCGCCGCTGTGAAGAAGCCAGTGCTGTTACAGGATGCGACAGCTGCTTCACTAAACAGGGCGTTGGTTCCGTCAGCGGAAGCGAGTCCGGCGCTTGAGATGGTTCCATCCGCAAGCACATCAGGACGCTGGTTGGTTTCGTTTCCTGCTCCGAAGAAAATGCCGTTGGCAAAGCCGCCCGTGCCGGTTGAGAGCGGGTACGGACGCCCGGATTGGAGCTGCTCAATGACTCCGAACGTGATGTCATTGGTGAACCAGCGCAGGATGTTGGTCTGGCTCAACCGGCCGGTGTCGAACACGCCGCTGATGTTCGCAGCATGCCGGGCATCGTTAAAGGCCGGTCCACGCTCAGCCTTGATGTTCCTGGGATCTCCGGGTTCGGAGAGACCGAAGAAGTCTTCACCCGACGTGATGGCATGGGACCACGTGTAGCTGCCAAGGAGGGAGAAATGGTTGGACATGCGCTTGGTCACGCTGACCAGCATGCCGTTGTACTGCGACGTTCGCGAGTTCTCGTTGGTGCGTATCGCGAGAAAGCGGTTGTCCGGCCGGGCCGTAGGCTTTTGCGTGGGATCAACCTTGGGCTGGGTCTGGTAGTAGAAGAATCCCGGATGGGCAGGATCGGCGGCAATCACCGGCGCATTGACGTCCCGTTCACCGAACAGACCGGAGCCAAACTGGCCGATGTACTGGATTTCAGCCACAAAGTTCTTGCCGAACTCATGCTGGATACTGGCGTTGAACATGTGGATTTCAGGGTTCTTCAAGTTTGGCGAAATCGGCCGAACGCGTCCGCAGTTGGGTGGGCAGGCTGCGCCGACCAAGGCTGATGCTGGGGGAGCGTTAGGAAACGCCACACAAAGTGGATTTGTCGGGTCAGCAACGCAGTTGACCTTTATCGTGTTCGTCCTCAGGTTCTTGCCGTCAAAGTTGAGTGAATCAAGAACCACGTTGTTGAAAGCCAGCATGGTGTTTTCAGCTGCCGACGCTTTAAACAGCGTGCCTTTCCGGATTTCCCAGGTGAAGCCCAGGCGGGGCTGCCAGTTGTTTCCATCTGAAGAGCAGGCCGGGATGATCCCGTTGCCCTGGAAACAGGTCCCGTGGGGCCCCTTGACTGTGCCGCCTTTGAAAGCGCCAGCCTCATAGTCATAGCGAACACCGTAATTCACGGTGACGTTGCGGAACAGCTTCCACGTGTCCTGGACATAGAACCCGTAGATGTTGTCCTTGGAAGTGACTGAACCAGGGCCGGAGCCGAAAGTGAACTGCGTTGGGCTGGTTCCGTTCTTCGTTCTGTACTGGCCAAAGTGGAACTGCTGGAACAATGAGAACCAGGGATAGTAGCTAACTGTACCCCCAGTCTTCCAGGAATGGTTCCCGTGCGTCCAGGTAAGGTTTTCAATGTACTGGTAGCGCTTGTTCAGGCCGCCTTGCGGGCAGCAGAAGTTAGCGCCACTGATGGTGCCGGTCGTAGTGTTCAATACCCCCGGCGCGGTGGTCTTATCGGGTGTAGAGGTCAGCGTGCGCACAAAGGCAAACCGGGCCTCATTGACCAAAGTCGGGGTCAAGCTGGAGACAAGGCCGACATTCAGAGTGCTCACGTGGGCGATGTTCGCGACCAGATCGTCAGGCTGAATGTTATTGCTGGTCTGGACAATCAAATTATCCTGCGTGATCCAGTCTTCGTTGAAGCGGGCCGAGAAATTGTGCTTATTGCTGATCCTCCAGTCGAGCTTGCCAGACCAGAGGTGGTTGTTGATAGGTTGCTGCACTGAGACTGCACCGGTGGACGGGGTCAATATCAGAGGTACGCCCTGCCGGCTCAGTTCCCAGCTTCCGAACCAGAACAGCTTGTCCTTGATGAACGGTCCGCCCAGAGTGAAACCGCCTTCCTTGCGATGGAATGGCACCCGTGGGCAACCGTCAATGTTCACCAAGGTTTGCGACGCCGTTCCGATCCCGGTGAAGTCCGAATCCGGGCAGCGTACCGGACCACCCACGCCGGTTGGCGGCGCTGACTGTGGTATGGCACTTTGCACCAAGCCGAGGTTATAAAACGGACTGGCGGCCTGGAAATTGCGTCCGCGGAAGTACATGTGACCATCACCGTGGATCTGATTGGTTCCAGATTTTGTGACCGCATTGATGACAAGACCGCCGGCTTGGCCATACTCGGCGTTGTAGTTGTTGGTGAGTACCTGAAATTCCTGGATTTCATCCACGGAGGCGCCGAGTCCGTCGCGTCCTGACACAAGTTGATCAGTGATGTTGGCGCCATCAACGTTGTACAGATTAGCGCGATTGTTAATGGAACCCGGGCCAATCAGATCACCGGTCAGAGTACTGGTGTCCTGCTTTACGCCTGGCGCAGTCAATGCCAGCGAGGCATAATCATTCGCGCCTCCACTGCTTGCGGCAAAAGTCGGCAATTTCTGCATTTCCAGATCAGTCACGCTGGTGGAAACGTCCGTTTTGGTCGTCTCGATCAGCGGCGCTTCAGCGCTTACTTCCACAGTCTGGGTGGAACCGGCGACAGCCATCTTGAAATCGAGGCTCTTCTGATCTCCTACATTCAGCTTGAGCCCTTTGCTGGCGGATCCAGCAAAACCTTTGGCATCGACGGTTACGTCATAAGTGCCTGGAGGAAGACTGGGAAGAACATAATTTCCGGTACCGGTTGTGTTCACAGAGCGAGGCACTCTGGTATCAACATTGGTTGCGGTTACCTTAGCTCCTGGAACAACCGCTCCTTGAGGATCAACCACAGTTCCAGAAATCTGTGCGGTTGATGCGCTCTGCGCGTTTGCCATCACAATCGGCAAACAAACAATTAATGCGAGGGTACAGAACAGCTGCACACGCTTCATCGAGGGACCTCCTTCAAGTCCAAGCTTCACAAGTCTCCCTCTCCTTGGTCATGACGCGGCGAGATAACTGAAGCCAAAAGCCAAAACCGAGAGACGGCAGAATTGTAAACACTTCTTTACAGGTGTCCAGAGAAAAGCAAAGATTTTTAAAGATATAAGAAATGGAATAGTTTCTTTTGAGACGATGGGCTAAAGATTTGGAAAGAATGCAGGGGGCACCTTTGGCCTATTACCAGTCCCACTGTGTCCAATAGGACATAGCGCGATCTGGCTTTTACCGAATTTGTTTCAATTTGGAGCGGTTGGGCAGGTTACGAAGGTAACCTGCCAATGGACATAGGGCGAACTCTAGCCTGGCAGGCTAAATTTGAGCTCGGATACTACCGAAATTGTAAGTTTATGGGGATTTTACTGGGGTTTTTGAGGATCAGATGGAACTTAGGCAAGAGGCAACTTACACCTGAGTACATGTCCAATAGGACGAGTGACTTCAGTAATTGTCTGGACCTATGTACCTGTGTACTCGTTGACATTCGTCCAACTGTTGCTATATTCGCGCGTGAGGCGCGAGAACAATGAACAATATATATGATGCGATAAAAGAGAAGGAAAACCAAATCGCCATTTTCCAGGCGCAGATCTCCGGTCTGCAGGCGGAAATCGAAGCCCTTCGGGTTGCAGCCCGGATTCTGGAAGGCGGTTCAGCAGGCACAACGGAGACAGCACGTCCCGTTGCCGTGCAGTCCGTGAGCTCCAACGGCGGAGACAAGTCAAAGCGGGTTTGGCCGTAAAGAAATAGATTGCTCAAGTGCCTTATGCGCGTTCCCCCGAAGCGCAGAGGCAATGAAGTTTTAACTCTGATCTTTTCGCCCAGTCCGTATTTCTTACAACCTGAAACAGCTTGCGGCAAATGCACCGCGGCTGAAGATTTTGTGATTGATTTTGCGCGAACGCTGGCCAAGACCCAGCCTGCATTTGCTTTTGGGCCCAGTTGATCCAGTCGAACGGAAAACTTCGAATTTAAGGAACGGCGTACACATGGCAACCCAAGCTTCAGATACCGCTAACAACACTGCCAACAAAAGAGCCCGTGGCGCTTCGCCGGACGATCTCTCAGTCATAGCCCAGCGCGCCCAGGCGTTTACCAATGCCTCTGGAGTCGCGATTGCACTCAGCGAAGGCAATGCAGACGAGATTGTCTGCCGCGCTCGCAGCGGAAACAGTGCTCCTGAAGTTGGCGCGGCATTGCGCGTTGAAGGCACCTTTACCGGGCTCTGCATCCAGAGCGGCAAAGAGCTGCGCTGTGACGACTGCGAAACCGATACACGCGTTGATACTGCCGCCATCCGTGCTTTGAACATCCGCTCCATGGTGGTGACGCCGATCAAAGAAGATAATCGCGTCATTGGCGTGCTTGCAGTCTTCGGGCCAACTCCGCACGCTTTCACCATCACTCATGTGGCTGTGCTCAAGACCATGGCGGACCAGATTTCCGGTCTCTTGCAAAGAGACCGGCGTACGCGTGAAGAAGGGATGCACGCGGAAACTGTGCGTCCACCGGCGCCCACAATCGTAGCCAAGCCGGCCATTGTGCCACAGCCCTCTGTGGTTGCACCGCCAGTAGTGATCAAATCTGCGGCTGCGGCAGCTCCGGCGCGTGCAGCAGCAACGCCAATTGCTCCAAAGGCGGAGCCGGTAAAGAGTACGGCGCCTATTGAGGTTGTTCCGCTGGCCGTGCCTCCCACCACCAAGAAAGAGGAGAAGCGCCAGGAAACTTCGCATCGCGCAAATTTTGGGACATTTGATTCAGTTGCCGCAGAAGAGAAGGAATCCGGAAACAAGTTCATGATGCTGGGTGTGGTGGCGGTCCTGCTGATTGCCGCCGCGGCAACATTCGTGGTTCTCAAAATGCATAAGTCTTCAGGTGCGGCGCAGCATACGCAGGAAGCGGCTAACGTGCCGGCGCCTGCGGTAGTGCCTTCCAGCTCTCAACCCGCAGTAAGTTCAAATAACTCTCCGAATTCGGCTCCTACGGTCACTGCATCCTCTGCACCTGCTGCTGCTCCTGGCAAACCCGTTTCAGAAAATGACAGCAAGAAGCCGGCAACAAAGAACGAGAAGAGCTCTCCGGCAGAAAAGCCAGCCGCAGCTGATAAACCTGCACCAGAGAAACCCGTCACGGTGGCCACGTTGACAGCTGGAACTTCGAAACTTTCTCACGGCAGCAACGATTCACAAGCTCCTGATGTTGCGCCTTCTTTCACCGTGACCAGCGGAAACACGCCTGCGCCACTTTCAGCCTTGGCGCGTCCTGCTGCTACGTCCACGCCGACCGCAGCTCTGGAACAATCTCAGTTGGAACCATTGCAGTTGATCAGAACTATACCGCCGGTTTATCCGCCAATCGCAAAGGCCCGCCATATGAGCGGTCCAGTGGTGGTGGAGGTGAAGGTGGACAAAAATGGCAGGGTTTCCAACCCCAGATTCATCAGCGGATTGCCTGTGTTCAAAGACGCAGCGTTTGATGCGGTTTTGAAATACCAGTTCAAACCAGCCAAGCTCAATGGGCAGCCAATTGAACAGATTACACAGATCAAGCTGGTCTTCAGGGAGTAAGAGCTCTCAATAAAATCAAAAAGGCGCATTTGCGGATGCGCCTTTTCCTTTTTTTGCCTCTGAACGGTGTGACGCGGAACGAGCTACAGGTAGGTCTGGACCGACTCCACGACGACTCGCTCTTTAAGCGTGTGAAGGTCCACTCCTATTAAAAATATCCGCGTCGAAGGATCCACCACAATTCCGTGGTCCAGAACACGATCCAGAACTTCCGTCACGTTAATGTTGTCTAAATTCTGCATCACGAATCCTGTTTGATAAGAACAATTCCGGCGCCAGCTATTTGCTCACATCGAGAATTGAGTTATGTAGTTAATGAGATGCAGATAATTCGATTCGAGAATGGAATCACGCAAGAATTGAGCATATATTGAAGCTTTTTTGCCTTAATACTCTGTGCATTTTCCTAAATGTTTTATAAGTGCGTGAGGAGAGGAATCTCAGCTTGCTGTTATGTACTGAGAGGCTGGCGAAGAGCAGCAGGACGGGAACGCCAGCGAGAGAGGAACCAGAAGATAAGACGAAATGCGAGCAGTGCTACCAGAACAGCTCCATAGGTGAGAGGCCTGCGCAAATCTGCTTTGACCAACCAGATGAAGTGAATCACGCCTGCAGCAGCACTGAAATAAATGAGACGGTGCAGCATGCGCCAGCGCTTACCGCCGAGCCGGCGGATCCAGCCTGCCGTCGAGGTTAGCGCAAGCGGCAACATCAGTGCCCATGCCGTCATGCCGGCAGTAATGAAGCGGCGTTTGGCAATATCGTGCAACATCTCATGCACATCGAAAAACTTGTCCAGCCACACATACGTCATCAGATGTAGCGTGCCATAGAAAAATGCATAGAGTCCCAGCATGCGCCGGAAGCGAATCAGCCAGGCTAGTGCTGTGATTCGGCGTATGGGTGTGACGCTCAGAGTAATCAGCAGAAAAGTCAGAGTCCACCGCCCCGTGGTGCGGGTGATGACGTCGATGGGGTTGGCGCCGAGACCATTGTGAAAACCTTTCCAGGTGAGCACAATGACTGGTCCAAGGCAGAGAAGAAACACCAGCAGCTTGAGCAGCCGCACAAATTTTTCCGGCAAAGGTTTCATCAGTAGTACTTCTGCAGGTCCATGCCGGAGTAAAGGCTGGCCACCTGGTCAGCATAGCCGTTGAACATGAGCGTGGGGCGCTTGCGGAATTCGCCAATGCGGCGCTCCGTCGCCTGGCTCCAGCGCGGATGGTCCTTTTGCGGATTCACATTGGAATAGAAACCGTACTCATCGGAAGCCATCTTGTTCCATGTGGTGGGCGGCATTGAGTCAGTGAAGCTGACTTTCACGATCGCCTTGATTCCTTTGAAACCGTACTTCCACGGGACCACGAGCCGCAGAGGCGCGCCGTCAACATTGGGCAGAACTTCGTCATAGAGGCCCACAGCCAGGATGGTGAGCGGATGCATGGCTTCATCCATGCGAAGACCCTCGACATAAGGCCAATCCAGCACAGCGCGTTTTTGATTGGGCATCTGGTCTGGCGCCATTACCGTTTGAAAAGCGACAAACTTTGCACTGGGCAGAGGATCAGCCTGCTTGATGAGAGCGCTCAGAGGAAAGCCGACCCACGGGATGACCATTGACCAACCTTCCACGCAGCGATGGCGGTAAATGCGCTGCTCGAGCGGAGAGAGCTTCAGGATGGCATCAATGTCAAGCCGCTTGGGCTTTTTGACAAGCCCGTCAATTGCGACGGTCCAAGGCCGCGTGCGGAAGTTTTTGGCCAGGCCGTTGGGCTCATATTTGTCAGTGCTGAATTCGTAATAGTTGTTGTAATTCGTGATGTCCTGAAACGAGGTTGGAGTTTCTGTGGTGCTGAACGGGCTCTTTATGATTCCACTGAGCTTGGCGCCGCCCGCGTGAACGGTATTTTCTTGCTCGAGATGATTACGCAGATAAAAACCCCCCGCTAGCGCAGCGCCTGCAGCCAGAGCGCCGGTCATGAATTTGCGGCGGTTCAGATAGGCCGGCTTCGGGGTGATCTCAGATGAAGGAATGTCAGAGGGTTTCTTGATCAACATGGCTCGTTTGGTTACCTGTTTATATTTTATGCGGTTGCGTGGGCTTCGCGCCTGCTATCTGCGGATGCAGGTTGGAACGAAGGATACACATTCAATGTACGGCCACGATGGCAAAACAGATTATAGCGTTCGCTATGTGTCAGGGTTTGTAGCCTTTCTGGGGCTGCAGCCGCTCGATTAGAGTAAAACAGCCTTTCGGTTAGAGTAAACAG
>CAZISB010000016.1:0-107731 GCA_964541925.1 uncultured Acidobacteriaceae bacterium | reverse complement strand
AAAGCCGCTCTCGCGAGCGGCTTGAGATCAAATGAAATAACTTTTATTTGAAGAAGCTGTCTGCCTGGGCAAAGCGTTTGTTGACTTCGTCCCAGTTCACCACGTTCCACCAGGCTTTCAGATAGTCCGGCCGGCGGTTCTGGTATTTGAGATAGTAAGCATGCTCCCACACGTCGTTGCCCATAATTGGGAATTCGCCGTTTGACATGGGATTATCCTGGTTTGGCGTTGAGGTGACCTTCAGTTCGCCGGACTTGGTGCGGACCAGCCATGCCCAGCCGCTGCCGAACTGGTTTGCTCCAGCGGCCTCGAACTTTTCCTTGAATGCGTCAAAGCTACCAAAGGTTTTGTTGATCGCATCGCCAATGGCGCCGCTGGGATTGCCGCCTTTCTTGGGTCCCATGATCTGCCAGAACATGGTGTGGTTCACGTGCCCGCCACCGTTGTTGCGGACTGCGCCACGCACATCATCTGGCACAGCGCTCAGATTACGCAGCAGCTCTTCCGGGGTTTTGCTTCCCAGTTCAGGATGTTTTTCAATTGCACCATTCAATTTGGCGACGTAAGCCGCGTGGTGCTTGTCATGGTGCAGGTGCATGGTTTGCTCGTCAATGTGCGGTTCCAGCGCGTTGTATTCGTATGGAAGCGCCGGGACTTCATGTACGGTAATGGTTCCTTGTGCCATTTCAACCACCTTTCATCTTCATTCATTAGTACAGAAATTCAAACTCTTCGATGACCGGCCTGCACGCTATGACGCGGCGGCCGAAATTTATTCTTCATCGCTTCGCGATGAACGTTTGCCTAAAGGCCCGCTTCCCAGCGCGCTGGGATGCTAAACGCTGATACCGGTAGTGGTCCAGTTTTACTGGACTACTACCGCGAACGCCAGCTCCATCAGCGTCTTCTGCTCCATCTCATGCGCCGTGTGCGAACCGGTTGACGGGCTCGACGAAGGCGAACGCTTCACTGACCGGAATGCTGCTCCGCGCGCCAGACGCTCCAATTGCGGCGCAAGGAAGTTCAGCGCGCCCATATTGGCCGGCTCTTCCTGCACCCAGAGAATTTCACGGGCATTCTTGTGCTGCGCCAGTGCAGCCTCAAGCTCCGCTTCGGGGAATGGGAAAAGCTGTTCCAGGAAAACGATTGCGGTCTTGGTGTCGCCACGGCGCTTGCGCTCACGGCGCAGCTCATGCCCGATCTTTCCGGTGCAGATGATGATGCGCTCAGCGTTGGTGATTTCAGGCTCTGGAATCACCATTTGGAATTTTCCGCCACTCAGCTCGCTCAGCGGGCTGGCCGCGTCAGGATGGCGCAGCATGCCCTTGGGCGTAAATACGATCAGCGGTTTGCGCCAGCTTCTGAGCGCCTGCCGCCGCAGCAGGTGGAAATACTGCGCGGCGGTTGAGGGCTGTGCGATCTGGATATTGTCCTTCGCGGCGAGCTGCAGATAGCGCTCAATGCGCGCGCTGGAGTGCTCCGGCCCCTGGCCTTCATATCCGTGCGGCAGCAGCATCACCAACCCGGAGAGCAATCCCCACTTGTCTTCGCCGGCGACCAGGAATTGATCAATGATCACCTGCGCACCATTGGCAAAGTCGCCAAACTGCGCCTCCCAGAGCGTGAGGCCGTCAGGATAGTCACGGCTGAAGCCGTACTCAAAGCCGAGCACAGCGGCTTCAGAGAGGATGGAGTTGTACGCAGTAAACCAGGCTTGATTCTGCGCCAGATTGCTCAGTGGCACGTATTCGTTCTCATTTTCCGTGTCGATCAGAACAGAATGGCGATGGTTGAATGTGCCGCGGCGCGAATCCTGCCCGGAGAGCCGAATCGGAACGCCCTCCACCAGCAGTGATCCGAATGCCAGCGCTTCTGCCATGCCGTAATCGAGCGGCAGTTTGCCCGTGCCCATTTTTTCGCGCTGTTCCAGAAGCTTCTTCACCTTGGGATGGATGGCAAAGCCTTCCGGGTACGATGTGAGCTTTTCCGTGATACCGCGCAGCTTGTCTTCCGCCACGGCGGTTGCAACTTCATACTCGGGCTTATAGCGGCCGCCAACGTATTTGTCCCAATATTTGGGAAGCACACGCAGCACCGGTGACTTCTGCATCTGCGCAGCCTTGTCATAGGCTGCGTCAACTTTTGCGCGGAAGCTTTGCACCATCTCCGAGGTGTCGATGCCGTTGTTCTCCGCGTAAATCTCAAACAGCGGACGGTGCGAGTTGATCTTCTTATAAAGAATTGGCTGCGTGATGGTGGGATCATCCACCTCACTGTGGCCGTGGCGGCGATAGCCGATGAGATCAATCACCACGTCACTGCCAAACTTATAGCGATACTCCGTCGCCATGCGCGCCACGCGCAGCACCGCTTCAGGATCTTCAGCGTTCACGTGGAAAATGGGAATGTATTGCCGCTTGGCAAGGTCGGAAGAGAAGCGCGAGGTGTGGAGCTCGCGTGGATTGGTGGTGAAGCCGATCAGGTTATTCACGATCACGTGAATGGCGCCGTTGACGGAGTAGCCCTTCAGGCCGGAGAAGTTCAACGTCTCCGCCCAGATGCCCTGGCCAGCAAACGCGGCGTCACCGTGCATGATGATGGGCAGCACCTGCTTTGCGCCTTCCGGGCCCGAGTGAATCTGCTTGGCCAGTGTGCGGCCCAGTGCCACCGGATCAACAGCCTCAAGATGGCTCGGGTTGGAGACCAGGTGCGTGCGCACGACCTTACCGTTGCGCGTGTGGAACTCGCCGGTTGCGCCCTGGTGATACTTCACGTCGCCGCCGCCCAGCACAGAGCGTGGATCAACATCTTCAAAGCCGGCAAAGATATTTTCTGCCGGAATGCCCACGGTGAGCGTCATCACCGTAAGGCGTCCGCGATGGCTCATGGCCATGACTGTGGTGGTCGCGCCCAGGTCAGCGCCGGTTTCCAGAATTGTGTCCAGCAGCGGGATTTGCGCAGTTGCGCCCTCTCCGGAGTAGCGCTTGGTACCGAGATAACGCGTCTGAAGAATCTGTTCGAATAGATCAGCCTGAAGCAGGCGCTCGGCCAGCCAGCGGCGGTCCACCTGCTGCGCGCGAGGATTCTCCATCTGCTCCTGCACCCATGCGCGGCGGTCCGCCTGCGGCATATGCATGAACTCCGCGCCGATGCTCCCACCATAGATCTTGCGGGCCTCTTCGGCGTCCTCGCCCTGCGTGGGAAGGTCAGCATAGCCCCCGCCAACGGGGCCGCCAAAGGGGCAGAGGTTGGCGTCAAGGTATCCCCAGCGGCGATATGCGTCAAAAACCTGTTCGCGCTCAAGGGAAAGTTCAGTCAGCTGTGCACTCTTGGTACTCATTTCACCTGGTCCAGATTTGATGAGGGAACTGCTCTAGCGGTCGCGTTTGGAACCAGCAAAAAAGCCGTTGTGGACCGCTACTGTTCCTGAAGATTCCTAACCCTTGAGGATAACATTTTGCGCGAGAGTGCGCTTTGTGGCAGGCGCTAAAAATGCGATGTAAGTTGCAGAAAATAAATAACCCCGCATTGCTGCGGGGTTATTTCGGTAGTCTGTTGGGATTGGCTGAAGGCGCGGAGGCCTTGTGCGAATCCAACTTCGCCTAGGACTTAAAGACTCACGCCTTAAGCCTCAGCCACCTCACGTTTACCACTACTGTCAGAATTGTTCATATTTTCGGATCGCCCTCCTTTCCCGTGTAAACGCAGAATAGCGGCACTTAACTGGAAAGTCAACAGCTGCGAGCGTTGTTCCCTTACCTGGTCCATAGATCGCGCCGCCAGAAGGGAAACAGATCCTCAAACTCCTTACCCTCTTTCCATGATCCTTGGTTGCCGTAGCCGACGTACACGGCCGAGAACGCGACGCAGGCCCGCGCATTGGCAACCCGCAGATCTGTTCCTTGCAGGCCAAGCTGGATCCAAGACTCAACCACAATGCTCTTGTCCAGCACGCGATCAAGAATGCTCATGAAATCTTCGCTGATCGGAATGTGCAAATTCATCGGGGCAGTCACTTCTTGCGTTTCAGACCTTCGTCATTGATGCCTTTTGTAATCACGTCTGCCGTCACAAATTTCGGCTCAATATCCGTGGGCACATCCTTAAGCCGGTCCAGCGCCTTCTGCACCTCGGGACGCAGCACCATCATCTTGCCCATCAGCTCCTTTGTGCCGGCATAGTTGCCCGTGGCTTCCAGCGTAAGCAGCACGCGGTCCAACCCGGCCACGGCGTCTTTCATCTTGCTCAGGTCCACGCTGAACGTGCCGTCAGAGTTGGCGACGAATGCGCCGTGATCGAGAAAATAATTGAACTGCACCGCCATGCCCTTGGCGTGCGAGTCCTGCAGGCCAAAGCGCAGCGTGCGGAATGACGACGCCAGATACGTGGTGTAAAGCTTGCGCTCAGCCTCAGGGCCATGCGGAAGCGGAGCCTGAATAGCGCCTTTATCTGCCTGCGTCATCAGGTATTGCAGCGCGAAAAGACCGGTCACGTCAGCTTTGGCCTCTTCGATTGCACTGTAAAGCTCTTTCAACTCCAGGCGCGGATTGGTCTCGCGGCCGTTGATCTTGATCTGGTGCGGACCAAGGCCATGCGTCAGCTCATGCGCCACGATGTGAGTAAAGAAAAGCTCAAAGCTCAGGTCCTGCTGCGCAGCCGGCTGCAATACAACTTTTGAGATCGGCTCCAGCGTCTGCTTGAACTTGGCCTCCTGAATGTTCTTGAGCATCACGCGCTTCGAGCCCTTCTGTTGTACTACCTTGTCGTCATTGGGCAGGTTGTAGGCAGCGGTCTGGACACCGTGGTTGCCATCGCCCGCGGAGAAAACCTGATTCACAACGCGGATCGGCGACGCTGCACCCAGCTTGGGCACTCGATACTGCGGATCTTCAGGCAAATTGTTTTCGATCTCCTGCAGATGCTGCCCCAAAAACGCCAGCTTCGCTGACTCCTTCTCATCGCGCACATTGACGTAGGCCTCAAACGCAGCTTTGTAGCCGAACAGCTCGTCGTTGTAAGTCTCGTACGGCCCGATGGTCACGTCCACGGGCGCATCCAGGTCCATCCACGCCATGTCGCTCTCAAAGTAGTTATTGTTGAGGAAGGCCTCAGCGCGCGTGGTGAGAAACTTCTTGAGCGACGCGTTGTCCGTAAGCGCGGCCGCTTCTTTCAACAGGGCAGCGGCTTTGGCCAGATCAGCTTTGTATTCCTCGCTGTAAGGAACCATTTTGAGCTTCTTGTCAGGCTCGCGGCGAATCACCGTGAAGAAGCCCTGCGCCTGGTCTTTTGACTCGGGATAGAGCGTTTTCGCCCAGCTCTCAAACTCTTCCTTGGTCATGTCCCCGGGATAGAAGTTCGCGCCGGCCGGCTTTTTAGCCGGCACTCCGGGCAGAAACGCCCTGTGCTCGTCAATTTCTGACCACGGACTTTTGTTGATCCAGAAGTAATGCAGGCGAGCCTGGCCCAGAGGAGATTTATCCTGCTGCAGTTTGTGGTAGAGCGCCAGGTTGCCGCTCCACAGCTGCTGCATGAAGATGTGGTTCACCACATGGCCCGCCTCAATCAGCTTGGCCAGGGCTTTCTTGTCACCGGCAGAAAGCCCGGAGAGATCAACCTGCAGCGGCGCGGGCGCAAACCGCGCAATCATGCGGTTTAGTTCCGCAGCATCAGGATAAGAAGGCGATGTGGGAGTTTTCTGTGCGGTAGCCATAAGCGTGAATGCGAAAAAGAAGATCAGGAGTCGGCGCATCAGTGGAATTTTCCTCGCAAAAAGAATAACGCGGCTCAACGTGACAAGCCAGAGCTCTTCAGGACCTAAACAGCAGCTGATCGGTGGCAAATCTGCCTAAGCTGCAACAAAATCCTACTTCATCTTTGCCCGCTCGTACTGCACCGGCCACTTGATGTCATGGCCCAGGGCGCGGGCCGCGAGCAGAGGCCAGTATGGTTCGCGCAGGAACTGGCGGGCAAGAACCACCAGGTCAGCCTGGCCAGTGCGGATTATCTGATCCGCCTGGGCGGGATCGGTGATCATGCCCACGGCGGCGGTCGGCACGCCGGCGTCACGACGGATCTGCTCGGCAAAGGCCACCTGGTATCCCGGGCCGACGGGAATTTTTGCCCGCGCCACGTTACCGCCTGACGAGCAGTCAAAGAGATCAACGCCCATGGGATGCAGCTTGCGCGCCAGTTCCACCGACTCTTCCACGGTCCAGCCACCCTCGGTCCAATCTGTGGCGGAGATACGCATCCACAGCGGATATCGCTCCGGCCACACTTTGCGTACCGCAACCACGATTTCACAGACGAAGCGGATGCGGTTCTCAAACGACCCGCCGTACTGGTCAGTGCGCTGGTTGCTGAGCGGCGACAGGAATTCATGCAGCAGGTATCCGTGAGCGGCGTGCAGCTCGATGACGCGCGCTCCGGCGGCTTCGGCGCGGCGCGCGGTGTCTGCAAATGCCTGTACGATGGCGCCGATCTCGGTGACGCTGAGCGCCTTGGGCGCCTGGTAGCCTTCAGCAAACGGCAGAGCGCTGGGAGCGTAGATGGGCGTCCATCCGCCTTCAGCCGGCGAGATGGGCTTACCGCCATTCCATGGCTGGTTGGTGCTGGCCTTGCGTCCGGCGTGCGCGAGCTGCATGCCCGGCACGGAGCCTTGCTTGGCGACAAAAGAAAAGATACGGCGGAGCGGCTCAATGTGCGCGTCACTCCACAGGCCGAGATCCTGCGGACTGATGCGTCCATCAGCCGTGACGGCGGTGGCCTCGGTAATTACAGCAGCAGCACGCCCTGCGGCGCGGCTTCCCAAGTGGACGAAGTGCCAATCATTGGCAAAGCCGTTTTCGCACGAGTACTGGCACATGGGCGAGACAATGATGCGGTTGGCGAACTCAACATCGCGCTGTTTGAAAGAGTCGAATAAGTGGGCCATAAGCAGACTGTTGATTGTAATTGGGGCGTGAGATTCTCGCTTGGATTGGCTTTGAGACGAGGAAGCCGCGCGATGAGCGGCTGGACTAGATGGAAACTGTGATGAGCTGCGCGAATTATGCAACGGTTTTCACTTAGATCACGGGACATGAACCTTGGAAGTACCAATTAAGGAGTTTTGCCTGTTGTAATTTGCCCGAAATTGCGTCACATTGGCTGCATGGCCCAGAAGTTTCAGGATGAATGGGGAACAGGCGCCCGTGAAGGATATGAAGATCGCGGCTCGTTTCGTCCGCAGCGAGCCCGTGCCAAGGAACCCGGCAGTCCTATTTTGCGTACGCTGGGCGGAATAGCCATCGTCGGCGGAATCTGCTGGGGCGTATATCTTGTCACCGCCAACGGAGACGCAGTCGCCGCACTGCAGCAAAACCACGGGCCCATTGCCATCATCGGCTTGGGCGTGGTCTCGTCAATTCTTAGCAAGTTTATACGCGCCTAAGTCCTCCGTTTAACCTCAGAATCTCTTTCTGTTTGAACCACACGCCACCGCTAACTTATTGATTCTTATATATATGAACATGTTCAAAATTTATCTTGACAGGAGCTTGCTCTGGAGTTATTTTGAACGTGTTCAATAATGAATCTGGAGGATCAGCTTATGTACACCAGCGAAAAAATCATTGTGATTGCTTATCTTGTCTATCTTCTGATCAGCGTGACCCTGACCATCTGGGTGGCGCGTACCCTGCACAAGCGTGGCGCCATCTTTCTGGTTGACGCCTTTCACGGCAATGCCGAACTGGCTGCCTCAGTCAATCATCTTTTGGTGGTCGGCTTTTACCTCATCAACATCGGCTTTGTTGCTCTGGCGCTCAGAAGCACCGCGGTGATCGCCAATTCACGGGAAGCCATTGAGATGCTGAGTGACAAACTTGGCTATGTTCTGCTCACGCTTGGCGGCATGCACTTCTTCAACCTGCTTGTCTTCTCCAGGATTCGCGCTCACGGACGCAACAATGGCCCGCGCCGTCCCCCGATCGCGCCGGATGCAGTGCTGAAGGTGGCGGTGCCGCGATAAATATGGAGGACGACATGGAAAAGCTCTACGTGCTATATGATCCAAAATGCGAGCTGTGCGAGCGCCTGAAAGACTGGCTGCTGGTGCAGCGAAGCTGGCTTGGACTTTCAATGGTCCCAGCCGGTTCAGAGAAGGCGCAAAAGATGTTTCCTGAGCTGGAGAAGGTAGCCACCTGCAACGATCTTGTCGTCATCAGTGATGATGGCCAGGTCTATCTCAACAACTCAGCCTGGATCATGGCGCTTTATGCTCTGGAAGACTATCGTGACTGGGCCTGCCGGCTGGCGCATCCCATGATTGTGCCGTTTGTCCGGCAGGCCTGGGAGATGATCTCCAAAAACCGCCAAACCATCTCGCGCTGGCTGGCGCACGACCGGCCGGAAGAGATAGCAGGCGAACTCCGCAAGGTTCCGCTGGCCCCGTGTGCTGGGCCGGACGGCACCGTGCATGACTATCTGCGATGAATATACCTGCGATGAAAACCCGGCCTACGCCGCGCGCGGAAGATACGCGCCGGCGCATTTATGAAGCTGCGCTCGAGCTCTTTCGCGAAAAAGGCTTTGAGCAGACCACCATGCGTGACATCGCGGCCAAGGCGGGCGTGGCGCTGGGCGGCGCTTATTACTACTTCTCGTCAAAGGAGGCGATTGTCCTGGCCTTTTACGGCGAGATGCAGGAGAGCAGCCACGAGGAAATTCTCCACGCGATGTCTGGCCAGAAGAAGCTGAAGGACCGCATCCGCTGCGTGATTGAGAAACGCCTGGAGCTGCTGGCGCCCAACCGCAAGTTCTGTGATGCGCTCTTCCGCCATGCTCCGGATAGCCAGGATCCGCTCTCGCCTTTCAGTGAAGAGACACGCTCGATCCGCGAGCGCTCCATTGAGCACCTGCGCATTGCGCTGGAAGGCGGTGACGTGAAGGTCCCTGCCGACCTGAAACCGCAGCTTCCTTATTTATTGTGGCTGTACCAGATGGGACTGATTCTCTTCTGGCTTTATGATCGCTCACCCGGCCAGCAGCGCACGCAAAAGCTGATGGAAAAAAGCCTTAGCCTGTTGGTGAACCTGCTGCGCATTTCCGGCCTGCCGCTGATGAAGCCCCTGCGCAAGACGGCATTGGAGCTGGTGGGAACGGTTACGCCATGATCGGTGTAAAAAAAACATCAGAGTTGAGGTAGGATGCACCAATGAAAGTCTGGATCCGGTTATCGATCTATTTTCTCTTTGTAAACTGCGCTTTTGCTCAGGTAGATCACCTTTCATCCGCCCGGCAGGAGCTTAATCTGGGTGTGCAGGCGTACCGCAGCGCGCAATTTGAAGGTGCTATCGAGCATTTCAAGCGCGCCGCACTACTAGACCCGAACATGAAGGTTGCCCATCTCTACCTGGCAACTGCTTATGGGCAACTGTACGTGCCGGGTGTGGAGACGCCAGAAAATATTGCCAACGCCAAAACCGCTCTTGAACAGTACACACAGGTATTACGTCTTGATCAGAGCAATACGATTGCGTTGAAGGGCGTCGCTTACATCAACATGCAATTGAAAAATTTTAAAGAGGCGAGAGACAGCTATAAAAGGGCCGCGAAAATCGATCCTAACGATGCCGAGATATTTTATAGTGCGGGCGTGGTCGATTGGACAATGGCGTTTGCCGATATCACATCTGCAAAAAGCAAACTGCAGGGAGCTTCACCAAGCGCAGAAACTGACGATGATGATGATGCCGATACCGGCATGGATAAACCGAAGCCTGACAGCGATTCCGAATACGCCGTGATTTTCTCACCCTTTTGCGTGCCATTGCGAGCCGAGCATCTATCGGACATTGAAGACGGCCTTGCCATGCTGGGCCGTGCTACCGAGCTGCGCAAAGACTATGACGACGCGATGGTCTACATGAACCTGCTGCTTCGACTCCGCGCCGATCTCCAATGCGGAGACAAAGCAGCGCACGAGGCGGACATCGAAAAGGCAAACGACTGGTCTGATAAAGCTATGGTGGCGCGCAAGAAGAAAGCTGAAGAGGCCGCAAAGAAACAGGCGCCCGCGAACGAACCTCAATAAATCCTAAACGACTTTACTTCGGCGGTGCCGGCTTCTCCTCGCTGGGAACTTCCTTCACGCCCGGCAGGATCGTTATAGAAGTGCTGAACTTTTTGTAGTTTGAGAAAACATCTTCCTGTTCGGCAGTTTCATTCTTTAAGAGCGCGATCCGAGCGCTGCCATTGACGTAGAAGCGTTTTATGGCCCAGAGCTCGTTATTGACGTGTGTGGTTTCAATAACGAACCGGGAGCCCGGATGAATTCGGAACAGGAACAGGCCGAAGGATACGGTATCAATCGTTTCGGCTTCGACCTTAACGTAGTTGAAATCCTTCTTTTCAATCCAGATTCGGCCCTTGATCTTCTTTAAGATGTCAGCATGCGGCTGCGTAGGCTGAAAATCCGGACGGGGCGTGGCTTCGATCACCCATGTATCCTCGCCTGAAATTTTATCGTCGCCCAGCAGGTGAAAATCGTAAGCATTTACAACGTCGCGAACATACGCGCGCCCTTCCTTACGCTTTTTCTCCTGCTTCGCAAGGCGCTTCTCGCGCTCTTCCTCGCTCTCCTTGCGGCGCTTGGCCAGGAATTTTTCCAGCTTCTCGTCTTCTTTTTTCTGGTCCTTCTCACTCAACGGCTTGTCGTCAATCTGGACCAGCCGGGGATAGAACTCACCGAAGTAATAATTAATGTCGTAGGTCTTGATCTCAGTGGATTTTACGTTGCCGTTCTTATCCAGGTGCTTGAGCACTTCTCGCTGCGTGGCAGTGTATTTCTGCGCCCGCTCGAAGTTGTGATGGTCAACCTCCACAGATCGCCGGACAATCTCTCTGGGATCAGTTGGGACAGGCTCTGTGGTTTTGTTATCAACCGATGTTTGTGGGGCAGGACTGGAAGTTTGAGATTCAGCCTGCGCAGCAGGGCTGGAGGACGGCTGCTGGATCTGCGCAACGGCCATGGATCCGGCCAGAATCAGCCCTGAAAACCACACACTATATTTGAGGCTTTTAGCCATTTACTTACAACATACACCGATGGCGGACAGAAGTTGCAAGCAATTGCCGCGGCTTCTCCACAGAGAATGACGTTCACCATCGGTCATTTTATTAACTTATGCAATCAGAGAATTTGGCAGGGATTACAGTAGCCGCTGCCAGGAATTTTATTAGCTCAATTCCGCGAGTATTATCTTTTCTAGTGCTTGATCTGCATACCTCAATTAAATACGTAAAAGGCGTGGGTCCGCGCATTGCCGAAGCGCTGGAGCAGAAAAATCTCTCCACCGTTGAAGACCTGCTCTACTATCTGCCCTTTCGCTATGAAGACCGGCTGAATCCGCGCGGCATTGGAGAGCTGCGCCCGGGTGAGATGGCAACTGTGATCGCTGAGGTGCGCAACTCAGCGGTCTTCCGCACGCGCAATGGCATGCCGATCTTCGAGATGGTTGCCGGGCAGGGCCGCTCCACCCTTAAGTGCATCTGGTTCCACGGCGAATACCTGCGTGATCGCTTCAGGCCCGGGCAACTCGTCGCGCTCTACGGCAAGGTTGAGGAAGGATGGAAAGGGCGTGGGCTGCAAATCCAACAGCCTCAGTTCGAGCTTCTGAATGGCAGCCATGGCGAAGGCCAGCTTGATCTGGAGAACACAAAGGAATTTGAGTCGCTCGAAGTTGGACGAATTGTGCCGATCTATGAATCCACCGCCAGCGGCAAACTTACCTCACGCTGGTTTCGGCGCACGATTTATAGAGCGCTTGAGAACCTTGCCCCGGAACTTCCAGACGGTCTTCCGGAGTTGCTCTGTAAACGGCTTGATCTGATTGATCGCCGCGCCGCCTTTCAGCAGGCCCACTTTCCGCCTGAAGGCGAGAGCTTTGCGGCGCTTGAAAATCATGCAACGCCCGCGCACCGGCGGCTGATCTTTGAAGAGCTGTTTTTTCTGGAAGTCGGCTTGGAGCTCAAGCGCCGCAAGATGCGCGAGCGGCCCGGAATTGCTTTTGCGATCACAGGCAAAGTCCGTGAAGCAGTGAAGAAAATTCTGCCGTTTCATCCCACGGCGGCGCAGAAGCGCGTGCTCAAAGAAATTGCAGAAGACATGCAGCTTCCTTCACCCATGCGCCGTCTGCTGCAGGGCGACGTGGGCTCAGGCAAAACGATTGTCGCGCTGCAGGCGGCGGTGATCGCCATGGAAAATGGATATCAGGTGGCTTTCAT
The DNA here is from genome assembly GCA_964541925.1 of uncultured Acidobacteriaceae bacterium. Lineage (GTDB taxonomy): Bacteria > Acidobacteriota > Terriglobia > Terriglobales > Acidobacteriaceae > Angelobacter. The sequence goes on along the minus strand of CAZISB010000016.1, from coordinate 95,464 downwards.
GGCGCCCACGGAGATTCTGGCCACTCAGCACTATTTATCGGCGCGGCGCGCGCTGGAAGATGCCGGATATCGCGTGGTGCTGCTTACGGGATCGTTGGAAGAAGAGCGCAAGCGCAGCGCACGGCGGCACATTGCGCATGGAGACGTGCATCTGGTGATTGGAACGCATGCGCTGATTCAGGAAAAAGTTGAATTCAACAATTTAGGTTTGGTGATTGTGGATGAGCAGCACCGCTTTGGCGTGATGCAGCGATTCCGGCTGATGAAAAAAGGAGAAGCCGAACCGGATACGCTGGTGATGACCGCTACGCCCATCCCACGCACGCTGGCGCTCACGCTTTACGGCGACCTTGACACCAGCGTGCTTGACGAGCTTCCGCCTGGACGCACTCCGATCACCACGAAAAAAGTTTCTGATAAGCGCGCGCCTGAAGTTTGGGAGTTTGTGCGCAAACAGGTGAAGGCCGGACGCCAGGCATACGTTGTCTATCCCGTGATTGAAGGCGCTCCAGCCGAGCAGCAGGAGCTGGAGTTTGCTGGCGAAGCCGCAGGCGCGCGGTCGAAGACCGGATTAAAAGCGGCATTGCACATGTTTGAAGAGCTGCGATCAAAAATTTTGCCTGACCTGCATGTAGGGCTTCTCCACGGACGCCTGGATCCGGAAAAAAAAGATGAGACAATGCGGCAGTTCAAGGCAGGGGAAATTGATGTTCTGGTTTCCACCACGGTCATTGAAGTGGGCGTGGATGTGCCGAATGCAACTGTGATGGTGATTGAGCATGCGGAGCGCTTCGGACTTTCACAGCTCCATCAGCTGCGCGGACGCATAGGCCGCGGCGCGGCCAAGTCCTATTGCGTGCTCATGACCGGCGGCAAGGTCTCACCGGAAGGCGAGCGCCGCCTGGATGAGATGGTGCGCACGCAGAATGGATTTGAGATCGCCGAACTCGACCTGAAGCTGCGCGGCCCTGGCGAGTTCTTTGGCACGCGGCAGGCCGGCATGCCCGGACTGCGGGTAGCAAACATTATTCGCGATCGCACGCTGCTTGAACTGGCCAAGGCCGAAGCGGCCAAGGTAGTGCATGAAACAGATCCGCAGATCACGGTGGATGATCGGCATCGCGTCATGTCACATCTGCGGCAGCACTGGCAACGCAGATATGGGCTGGTTGAGGTGGGCTGAGTTGGCAAGCTCACCACTACGCCGTGACGCTGGAGACTAAGACGCTTTATCGGCGATGCGGTTCTTGATTGTGTTGTAGATCTCCTGCGGCACCACCATGCGGCCAAGGAGATCGATCTTGCTGGGATAGGGGCGGTGCTCCACAATGCGATCAGCGATATCCGCATCAACACCCAACCGCGTCATGAGCTCTTCCGGACTGGCTTCATTAATATTGACGATTTGGCGCGGTCCACGCCGCTGCCAAGCGGCAAACCAAGCTGCTGAAAAGACACTCAGACCTACTGCTCCCAAAAATGACAGCACCCGCATGCTCTGCTCCTAAAACTTCTGGCATATTGGACGAGAATTTTTGGCCTGCGGGTTTGATGTGGTGCTCGCGAATGTTTTTTTGCCGCTGATTTGCGCAGATAAACGCAGATCAGAAGCTTTGACGCTCGCTGCAGGAGCTATTGCCCCGACTTTTATCTGCGTTCCTGCATTTTCATCAGCGGAATTTCGCGGCGAATTGGAGTCTTTCCTAGGTGCCACCCTAAGAATATCGTAACAATAGGCTCTCTCGCTCCGCTCGGGATTTCAGAAGAAACTCTCAGAGATTTTTCACCAGAAATCGCACCATGTGATAACCGTCGAGGTATTTGAACGGTGTCTCACCGGTGGTGTAGTGGCCGCATGGGAGGATAACGGTATTGAGATCCGCGCCGTATTTGCGGAAACCGGCTTCGGCCTGGCGGGAGAGCTCCGGCAGGAATGTCAGATCGTAGCGCGCGTAGATCATCAGCGTCTTTTTGGGCCAGCGGGCAAACTTATCAAAATACGCCATGGGGCTCACGGCGAGCCAGGATTGGCGCAGGCTCTCAAGCGTCATGCCGTCGCGTTCCAGGCCTTCGCGGACGTGGCGCGTTGACTGCCCGGTCCAGACCACGTCAGCCATGTAAGTGGAAGCGTGATTGAAAACGTTGACTCGCAAGCGCGGATCATGCGCGCTGGCAAGAAAGGCATAGCACGAACCCAGGCTGGTGCCGATGATCCCAACGCTCTCTTTGCCCTGTGACTCAAGCCAGTCGAGGGCGGCGCGGACGTCGAGTACAGCCTGACGAGCAGCGTCAAGCGTGCGGCAGACGTTGGGCGAGACCGCGTAATCAGAGCGGGCGGTTTCTTTGGGACGGCGAATATCGTGATATGGCTTGCTGAGCCGCAGCATGGAGATGCCGAAGCGGTTCAGCACCGGACCAAGCGCGTTGTAGGCGATGCCGTTGGCATTCCAGTGCGGCAGGACGATCACGGCACGCTTGCCTTCAGCGGGAAACCAACGCGCGTTGACGAGATCATTTTCCGGATAAGGCGTGTCCGCGGGCGAGGTGAAGCGCAGGAACAGTCCATCGCCTTTCGGAAGTTTTTCCGCGGCGTTGCTGCCGGTGGGAAAAAGCTCAATCTTGCGGGCCTCAAGGCGGAAATCCTGCGGAGTCTTGTAGTCGAAAAACTGGTCGCTGTTGGCGACGATCAGGTCATTCAGCTCATGCAGATATTTTTCGAACTGCTCTTCTGAAGCGGGAAAGTTGCCGTTGACCAGAGGCCAGCGCCGCGCCCACTCCATGCCCCATTCCAGAGGACGGACGACGCGGTTGTTGTCACGCGTGGTGAGACGCGTCTCCCACGCATACATCCATTTTTGGTAAAAGCTGGCCATGAATAGGGTTTATTTGATTTTAAAGGTGACGGCAATTTCCGAGGAGAGGCGAGCATTAGAATGGCGCGTTTGGCTGTTCAAATGTGATTTTTTGCATCTGGTGAAATGGCTTATTACAGCCCTCAAAGCAGCGGAGCCGATCCCTCACCCTCGCGCCCAGCGGTTTTGCAAGAAAGTTAGCAGCATCACGCGCTCAGTTCGGGATGGCGATTCGCGGGATAGGAGAATGTCATGAGGCTGTGATCTCACGACTACCGTGCGTTTCCTGGACATGGCCCGTTGAGCGGTACTCTTGTGATGCAGTTGCTGCAAGATCGCAGGTGAATCCCGTACACTGTCGGTACCGGAGCAGCGAACACTTGATTCCAACCACATTGGAGCGCATCGCGCAGGAAGTTGGCGGCGAATTACGCGGCACATCTTCCTCTCTCACCGTTGACCGTATTGCCACGGATTCGCGCGGCGCTTCTCCGGGATCGCTGTTCGTTGCTCTCAAAGGACAACAGGCAGATGGACATCACTTTCTTGCTGAGGCTTTCCGCAACGGCGCAACGGCGGCGCTGATCGCCCGCGAACGGCTTGATGGGCTAACGCTGGATCCGGCATGGCCGCTGCTGGTTGTTCCTGATCCGTTGCGCGGACTGCAGGCACTGGCGCGCCTGCATCGCCGAGAGCATTTCGGCCGCGTGCTGGCCATCACCGGCAGCAACGGCAAGACGATAGTAAAAGACGCGTTGAAGGCGCTGCTGGCGGGCAGGCAGTTACTGGCGTCGCCTGGAAGCTACAACAGCCAGCTGGGGCTGCCGCTTGCAGTGCTCTCGGCAGAGAAGCCTGAGCCGCTGGCGGTCCTTGAGGTCGGCATCTCTGCGCCGGGCGAGATGGATGCGCTACAGGAAATTGCCGCGCCGGATTTTGGCATTCTTACCAACATTGGGTTGGCGCATTTCGCGGCCTTCGGCAGCCGCGAGGCCATTGCGCAGGAAAAGATGAAACTCTTCCGGAACCTTCCGGAAAATGGCTGGCTGCTCCTGCCGGAAGATGAGCCAACGCTTGACGGCCTCACAAAAAATATTAAATGCCCGATTTACAGAGTTGGCGCGAATCAGCAATTGGTCTCACTCAGGCCGGTTTCGCTGAGTGAAGAAGGCCAGGTGCTGGAGCTGAGCGTCCAGTCCCAGGGCAGCAGCGTGACGGTAAAGACGCGCTCGCCGGAGATCATCTCTGACCTGCATTTTGCCGCGTGCGCCGCGCACCTGTTGGGCGCAAGCCTTGAAGAGCTTGCACAGGCGCTGGATGGCTACACGCCAACCGCCACGCGCATGGAGATGTGGTCATCTCCACAGGGAATTCGCATTATTAATGACGGTTACAGCTCTGATCCAATTTCAGTGCATGCGGCGCTACGGTCGGCAACTTTAGGCTCGTCTCGCGGCGGGCGCAAAATGTTTGCCTTTGCCGGCATGCGCGAGTTGGGAGCGAGTTCCAGGCGCGAGCATCGCCAGGTGGGAGAGCAGGCAGCATCGTGCGGATTCAGCCATCTGTTTCTGGTCGGGGACGGCGAGTTGGAGAGCACGGCGGAAGGGTACAAGGCAGTCCGGGCCGATGGCGCGGTTTCACGGGTGAAGTCCGCCGACGAATTAAAAGACCAGCTTCTGCCTCTGTTGCGGCCGGGCGACACCGTGCTCTTCAAAGGACCGCGCAATGCGGGCATGGTGAAGGCAGTGCGCGATCTCTCAGGCGCCATCGCGCAGCGCTGCATGTGGGTGAACCTGGCGGCGATTGAGGGAAACATCGCGCGCTTTCGCCGGCACTGCGGAACTTCAGTCCACATACTGCCCATGCTCAAAGCGCGCGCCTACGGAACGGAGCTGGCACAGCTTGCTTCCTGGATGTCGCGGCTGGGGATTCACCATATTGGCGTCTCATCGGCAAATGAGGGCGCGGCGGTGCGCAAGGCCGGCGCTGACCAGGACATTTTTGTTTTTCTCTCTGAGCGCGAGGACCTTGACAACCTGCTGCGCTACCGGCTGACGCCGGTGATCTACTCAGCTGAGCTGGCGGATGGCTTTGCGACCTCGCTCGCAGGGAGTGGGCAATTACTGGATGTCCATTTGAAGGTTGATACCGGAATGCATCGGCTCGGCGTGCCGCCGGAGCAAGCAGTGGAGCTGGCGCAACGCATACGATCGAGCGGGGTGATGCGGCTCACCGGCGTGTGCACACACTTTGCCGCTGCGGAAGATCCAAAGTCAGATGAGTTCACGCGGGCGCAGATCGCGAAATTCAACGAAGTGATTGCGGGACTGAAAGCGGCGTGTTTTGCAAACCTGCAGATCCATGCGGCCAATACAGCGGGCGTGATGCGATTTCCTGAAGCGCATTACGGCATGGTGCGGATTGGGCTGGGACTGTATGGCGCTTATCCGTCAGAAGCGGCGCGGCAAAAGCTGGAGCTTGAGCTTGCGGTGGGAGTCACAAGCCGTATCGCCAGCATTCAGGAGTTCTCGCCCGGTGAGACTCTGGGTTACAACCGCACGTTCACAGCGCAGCGCAAGACGCGCGTCGGCATTGTGCCGTTTGGCTATGACGATGGGCTTCCGTGGCGGCTCTCCGGCGTGGGCGAGGTGTTGGTGGAAGGCAGACGAGCACCGATTGTTGGGAGAATCAGCATGGACCAGATGCAGGTGGACCTGACTGATCTGCCCGGCGTCAGTGTTGGCGCGGAGGTGCTTCTCTATGGAACGCACAATGGACATACGCTGCGTCCAGAGCAGGTAGCGGAGAAGGCCGGGACGATTGCGTATGAGCTGCTGACGCACGTGGGAGCAAGGGTGCACAGGATTTATGTGGAACCCTGAACCAAAACCTTTGAAACACAGAGGAACGGAGGGAGCGGAGGAAATTTGGTAATTGAGTAAGTTGGTAATTTGGTAATTGAAAAGCCCGCCGCTAATTGCGGTTTTCCGGATGTCCCGATGGCCAGATGAACCGATTCTTAATTCCTCCGCCTACTTCGTTCCTCTATGTTTCAAGGTTTTTAGTTTTGCGCGGGAGGTTCTTTGCTTCCGGCGTTCAGGTCAATATCGCGCAAGCTGGCGGGCTCGGGCGGAACGGTGACGCTGCGGGTTATCTCCTTACCTTCATGCTCAATAGCAACGATATAAGTTCCCGCGGCCAGGTTGCGGAAGATGTAAGCGCCACTGGGGCCAGTCTTGACTTCGAGTGATAGTTCTTTCAAGTGCACAGTGACACCTGCAAGCGGGACAGTCTGCAGCGTGGTCTTGTCATAGGCAATAATCCTACCGGCGATGGAGCGCAGCGCGCGTACTTTGATCTCTGTGCTGGCGGGCTTGCCTGAGGCCACCGTGATGGTTTGCGCGGTGAGATCCTGCAGAGCATAGCCTGAAGGATAAGAGTCAGGAAGCGTGGCAACAGAGTAGTCGCCGGGAGTGAGCCCGGTGAAGGAAAACTTGCCGTTTTCGCCAGTGGTGGCGCGGCGCGTGAGCTTATCATTCTTCAACTCAATGGTGATTCCATTGATGCCGGTTCCAGCGTCGTTCAAGAGATAACCAAAAATCTGGCCTTTGGCGAAGTTGATGCCGAAATCGACGGTGGCATTCATGTCCGCGGTGGCGGGCGAGTCAGTGGTATAGAAGAAGGGCTCGCCGCTCTGGTATTTCGCTTCGACGCGGTGGACGCCAAATGGAACATGATGAAAGGAGTAGTAGCCGCTGGCGTCCGTGTGGGTGACACGGTTGTCGTCAAGCCGCACCTCCGCCCCGGCCACGGCGGGAGACTGTGGGTTGTAAAGGCCGCGAGAATCGTCATCGCGAAAGATATGCCCCTGGATGATGCCATGGCGGCCGGGAAGCAGCAGTCCGGGAACGGTATAAAAACGGTGCTGAAGCGAGATGCTGAAGAGCGGCTTGGTGGTGCTGACGCCGTTGTTGGTGGTGCGGACCATTGCGGTGGAAGCAACAATGTCATTGGTGGAGCGAAGACGCTGCGAGTAGCTGAGCGTGACAGTCTGAAGTATGAAGTTGCCCTGCACCAGCGCGGTGTTGCTATCGAAGTAGCTCAGGTCAATCTTGCGGCGGTTTGGGTGCTGCGAGATCCAACTCAGGTCGGCGTTCAGGTCATTGCGCGCGGGCGCAAGATTTACGGTGAAGGCATTGGTGAAGCCGAAAAGCTGCAGGATGGCGGTGTTGCGCAAGAGATCGGCGAGTTGCTCAGGAGTTGAGGCAACGATGCCGGCGCGATCAAGCGCGTCCTGCAGGCCGGGAATTTGGGAAAAGATAGCGGCCAGCGTGGGCACCTGGACATCATGGCGATAGAAACCGCTCATCTGAAAACTTCCGGCGGAGGCACGAGCGTTTACAGCGTAATCATTGCCACCACTGCCGCCCTGGATATTGAGTGTGCGCTGGTATTGAAAGCCGGCGCCGAAGTGGCGCGTTGAATAATCGAAGCCAACAGGCACATTCATGGTGCTGATACGCGGGCCGGCGGGAACTTTTGATTGGAACGTGGCGTAAGCGCCGCCACTGTTCACAGAGAAATATCGGTTGATCTTGAAGTTGAGCAGGCTGCTTGAGGTGAATGTGTTCTGGCTCAGCGTGGGCAGGTTGTAATTCGATTGATTCAGGTCTAGGCTGGCGTAAAGACGCTCAGTAAGCTTGCGGCTGGCGCTGAGGTCAGAGAATCTCCCGTGCTGATTGTTGACGGCTAGCGAGGCGTAGTTGCGCGATTGAATACGAAAGTTGCCGGTCAGGTGGTTGCGCTTATCATCATATTGACCGCGAGAAGCAAAACCGATGCCGTGGCTGAGGCCGAGCTCGGTAAGAAAATGTCCTTTATCGGTGAACTTGTGCCGGTAAACAACAGAGCCAACCGCGCCATTACTGGCGATCAGGCGCTGGCTATCAGGATTTTGAAAGTAGTAGGCGTTCGCTTCCAGAGAATTGGTTTTATTCAGTTCAAAGAGACGGGAGACGCCGGCGGTGTATTCGCGATCAGTGGCGAGAAAAAGGCCTTGAAACGTGGCAATGGAGGTGAAGCCGCCGTGAAACTCCCAGGGCCCCTGGCGAAGATGAAAGCCGCGGACGAGAAAGCCGTCAACCGTCAGCGGCGAGTTGCCGAGATTTTTATCGAGAAAAGTAATGTCAGTGTTGGGATGGCCGATTTCGTAGGCAAGAAATGGAAAACCAACATTGGAGCTGGATGCTCCGGCAGAAAACAAATTGGCATTCACCACCTGCATGCGCGTGAAAGACTTGCCCTGCGTGCGCTTGAGATCAATTGCGTTGGTGAGCTGCGCCGGATCAGAGTTGTAGCGAACTTCGTAGATGCCGGTCTCGCCTGATCCCTGGTGCTCCGGCGGCTCAAAGCCGGCAGGCAGCACAGGCGGCGGGACCGGAACGGTAACGGCGATGGTCTGAACGCCAGCAGGAGTTACCACGACGATGTTGGCAGAGCCTGGGGCCTTGCCGAGAATTTCTACGATGCCGTTGGCGGCAGAGGCGTCAACAATGGTGGAGTCAAGCGAGTAAGCCGCGGTGGCGCCAGCCACAGGAAGCTGAATGCGCTTTTGGTAGCCGACAGATATGGGCGATTGCGCGTGGGCGATGATCGCGCAAAAAACGAGAAAAAGAAGAAGGCAGAAAGCGTGTTTTTCAGGGGCTAAAGCCCCAATCAAATTAAAACGCTTTACGGCCCGACTAAAGTCGGGCCCTGATACGAATCGGTCGTGCCCCAAAGTTTTCAGATCGGTGCAAAGGTCTGGCTGTCGCGTATGGCACCCTGCAGAAAAGCATGGGCCGTGAAGCCTTTTCAATTTTTGAATGGCATTCACGGCTGCATCTCTACTTCTTCGGCACTTCAAAGCTGCCTTCACTGGTGAGGGTCTTACCTTCAAACTGGAACGAGCACAGCGCGCGATAACTTCCGGGAGGCAGATCGCCGGGATATTCGGCGGAGAATTCCAGCCGTTCGCCGGGCAGGAGACGCTGCGCCGGGAAAACTGCCTTGCCCACCAATGAGCCGCTGGAATTCAGCACAGCGGCGGCTCCTTCCGGCAGCGCGGGCTCGGTGCCGCTGTTGGATATCCACTGTGCAATGGTCATGTTGGCAGTTTCACTTGCGGGGTTCACACGCACGGCTTCCGGCTGCAGCTTGACGTTCTCAGTGAGGTTGAAGGTGATCAGCGAGCCGAGAGAGGCGGTCATGCCGACGGCGTCAGAAGATGTTGGAATCTTATCAGTGCCGCGGAACATGGCAACGACTGCGCGAATGTTGGTCTGCGCAGGAATGGTGAGGCGGACATCTACCGCGGCAGACGAGAACGGCTTGACCAGCACGGTCTTCTGCGAGAAGACAGCAGTGGAGGCGATACTGTTCGACGTCTCACCAGCGGGAACGAAGATGCGCTTGCCGTCTTTGATGATGACATCTTCCGCAATCATTTCAAAGGCGAACTCACGCGCGGTCTGGTTAGTGAGCGTGAGAGTTTGCGTGAGCCCCTGGCCGAATGATCCTTTGGCCATGATGACGGCTGGGCTGAGCGAAATGGAGGGCTTGTTGGCAGCGTCAGGCGCGGGCCGCAGCGGAGTGGGCGGAGTTTGCGTAGGAGCTGCGGGCGCGGATTGCGCGGGTGCGATGGCGTTGAAACACACCGACAGAAGCACAGGCAAGAGTGCCTGTGCCACACCGGCCTTTAGCTTCTCGACCGCAGGCGAGGGCGCCTGCGCTCCATGAGTAATAACAGTTCGGGCTACTTCAGTTCGGGATGATTTGAAAAAGGATCGCATTGTGTAATTGAGAATTTTTTTCCGTCACGGAAGCCGGAACTTCGATTTCCAGACGGTGGATGAAGGTTGGTCCGACACGCGTCTGATTGTTGACGAGCTGCGGAGTGGGCTGCAGGGTGATGCCGTCAAGACGGAAAACGAATGACGGATCGGGCACGGCAAGAGCGGCTAGAACAGTGGCAAACGTTGCATGCTGCGCGGCACCCTGGATGCTCAGGCCGAATTTGGTGGAGACAACAAAGCGCTCGGTAAGCTTCTGCACCTGGACGTTGGGACTTCTTGCGCCAGCATCATGAGAAACCGCGCCCAGATCTAAACTACGCTGGCCGGAGGCTCCGCCAGTCAGGGCGGCGCCGTCCGGCGCGCTCACAAAGCTCACTGAGATTGTCCCTTCTGTTGCAGACTTCATGGAGACAGCGGAGGAGGTGCGTGTGGTCGCTCCTTTGCGTTGTGCCCACCCGTCGGTTATGAGGGAGGAACCGAACAGCAATAACGACAGGACAAACCGCAAGTGGATCTTCGCACCCCCGCGCAAGCTCTATTCCATCTATTATGCGTTGCGTTTACAGCAAAGCCAGCGAATGCTTAGTTGGCGGTTGCTGTGTAGTTAATAGTGTTGCTGATGGCAGTGCCGCTCGCCGTGGTAAACGGGATGGTGATCGCCACCGGGAAATTGGCATTCGAGCCATAAGTGCCCGTCGCGGTCAGAGTAGCCTGAGCAGCATTGGTAACGGCGGTGCCACCCACGGCCCAGCTATTCACGGCATCAGCCGAGCCCAGCTGCGCTTTCAGCGTGTAATTGGCGCTGGCAGAGTTGGTCTTGCTCACCAGAACGTCAACTGCTGAGCTTACGGTGAAGTTGCTTGCGGCAACTGTGCGAACAACGCCAGCCGAAACCGCACCGAATGCCGACACGTTGCCGAAGGCCAGCGTAGCAGTGTTGGTGCCCGCGCCGGACGAAAGAGCGACACCAGCCGCATCAGAGTTAAAAATTAGCTGGATGGAACCGTTCACGGTGGCGGTCACGGTAAGTGTACCGGTTGCAGTTTGCGCGACGGCAGCCGACGAGATCATCATCAGCGCCGCAAAGATGGTCAAGAGCATTACTTTTTTCATTGGTGTTCCTCTCCTCATTTACTTGCACAATTGTTAGTACAAATCCCAACTTCTATAAATGTCGCTGGCGCTCCAAACCGCCGACGATCTTTCTTTCCGTTCGATCTTTCCAGCTCCTGTTGCGGCCCGCTCGGCGAACGAAGGGCCTCGCGGGCCAACTTCTTTCTGAACTCAGTTCGCCGTGGCCGTAAAATTAATGGTCGTGGTCAGCGGCGTTCCCACCGCCGGCCCACCCGCGCCCGGAGCCGCGGTGGAGACCACCAAGTCAAGGTTGTGCGGCACATCAACGCTGTAGGTACCGCTTGCCTGGATGGTCTGCGAAACCGTGGTCAGAGTGACGGTGTCAATCTTGTAACTCAATCCTGCAGGCGCCACCGATGCCAGATTGGCAGCCAGCGTGTAGCCGGTGCTGTTGAGACCGCCCTGAAATACGAACACATCGAAAATCGTGCGCACGGTAAAGCTGGCAGCGGTGACCGAAGGCCGGGTCACACCACCAGACAACGTGCCAAAGGCCGAGATGTTGCCGAAGTCTGCGCTGGCGGCTGAAGTGCCGGAGTTCCCCAGGGTGAGGCCGGCGGGATCGCTATCAAAGACCAAGGCAATGCCGTTTTTGTTGACCAGCGTGGCGTTGATGAAGCCGGTAGCGGTCGTCTGGGCCGACATCCGCACCCCAGCCAGCGCCAGCACCATCAGCGCCAGTCCACGCACCACCGATTTGTAATTTCTCTTCATCACAAACACCTAATTGGCCGTCGCCAGAAAAGCTATGGTTTCCAGCAATGTCTGCGTCGGTACGTTGTTTCTAACCTGCACCTGCAAAGTCTTGGTCACCGGGGTACTGTACGGATCCGCGGTATCCAGTGTGGAAAAGCTTGCCGTGGTCAGAGTCACGTTATTGATCAGCCAGACAACGCCCGCCGGGGGCACGGCGGATATCTCCGCTGCCAGCCGGTAATTGGGGCTGCTGGAATTGCTCTTGGTTACCACCACGTCAAAAGCGCTATCGACCTCATAAAAGGACGCATTTAAATGCTGGTAATTCACGCAGGTCGAAGTGTGAAAGCTTCCCGGAAATGCGGCCACGCCCATGTCCAGGCCAACATTGTTTGTTCCCGCATTGGTCAGCGGACAAAAGCCGGTGGTACCGACATTGGGGTTGTTCTGAAAAATCAGGCTGATGGATGACTGCACCGTCATGGTGATGGTGAGCTGCCCGGAGCTGGTCTGCGCCTCTACCGTTGCGCCAAGAAAAAATAGCGCGGTTAGCGCGAATAGCAGCTTCATCCTGCCGAAACTAACATTGCAGCTCATCTCTGCTGGGCAAGTTTCCGAAAATCCCGGAGCTGAAACCTGCCGCTTCTTCTCCTAATATGGCGAGTCCTAACAGGCACTCTCCCCTGGCATACAAATGTTCCGTACCCAACAGGCCGAAAACCCAAGGCCGAAACCTGTACTCTCATTGGCCTTTCGGACATTGGCCTTTCGTGATGACAAAAGTGTAAGTTGAACAAGATAGAACAGGAAACAGTACGACAGTAACCTATACGCAAAAGGTGGAAGTGCTTGTATATCAATAGCTTCCAATTTTGATGACAATCATAATCAGTACTGCCCGGCTGTCTATAAGGTGTTTCTCGGAAAATCACCGCAATAGTAATCCGGGGGTGGGGCAGTATTTCTTATCGCGAGCCGATGGGTTCGGGGGTACACGTTTGTGCAGTCAGGCTAGTGTCAGTTCGCTTCCGAATTTTCTGGTAGTGTCTCGCTTTGCCCAAAATATAATTCCTTGACTATGCATTTTGCTCGTAGTTATTTGCATTCAGTGAATACAGAGATCTGGGTAGAACTCCCTGTCGCGGCATGGGCAAACGACAAATTCTCGGGATGGTTCGAGTCGCCCTCGCTCTTCCGCGCGGACGCGGGGGCGCTCGGACTTCGCTCACCATGACAGGAGGAAACAGGATTCTGTCAAACTGACACTACCGAATCTTCTTGACCTTTCGTGATTTATTTGCTATAAAAATACGTCCACATTTGTGGGATCGCGAAATGGAAACTGCTGGTAATTGAGTGCGCAACGGGGAGCCGTTGCGTTTTTTGTTTTTAGGCGACGGGGACCGCTCAAAGCGCCCGCTAAATTGGGATGAGTATGAGTATAGGACAGGCTGCAACAAGAATCGTGCGAACTGGTGATCCCTGAGAGAGGTAAGGTCATGGAATTTTCGATTCGCAGGCGAGGGCGCCTGCGCTCCACCAGCGTTTCAAACTCTACGCCAAATTGGGATAGTAGGGCTCAAACCCGCGCCAAATTGGGATGGCTTGGGATGAAAGCGCTGAAGCCTACGCCAATCTGGGATGAGGTAGGGAGGGGATAGGGTCCAAGGAATAGCTGGATGGGCCACGCTTGTAAATAAGTAAATGAATGCTAAATCGTTGTACATCTTCATCCGTCTAAATTGAGTCAGCCCGCCAGCGGCGGGAATTGGAAGTCATTTAACATAGATAGATCATCATGACAAAGAATCGCCTCCTACAAGTACTTGGTTTTACAGCTCTTTTATTCCTGCTGGCGGGCTGCAATGGGAACGCTAAAGCCGGAGGGCCGACCGGGCCGCAGGCCTTTCCGGTGAAGGTGATCACCGCCCAGGCGGAGACGGTGCCGATCTCCACCGACTACCTGGCTACGCTGAAGTCGCGGAACAGCGCCACGCTGCAGCCGCTGGTTGAGGGCGACATCATGAAAATCTTTGTGAACTCCGGCCAGCAGGTTGAAGCCGGAGCGCCAATTCTGGAGATTGATCAGCGCAAGCAGGAGGCGACAGTCAATAACCAGGAGGCAGCGCTCAAGGCCAAGGAGGCCGTACTGCGCCAGGCCACGATTGACCTGGATCGCAAGAAGCAGCTCTTTGCCGCCGGCGTGATTGCCAAGGCCGATCTGGATACCGCGCAGCACACATATGACGCCGCCAAAGCCGATTCTGAAGCAACGCAGGCCGCGATCCGAGAACAGCAGGTACAGCTCCATTACTATACGGTGCGCGCGCCCAATGCGGGAACCGTTGGCGACATTCCGGTACACGTGGGCGATCACGTAACTACACAGACGGTGCTTACCACGCTTGATCCGGGAGGAGCGCTGGAGGCCTACATTAACGTCCCGGCGGAAAAATCAACTGCGCTGCGCATGGGCATGCCGGTGGACATTGTTGATGACAGCGGCAATAAGCTGCTGCGGACGCGCATCTCGTTCATCTCGCCGCACGTTGATACAGATTCGCAAACATTGTTGGTTAAAACCCAGGTCCAGAATCCTGAGCGCAAGTTCCGCAATGCCCAGCAGGTACACGCGCGCGTGGTGTGGTCAGAGCGCCAGGCGCCGGTCATTCCGGTGACAGCGGTCTCACGCCTGAGCGGAAAGATGTTTGCCTTTGTGGCTGAAGGAAGCGGACAACAGGCGGTGGCCAAGCAGCGAGTGATCCAGGTAGGCGATTTGATTGGAAACGATTATGTAGTGCTCGACGGGATCAAGCCCGGCGACAAAATTATTGTAAGCAACGTGCAAATGCTGGCTGACGGCATGCCGGTGATGCCGCAATCATAAATCAAAAACTTACCGCTGATTTACGCGGATGAACGCGGATTAGCGCAGGCATTTCAAAGCTTAAATAGGCGGCGAGGCCCATGCCCGCTGAGCCGCCTGCGGTAATGCAGAACAAATCAGGTTGCTCGAAACGCTCCGGCGGTTTGGAGCAAAGCGACAGGATCTATGGTCAATTTTTTCATTCGTCGTCCGGTATTCGCGACTGTTTGCTCTTTGCTCATCGTGCTGGCCGGTGCAGTTGCAATTCCTACTCTTCCGATCGCTGAGTATCCTAACCTGACGCCGCCCACGGTGAGCGTGAGCGCGTTTTATACCGGCGCGAACGGGCAGGCTGTGGAGACCAGCGTCACCACGCTGCTGGAGCAGGCGATCAACGGCGCTGAAGGCATGCGCTACATGAGTTCGACCAGCGGCAATGACGGCTCCAGTGGCATTAACGTAACGTTTGATCTGAATCGCGACCTGGACGTGGCAGCCGTTGATGTGCAGAACCGCGCTTCAACCGCGCTGGGCCGCCTTCCCGCCGAGGTGCAGACCACGGGCGTCAGTATCACAAAGAATACCGGTTCGTTCGTCGTCGCTTACGGCTTCTATTCCCCGAACCACGAGTTCGACAACCTTTTTATCAGCAACTACCTTGATCTCTACGTGCGCGACGCGCTGAAGCGAGTGAAGGGCGTGGGCAACGTCATCATTTTTGGCGAGCGCAAGTACTCGATGCGGCTCTGGCTTGATCCGGTGAAGCTGGCCGCACGCGGCCTGACGGCGCAGGACGTAACCAACGCGTTGCGCGAACAGAACGTTCAGGTGGCCGCCGGCGCGGTGGGCCAGCAGCCCGCTCCCAGCAGCCAGAATTATCAGATCAGCGTGCGCGCTGTGGGCCGGCTGACTGATCCTAAAGAGTTTGAGCACATTGTGGTGAAGCGCGCTGCAGGCGGCACGCTGGTTGAGCTGCGCGATGTTGGCCGCGCAGAGTTGGGCGCCGAAAGCTATGGCGGCCAGCTCCGCTACAACGGCGTGGATGCCATGGGCCTGGGCATCCTGCAGCTCTCAAATGCCAACGCTCTGCAGGTGCGCCGCGATGTGCAAACGCAGATGGAAGAGCTGGCCAAGCGCTTTCCGCCGGGACTGAAGTATCAGGTCGCCTTTGATACCACTCGCGCCGTGGGCGAATCCATTCAGGAAGTTTTGAAGACCCTGACTGAAGCGATCATTATTGTAATCATCGTCATTTTTCTCTTCCTGCAGGGCTGGCGCAGCACGATTATTCCGGCAATTACGATTCCGGTTTCACTGGTGGGAACATTCATCTTTGCCAAGTTCTTTGGCTTTTCGATCAATACGCTGACGCTCTTCGGCATAACACTGGCCACAGGACTTGTGGTGGATGATGCGATTGTCGTCATCGAGAACGTGGAGCGCCATATAGAAGAAGGTGTGCGCGACGCGCGCGAGGCCACGCGAATCGGAATGCATGAGGTGACTGGCGCTGTGGTGGCAACGTCACTGGTATTGATCGCTGTGTTCGTGCCGGTGTCACTCTTCCCCGGCAGCACGGGACGCTTGTATCAGCAGTTTGCGCTGACGATTGCATTTTCCATTGCGATTTCGGCTTTCAACGCGTTGACGCTCTCGCCTGCATTGGCCGGCTTGCTGCTCCGCCATCGCGACCGCCCGCAAAACCGCTTCTTTGCCGGGATCAACGCGCTGATCCGCAAAGGAACATCCGGCTACCAGCGTGGGCTGCATCACCTGACGGACTGGAAAATTGCCGTGGTCATCATCTTCCTGATTGGCTTGGGCGCTACTTACTTTGTTTATCAGCGCGTGCCCAGCACGTTTGTCCCGCAGGAGGACGAAGGGTATTTCTTTGTTGTGGTGCAAGCTCCGCCAGGGGCTTCATTGCAATACACCACGCGCGTCATGGACCGCGCCTCCGCAATCGTGCAGGCGAACCCGGATGTTGAAGGCGTGTTCTCCGTGCCGGGATTCAGCTTCAGCGGCTCAGCCTCAAACCAGGGCATTATGTTTGCAAGCCTGAAAGACATTAGCCAGCGCAAAGGCTCGGCGCACAGCGCTGAAGGCGTGCTCAACGCATTGCGCGGGCCGCTGATGAGCATTAATGACGCCATGGTGATCCCGTTTGATCCGCCGTCTATTCAGGGCCTGGGAACGTTCGGCGGCTTTGCCTATGAGCTGCAGCAGACCAGCGGCACCAGCATTGACGAGCTGGAAAACGTTGTGCATCAGGTAATCGCCAAGGCGAATACACGTCCGGAGCTGGCACATCCGCTGTTTACCACGTTCACGGCGCGCGATCCGCAGTTTGTGGTGGAGATTGACCGCGAAAAGGCCAAGAGCCTGAACGTTCCGTTTTCGCAGATCACCTCTGCGCTGCAGATCTATATGGGCTCGCAGTACGTGAACGATTTTGACTTCAATAACCGCTCGTATCGCGTGATGGTGCAGGCGGACCAGCAGTATCGCTCACAGCCGCGCGACCTGCGACAGTTCTACGTGCGCTCTGACGATGGCCGCATGATCTCGCTTGACAACCTGGTCACGGTGAAAGAGAGCACCAATGCCAGCGTGATCAGCCATTACAACCTCTTCCGCAGCGTGGAGATTGATGGCAGCGCAGCGCCGGGCTACAGCTCCGGACAAGCCATTAAAGCGATGGAAGAGATCTCAAAAGATTTGCCGCAGGGCTATTCATTTGAGTGGACAGGAATTTCACTGGAAGAAATTCAATCGGGCGCGCAGACCGTGATGCTCTTTGGCCTGGGCTTGCTGGTGGTTTACCTGACGCTCTCCGCGCAGTATGAAAGCTTTGTTCTGCCGTTCATTATTCTGCTGGCTGTGCCAATGGCTATGCTCGGGGCCCTGGGATTGCAGTGGGCGCGCGGCTTGCAGAATGACGTCTATTGCCAGATCGGGCTGGTGATGCTGATTGGATTGGCCAGCAAGAACGCAATCTTGATCGTGGAGTTTGCTGAGCAGTTGCAGCATCGCGGCATGGGATTGGTGGAGTCTGCAATTGAGGCGGCGCGTCTCAGGCTTAGGCCGATTCTGATGACCTCAATCGCTTTCATTCTTGGCGTGCTGCCGCTGGTGTTTGCTTCAGGAGCAGGCGCGGCAGGAAGGCACTCCGTGGGCACTACGGTTTTTGGCGGGATGATCGTTTCGACGTTCCTGAATCTTTTTATTATTCCAATTCTTTACATCCTGGTGCGCGGCTGGCTCCCGATGAAGCTGAAGCCGCTGCCAGTAGAAACTCCGGAGATGGAAAGAACGCGCGATCATCAGTTCGCAGATTGATGGTGTTGCTGTAGTGCTGCGCGCGTGTGGTTTCGCGCGAGCAGAAGATGATCGGTTAGCGTTAAGCCACTCGCGGAGAAACCGAGAGCAGTGATTGCACGGTGCCGGCGAGTTGTCGCAGCGTGAAAGGCTTTTGCAGAAATGCGATTCCCTGCGTAGGTATGCCGGAGTGCAGGACGACGTCAGCCGCGTATCCGGAGACGTAGAGCAGTCTGGTCTGGGGACGAAGCTGGAGAAGGCGGTCAGCGAATTCGCGGCCGCTCATTTTGGGCATGACTACGTCGCTGATGACCAAGTCAATCTGGTGCTCTCTGGCAGCAATCTCCAGCGCTTCAGCTCCGCTGCCGGCACACAGGACTTTGTAGCCAAGTGAAGTTAGAAATTCGGCATTCACGTTGCGAAGCTCGGCTTCATCCTCCACCAGCAGGATGTGGCCCTGGCCTTTTTTCATCTCCTGTCCTGCTTCAGGGCCTGTGGAGGATTGAGAAGGCTCGGCCACAGGCAGCAGTATGTTGATCTGTGTTCCCCTTTGCGGAGCTGAATCAATGCTGATCTCGCCCTGGCACTGCTGCACGATTCCATACACAGTCGCCAGCCCGAGGCCGGTTCCACGCCCAACTTCTTTGGTGGTGTAGAAAGGTTCGAAGGCGTGCTGGCGCGTGGTTTCATCCATTCCAACGCCGGTATCGCGAATGTGAATGGCTACATACTGGCGGATAGCAACGTTGCCATCCGATGTGAGCAGCGGGCGAACCACGTCTTCTGTTTCGATGTATAACTGCCCGCCTGCAGGCATTGCGTCGCGGGAGTTGATCACGATATTGAAGATGATCTGTTCAAAATGCGTTTTATCAATCACCACAGTTCCGTTCGCCTGGAGATTGACCATCAGCTCAACATCTTCTCCAATGAGCCGCTGCAAGATCGCAATAAGCTCCGTCAATGCCTGCGAAGTTTCAAGCGGCATGGGACGGACAACCTCTTTGCGGCTAAAGGTCAGCAGTTGCCTCGTCAAGCCGCTGGCGCGTTGTGTTGTCTCCAAAATTTTGGTGCAGTAGCGGCGCAGCCCTTCATTCACTTCAAGCTTGGATTCCAGCAGCTCTGCGTACCCGCCGATCACGCCCAGCATATTGTTGAAATCGTGCGCCACGCCTCCAGCCAGCCTGCCCAACGCTTCCATTTTTTGTGCCTGCAGGAATTTGGCTTCCAGTTCCCGCTCTTCGGTCTGATCAAGATGCAGCGCAAAGACGCATTCCTTGTCACCGCTCAGCACCAGCGTAGCGAAAAAGACTCCAACGTGCTGCACCCCAGACGGATCTTTGAACTTTATTTCGTAATTCTGTAACGAGCCTTCCGTTCGCAATTTCGCTATTGCTCTGTCCCGCTCTTCCTGCGAATTCCATAAACCCAGCTCCACAGAGCTCTTCCCTATTACCTTTTCTGCAGTCAGCCCTAATGTGCGTAAAAACGTGTCATTCGCATTCAGAAAAATTCCTTCCACAGTGAGAATGGCGCATCCGACCAGCGACTGGCGAAAGATGGTGGCAAATCGCTCTTCTGACTGTTTAAGGGCAAGCTCACTCTGTTTGCGCTCCGTAATATCAATTGCGGTGCCTTCAATCATGTCCTTGCCCTCACCACCGGGGATAACAATCGCGCGCTCCAGTATCCAGAAAGCTGTGCCATCTTTGCGCCGCTGCATGCATTCATAATTCAGCACGCGCCCTTCTCGCCCCAGATCATTGAGGAACTGCTCTCGCTCAGAAGGTTGCGAGTAAAGCAGCTCAGCAGAGCATGCCAGCGCCTCTTCCTTGAGTCAAAGCCATACATCCTGGTAAAAGCGCTATTGCAATCCAGCAGCCTGCCATCAAAAGTTGAGAGATAGACAGCCGCAAGATTGTTCTCAAAAAGCACCTGGAATTGCCGCGCAACAGAGCTCGCCATCTCTGCCTTGTTTTCAAACAGCGTAAGAATCATTCCAAACGCGACGAAAAATTTAGGGATGTCCCAGAAAAAACTTTCCATACTGGGCCCTATTCCGTAAACGTAGCAAATTCTTCCCAGGGGAAATACGGATCCCCAGGCGATGAACGAGGCAGCGGTAAATATCACGCCGGGAGTAAACCGGTGAAACCGGCGCAGATAGACAAGGCCAGTCACATAAAAGAGGCTGCACAAGTAAAAATCCAGTCCATAGTCTATGTCGCCATGAAGCGCTCGCCCTGCGGCCCACACACCGTAAGGCAGGAGCAGGAGCAACAAATACAGGTACCGGCTCTTCCAGGCAAAATTGGTGCTGGCCTGAACCAATCCATAAACCATGCTGAGTAAAAGCAGTCCACTGAAAAACCAGGGCGCATGAAGGTCCAGGAACAAACCGCAGAGGTAAAGAACAGATGCTGCGCTAATTGACAGGGTGAATCTAAGGCGGCGTCTTTCGTCGGTAAAAACTTCTGAAACTGAGAGCAGGAAACAGCTACCTGCAATAATCAACGTAAATACTTTGATCCACGGCGTGAAAGGAATAAGCCATGGTACAAACTTGTCTATAGCTGGCGCCGTGAAATGAATAAAGATGGCTATCCAGCCCAGCATCCATAGCTGGACACTGGTTTCACGATCTCGAGCATAGATCCAGCCAAAGAGCGCAACAAGAATGCTTGTTACGCCAAAGACAACCAGCTCTTCGAATCGGGAAGATACCATGCCCAAAACTCCTGGCTCAGTAGAGACCGGAGAAGACGAGAAAATTGAGAGACCCTGAATAACTTAAGTACCTGATTCAGCACCGAACAGGCAAGGGTGTATATCGCTGCCTCACAATACCACTTTTCTGGGCCATATTGGCTAGTTTTTGAAGACTACCGATGCATATTCCCTTTAAAGACGCCGTATTTAGGCTACTCCTTTTTCTTTTCCGGCTTTTCCGCTGGATTTTCATGCACCCTTTCGCGGAATGTACCGCCCATGGCTTTGGCCAGGAAAATAGCGGAATCACCGTACTTATCCCGCAGACGGTCGGTCGCGGAGAGCGCCCGTGCCCACTTCTGCCTACGATTGCCTTCCAGCAGGTCCATCTGCTCCGGCGCATCCTGGAAATTGGAGGCATGTACTCCCAGCAGCCGGATCGCGCGGCCTCTGCTCCAGTTGTCATGAAAAAGCTTGAGCACAGTGGAGTAAACCTCTGTATCCACCTGAGTAGGTATATTGAGCGATTGCGCCCGCGTAATCGTACTAAAGTCGGAATAGCGCAGCTTGAGCTGGATGGTGCGCGCGGAGAAATCCTGCTCTCGCAACCGCCGGCAAACCTTACCCACAAGATGGGCCAGCGTGGCCTCCAGCTTTGCTACCTCAGCCGTGTCTTGATTGAAAGTATGCTCGTGGCTGATTGACTTGGCCTGCCAGTCTTCCCCGACCTCGCCTTCAAACCAGGCGCCGGCATCTTCTCCACGCGCCTTGCCTCTCAGATCAATGCCCCACTTGCCCAGGATTTCTTCCAGGGCCTTTTCTTCCACTTTGAGCAAATCGCCGATAAGCTGAATGCCGATCTGATTCAGCCGGGCCTTTGTCACCTTGCCCACGCCAGGAATTTTCCCCACATCCAGCGGCGCCAGAAAGCTCTGTTCCTGTCCTGGCAATATATAAAGGACGCCATTCGGCTTTGCCTTGTCTGAGCTGATCTTCGCCATCAGCCTTGAACTGCCAATCCCAATCGAACAGTTCAAGCCGGTACGCTCCTTCATTTGCTGATGGAGCTTGTGAGCCGACTCGAGCGGCGGCCCATGCAGCCGCTCCGTTCCCGTCATGTCAATATATGCTTCATCAATTGAGGCCATCTCCAGTGCCGGAGAAAAATCGCGCAGTACAGCGCGGGCTTTCTGTGAATACTCGTGATAAAGCTCTGGATGCCCGTCAACAAAGATTGCATGCGGACACATTTTTGCTGCGGTCCGCAGCGGCATGGCTGAGTGCACGCCGAACTTTCTCGCCTCATAAGAAGCAGCAGAAACCACGCCGCGCTCGTCGCGCTGCCCGCCAACCACTACCGCTTTTCCCTTCAATGCCGGGTTAAACAGCTCTTCCACTGAGACGAAGAAGGCGTCCATATCCACGTGGAAGATAATGCGCTGCGCGTGCATACAGGTTGAAGATACCACCGGAACCAGTGACTCGAAAGTCCGGGTCCCGCGTGGCGGCACGGTGAGAGGAAAGATTGACCATTGGTGTACGCTGGAAAACATGCTCACGCACTTTCCCATGGCCGTTCCAGAGATTCCGGTTAGCAATGTCGAGAAAGCAGCTGAGTACTACGTAAGCGTGCTCGGGTTCCATTTCGATTGGGGCAATGACCAGGGCGGCATCGGGGGCATCTCACAGGGGAACTGCCGTATGTTTCTGACAAATGCTTCCTTCCGCCAGCACTACTGTACTGGGGAGAGAGTCACGGTCTGGTTAAACCTGGAGAGCAAACAGGAAGTGGACGAACTTTACCATCGCTGGCGAGAGGCTGGGGCGAAGATACTGGCTGAGCCTGAGGACAAACCGTGGCGCTTGCGCGAGTTCAGAGTCGGTGATCTCGACGGCAATCAGCTGCGCGTTTTCTACGACTTTACATGGGAAACGTTGCAACAGGAGCAGGCGTAAGGCCTGGCGCGCCTGCTCGAGAGTCTTGCTCCACCAGCTGCAGGGACTTCATGCTATCTTCCAGATCCCGCCCACATCAATTTCGGAATCATCAATGGTTTGGAGCCTTGCTGTTGCTTTCGTCCTGTGTGTGCTTGATTTGAGAAAGCGTCTCGTCGAATGATGGAATATCCATAACCGACTGGCTTACTCTTCTCCACTTTTCAATACCCGCAGGATCAATGAACACGGTGGTTCGGAGCGCGATGTCCTTATCCTTCCTGCCCGCCGCATGAAGAAGTCCATATTTGCGGATGACCTCCGCGCCGGGATCAGAAAGGATTGTAATCTTTTGAGAGGCAACTTTGTCCCATACCTCGTGGGCATGCTCCTGGTCGTCCACACTGATGGCAATAACTTTCACTTTTCGATCTTTGAGTTCGTCTGCATGTTGCGCCAGACCGCGCAACTCCGTCATGCAGAAAGGTCACCAATATCCGCGATAAAAGTAGAGAAGAACCCAGGTCCCATGCTGCTCAGATAGGCTGAACCTGTTTCCGTTCTGGTCTTTCAAGCTGAAATCGGGTGCTGGTTTGCCCGTTGCCTCAGGGATTTGAGGCTTGGGGTAAGAACCAAATTGAGCAATCGCGTGCCCCAAAATGAATGAGATCAATGCCATAAATTGGAACTGTCGCATAGACATGAAAGATACATGTCAGAATGGAAAGGTTACAAGCCCTCTCCGTTAAGGACTTACAGGGTGAATGCCTAGGCAGATTCGCTGGCATTCCTCAGGACCACCGTCTGGCGCTTCTTGCGATAATGCGCAATCAAGGTGTCTAAAGAAAGCCTTCCTGGACCAAAGATCAACACCAGAAGGGATGCGAACAAAAAGGTGTACGGTGCAGCGGCATAGAATTTATCCGGATCAGAAAAGATTGAACCCAGCGCTTCGCGGTCAGCCACAATGAAAGCCACAATCATGTCAGCGGCCAGCAGCAGAGAAATGATCCGCGACCCAAGTCCAAGAATCAGCAGGATTCCGCCAGCAGCCTCAAGCCACGCAATAAAGTGCGCATTCAGTGCAGGAGCTGGAATTCCCAGGCTGGTAAAGAAATCCACCACTTTCCCAATATCTGAGAGCTTGCCGTGGCCGGTCTGCCAGAACTGCCAGCCCCAGTACAAGCGAATCGCTAACAAGAACAGCGACTGGAAAGAATTTGCTCCACGCAGGAGCCACGAATGTGCGAGATCAATGGATTTCATCAACGGCTTCATCTTGCCTCCTCATGTGAGCTTGCAAACCATCCCAGTGAAGCCCAGTTGGAAAACCAGGCCTCCAAATCCCGGCTAAGAACGTCGTTCAACTGATCTCCCGTGCCAAGGGCTACCTCGATCGCCTCTGCAAGGGGCTTGCCCTGTTGCAGGTTGAAAAGCAACGTAAAGGGCGTGGGATCCAGTCGTTTGAAATAGACCGCGTTCTCCTGCCGGTGGACTGCCAGGCAGGTTCTCTTCGCTCGGGGTAACTGTGATCGCCTGGTCCTGGCCGGTGCTGTTTTTTCAATGACAACATTGCTGACGACATCGCTTTTAAGTTCCTGGTCATCGCGAATTTTCAGCAACAGCTCGTCAACGGGATAACTGAGATCTAAAAGGCGCAGATACGGCTGAAGCGTAAGGACAGGGTTCTCGCCGGAGGCCTGCAGGTCTTCCGCAGAGAGCCTGGGCAATTCCTCCGAGTCAAACACCTCGACTTCTGCCCATTCCAGCCGGACCATATCGAGCGCCAGGCGGAAGTGCCGGGGAACAAACTCCGGATGGCTTTGCAGCCACATTTCCAGCCGCGAGCCCAGGTTCCGCAAAGTGAACGATTCTGACGGGCAGTCGCTCAGGTACGCTTCCAGAATTGTGTCAAACTTTCTTTGCCCAATGATGGCGCGCAAGCCGGGGAAGTCCTCGGCAAGCGCAGAAAAAAGGCGAAACCAATAGCACCGATTGTAGATTTCCAGCCGGTCCGCAGATGTGAGCCGGTCATTTGGCTTGATGATGGCGCCGGCAATTTCCAATGTGGACCTTCCGTCCGGCATAGACGGGCGCATGCGTTCATCAGCCGTCAGCGGCTGGCGGACCACATCGAAAACGGTGCGCTGCAATTGTTCCAAATTCATGATGCTACCGCTGTTTCCGCAGGAACATATTGCCGCGCTTTCAAGGCCTCCCGATGGACTTCATCGAAGGAAGGAATGCGGTCGTCCCATTCCAACAGCGTAGCTGTCGGCCCGACGAGTTCAACCGTCCTGGCATAGAGATTCCAGACGGGATCGATGACCGGATGGTCATGAGTATCAAGAATGTACTTCTCATATTTTGAGTGTCCCGCGATGTGGATTTGCGCCACGCGCTCATGAATCACCTGGTTCACATAATCCAGCGGATCAAAATCATGGTTCTGCGATGACACGTAAATATTATTGACGTCGAGCAAAATCCCGCAGTCAGCCTGTTCCACAACTTCATTGAGAAACTCCCATTCCGTCATTTCTGAAACGTGATACTCGGCATAGCTGCTCACATTTTCCACCGCGATCGGCACTTCCAGAAAATCTCTGGCTTCACGGATCTTCTGCGCGGTCTTGCGTACCGCCTCAAACGTATATGGCATGGGAAGAAGATCGTGCGAGTAGCGGCCATCCACGCTGCCCCAGCAGAGATGATCGGTCAGCCACGGAGTCTTGGTGCGCCGCACCAGCGTCTTGAGGCGCTTGAGATGTTCGCGGTTCAATGGCTCAGCCGAGCCAAAATACATGGAGACGCCATGCTGCACCACGCGGTAACGCTCCAGAATCTGGTCAAGCATGCGCAGAGGACGGCCCCCATCAACCATGAAGTTTTCTGAGATGATCTCAAACCAGTCAACTACCGGCTTCTTCTCAAAAATGTGCTGGTAATGAGGGATACGGAGGCCGATTCCAACACCGTAGTCCGTGAATCCGTTGAAGCGATTAGCAGGCATTTTCTCTTTTCAGTTCGTCCGCGCAAGTGGTGTATCAATTTGGAAAAATGGAGGACCGTGCAGATCACGGCCCCCCCTGGGAGAGAATGCGGGCTCCCTTAGTTATGCCCGCCTTCGGGCATCTTTTTTCCATCTGTCCGGCAACCGCCCTTTCCTTTGCAGGAGTTTTGGGCCTTGCAGCCATTGTCACTGGTCTTGCAGCCGCCTTTGCCTTTGCAGGAGTTCTGGCCTTTACAGGCATGCTTATCAGCCTTGGCATGCTTGTCGGCTTTCTTGCCGCTGTCAGTGGTTTGGGTCTTGTCCTGATCACCGCTGCTTTGTGCCATTGCAGAGAGGTTTGCGCCAGCAGTCAGGCCAGTAAGAGCCGCGCCCATCAGTAAAGCTCGTATTGACTTGGTCATCTTAAGAAGATCTCCTTAACAAAATTTGGGCCCTGAAATCGCTGGCCAGATATACAGGCCACCAACGGGCTAAGGACAAGATGCGTGCGTGGAAGAAAGGTTACGGAACACTTCAGCAAACGGGATCGTGATTGAAGTTCAGGGAGTAGTAAAGATCAAAAGTTTGTAACTTATTTCCAGATTATGTATCTAGCTATTTAACCGGGATGTATTGCTGGATGAATTTTGCGGAGGGCAAAACTATTTTTCGAAGGTCTTACACCGGTTAGGAACGCTTCCTAACCGGTGGGAGTATGGGGATTGATAGCTTCCATCCCTGTAATCTTTTCCCAATTGATAGTGCACTCGAAGGGAAGCTCAAAAACTTTTTCATCGCCGGCGACATAGAGGAGCTTTCGCGTTGTATCCAGCACAATGGAGCATCGATCACAGAGCCGCAAATGCTCTTCGATTTTTTCCCGGAGCTCCGCACTCATCTGGCCGTCTATGTAGGCTGAGAGCTGGCGCGTAACGTGGCGACAGCTGATGGTCTTCCGCATCCCGATCTTCCCCATCAAGAGCATCATCCTGAGCGGCATGGTCATTGACATCCGGCGAGGAGCACGGAAGAACGGAGTAAGGTGTTCTCTCATTTGCATGCGCGCCCGGTGCAGGCGGGTATTAACCGCGCCTTCACTGATTCCAAGAATTGTGCCCGTCTCTGCCGCGCTGAGGTGCTGCACATCTCTCAGGACGAAGACCTCCCTGTACCCATCTTCAAGACACTCCAAAGCTGCCGCCATTATTTTGCGCAGCTCCTTGCGCTCCAATTCTTGGGAAGGTATGTTTCGCCAGCTTACAAATTGTCTGGGCTGAAATGGTTTATTCTCGATCTCCTGCTCCAGTGAGGAGTAAAGATGCTTTCTATCCTTGCGCAACCGCATTCGAGCTTCGTTCCCTGCAATTTGCAGTATCCAGGCTTTGAAACTTTCCCCATCGCGCAATTGATTCAGGTGAGTAAGCGCCTTCAAAAGTGTCTCTTGCGTTACTTCGTCCGCGTCGCCGCTGTTCCTGAGAATGGAGTACGCCACAAGCTTGATGCTGTGGACATATGGGCCGATCAAACACTGAAATTGCTCATGTCTGCCAGCCCTGCAATCATTGATGAGTTGTTTCTCCTGCTCGGAACGAACTTCGAACGGCAAACGGGCACCTCTCACTACCTTAACGTTTCTTAATGAAGTGGTAGCCTTATCATATACCGGCATTACCTACCGGTGCAAAAGACAGTTTTGGCCCTTTTTGCTAGCCGCAAGCCAAGCAAATATCCCCGAAAATCAAGGCTTAATACCAGATGTGCGACAGACAAAATTTTTGCAGCACGTTAGTCTTATTTTCAGACTCAAGCTGGCTGACAAAAATAGATTTTAGTGCGCCGCATGTAAGGTTTGCCGGGTAGGTGAATCATCTACTTATGGGCAGCGTGGCGGCGGTAACGTTAGGGTACGAATCAAGCGAGCATCAGCGCAACAGCGCCATCATCGCGCAGATCCTGCAGGGCGATCGAAAACTCTTCCATGACCTGGTGCGCCCTTATGAAAGAGGACTTTTCCTTGCAGCCAACGCAGTGCTGCGGAACCATGCCGACGCTGAAGATGTAGTCCAGGATGCAATTCTCAAAGCATTTCTCCATTTAAAGCAGCTGGCATCGCCGGAAAAATTCAAATCCTGGCTGTTCAGAATTGTGGTGAATGAGGCCCGTCTCAAGATTCGCAACTCGCACAGTCATCTTTTCGAATCTCTGGAAAAGGAAAACCAGGAGACCGTCTTCATGCCCCGCGACTTTGCAGACTGGCGCGAAGATCCGCTTGAGAACCTGGAAAAGACAGAGATACGCGAAGCGGTCAGCCAGGCGCTACAGTCTCTGCCGGCAATGTATCGCCAAATCTTTACTCTGAGAGACGTCCAGGAGTTGACCGTTGCCGAATGTGCAGAAATCCTGGGCATCACACCTGAAACCGTGAAAGTACGCCTGCATCGCGCTCGCCTGATGATGCGGGAGGAACTCACTCCCCGGTTCAAGCTTCACTGGTATGAGAGAATTATTCCGGGAACGAGGCGCAAGAGATGACGAGCTGCGCAGATGTATTGAAACATTTATCGGATTTTCTCGATTGCGACATCGATGAGCAGCTGGCCACCGCAATTGAGGCGCACCTCACGATGTGCCATCGGTGCAGCGTTCTATATGACAGCCTGCGGAAGGTTGTGGTCATTGGGGCTGACGAGCGCACCTTTGAAGTCCCTGCGGACTATGGTGAACGGCTGCACACTTTCATTGATCAACATCTATAAACCTGCCGCAATACGCCTGTTGAGCAATATCTAAATTCTATTTCGGCGCTGCCTGGCTGCCGTTTTCCAAAGCCAGTTGGATCTCATTCTCTATCAAGCTGCGGGCCGCCGCTCCGGGGACCTGGTCAGTAATCCGTCCATTGCGGTCAATGAAAATACTTACCGGCAAAGCCTTCACATAGTACTTGTCCGCGAGAGCCTGGTTCCCGAGCAGAATGGGATAGTTGATCTTCAATTTTTCCGTGAATTCTTTCACTGGATCAACCGAAGAGTCCATAGCGATTCCAAGAACCACGAGGCCCTTTGGTCCATATTGCTTTTGGAAATCGATCAGCCAGGGCATTTCTGCTTTGCACGGGGCGCACCAGGTAGCCCAGAAATTCAGCAGCACAGCCTTTCCGCGATAATCTCCCAATTTAACGTTCTTGCCCTGCAGTGTTTTTAGATCGAAATCTGGTGCATCGGGAAGCATTTCCACCTGCGAGAATGCTGGGCCGCGCTTTGCAGTTCCCTGGGCAGTCGTCTTGCCTCCACTCTGCGCCGAGATAGCAGGTGGATTCGCGAAGAAAAGAACGCCGATTGCGAATGACACTGTCAGTAAAGTTCTGGCTCTCACAAAGAGTCCTCCACTACCGGCCCAACAGAGCTGACGCACGTGCTGCCTTTGGGGCCATTGGCAGATCGTGGACGTGAAACGGCGCCAGTTCGTGGGACACATTTTCATTCCTGCTCCAGAAATCCTGGGCCAATGGTTCCACCTCGACGTCTTCTTTGCGATCGGCAAATAAATTCGCCTGCTCTGTGGCTTTCTCTTTCATACCCAGCTTGGCATAAATGTAAGACAAATAATTATTCGCGGTTATATCGTCTGGATTGATCGCTTGCAGGGCCTCAAATTGTTCGCGGGCCAATTGGTATTTCTGAGTCACATAATACGAATAGCCCAATTCCTGCCGGGCCTGCCGAAATCTGGGATAGGCGGCAATCACAGGCTGGAGCAGAGCAATGGCAGCATCAAAATGTTTCAGGAGCCTCTGTACCACGGCTTTGTGATAGCGCGCGCGGAGATTTGCCGGATCAATGGCAAGCGCTTGATCCAGCTCATTCAGGGCCGGAGTAAAGCTGTCATCGACCGCGCGAGGCAGAAAGAGATTGCCGGTGCCATCGGGCGTCCCGCCTGCAGCCAAGCCATTTTCACCAAGGCCATCAGCGCCTTCTCGCTTGTGATCCAGAAGCTCGGTGTAGGTAGCGATCGCTATATTTGTGTAACCATCAACGTACTTCGGCTCCAGCTTTACGACTTTCCGGAAAGCCTCTGCGGCCTGGTAATACTGGATTTCGCCCAGAAGCGCAATTCCATAGTTGTTCCAGCGGAGATAGTCAGGCGTCCCCACTGCTGCTGCGCCTTTGTTTTCTCCCACGTTCAAGACCAGACTGCGTGACGCGATCTCAACCACCGGATATTTGGGCCGGTCTTTCAGAACAAAATTGAGATATCCCTGTCGAAAGCGGTGGTACTTCAGGCGCGCGGTGAGAGTAATTGGGCCTTGTACGTCGCGGGGAATTGTAAATCTATACCTGACAAGATCGGAGCGGCCGGGCATGATGGTGTTGTCATAGGCACGGATTCGTGTGTCCCAGACCTCATGAAGGTCCAGCCACTTTCCTGAGGCGGACACCAGGCGGTTCGTGTATGTGTGCGCCTCTGTATCGAGGAAGCCCTGATCATCAATGACGCCGCTCTGGCACAGCACATTTCCGTTTCGGTCCTTCGCCTCAAATTGCACCCAGCTTTCATAAAAATCGCGCTGCTCGGGGACCAGGCTGTGCCCAATACCGCTGTTCTGCAGGACAACACTTACTGTCACGGCATCACCCGGGCGCAAAGTGAACTGCTGCTTTTCAACCGGCGCAATGAGCGCACCATCATTTTTATTGATTGCAAATATATCAATGGAAACAGTATTTTTCAGGAATTCCTCGGTTTTCCTGAGCTGGTCCACATAGTTGTAGAAAGTCGGGATTGCAGTGTTAGCGGCCAGCCATCGATGCGACTTGACGCTGCCATCTTTTCTCGCATAGTCAGTAGAGGCCGCCTCCGGCATCATGTGACAGCTTTGGCATGTTTGGGCAGCAGGCTTGGTATAAAAAGGCGCCAGCGATTGCTTTGACCAGGATGATTCCTGCCACTCATCGTAAACAGTGAACGCACGCATCCAGCGATAATTATTGAGCGCCCTGGGTACCGCGGCTTTGTGGCAGACGGCGCAGAACTCCGGAGTGCGATAGAAGTCTTTCATCATCGCGCGTTTGTGCTGGTCAATGTTGGCGAGTATTTCACTCGGAGAAACACGTCCGGTTACAGGTGTCCCATCATCCTTTACGAGTACGGCAGGAACTCCCATGACATAACTACCTGTGCCGCTCGTGTTCTGTACCTTTTGAATGGAATGACAAACAGTGCAGGTCACGCCTTCTTCGTCGAAAGGCCGCTCAATTTTGGATCCGGTTGTGAGCGCGCCGGAAAACAGTGCCACAGGATTATGGCAGCCCTCACAGTGGCGTGAAGATTCAATGCCTTTCGTATTATTCAAGAGCTCAACATTCCGCAAATAGAACGGTTCGCGGAAGGAGTTTGCATGCGCCGATTCTCGCCATTGCTGGTGTATGTCCTTATGGCAATTGCCACAATAGCTGGCGGGCAGGAACGCTTTGGACGGAATGAAATTCTTGTCTCCCGTTGTTGCCTGGCTAGGTGCAAAAGGATTGCTGCCGAAAGGAAGATGATACGCCGGGCCTGTTGTCGCCGGTGGTCGAGGTGCCTGCGCGGTTGCAGTTGTGCCCGCGACTGCGCCGAAAAGAAGAACGGCAACACCTGAAAGAATCCAAGCGTGAAAATTAGAAGACAAACGCACCGTAACGATGGAAATCATCAGGGAAGCTAAGGCTTACTCAAAATACCCGGAGGGCTGTTAAAAAATGGCGGGAGTGAAATTTCGCTCCCGCCTCATTATCAATGTATCAGGTTGCCGTTCACGCCGGCATTTGTTGCGCCTGGGCAGAAGTTTCCTGTCTGCTGCAGGCACTTGAAGTTATCCGAGACCGACGGAGACACGGATGTCCCATCAGACCTGGTAACATCTTCAACAAATACAACCTTTCCTGGCTGATTTTGCGGAATACCCCCGAACCGGGGGTCAGGAATGATGGGTCAAACCACCCAGGGAAAACCCTGGCTCCCATCGAGGTTGCGCGTGACCAGCTTAAACACGCCCTGTTGAACAAGGGTGTTGATCTCATTGAGCGATTCGACCACTGGCGTGCCGTCTGTTCCAACACCATGCTGTTGGGCGTACGACGCCAGGATCTGCTGTCCGGCAGGGCTCAATCCGAAATCGGTGAGCTCTACGAACTCCAGAATCCATAAGCCAAGGGGATCCTCTCCGAGATAGCCACCGCTTGTGTCGAAAATGTTGTCCTGGCGGCGATTGCTAAGGGCTGGGCTTAGGATGTATGAGCCGTCCGCGCGACGGATGGGGAAAATAAACGCCATGCGTTGATTGGCAATCTGCCGGGCTCCATCACCTGCACTGTCAGTGGTAAAGCTGTTCGGCATAATGAAACCCATAATGCTGTAGTACAGCAGGCTGCCGTCAAAAGCAAAACCGCCTGTGGTCTGCAGCATCCGGGTCTGGTTGCGGTTGGGGTCCGTATCGGGACACGGAGCCGGATCGCCGGGTTGGCAAATTGTCCAATTCAGCGCGTTGTTCGTGGATGTGCCAGCCCGCTGCAAAAGCCGGGTTGGTTCAATCCCGTGGTCGCGATAATACTTGTCAGTGAAGTCAAACGGAGGCGGATTCGTCTTCTGACCATCCTCCGCATTCAGCGCCAATGGCGTACATAGCGATAGAATAAACATCACCGACACCAGTGCGGCTAATCCTCTTGAGGTGCCACGCAGGTATGGCTGCTTCATGTCGCTTTCCTTCCAGTCTCCAGCAGCTAAACCTCTGCCACCGAAAGACTTACAGTTAGTGGTTAGCTGGCTAGACCGGAATGCCAGCATTGAAAAAGCAGACGCCCGTCTCTGCTCTAGATTCGCAAATTGCGAGTTTCTTACAACTCAGAAGCAAATATTAACATGCTTTTATCTTGTGAACTGAGGCGGCCTGCACCTGGCAAGACCGCCTCAGAGACGTTTTAGCGATATTCGATCATTACTTTTAGTTCTTGCTTCCGACAGCTACCAGGCCCAGGAACAGGTCGCCACCAAACCGGCAGCCACCCGGCACAACCGTGGACGCCGTACACATGGGGTTGCTGGTATTCCAGAACGGGGTCTTGAAGTGAGTGTCAAAGTGATCAGGAGGATTCACAAGCCCGAGCAGGCTGGATGATCCGCCTCTGCCGTCCTTGCCAA
Source organism: uncultured Acidobacteriaceae bacterium (assembly GCA_964541925.1). Taxonomy (GTDB): domain Bacteria; phylum Acidobacteriota; class Terriglobia; order Terriglobales; family Acidobacteriaceae; genus Angelobacter. The sequence goes on along the minus strand of CAZISB010000016.1, from coordinate 62,956 downwards.
TGGCAACATAAGCATGGGGCGGCGGATTGTTTCCGACTCCGTTTGTGTCCTCAATGATTACGCCAGAGACGCGAGTGGTGGAGCGCATATGACCGGTTGCAGTAATGGTGCCTGCCGTTCTATCTACGGAGTATGAATCCACCGTATAGCTGGCCATTTCCATTTCAAACGGGCCAAATGCGCCGTTGGCGTCAATGGTTCCAACGCCGCAGCTCACCTGATTCGGGTTCAGTGTGAAGGTTGAGGCCTGGTGAACGACAGAGCCGTCGGTGTACATGCCCGCGCCCTTATCTGTGAAAGTAAAGGTTTGGGAGAAAGATGGAATTGCCGAAAAGGCGACTACCGCAAGTAGTGTTACCAAAGTCCGCTTCATGATGTGCATTCCTTTCGAAGGTGTTTGCTTGCTACGTACCAGGAGGTGCGAAAGCCATGGTAGGGTCTGGAGCATGCTCCAGAGTCAAGCGCATTAGTAAGTTTTTTATTATGAATTTTTCGCTAATCTCTCTGAAAGATAAGTTATGGTGGGTTGAGCGGCGTTCAGCCGTGAGCTTCAAGATACTAATAATGCGATCTTAGATAGCAAGGGGACCAACAATGAAAGCAATTGAAGCCATCATTTGCTCATGTGCACTTTCGCTCGCACTCGCAGGCCAGTCGCCATCAAGCAAAACAACGGCGCCCGCCGTTCAAGCTGATCAACAATCTTCAGGTAGCGCAAATGGAAAGGCTATAGCTTCATCCACAGATCGACCGCCAATGGCGAATGTTGACGACCAAGCTAAATCACTGGCAAAAAACCTCAATCTGACCGAGGAGCAGCAGTCAAAACTTAAAACCATTCTGCAGCTTCAGCAGCAACAGGTGCAGGCAGTGATATATGACCGTTCCCTTTCTCAAGAACAGCGGATGGACCAATTCCGTACCCTGAACGAAGCACTTTTGAATAAGATCCGCGGCCTTCTGAATGATGATCAGAGACAAAAGTTCGATCGCAATATGGGAAAAAAAAACGGAGACCCGGAGATAAAGGACAGCAAAAGTAATCTCCCGTCCCCTGCTTCAGAAAAGGCCGACACTGCGGCCGCCGCCGTCCCCAAACTTGCAGTTGATCTGCGAGCGGCAACCTACAAGTTCCACGTCAAATTCAATAACGGTGGGCTAGAGCAATCCCTGAGCCTTTCAACCACGATACGGGAAGACAACGGCAACTGGACAGCTCTTGACGTCGTGGAGACGCCGAACGGCCAAATGACGGATATGGCCACGCTGGAAAAGGGCAGCCTGATAGTAAAAAAGCGCAGTTTGAAGCAGGGACCGGTCAGCATCAATCTTGATTTCAGCGGGAATAAAGCTGAAGGCAACTTGACCATGAATGGCGCACAACAGCCCATAGTTGCTGATCTTGGCGGGCCGCTGTTCGCTGATTCAGCGGGATGGGAAGAAGTAGTTGCGTGTTTGCCCCTAGCGGTGGGCTACACCGCGAGCTTTCGTAATTTCGATCTTCAGAATCACAGATCCAAGATGATGCAATTAAAGGTTACGGGAATGGAAAGCGTCACAGTGCCGGCAGGTACGTTTGAGTCATTTAAAGTCGAGCTGGCACCGACAGATGGAGGACCGGAGAAATCAACGGTGTGGATTGCCAGTGGTTCACGTGTGCCCGTTAAAGTTTTTGCCGTGCTTGGATCCACGGGTAGAGCCACCATGAATGCTGAATTAGTCCAATAACTTATTAAACGCGAGACGCCCGGGATAACAGATTGCGAACGTTGTCTCTGGCGCTTTCGCATATCAGCCTGCAAGACTCCGTGTTGATTTTTTCCATCTCATGACACGAGGTCATCCAGCACAGGACAATCCTGGCTGGAATGCGGGGGCTTTTTGAGCTTGCGGCTGCATTTTTCAAGCGCACTTTCCAGGGAACACTCAATTTCGCGCAGTTGCTTAATTTTTTCGCGCACGTGGCTCAGTTTTTCGTCTATCAGGCGGGATGTTTTTTCGCACACTCCTCCTGGACATCGCTGAATGTCCACCAACTGCCTTATCTCCTGCAGTGAGAATCCCAGTCTTTGAGCTCTGGTTATGAAGCGAAGCGTGCGAAGTTCTTCCGCGCCGTAAAGCCTGTATCCTGCCTGGGTGCGTGGCGGAGGCTTGAGTAGGTCTTGTTTCTCATAAAAGCGGACCGTATCAACGCTGAGACCCGCTCGTTTTGCAATCTCGCCAATATAGACTTTGAATGAATTGGGCTGCAGGGTGAGTTTCTGTCCGGACTTGCATCCGATTTGGGGAACCGCTGAGAGCGCGCCAGTCAGAGTCATTTCCAATCCTCCACGTGCGAGCGACAACGCTCGATAAGAATTTCCTTAGGAACAGCAAGATTCGGAATGCGGGCAAACCTTACATGATTCCGCAACTTTTTTTAGCAGACGCGTCCTCCTCGCAACTGCCCTGAATATATGTGTAACTTATCATATGCAATATGTATCATACCAAGTGGAGGCTAACTTTTGAATTTCAGGCCATACCGGGAGTTTTTTCGTGCTCTCTCGAACCAGACCCGCTTTGCGATTGTGCAATTGCTGCGCAAGAAACCGCATTACGTGAATGAAATGGTCGAGAGGCTCGGGGTGGAGCAGAGCCGGATTTCCCACAATTTAGCCTGTCTCCAGAACTGCGGATTCGTGGAATGGGAGTGGAATGGCAAAAACAAGGTTTATCGGCTCAATCCAGACCTGCTGCCGGTCCTTTCAGGCATTGAGACGCACCTTTTGAAATACGCGCCTAAGCTCGAAAGCTGCCAGATGCTGGAGAGGGAATCGAAACCTATTGTGGTGATTGCGAATGCAAACAGCGGGAACTTGCATCGTCGCACAAGTGGAAGGAGAAAAAATGAAGGATAAAGCTTTTATTGGGGCGTCTTTAGTAGCCGGCATTGCGGCAAGCCTTTGCTGTATCTTGCCTATCGTTTTTGCGCTGGCTGGCGCCGGAATTGTTGGGGCTTCCGCATTTTTTGAAAAATGGCGCCCCCTTTTGCTGGGGATAACCTTTGTCCTTCTCGGAGCAGGCTTTTATTTCGCTTACCGTAAACCAAAACACGCCTGCGCTCCTGGATCGGCTTGCGAACGTCCTGTGATCAACCGAGCGGGCCGGTTATGGCTGTGGATTGCCACCATCTTTGTCCTCTTATTTGCGGCTTTTCCTTATTATTCAGGCCCGGTTGCAAACTTATTGCTTTCGGAGCGTAGCGCTCCAAACGTTTCAGCCTCCCAGGCAACAGAATTTAAGCAAGTGAGTTTCTCCATCGAGGGGATGACCTGTGCGTCCTGCGCGAAATCAGTGGAGAACAAGCTTTCGGCATTAAACGGCGTGCACACTGTAAACGTGTCTTATGAGAAGAGCCGCGCAGATATTGAATTTGACCCCAAAGTAGTCACGGTTGAACAACTTGGGACTGCAATTCGAGAAGCAGGATATAAGGCTCGTTTGAGCTGAATTAACAGAGAGGGACCAAAATGAAATTCTTACGAATTTTGCTGACCATTGTTTTTTTGACAGGGATCATGATGGCAAAAGAAGTTAAGACTCAAATCAAAGTATCAGGCATGACGTGCGGGGCATGCGCCGTCAGTGTAAAAGCAGCACTGAGCCGCACTAAGGGCGTGAAGAGCGCCGATATCGATACAGCTAAAGGATTGGCTACCGTGTTGTATGACGACACCCAGGTATCTGAGCAGCAATTGGTTGATGCCATCAATACAACCGGCTTCAAAGCCGAGGCCAGCAAGGAGAAGAAGTAGTGGAGGAATGCTGCCAAACCTCAGGGGGCGAAGCTTGCTCACCGTCTGCAGAGAAGCCTGGGACTTGCCCTGCATGCGGCAAGAAGGGAAAGTCAGTTACAACGCTGACAGTCAAGAGCCTGGTCAAAGACCACACGCGCGTTCCCGCTTCAGCTTCATATTCGTTTTGCCGCACGCCGGACTGCGACGTAGTTTACTTCGCCAGTCAGGCTTTGTTCAATAAGCCGGACCTGAAAGTGCGGGTTGGAATCAAAGAGACAGTAGGCCCGATTCCGCTCTGCTACTGCTTCGATTACACCCGCGAAGACATTTGTCGCGTGGGAGCCAGTGCTGCCGCGGCCATTCCGGTAAAAATCAAGGCGGAAGTTCAAGGCGGCTTTTGCGCTTGCGAGGTCAAGAATCCCGGCGGAGCGTGCTGTCTGGGTGACATCACACGCGCTATTCAGGAATGTAAGAAAGGTACTTCCATTTCTGATCGCTGAGTTTCCCGGCAACCATCGTCCGAAGAGTTTTAAAGAAAGAGTCAAGCTGTGAAAAAGAAATTCGATGTCATCATAATCGGTACCGGTTCGGCGGCCACAACCGTCGCTTTCAAATGCCGCTCCGCGGGCTGGGAAGTGGCGATTATTGATTCCCGGCCCTTTGGAGGCACCTGTGCGCTGCGTGGATGCGATCCCAAGAAAGTGTTGGTCGGGGCTGCTGAAGCCGTTGATTGGGCCAGACGGATGAAAGGGCGAGGCGTCCACGCCGAGGATGCTCGAATCGAATGGGCAGATCTCATGCGCTTCAAGCGATCTTTCACTGATCCCGTCTCCGGAAATCAAGAACAGCGTTTTGCCAAGGCAGGCATACAGGCATTCCATGGGCGGGCGCGCTTTGTTGGCTCTACATCTGTTGAAGTGGACGGGAACATACTGGAAGGACGCCATGTGGTGGTCGCATCAGGAGCGAAGCCCAAAAAGCTGCCCATTCCCGGGGAGCAGTACGTAATAACAAGTGATCGCTTTCTGGAGTTGGAAGACCTGCCGCGACGGATCGTCTTTATTGGAGGCGGATACATCTCCTTTGAGTTTGCACACGTTGCCCTTCGTGCCGGTTCGGACATCACAATTCTTCATCAGGGAGAGCGGCCTTTGGAAGGGTTTGACCCCGATCTGGTTGCTCAACTGGTGCAGAAGACAAAGCAGCTCGGCGCAACAGTGAAAGTGGGGCTGCAAGTTAAGTTGGTCGAGAAAATGAGTGACGGTCTTAAGGTCCATGCTTCTGCGAAAAATGGACAACCAGAGGCGTTCGAAGCTGATCTGGTGGTCCACGGCGCTGGCCGCGTCCCGGAGATTGATGATCTGAACCTGGAGGCTGCCGGTGTGCGCTCCGAAGAGCGCGGCGTGTCAGTGAATGAATATCTGCAGAGCATCTCAAACCCTGCAATCTATGCCGCTGGCGATGCTGCGGCCACCGGATTACCCGCACTAACCCCCGTGGCGGGATATGAAGGCGGGATCGTGGCGTCGAATTTGCTGAAGGGCAATCACAGAAAGCTCGAACACATCTCCATACCTTCGGTCGTGTTTACGATTCCATCACTAAGTACAGTGGGCCTTTCAGAGGAAGCCGCCCGAGAAAAGGGCCTGCAATTCCGAGTTCATCATGAAAACACCTCAGGTTGGTATTCTTCACGCCGAGTTGGCGAGGATTGCTCGGCTTTCAAAGTCCTGATTGAGGATGGCACTGATCGTATTTTGGGCGCACATCTGATCGGGCTGAACGCAGAGGAATTGATCAACGTATTCGCATTGGCCATGCAAACAGGAATTCCCGCCGGCAAGCTGAAGCACGTGGTGTTTGGTTATCCTACGCTAGCTTCCGATCTGGCTTACATGGTCTAGCAAACCAGCCTTTAAGGCCACAGTTGTTCGTGCAAAAAAGCCAGTTACGAATTTAGCCAGACCATATCATTATTATTACCAGGGCCAATCACTCTATTGCGAGGCTATCGTGCTCAGAATTGAAAGGAATCTCTTTCTGCCGGGAGTCGCGCAGGCGGGCATCTGTAATTCGCAAAGTTGCTGAAGCCCCTGTGAGATGTCGCACGATCAGGTTGACCAACACGCCCTTTCCGTTGACGCCCGCTGTATTTGGCTGGCGGGTAGTAAAAATGGTGGCCAGGCCCGCTTCCTTATCAATCCGCTGAATAATCGCTATCTCCTGAGTGCCGCCGGAAAGAAAATCTCCATTGCGCACATCTTCAATCGCCAGCACCTGAGGATCATATTTAAGGATCAGCGAAGCGGAAAAGAGGTCTTCCACATTTTCCAGCCGCACCTGCACGATTGTGGTAGCGCCTGGGCGCACGGTTGCGCTCTCAGGCTCCAGCTTCAGTGAGGCGCGCAATTCCGGTTGTGCATCTGCGCCATTCACAGAGGTATTGAGTGACACATTCTTTGCTGGCGCCGCAACCGGAGCAACAACATCCTTTTTTTGCCGGAGCATCATCTCCAGATCGGTGCCAACGCTCAACGCTCGCAGACTCTCGCCGGTCACTTCGCGCATCCGCACCAGCCGGGGATGAATGACGATCAGGACCTCATTTTCAGCATTGGTCACATCTTCGCCGGAAAATAAATAACGTAAAAACGGCAGGTGTGAGAGACCGGGCCAGCCGGATACCGATTTACTTTGTGATCGCTCAGCCAGGCCGCCGAGAATGCTTACTTCGTCTTCCTGCAGGCGTATCTCATGGTCAATGCGCCGCTGGCTGATGATCGGCTGCTCTACTCCTCCGATATTCACCTGCCCATTCAGTGAAGAAACTTCCACTCCCAGTTTCATGCTGACGGAATGATCGGGATGAACATGCGGAACCAGATCGATGTTCACACCCACGTCAACGTATTGAAATTGCGTGTTGACGACGGGACCGGCTCCACTGGCCACTGAGAAAGAACCTGTGGCCACAGGAATGCGATCGCCCACGCGCAGCCGTGCGGATTCGCCATCGCTGACGCGCACTTCGGGGTTCTGAATGATTTTTGTGGTGCTGTCGCTCATCAGCGCTGCCGCTACGGCGCTCGGCATGGAAAGGTTGAAGTCGCCTGCGGAGATCTGGCCCAGCTTGTCCAGCGCCACCGCGCCGGCTGGCCCTAACGGATTGACCGGATTGAAGGACAATGTAGTACGTCCTCCGGGCTGAATGCCAAGGCTGCGTGCGCGATCGCGGCGCACCTGGAGTACGGAAATTTGTACTACTACCTCTGCTTTGCCGCGATCGCTGTCACGAACCAGCCTTGTGGCGAGCATAACCTTGGCCGGCGTATCGCGGATAAGGATTGCATTGTCCCGTGGTACGGCTTGCACGTGCCGAAGCTCAAGCATCTGCTGCAAGCCGGTTGCCATCTCTGTAATCTCCTGCGCCGTCTGTGTGTGTTGTAAATAAATCTTTTGCAGCACCTGCTCCTCTTGCTCCTTGCGCTTGCCCTGAGTGTCCGGCAGTACAAGAATGATATTGCTGGAAAGAGGCTTCCAGAACGCCTTGCCTTCAACACAGACCACGTTCAACGCCTGCTCAATGGTCACATTGATCAGGTCAATGGTGATCTTTTTATCCTGAAAATCAGGATCAAAGATCACGTTCACGCCGGCCAGCTTGCCGACAGTCCTGAAGACCATGCTTGCCTCCGCAGTCATCTTCAGGCTAACGGGCTCGCGCGATAGCGGCGACAGCGCCGGCGGAGACTCAACTAAAGCAGTCTCACCCTCGGCTGGCTGGGCGTTCATTGATCCTGGACTGGCCTGCTTCTGGGCTGGAGCAGGCGTCTCTTTTTCCCGTGGGGACGGTTGGGGCTGCCCCGGTTGTGAAGCGACAAGCCGCCGGGTGTATTCCAATTCCTGCCGGGCCAACATGTTGGAAGCATCAATTGCCAGCGCGGTTTCGAATTCGGCAAGCGCCAGCTGGGTTTGCTGCTGCTCAAGGTACTGAATGCCGCGCTTCACATGCAGTTGGGCCGCCTCAAAACGCGCATCGTAGTCCTTAATCGCCAAGCCAGCGTCTTGCGGATGTTTCTTCCGCGCCTTCTTGTACTCATTGGCAGCTTCATCATAGTTCTGTGCTGCTCCCGACTGCGTGGAAGACTGAAACGCTTGCGGGCTTTTGTGGCATCCAGCCAGAGCCAGCAGCGCGATGATCGCTATTCCAATCACTCGAATCTCGCATTGTTGTTTCATTGTATTGCCTCAATCTTCTGTCGCCAGGCCACGCCGTTACGGAACAATCCACGAACCCACCGGCGCGAGCGTTTTGTTCTTCAGGTCAAGTTTGACCACGTAAGCTCCCAGGGCGCCGATGCGGCGTGTTGCCCCATAAGTAAGCGGCGGCGTCAGCCCTGTGTTGAACGAATACATGGATGAAAGCGTGCTGATGAATTTGTCCCGGTCCAGTTGCCGTCCGGAAATTTTCAGTCCTTCCACCAGAACCTTGGCCGAAGCCAGGAGCGGCAGGGCCGAAGCCGATTGGCCGGAAGTTAATTTGTGGTTCTCTGCCAGCGTTCTGTATTCGGCAATCGCGTTCGGAGTGAGATCGGAAGGCAAAGTGGGAAATGAAAAAAAGACCCGCTCATTAAAAGCCGCGGGGATGGCAGGCAGATTCGGGCCGGCAAGCGGACCCGGCTGAAATACGGTTGGCATCCAATTCAATTTGGCAGCGGCCACAAGCATGTCTTCCAGTTCATGGCCGCGGCCTAGAAAGAAAACTGTACCGGCATTTTGTTGCGCCAGTGTTTGGGCAACTGCCGACGGAACAAACTCCGAATACTTAAGCTGCGTCAGGTTTGCGAGCCCGAATGCGCGGCATTGTTCCACCATCAGTGTGGCGGTTTTTTCCATATTTTCCGGATAGACCAGCGCCAGCCTGGCTGCATGGTCCTGGATGTGCTCGCTGGCAAATTTCACCAATACTTGAACCTGCTGTGACAGGCCAGAAAGAAGATAAAAACTTTTCGTACGGCTGGCAGCATCGCTCTCCGAATTCGAGGCGAATGTCACTATCGCTGGAACATTCAGGCGATCCATCAGCTCCGCCAGCTCGAGCTCAGCTCCTGGCGCCATGACGCCAACAATGCCAAAAACGTTCTCCTTGCGAATAAATTCGTCCGTCTTCCGCACAACCTCAACCGGTGCTCCCGAAACTTCCAGCACTACCAGTTCAAGTTGCCGGCCATAGACTCCGCCTTGCCGATTCATCTCATCGAAGTAAGCCCGAAGCAAGTCAACAGAGCTCTGCCCGGAAGCGGCTAGAGCGCCGCTTGCGGGAACAATCGTTCCCACCCGAATGCTGCTCTCAGTGAGTCCGGGCACAGGCTCTCGTCCAAGCATTTTCAAATATTCAATGAGGTTCGTGAGCTCCTGCGGGGGCATCTGGTATCGCGGCATCGTAGCGCCCAGCTCATGACCTGCTGAATCGATGCCGCGCACAATTGCGCGCCTGAGAGTAATGATGTTGTAAGCAGGCCGGCGGCGTGCCAGAGTGTCGGCGCTGCGCGATGCCGAGATCAGCTTGGCCCAGGTAATTTCTGAAGGAACGACTCCTCCTTCAGGCTTTCCTTTGCCGTCACTACCGTGGCAGTTTGCACAAACCATCAGCGTTGCCGGGACCCGGGTGGAGCCTTCACCCAAAACGGCTTCCAGCGTTCTTCCCGAGGGGCTGGTTCCCTGCGTGTAGATCTGCTTACCTGCCGCCTGAGCAGGAGTAAGCTGCGCCGGGAGCAAAACCGGCGCAAACAACCAAGCCACACCCAGAACTTTTAAAATGCTTGTCTTCCAGATCAATCCGCCGCGCATACTGCTACCCCACTCCTCATCACCTATGTCCCATCAACAGGCCAGGTCTGCAACTCGCCTTGACTTTCTTAGTTTCCGCTTGCGACTGTCCTGGCCGAATTCTTGCCTTCACGCACTATCGTGATTGCATTGGCCAGTTTGGTGGCTGAGGTTAGTCCTGACACAAAGGTCCATGTATGCTGGGCGTCATTACCGATGACGACCGTTGCCGGATGGTCTTCTTTCGCTCCGCCGGAAAACACGCTGAATGCCTTCCAGATCGGCTCAAGTTCAGTGCGTGTCCCCGTCACAAACGTCCATCCAGGCTGAGCATGAAACATCTTCGCGTAGTCCTTCAGCTTGGCCGGAGTATCGTTTTCAGGGTCGATGCTCACGGAGATCAGCTGAAAATTTTTCCCTCCCCGCGCCAGCATGGTCTTTTGCACCCTGGCGAAGTTTGCCGTCATGGGCGGACAAATGGTGGTGCAGGTGGTGAAAATGAAATTGACTGCCACCGTTTTACCTTTGATCAAATCGCTGTAAAAACGCACGCGACGATTATTCTGGTCCAGCACCATGACATCAGGAACCGAAATCCTGGATGAGCCGGTGTGGACCTTACTCTCAGCGTGTGCTGTCGCATCGGCCTGAACATGATTATGCGTGTTCGAGGCTTGCTGTCCCATGGCGAAAGCTGTTCCCAGTCCAAGCACCAGACAGAGCAGGCCCGACCCATACTGTGTTTTTAGGATCAGATTTTTCATTGGGCCCTCACTGCACCTTGTTATGCGGTTGACCGGCTTCCTGCGATATCGCCTCTGAGCTGAGCTGTTCCGTGGCGCGAATCATGATGTAAGGAAGCTGATTCGGTCTTACTTTCAGTGATGGGATCTGCACCATCGCGTAATAGACCCCATTTTGAGCGGGCGTGAAGGTGAATTGATAAATGCCCTCGCCCGCGTCTTCTGCGATGAAACGCTGTTGCCGCAGCGCCTCCGACAACAGTACTGTGACGCCTACATCCTTAATACCGCTGCGCGGCTTCCCTGTTTCAGGATCCGTCAATCTGAACTGGACCTGTACCGGGTTTCCTGGTTTGACCTGCAAGTTGTTCTTCAAGGCAGTCAAGTAAACCGGGTCCAATCCCTTCTTCTTCAATAACGGATTTATCTGGACTGTGAAGCTGAAGCAGTGGTGCAGCGCGGGTGAGTCCACGAAGACCGGCACGTCATAAAGGCCCGGCTTTGGCAACCGGAGCCCAACGGAGTAGATTCCCGGCTCAGTCTCATGAATGCTGCGATCGAGCAACATTACGGCTGCAGGCGTTTTGCCATAGCCTTCCATGCTGCTCATCGGCGCGGCCATGCCTTCCTGATAAAAATAGATCCGCTTGTCCGCTGGGTTAACAACGAAAGCTGAATCGCCGTCCAGTGAAGAGACAATCGGTGAGGCGAGGAGACCGGGCGCTACAGGCGGATTCTGTCCTGCGGGAAACTCGGCGGTGTGCGGCGTACTGCCGACCTCCGCCAGAGGAATGAGCGTGACGTGCTCGCTTTGCCGCGAGTGAACATAAACGTACGCCGTGGTGAGCGATAGCGAGTCTGGCGATTTTCCTACATCATATTTCTGGATGAATCGGTTCGATGAAACATCAAACAGAGAGACCCTGTTTTGCTCTCCGTTGGCGACAAATCCCCATCTTCCATCCGGCGTGAGGACCATAGCGGTCAATCCCGGCTGCTCTGCCAGGCTCCCGCTGACGCTTTGCGTTTCCGTAGAAAGAATGGTCACCTTGCCATCGCCATGGCTGGCGACATAGACGTTTTTGCCGCGGGCTGAGTACGCCACAGCCACCGGCTCTTTGCCCACGGGCAGGTCCTTCAACTTGGCAAGCTTCGTCGAGCTGATGACCGAAACTGTTCCGTCTTGCTGGTTGGTGACATAAATATTCTGGCTCTCATCAAATGCCATCTCATGATGGCCGTTTCCCGTAGCGATGCGGGCAGCTTCTTCGAGCGTCGTGGTGTCGATTACTGTCACGCCGCCCGGCTTCTGGCCTTCTGCGCTGTCTGTTCCCACCCAGAGATATTTGCCGTCAGGCTGTAGGAGAATCCGCTCTGGCTTGCCGCCAGTGCCGATGCTGGCAATCAAGCGGAAGGTCATGGCGTCAATCACCGCCACCTTATTGATGGAGGGCATGCTGACGAAGATGCGGTCGCCATTGCGCGATTGCACCCAATCCGCGCCCGGCGCAGGCAGATCAATGATCGCGTACAGCTTGCTGGAGCTGAACCCAACCCGCGGGTCGATGATAAGGATGCTGGGCTCTTCCGTGAGCGCCAGCAGGTAATACGTATTCAGGTCAACTTCCGGCCGGGCTGACAAATTCATCTGCAAAAATGACTGGATCTTGGCATGGCAGGTCTTGTCGTCTGCCGGCTTATCATTCTGCGCCTGGTCTAGCCAGGCCGCCATGCGCAGCCCGGTCATGGGAGTACCAGTGGCATCGGTCAAGCGGAATTGAAAGACCGCTTGCTGGCCTTCTACCATTTCTGAAGAGGCGATCTCATTCAGGCTCACCGGCAGCGGCCCGTGCTCAATAACGATGTCTTTGAGCGACGCTATTCCGCGAAAGTCCACTTTGACGCCGGAGATTTTGGCCGATTGCTTCCAGCCATCATCGTGAAGCGCCGCAGCCCCTGTATCAGCCGGAGGCTGTGCCGCAGGTGCGGGTGCTGCCTGTGGCCCAGGGGCTGCAACCTTGTTGTGCGCCGGATCGTCATCCGGCAAGGGGACTGTGTGCCGCTCCTGCATGCCCGCCCATGCAGTCAGTCCCAGAAAAAGAATGGAGACAATAAAGGCCTGAAGAAAAAAATTGTGTTTCTGCATTTTGCACCCGCAATCATGTAATTCGTGACAATTAAAAATGTGGGAGCAGCCGGTAAGGCTGCTCCCACGGTTAGCTACGGAACCAGCGTTGGCGTTGGGTCCGTGGAAGTTGTAGTTGTTGTAGTACTCGTAGTTGTTGTTGAAGGCGGCAGTTTTGTTGGCGCCTGCACGCGCAGAAGACCCCAGACTCCCTTATCGAACTGGAAGCTCTGGTGAGTACGGTAGAGGTAGTCACCGGATATCCTGAAGGTCCCGCCGGCGCCGCCGGAGGGAATGATATCGAAGTGACTGCCAGGACCAACACCCATCTGTGCGCCTTCCCACTCAGAGAAGCGGTTGTTCACAAAATCACTGGTCGAAGTTGGCTGATCAGCGATGATGGTGGAACCAAGTACGGACGTGCCAATAATGGTGCGTCCGTTGTAAGTGGCCCCGGTGAACGCTACTGGAGTGGTATAAGGTTCTTCCTCCCACACATGTCCGTGCAGTTGGAAGATGTTGTTGCGCGGATGGCCCACAGGCTCCACCAGGTGCAGGCGAATGGCCTGTCCCGGAGTAGCCTTGAACACGGGCGTCTGCGGATCACCGCCTACCAAAGAGTTGGCTAACACGTTGGTGAAATCAACGTCCTTGGTGCAGAGCGGAGTGCAGGTGCCGTCCTTCGGCGTCAAAGGCGCTTCCGGAGCGTAGCCCATGCGGAACCAGTGCGGCTCAGTGCGGTAATTGAATCCCGCCTGTCCCGTGTCTTCCGGATCTTCCTCGCGAGCGAGGATGTTCACCGGATTGTTGCTCTTGTATCGCATGTTCACATCGTTTTGCAGCACCAGAGCAAACTCACGGAACGTGGTGTTGTCTGACTTGGTGATGTTGGCTGAAGCCCGGCTGTACGTATCTACCGTCCAGCTGGAGCCCTGCGGTTCAATGATCAAGGCGCCCACGGCTCCCTTTGACGCCTGTTTGATGGGATCCGCAGGCATCAGGGACACGGAGCCGAACTCGACCGGCGTGTGCACAATGGCATTGGTGCTGGGATCGATCCATGCCACACCCGCGTACCACTGGTAGCCGATCTTGTGACCAGGGCTTGCAGTCTGCGCAGGATTCAGCCCCACGTTAAAGCCATCACTATTGAGAACGTTCAGTGACAGCATCTCCGGATGCAATCCAACCACGCGTGAAGGAACAATCTGATTGGAGTTGAAGTTGTTCACGATCATCGGGAGCGTGTTGTATCCCGGCAGGTCTGAGATCGTCGTCGGCAGGTGATTGCGCAGGGTCACGTTGATGCAGTCGCCTGCGGCTGCGCGCAGGACCAGCGGCTCAACGGGATATCCAGCTTTCAGGTTGCCGGTGTTCGGATCCAGATCAGAGGTACGCACGTAGATGATCGCGGTCGGGTCTTGCAGCGGTCCTGTTTCATTGCCCAGGATCGTTCCCGTCACGGTCGTCGCACGCGAGTTGTACGTCAACGTTCCACCCGGCAATACGCTGGCCGGGACTGCAGTTACGTCAAAGGTGCGAATCGGCGCGTCCTTGGGACAAACGCTGTACGCGCTGCCAGGAGCCGGCTGCGAACTTGCTGTCGTGGTAGTGCCGGTATCACTGGCTGTTGGGGTTGTACTGGTCGAAGTGGTCGTAGTGCTGGTCGTCGCAGGCGTTGGAGACGTGCTCGTGCTTGTGGAATAGAAGTCATCCATAGCCTCGCCCGTCGGAACGCCAGTACTGGACCCGCTGGGAGCCGGAGCCCCAGTATCAGCTGACGCTGTCGTGTAACTAGCGCAACACGTGGTGCTGCTGGTTGTGGTTGCGGTGTTGAAGTTCTCGATGTTGGTCGTCGAGTTCTGCTTGCCGCCATTGGTGTTGTTGGGCAGCACCTGCAGGTCAGTCCGCAGACCGTTGTAGGCGCGGATCAGTCCCCACAGGCCATTCCACTGATCGTCCTCCGAAGCGCCAGGCTCGTAGAGGAAGTCAGCCACACCGGTGTTGTTCACGAAGCTCGACAATGGAGGCAGATCGAACTCAAAATGTTCAGAAATGCCCATCATCTGGCTTCCGCGCCAGCCGGAACGAGCGTCACTGGGCTCGCGCAGCCAGCGTGTGCCGTGCACGTGGAAGTTGTGTCCTTCCTCGTGCGCGCCCACCAGCATGCGCACCTGAATCTGATCGTCCTGGTAGGTGCGGAAGACCGGCGTATAAGGATCGCCGCCCCGCAGGTCAGCGGTCAGCGCCGGATAGAAGGCCGGCTGAACGTTGAAGTTTGAGTCAGCGCGCGTGATGGTGGACCGATAGACCTGGCCCAGATCGCCGGCAGCGCCTGATGCTTGCGTGTTGTTGATCGGATCACGAATACGCAACGGGATAGGCTCGTTGCGGTAATTGACGGTGTACGTGCCCACGTCGGCAGCCGAGATGGCTTCCGGACAAGGCGGCGGTATGACCACTCCAGCAGGTGTCTGCGGACACTGAACTGCCGGTTGCAGCAGCACCGTAGAGTTGCCAGGCGTCAACGGCACTTCATCGCGCGCAGGAGGATTAACAGGTACGTTGTCCTTGGTATATGCCAGCGTGTAGTCCTGGAACTCCATCATGAACTCACGGTAGCTGAGCGCGACATTGTTGTTGTTGGTGACAATGGCTTCCCAGCCCGTCGGGCCGCCATCAGTTCGTGTGCCGAACGCCACGCCTGTCTCCGAATCCTTCCATGTAGAGCCCTGCGGCTCGATCAGCAGGCCGGCATACAGCCCAGCTTGCTGGTGCGTGGATGGTCCGAAGTGATCATGGGTAAAGACCGTACGCAATGTGCGGTCCTGGCCGGCATTGTTGAGCGTGCTGTCGGCATACCAGCGTTCCACAACGGTTTGTGCGCCTAAGCCATCCGGTCCGGTAAAGAACGGATGTTGCTTGGCCACCAGTGTTCCGGGAGCGCCGTTCCAGCTTCCGCCTGCTGCATCAATGGCGTTGATGCGCTCATTGACTTCACCAGGACTGAATGCGCCCTCTTCATAGTTCCAGCCGTTTCCAGCGCCGTCTGAAGTAGTCACGTCGAACTTGACCAGGTGAATGTGCTGTCCGATCACGTCGGTCGGCGTGCGCACCTGGAAGTCGTCTTGCGCGTATTCATTCGGCACCAGATTGGTGAATTTGAAGGTGATGCAATCATTGGTGTTGGCACGGAAGAAGAGCGGCTGCGGCGGACGCGTACCCGCGCGAGTGGGAGCAACGTCTTGCCACAACGCGGACATGCGATGCTGCGGGTTGTGCCAGCCCGCTTTGTTGTACTTCACGTCAAGCTGGATGTCCGCGCTCTGGTAGGTGCGCGCAACGCCAACCGCGGCTCCAGCGTCATTGATGCACGGATCGGTATAAGGAGCTCCCATCACCGGAGGCTGGCCGTTGGTGACAAAGTTTGCGGCTGTGCCATCGGGAGTGAAGCTCGGGTGATTGCGAACAGCGTGGTAATTCATGGCCACGACTTCCGCCGGTGTTCCCAGTTCAGGTACCGACTGCGCTATGGCCGTCTTGAGCGTCTTGTGGAAGTCAAGACGAGTGTGGGCTTCGTCAAAGGTCCCGCCGGTAATGATGTGGCGCGGCAGGCCGCCATCGAATTCCGTGAAATACGGCGGATGCGATGGACGATGTCCGGCCTGGGCAGCAACAAAGAACGGGTACCCAGGATTCACCGAAACAGGATTGGGCAACACTACCTGGCCGTTGACGATCTGTGCCGGTCCTGGCAGCGGCGCCATGGGAATGGTAGGAATCGGAACCAGCGCAGGAATCGGCGTTCCGGCTGCAATTTCGCCGTCCGGATAAGCGCGCGATCCAGGCGCAGGCCGCCCATTGGCGTCAAGCTGCGTGCCGGGTTCGAACACGTCATGCGTACGCCACAGGCTCCACATGCCCTGTGCGAAGTGCGGATAGAAATGGCAGTGGAAGATTGAGTCACCCACCACCTGGTTGCGGTTGCCGCCGCCGCCATAGGTCATTTCCAGCGTGAACGCGGCGCCGGGGCCAATGGCCTGGCTGTCGTCATAGCTGGAATTGTCGCTGTTTGGCGTGTGCACCCACTGATGCGCGTGCTGATGGTGAATGTGGTGCTCTTTGACTCCGCCGTGAATAATGCGGAACTTCGTGTGGTCGCCAATGTAGCTGTGATAGACGTTCGAAGGATCGTCAGGATAAAGCGCTTTGGTCGCCTTGGGCCCTTTGATCACGTTGCCCTGCGCATCGCGGGTATTGGCCGGAATATCAACGATCATTGCCGGCTCACCTACCGCCCACGAGCTCAGGAAGTTTTCTTCATACTTGCACTCAGTGCAGTTCCACATGGGACCAACACCAAGACGGTTCGCCAGAATTTCCGAACCGATTCCGCCGACGCCGTAGTTGATGCCAAAACCATCTACGACGCTATGCAGAGTAAAGCCGATTCCGGGAGCGATAGCGCCTTCACCCGGAGGAGGAGAGTTGTGCAGCGGATCAAAAAATTCAGGGAACGCTTGCACGGCCCCGATTTCGTCGTGGTAGATGATGGTGAACTCACGGAACGGCTGTTCGCGGTCCGGGAGCTGCGGGTTCTTGAAGAACGTTCCTGCGGGGAAGCGTCCAGGCGTGCCTGCAGTGCCCAATGGGCCCGTGATCAACGCGGTGAGATCCGTTTTTACGATCTCATTCGTGCTGTTCAACATGTTCAGGATAGGCTGGCCGGAGAGAGGGCTGGTGGCTGGATAAACCGCATCGTAGTTGATGATGGGATGCCCATCGCTGGTCTTCCCAACGGTCGCGAGATCAAGATCATTCTTGGTGACCTGGCTGCGATACCACCGCGCACCCGGCGGTTCTACGTTGATGGCGCCGAATAGCCCGGCGCTCTGCTGGCCGCCGTCGCCTTCGCCACCGATCGTATCGGTGCTGTAGATCAGGTATCCGCCTTCATGCTGCGCAAACACCGTGTACGTAACAGTCTGTCCCGGCGATGCAAAACTGGTGGCGTTGGCTCCAACGAATGATCCGTCAGAAGCGATGCTGTTAACCAGTTGCATCCCCATGACGTGCATGGAGGCGTTACGAGTGGCAACCTGATCGTTGTCTTTGCGCGTGGGCGCTAGCAGGTTGGTGAAGTTAATCGTCAGGCAATCGCCGACGTTCATGCGCAATACAAGCGGCCGCGGCCGTTTGTCCGAACGCAGTTGCACGTTGCCGGCAGTTAAAGTTGTGCCGGAAATCGGAACTATGTCGCGCTTGAGAGCGAACATCATTCCCGTGGCTTCAAGCGCGCCCAGCCGATTCAGGAAGAACGGCTGGTCCAGCGCCACAACGTTTGCAGAGGTTTGTCGTTGACAGGTGGTCGGCGGAGCGGCTTGCGCTTGTGCCAGCAGCGGTAACAACATTGCTGCCAGCAAAGCGCATACCCAGGGCCGAAGGCTATGACGCGAGCCAATAAGCGACATAGATTCTCCCGGTGCTTGCAACAGGGCAAGCCTAAGTTGTAATGAGAAACATTTTGCGGATCCTAGGAAGAGCCACTGAGTCGCGTCTGTTGGGCCAGACGTGTCACTGAACGCTGCAACATTTCAACTACTCTGTTGCTATTTTTTCTTCCCTGGCTGAAACGAGAACTGCTTTTTTGTGAGAGCGAAAAGCAGAGTAGCACCTTTGTTTCACTTGTCAATATTTTTTTGCAAGCTCTGATTTGCGATACGCAATTCCATTTTGGGAAAACGATGATCTGTCTTTATGTGGCGTCCAAGATAAGAATTAACCTCAGGTTTTTGAAGCTGGAAATGAAGCTGAAATGAAGATGGGGGGAGCTCGGATTGGCTCGAAGGACAGCAAGAGCCCAATCCCGCTGCCTTCACCGAACTCCCAGTTTGTATTTTATTGCCATTCAGAATTTTTTTTTTGGTTTTTTAAGGCAGTTAAATCCAATATGAAGGAGTTGGAGAGGCAGCACCCGGACAAAATTATGGCTGGATGTAGAGACAAAAATGAAGAAGCAACAGGCAGTCCGCGACCTTCCCACAGGTACGGCCTGCCTGCTGAAAAGTTCAAGCCTAACAGGTTAAACAGACAAAGCGCATGGAGTAAGTCGCTCATGCCCGGGATCCGCTCATCCACGAACACGCCCCGGCACTCCTGACCGGGATTTTACAGCTTCTGCTCTCACTTACATTGTGGCGATCTCTCTTTGGAAAAATATAGGGCGAGCTTATCTTTCGTCTGCATGAGTTCGTCGCGTTGTCCCAATCCCCTGGTAGCGCGAAGTCCCGGCGCTTACAAGATCGGACTCGATATGACGCGCGCTCAGGGCGTCATTGAAATCTCTGAAGTCGTATCCGGCCGTGAAGTCCAGCTTCTCTCCCACCGGCTGCTGGCTGCTTCCACTGCAGTGATACGGTTTGCCGCTGATTATCAAACGAGAGATGTGCTGTTCCGCTCATCCGTGACAGCAACTTGCAGCCTGGATGCCCTCACGGGCGTGAGGTCCACAGAAGCTCTGGCAATCTGTGAGCCGGGTAGAGTTGTCGCGCCAAACGGATTTGAGAATCCATCATCTGTTCGTGAGAACGTGAAGTGAGCGACACCGCTCAAGACATTGAACGGCTGATCGAGCGCAGCGTGAACGGCCACACCGTTGGCACTAGCCGACGCATCAGCCGGACCAAAGAAAGAGCCGGCAGTCAGGACCGTGCCGTAGCTCACAGGCATTTCAATGTGCTCGCGACACGTCGGCGAGTCTCGCGCTACGTACGCGCCTCGGTGCTGCTGTTTGCTTCATGCCCTCATTGCTCTGACAGGCTGCGGCGGTGGAGGTGCAAACTCCACGCCTCCAGCCCCGCAGAAGCTTTACAACGCCTCCTGCACTTACACGCTCACCGTGAACGCGGGGAGAGAGGATTGAACCTCGGACCCGCTTGGTTCCGAACCAGGTTCAAACCTTGTTGAAGTCTTTGAACTTTGTTGTCTTAGTGATTGATATTGGAGCTGTTGCTCGCTGCTTATTGAATGCTGTTGAACTTTTGTAGTTCTTTGAGAACTGTATAGCTACAAATCAACTACAGTAAGATAAATTCATTCGAGTCATTCTGGCGATTTGTGATCTAGTTGTGCCGCAACGCCTCAATCGAGCTCGATGCGACTTACGAATGTCATTTAGCTGAGCCGCGCCAGGCTTGGCTGGTGAATCTTCCCGGCTAGTTACTTTCTAGTTATCGACGAGCGCTATCCCAATGTGGTAAAAGTTCGCTCGCTGTCTTTTCCAGGCAAAGTGCACATGACTCGTACTACTTCTGAAGAGGCTAACACCTCAAACTTGTCTGCGAAAATCCAGGCTTTCAGTTGGACGTGAAAGTAAATTTAACTTGCGATGAACTACAAGCTAAAGCTAGTCTCAACTGAGCTGGTTAGAAGATAAAGATGCGGGGATGAATGCTACGCACTTTTTTGTCACTAGTTCAGTAATAGCGTATTAGGAGCGATGGAGTGACGAGTATTTGCACACTCACGCTGACCGGAACAAGCGGCTCGACTGTCAGCAGCATCCCCTAACACTAAGGTTACTCAGGCAAATGGAAATCCCGGGTGCAAGGATCTTGGTATGTATGACGGATATGGAAAAGAGGAGGCCAAGGGCGTGACTAACCGGAACAAGAATCTGCAATTTGCCTATACCCTGGTGATCGGGGTCATTCTTCTGTCTTCGAGTCGTGCTTTCGCGACCAACGCTGACAACCATATTCAGGAGATCATGGCCGGGGCCAATGGCAACTCCAAAATCCAATTCATCGTCATCAAGCAGGAAGCAGCGGGCGCCAACTTATGGGGGCCGCAGACAGGCGAGACTCAATCGCGGGCAATGTTGGTTTTCTTTGACGCTGGGGGAAGAGAAATTGGCAAGTTCAAATTCCCGCACGATGTGCAGTCCGATACCAACCCGCAGTTGATTGCGACTCAGGACTTTGCCAACCTGCCTGGAGCACCGACTCCCGATTTCATTATGCCGCCGCTCCTGAACTCCATTGGCGGGAAGGTGTGCTTCACAAACAATCCGTTGAACCCCACCGCCGTTCCACGCACTGACTGCGTTGCCTACGGCGGCTTTATTATTGACCAGACTGGAAGTACCGGAACTAACTCGGGCGGCTGCAACGGCACCGTTGTAGCGGGTCCGGCGACGGCGACCCTCGAAATCGTGAATACGCAGAGCCTGAAGCGCACCTCCACCGCTTGTGGTTCTGTCGCGAATTCCGATTTTGTGATCAATACTACACCGACACCGATCAACGATGCGGGAGCGACATTCACCATCCCCTTAGCTACCCAAGTCGCCCAGGGCGGGAATCTGTTTACCGGCGAGACGTTTCAGGGTAACGGGCGGACCTGCGCCACTTGTCACATAGCGAGCCTGAACTTCGCGTTGCCGCCAAGCAATATCCAGGCGCGGTTTAGTACCGTCTCAACCACATTTGATCCGCTCTTCATCGGCGAGACGAAGCCCTCCAACTTCGATTCCGGCTTCGACTTCAATCTCAACACGCTGGTTCTGACCGGGCGCTGTGTCAAGCGATGCGCCATGCATCGGTACGCTGCAGGGCATCCTCACTAGCGGAAGCGGAGCCACCGCCGCGCGAGCGAAGGTGCTGTCGCAGGTCTCGCCTACCACCTACCTTGTCTATGGCGGCATGAACCCCGCCTTGTCCGGCACTGTGAGTGACGGCAACTCGTGTTCAGCAACGGTCCAGAGCATTACAGCAGGAAGCCTCGGCGCCATTGCAGGTTCAGCTGTGCTCGGCTTGGAAGATCCCAAGCGGATGCGGACAAGCGCAGACACCACCAACTTTCCGCAAGGCCGTGGTCTCATCCTGGAAAACATTGACGGGTTTTCGAACCCTAACGTGTTCCGCAAGTCTCCCCACCTTCTGAACCTGAGCCAAAGATTTTTTAGTGGGTTTGGATTGAGCGGCAACTTCAGCAACCTGCAATCGTTCGCGACGGGCGCCGTCCAGCAGCACTTTCCGCGGACGCTCGCCCGGAGCAGCACTGGACCGGCCCCCGATTTCCGGCTGCCCACGCCTGATGAGTTGGCCGCGATGGAAGCGTTCATGCGGTCGCTGGATTTCCCGGCAGGAAACAACCCGAATAAGTTCAATCTGAACAACTTTGTGGTCACCGCCGCGCAACAGCGAGGCTTTAATGCCTTTTTCGGCGCCGCCAAATGCGCTGAATGCCACGGCGGGACGGTTCTCAACTTCGGGTGTTGCGACACCATCAGCACGGGTGTGGTAAACCAGACCATCAACTCGGCTGCAGTTGACAATCTTCCCTGCGAGCCAAATACACCCTGCGGGACGCGCGCCTTCGTCGTCCGCCAGCTTTTTAACATCGCGAACCTGGGGCCGTTCTTCCATGACGGCTCCGCAGCCACGTTGCGGGATGTGCTTGTGTTTTACAATTCCTCTAACTTCGCCAACTCGCCAGGCGGATTTGCTGTCGGCGCGATCAACACAGCGGCGATTTCGCCCACTGCGACTGACGACATCATTGCCTTCCTTGAGGGGATCAGCTCCAGCCCGTTTTCGCCGATCTTCGGTCCGACTGGAACCAGTGTGACCATTACCGGCTTCACCGGAGCCACAGCGGTTTCGTTCAATGGAGTGGCGGCTGCCTTCACAGTGGACGCCTCCGGGACGATTACGACGACAGTTCCCGCCGGTGCTACCACTGGCCCCATCACCATCACCACGCCGGGCGGGCCCGTGGTGACCACGACCCGCTTTACGGTTACGCCGGCCCTGTCTTCCTTTGCGCCGGCTAACGGTCCGGTCGGAACGGGTGTGACGATTACCGGCACGAACTTCACCGGAGTCACGGCCGTTTCGTTTGGTTCAACGGCGGCTACATTCACGGTGAGCAACTCCGGGACGATTACCACGTCAGTTCCATTCGGGGCTGCCACTGGTACCATCACTGTCACAACGCTGGATGGGACAGCGACCAGCGCTACCAGCTTTACGGTTACACCTGGCGGCCCACCTTTTGGTCTGGGCGCCACGCCTTCTTCTCAGACCGTCTCCGCCGGGGCCAGCACGAGTTACACCTTTAACGTCTCGCGGGGTGCGGGTTTCACCGATAATTTGACCTTCAGTGTTACCGGATTGCCGGGGGCGACTACAGCAACTTTCAGCCCGAACCCGACTACTGGCAACTCTTCGACGATGACCGTGACTACCACCGCCCGGCCAGCGGCGTCCTGGCCGACGCTGCGGCTTCCCCCGGCCAACTTCAGCGTCCGCGCCTGGCCAGTCGCGGCCATCTGCCTGCTGATAATGGTTCTGCTTGTTGTTTGGGAAAGATCGAGGAGGCACATTCCACGGTGGGTCTTTGCGGCTGGCGCGTTCGCTGTGCTGCTTTTGATCGGCTGCGGTGGCGGAGGTTCTACACCGCCGCCCCCGCCACCACCACCGCCGGGAACGCCGGCCGGAACTTTCACGGTCACAGTTACTGCTACCAGCTCCAATACAAGCGTACAGCCGGTAAGTATGCCCGTCACGTTGATCGTCAAGTGATTGCGGCTGGAAAGGATTGAATTGGTCGGGGAGAGAATTTGAACCTACTACCCTCTGGTCCCGAACCAGATTCCAGAGTCTATTGTAATTTAGAGAAATTTGTTCCTTGTAAGTGGCTTTATTGAATTCGTTGCAGGCGCGTGGAGATCGCTTCCTCAGATGGCGGTAATGTTCTTGTTTTTTCTCAATCTCCGCAATGGGACCGTCCAAGACCTCATCGTTGTACAAATAGAAGTCAGCTTGGCTGGAGATTCGATTGGCTCAGTCCAATATATCGATGCCTGGATATGCTGCAGAAGGTAATTTTGATCCTGAGCGTTTCTGCTGTGTCTCGCCGCCATATCCCCAGGACAATGCCTTCGATTCATGGATGTGGACGTAGGACTCCTCATGTACGTTCCCGAAAATCTCCTTTGCTCGCGCGAAGACGGAGGAGATGAATTCTGAGAATTGCGCCTCCGTGTTCGTTCCTTCTGTAACGGTGATCCGCAGAAAGAAAATCGTCTTGCATTCTTTGATCGCTATGGCTTCACCGAGAAACCAACGGTTCCGGGGCACGTAGTTGATGACTACGGAAGTGACCTCCCGCTCCTTTCGGAGGATCGTGACGGTAAGCTCCAGCAGGACAGACGCCACGGTTTTCGATATTCCTGCGTCTTCGGAACCGCTAATCATCATCTCCAATACCGGCATTCGACTCTTCTCCCGAATTTGTCTATCGTTCAGAATTGCCGATTTTCTTCGGCATACATCCGTACAACATTGGAGTCGTCTCCGGACCAGAGGATTCCGGCCTCTCGACTCGCGAGCACGAAATGAAAACTTCCACGGCTTCATGATGAACATGACCGTTTGCGATCGGGCCGACTTGTCGAATCTTCCTTGGCATATCAGGTATCGAGCTGTCCTGCACCAATGAATCGCAAGAAAGTGCAACTCTTGTGAGCGATGCCCGCATAAGTTAAGGGCTATGCATTCGTTCCGCTCTCTAGGGCGCTCCCACTTTAGCGTTCCAAGGTCCGCTGGACATCAACGCGCTGATCAGAGCGAGACGAATGCTTCCAGTTCATCAGCACTCGGCAGAAGCGAAGTGGGCCTCAGTGTCGCGGGCGGAGTATCGATGTTCGTCGCGTTGGGCATCGGCAGATTCGCATACCCGGCCCTGATCCCGGCTCTCATTGAGCAACGATGGTTTAGTTCCAAAGCTGCGCACGCGTATGCTGCACTCAATTTAGCCGGATACCTGATTGGAGCGCTGTTAGCTCCCGCGATTGCAAAGCGGACTTCAGTGAAGCTCCTGATTCGATCATCGTTGGTGGCGACAAGCCTAAGCTTTGTCTTATTCATCGTTCCATCCGGGCTGTGGTGGTACGCAGCTTGGCGGTTTATAAGTGGAATAAGCGGAGCTATCGTGATGATCTGTGTTCCTCCGCTCGTCTTGGGTGAAGTTAGACCTCAACGTCGTGGATGGGCGACGGGCATTATCTTTACGGGAATCGGATCTGGGATCATGATTTCAGGGGCTCTAGTACCAGCTCTCATGAAAGTCGGATTGTCTGCTACATGGGTGACGCTTGGTGTTGCGACATTTGTCATGAGCGCATTGGTTTGGGGCTTGATTCCGGACCCTCCGAGCGCGCCTACGATCGTCACCTCCGCGATGGACAGCTCTTCACCCGCACGATCGTTCGAGCTAGTGGCATTGGGGGTTGCATACTGTTGCTACGCCTGTGGGTTCATACCGCACACGATCTTCTTCGTCGAATACATCGCCCGAGGATTAAACCGGGGGACTCAATCGGCGTCTCAATACTGGGTCCTATTTGGGGCAGCTGCTTTGGCTGGCGCGCCGCTTGCGGGGATGTCGGCTCAAGGCATTGGGTTCAGAAGGAGCTTGATCGTAGGGTACGCCTTCCTAGCAAGTGGCGTGTTAGTGTTAACGACGTCCACTTCGCCTTGGACTCTCGTCGTATCGTCGGTCGCGGTCGGAATTTCGTTTCCTGCTCTTACAGCGTTGACGGCTGGGCGGCTAACGGAGCTCGTGCATGTTGAACGTCGTCGGCAAGTCTGGAGTATGTTTACGCTGTGCTTCTCAGGTGTGTATGCCTTGACAGGATTCGTCGCTACGGAAGCGCTCGCCCGGATTGGCTCCTATCGCACGCTTTTCTCGTGGAGCTCAGCTTTGCTCACCATCGGATTCCTGATGTCGATTATTGCCGCATCTACCGGCCGTCAGAAAGCCTGATTGCACTCTAAGGGCAGGGGGGCACGTTAAGCCTACACAGGAGTTCGTCCGCGAACCTCTGGACCGCACCTACTTGAGCTCTGAAGAAAAGATTTGGCTAGATCGCCTCGAATTCCATCAACAGGAATTTGCCTCGGGAGACAACTCCATCTATTCGTGCATACAGAAGGTCTTCGTTCACCGCGCCGTAAACTTTGTCTGCCTGACGAAGAACACTGCCGCTTGGGGTGGCAGGGTGCCACTGTCCTCCGTACTCGGCCTGGACTCTAAAATCAACAGCGGCGGGTATCTTTCGTATGGCATGGCTGAACCTTCCTCCGATAAAGATGAGGACCATTCCCCCTCAGACTCGATCTCATCCACGAATTCCTGAACCATCCTTCCCCGTTTCGTTAAAAGACCGTTCAGTTTGTGCTGATGAGAACGACAGTGGAAGATTGTGCTACCCAGGTTAGGAGCGCTGTTCCAGATACGGTATGTTTGATTACGGCGCGAGACCAATTGTGGATCGTGAACACGCTTCAGGTCCAAGTTTCTCGTCGAATCGGCCAAACAGTTTTGACGATGTCGACGCCGGCTAGTTCCAGCTTTCTGAGATAGTTCTTGTCGTAGTTCCACGTCACCGTCGATATGGGATTGAAAAAGCGACGGTTCAGAGCGCTTATACGCCAAAGCCATTTCGCAAATTCGTTAGGACGCTCGAAGTAGTCCCAGCAAGATCGGAAGAGGTAGGCGTCACAGCTCAGCCGTCAAAATGTGGGTCGTCCCAGACAACGCCTTCTACCATGTGGCCATGTGAAGTAAGTGCGTCCCTAAGTAAGTGGTCGTCCGGAGCGAGCTCTGCCAATTTTGCGTGTGTGATGAACCCTATCTTGAGAGATCGATCCATGCAGAATTCTTAGCTCGTAGACGTCGAGAGACTTGATCTTTTGTGCTCATACGATCAAACGCATCAAACGGAGCTGTCTGTTTCAGCGACAGCATGGGGTCGAGAGAAGTTCACATTCAGCAATGGCCGCTGACGACCGCCGGAAATTCGAAATGGTTTTCCCGCCAGCAGGTTCACAAACGCGTCAATATGGGGAGAAGGTTCGGTGGAACGTCGAGTCGCTAAACTCCAAGATCTCCAAAATCCAGACGGACCGATCCGAACGGTTGAAACACTACCTTCTAGAACGTGCGGCGCAACGATCCACTTTGCCAGGGAGGCGACCCCCAGACCACCTTTGATCATTTCGATCATCGCCTCCGTGAGCATGACCTCCTGGATCGAACGAGGCGACACTCCAGCAGGGCTCATCACGTTCGCGAGAAAGCTGCTGTGATCTCTCGGCGGGTATACAAAAAAGTCCTCTCCCTCCAGTTCTTTAGGAGTGACGAACTTTCGACCGGCTAAGCGATGATCGTTCGCTACCGTAAGGACATTCTCATCTTGAAACAGCGGCGTGTATTGAATCCTCCGATTGCGCACCGGGTTGCACGAGATCACCAGATCGATTTTTCCTAGGAGCAGAGCTTCAAAACAGTCTTGCCGGGGGTCGACGACAACCCTCACGTTAACGGTGGGGTGATCCCTTTGATATTTCTTCAGCTGCGCTGGAAGCCAGTAGTACACCGTTGCGCATTGGGTTGTAAGAATTAGTGTCCTTTCCACCCCTTTTGCCGCATTCGCGATCTCTCTTTCGGCAACGTCGAGCTCTTCCAGAACCTTTTTCGCCGCCTGAAGCAGTCGATCACCAGCAGGCGTGAGCGTCATGGCGCGAGGAGTGCGAACGAACATCTTTGTACCGAGCTGGTCTTCAATATCGCGCAGTTGATGACTTAGGGCCGATTGGGTCAAATGAAGTCGATTCGCGGCCCGGGTTAGCCCCCCTCTTCCGCGATTGCCGATACAAGCTTCAGGTGCCTCACTTCGAGTGCCACGTCATTCCCCTTAGCATGAGCATAATTAATTGCACGGATGAAATCAATCAATTTGCTTCATGTATGATTTCCGTTTAGGGTAGCCCTACGAGGTCGCAATCATGTCGATCAGTTCCAAATTGCTTGAGCTGGATATCAAACTTCCGGAAGTGACTCCTCCGGTAGGAGCATTCGTTCCCCATCTCCGGACAGGCAATCTCGTTTTCTTGTCGGGACACATAGCAAAGAAGGACGGCAAGCCATGGAAGGGTCAGCTAGGGGCCGATGTTGACACTGCCGATGGAAAGCGCGCAGCTCGTTCGATAGCGATTGACTTACTCGCAACACTTCAGTCCGCAGTTGGTGATCTAGAAAACGTGACGAGGATCGTGAAGCTAATGGTGTTGGTGAACAGTACGCCTTCGTTCACCGAGCAGCACCTCGTCGCAAACGGCGCTTCTGAGTTCTTCGGAGAAATCTTCGGCCCGGCAGGGATATCCGTTCGGAGCGCATTCGGAGTCGCACAAGTGCCGTTTGGTTCCTGCGTTGAAATCGACCTGATCGCGGAAGTCCGTTAACCGAAGCAGCTGCTTCACTCTGGAGATGATCTTCGATGCCGAGCCATCGCTATCGTGTAGTCGACGTCTTTACTAACCACCCGCTCGAGGGAAATGCTCTTGCGGTCTTTCCCAATGCTTCAGACATCGACGGAGCGACGATGCAGAAGATCGCAAAGGAGCTAAGTCTGCCTGAGACGGTCTTTCTATTACCTCCGAGTACGGCCGGCGCAGATGCACGACTCAGAATCTTCACGCCGAGTCGTGAGATGGATTTCGCCGGGCACCCGACCATCGGGGCGAGCTTCGTCCTTCTCGATGAATGCATTATTGCGAAAGGCAAGACCACGTTCTTCGTTGAGGAAAGGGTCGGACTTGTCCCTATTCGAGTGGAGCAGGCAGCTAAGGATCGCATTTGGCTGACGACTCCGCCGATCACGTTCGGGCCTACTTATGACCGGCAAATTTGCGCAGACCATCTCGGGTTAGAGGCGAATGATCTTCTTGAGATCTCCCCGCAGTTGCTGAACGCGGGAAATCCCACGATCTTTGTCGGATTGAAGGACAAAGCTGCGGTCGATCGCGCATGGCTGGACGGATCGGGGCTAGCCGCAATTAAAGGAAAGGATGCTGGGCCCCTTTGCGCATTCGTGTTTGCACCGACCCCCGAGGGTGCGTACTCGAGAATGTTTGCTCCTGAATATGGCATCGCGGAAGACCCAGCGACGGGGAGCTCTACTGGGCCTCTGTTCGCTTACATGATGCGGGCTGGATTGATTCCCACAAAGGACGGAACTCGTGTCGTCAGTGAACAAGGGACGAAGATGGGCCGTCGAAGCATTCTGCATGTCGAAATCAAAGGTGACAACGGAAAGGAAGGGATTGATGTCGGTGGAGACGTCACCCCGCTAGTGGACGCAACAATGCATTTGTAATGCGACCGGAAGGATGATCAAACCGATGATTGCACGGATTTGGCACGGCTGGACATCGAAAGCGAACGCTGCCGCATACGAAGCCTTATTGAAATGCGAGGTTCTGCCCGGCATCCACCGAATACGCGGCTTCGTCGGTGCGGAACTGCTCCGTAACGACGGAAGTTTCGAAACAGAGTTCGTCACCATCACATATTTCGAGACGATGGAGGACGTCAAGGAATTCGCAGGCGCAGACTACCTCAAAGCGGTGATTCCCACGGCTGCTCGCAAACTGCTATCGCGCTTCGACGAACGTTCCAGTCATTACACACGAGTGTTCAGGATCGATTGACCACCTTTGTTTTGGCTCGACTAGCAAAAGCCAGGAGTTGATTAATGACACGCATTACTCCGTTATTTGAGAGTTCTCTGTTATCTATCGAGCGCTCCGATCATCCCACGGACGTTGTACATGTGGATGGACGTAAACGTGTTCCAGAGCACTATGAACTCACCTTTGTTGAGAGTGGCGCATTCAGTGTCGAGTGTTTGAACGAGATTTATCATTTCACCGCTGGCGATATCTTGCTCTCTTCCCCCGGTAACGCGCAGACGGTTTGCCACCCGGAGCCAGGGGCGCAAGACGTTTGCCTAAGCATCAAGTTCCAGACAAGCACGTTTGAAGATTCGATCGGCACTCGGCCTGACCGTACCTGGCCCATGAAGAAAAGAGCGAACTCTGCTTCTGCGTTTCAATTACAGCGAATACGGACAGCAGTAGATACGCGCAACTCACTCGTGATAGAGGAGCTCGCGATCTTGATCGCGCACTCGTTCGTTGACTCGTGCGCAACACGCTGCGAGTGGGCAGCAATCGACCGCAACCTGTCCTGGTACTCGCGTCGAATCGGTCGAGTTTGTGACTTCTTGAACTACGAGTATGCGAACACCCCCTCAGTGAAAGCCCTCGCTCGGATCGCTGGCATAAGCCCTTTTCACTTCAGTCGAGTTTTTCACTACGTGGCTGGCCTTCCAGTTCATCAATACGTTGTGAGGCGCCAACTCGTCGCGTCAGCAAGATCGATTTCAAACGGTCAAACGATCAGCGATGCCGCATTTGCGGCGGGGTTCCGGTCGCTGAGCTATTTCTCAAGGGCGTTCCATCGTCATTTCGGCGTGGCGCCGAGAACGTACCAGAAAGCTCAGCGTTTGCCGAGCGTCAAGTCACAAGTCATGTAACGAGTTTCTCTCACACTAGCGATCGAATGACGTGCACTTATGAAGGTTCCGGCCGCTTAATGCGGTCGGCAGAGGACGCAAATGTCAGCCTATGTGATCGCCGAAGTGTCGACCGCATCGATGACAACGAATCTGAAGATCAACTTGCAACTATCGTGGTCTGCGATTAAACGACAGAGCTGTTCGACTGTCTCTTTTCCCCTCTCAGCGTGAACTCCGTACCGGTGCCATTGGTCGGAATCGAGAGATCGCAGGAGCCGAAGGTTTATGTCTCTCACCGCGGCAAGTTCCTCGACGCTCTGGTGCGGATCTTTGGTGATGTAATCGAGATTGGTCGCCCAGGCATTTTGGTCGTAGGCCACAATAGCCGAACCGGACTCGCTGAGAGTCTTTCTATAGCGGAATGCAACGACCAACTCGCTGTCGGCCAAGTGCGCGACAATTTCGCTTACCGACCAGGGGTCCGCTGAAGGCCTTTTCATGAGCGTCTCGTTCGGCACTCCGCTAATGAGCTGTCGAATTGCGTTGAGCGTCTCCTTCAAAGCGGCGAGTGGGTCGCCATTCAGATTCGACAAGATCCTCTGCACATACTGCTGGTGGTTTCCTTAATGGGCATCGACTCCTCCTCTATGCGCTACGTTTCGATTGAGCAGCGACTTCACTATCGATTGAGTCAAGCAGTTGCCTCGTTGACACAACCTTGGCGAATGCACCGTTCAAACTAGCCAAGGCGGTGTCGTGCATCAGGTCAATCCCGAACTCCTGCGCCCGCCGTATTTCATTTAGGACTTCCGTGCTGCGAACCAGGACCTTTTGGGGATTACAGCCATTCAGCGAACACAACCCTCCAATCGGGCCGCGGTCTATTAAAGCAACTTTTTTTCCGGCATTCCTGACAAGGGCGGTGGCTGTGAGTCCGGCATTGCCGCCGCCAATTGCGATGAAATCGTATTTCTTCATGATTTCCTCTTAGCTGAATTCAGACCGTACGCAAGTCATTTTGAGCTGTCGTACTTTCGATGCCACTGGATGGAATGCCTTTTTCATCAGATATGTTTTCAATTGAAATATCTGTCTTTTTTGGTATTTCTTACTATCACATGGAAAATGACGGACCATCAGTCGAAATGCAGCCAACAACAACGAAGACGTTTTGCCAGCGCTCAATTACCCTGAACCGGCGCAGGCATCTGCTTTTGTACGGTGTTTGCCGGCCGGTGGCGCCGCGTCCGGTATGGCTTCTAGATTCGATCTCCATGTCATCCTCCTCACAACTAGGCCACCTGTGGTTGCTGCACCTCGTCCGGACGAATTCGTTTTTCGCCCTGCGAAATGGCCCATGCGGCGTTCACCAGTCCGATATGGCTGAATGCCTGTGGAAAATTTCCCAGTAGCTCGCGGTTTGATGGGGCCACTTCTTCGGAGAGCAGCCCCAGGTCATTCACAAACGAGATGGCATTGGAGAAAGTTGTTTTTGCCTTTTCCAGTTCACCGGCGAGCGCCAGCGCATGCGCCAGCCAGAAGGTACACAGCAGGAATGTTCCTTCCTCCCCGTGCAGGCCATCATGGGACAGGTAGCGATATACCAGGCCATGCTGATCCGTGAGCCGGGTAGCAATTGCATGAATGGTCGCGAGCATACGCGGATCGTCAGCGGGGAGGAAGCCGACAATCGGCATCATCAGGTTGGAAGCATCCAAATCATCGGAGCCAAATGCCTGGGTAAATGACCCGGCGCGTTCGCTCCAACCCCGATGCAGAATTGCCGAACGAATCTCTTCCCGCGTGCGCTGCCAATCCGGGACGCGGTCCTGCGCGCCCAGAACATCTGCGAGCTTAATTGCCCGATCCAGGGCCACCCAGCACATCAATTTCGAATAGAGAAAATCTTTTGGCTCACTGCGCACCTCCCAGATCCCCTGGTCTTTATGTTGCCAGCGGGCGCCGGCCGCGTCGGCCACATTGGCAAGAAACTCGCGGGTTGTCGGATCAATGGTCTTCAATTGTTCTTTCAGAAGGTGCACGGCTCCCAGAAGTTCGCCATAGACATCGAGCTGGCGTTGGTTCCAGGCGCCATTGCCAATCCGCACAGGACGGCTTTGCCGCCAGCCCGAGAGATGGGGCAGTGTGCGTTCCGTGAGGTCGTGTTCTCCGCCAATACCGAACATGATCTGCAGGTCTAGGCCTTTTCGTATTTGCGTGAGAGCGGCTCCAGTAAGAAAATCGAAAAATTTGTAAGCTTCATCCGGACAGGCTGCGACCCACAAAGCTTCCAAGGTGAAACTCGCGTCGCGCACCCAGGAAAAGCGGTAATCCCAGTTCCTCTCACCACCGATTTGTTCGGGTAGAGAGGTTGTGGGCGCAGCAACGATGGCGCCAGTGGGATAGAAGGTCAGGGCTTGCAGTACTCGTCCACTGTGACTGACCAGATCAGCCCAGGGGCCAGTGTAGTTCTGATGTATTTGGGACCAACTGTGCCAGCCTTCAATCGTATCTTTCAAATGATCAGAGATTTTCTGTTGGCTCCAGACATTTATTGCCTCCTCCCAGGTTGAGCGGTGCTGCAATGCAAAGCCAAGTGTTTCGCCGGCCCGCAGCTTGAAGCCACCCCTGGCAACGCCTTCTTCGATATTTAGTTCCACAGGCGAGGAAAGCAAAAAGACCGATGGGCCTCCACGGCCAAGTACTCCGCCGTCCACGGACTTGAGCAATGGAAGCACCAAGCCGAATTCCGGCCTGGGAGCATATTCGAAATCAACTTCAACTTCACCTTGGGTACAGGAGATGGAACGCAACAAACAGTGTGGCGCTTTGTCGCCCAATCTGTGTTCACGCTCCCCGTATCCCAAGGCCATCGCGTCCTGCAAAACAGCGGTTCCGGCCGAACTCTGAAAGGTTGTCTCCAAAACTATAGTTTCGTTCACATAGCGGCGTTTTACTTGGGTGTTGCCTGCGACACGGATGAACCAGTGACCCGCCGATTCGTCCAGCAGGCGCCCGAAAATGGAGGAAGCGTCAAATCGCGGAAAACAGAGCCAGTCGATTGACCCGCCCGAAGTCACCAGAGCGGCCGAATGACAATCAGAAAGCAGACCATAATCTGCTATTGGACGATTGCTCATATTCGTTTCTCCTTGCTTTGCTGAATGCGGTGATCACCAGCATTCGTTCAGTCGTGAACAATAGCGTTAAATCATTGTGACCGGCACCTTAGCTGTCGGTACCCAGTAGGCTAGGCGATCCTTTCCAGGATGTGATCTCCCACCCTCAATGCATTGGCCATAATAGTGAGCGCCGGGTTAACAGCCGCACTGGAGACGAAGAAGCTGCCGTCCACGACATACAGGTTATCCAGATCATGCGCTTTGCAATTTACATCGAGCGCAGAGGCGGCCGGATCGCGCCCGAAACGGATTGTCCCCACCTGATGCGCCGTGCCGCCGATGGGGATTTGCTTTCCAAGATAAAGAGTGCGCGGCAGCAGATGATGTTCATGGCAGCCCATTTTCCCCAGCATATGCTTGAGTTTGGCAATCAGCCGCCTATGGCCTTCCATGTTGGTTTCCTTCAAATGGAGCACGATCGCACCGTCACCATTCAAGGTGATGCGATTCTCCGGATCAGGCAGGTCCTCTGATGTGAGCCAGAGATCGAGGGCATGGCGCGCCATCATATCCAGACCGAATTCGGGTTTCCAGATTGCCCAGTCCGGTGCTTCGCCGCGGAGCATCTCGGCATCTGACTTGCCCAGCATTTGGATGTGGCCAAGCGGGTAGTCCCATTCCTTGTCGCCAAAATAAAAATCATTTATCCCCAGAGTCTTTTGAAATCTGGTGGAATTCGGCTCTTTTGATATCGCCATCAGGGCGGAATTGTTGTGCCGCATGTAGTGCCTTCCAACTACGCCCGAGCTGTTGGCAAGTCCGTTGGGATGTCTCTCGTTAGCGGAACGGAGCAGTAGCGCCGCCGAGTTGATGGCTCCACAGGCTATGATCACGATATCTGCTGAGTAGTGCTCAAGCGCTCCATCGCGTTCGACTTCTACGCTTGAAATCTCACGTCCAGAAGCGCTGGTCTGGAGACGGCGAACGTAAGAACGTGTTTGTAATTTGACGTTGGGGAATTGCAAGGCAGGGCCCACGCAGATCACTTCAGCATCGGCTTTGGCCTGTACCAGACAGGGAAAGCCATCAAATGTGTCGCAACGAATACATCTGCTGCTGTGTTTGGGGAGCCCACCTTCTCCTTCGTCCAGCAGGATGCCAATAGGCAAAGGAAAAGGGTGCAACCCGGCCTTTTTCATCCTGTCGTGTAATTGTTGTATTGCAGGTTCATGAGTAACAGGCGGATAAAGGTATTCTGCACTTGCAGGTGGCTCGGTAGGGTCAACTCCGTGTTTCCCGTGGACATGGTACAAATGTTCGGCTTCATTGTAGTAAGGTTCAAAGTCGCTGTAGCCGAGCGGCCATGCAGGGGAAATGCCGCCGTGATGCTTGATTTCATCAAAATCTTCCTTGCGCAGCCGCAGTAACGCCGCACCGTACATCTTGGTGTTACCGCCGACGTAGTAATGGATGCCGGCATGGAATAGGTGGCCTTCGTTGTCGTACCAGGTTTCGGCGGCACGGTATTTATTCTCGATAAAAACGGCTCGGGAATTCCAGTTATCTTTTTCTCGCGTGAGCCAGTCGCCACGTTCCAGCAGCAAAATGCGTTTACCTGAGGGCGCCAGGCGATAAGCAAGGGTTCCTCCACCCGCGCCCGTCCCGATAATGATGATGTCAAAATGATTGTCTTGCATTTCTTACTTCCTTCACTATTTGAGTCACGGCCCACTGGCTACAACAGACTGTTCGTTTGGAAACTGTGTATATCCGCAACGAAAAATACAGCGGTGAATAAAGTCATGCTGTAGTTTGGCGCAGATCACCCTGGGAAAACGGCGGCTTCGTAGATAGACCTCGTCAGCTATCAACATACCCAGGGGCGGTGCGGTAAAGTAGATCCAAATTGCCGTCCACAACTGGGCAGGAACTGCTGAAGCAAAAGTCCGCGCCGGGTTCAAGCTGGTTCCGGAATAAGGCGCTCCCACCGCAATATTGAGGGCCAGTACCAAACCGGCAAAAATTCCAGTAAAGTTTGACAACCGGGCTGCGTTCGAAGTTGTGAGCACCACATACATAAGTGCCGCAGACATAATCAACTCAGCCATAAACGCCACTGCAATTCCGGTCGGGCCAGGAACAGTCGCAGCAAACTCCACGCTGGGATTTTTTAAAGCTTTGCCCAGGACTGCAGCGGCGATGGTCATGCCCGCGATACCGCCCAGAAATTGCGCCGCTATATAGAAGACTGCGTCCCACGGATAAACCTTTCCCAAACGGAAAAAGGATAGCGTGACCGCCGGGTTGAAGTGCGCGCCTGATCGGCGGCCCATCGGCGAATAGATCAAAGCGATTGCGGTCACTCCCATGACCACGCCCATGAGAACTCGCCGGAGTACAGCGTTGGAAATGGCCGTGTGAATCGGCGAATAAGGATATTCGAGCAAAACATCGAATATTGCCGCCGAAATCATGAATGTACCCAGTCCCGCGGCTTCAATGAGATATTCCTGCCAATGTGACGATAGTGCGTGCCTGGCCGGCAACACCACAGGTTTGGGGTTCAAGCCTGCCTCTGGACTCTTAGTGATCGCTCTTTCTTCCACCATTCGAGTTCTCAGGCGGCGCGAGGAAGTGTTGTGTTTATCCGTACATTGCCGGGATTGTTTATTACTTCGTAAGACGAGTCTTCCCCCGTACCGCTGAAGCGGATTGCGATTCTATTCTTACCGATTAGCAAATTGGTTATTGTGATCTCCGGAAGCCATTCTGGAAGTGTTGGATTTACGTATAAAGTATCCTCCGGAGCATTGGCCTGGATTCCCAAAATGGATTGCAAGAGAGCAAACACCGAGCCTGCCGCCCAGGCCTGGGGCACATTCGCGCCGATATACTGAACTGGAAATGAACTCTCCTGCCGGTCAAAACCTGCGAACAATTCCGGCAAGCGGCAACTTTGGAATGATCCTGCTGCATCCAGAATAGCTCTGGCTATGTGATTTGCTTCGCGCCACAGTCCGTAACGCTTTGCGCCGGCAGCAATGAAGCCATTGTCGTGCGGCCATACCGAACCGCGTTGATAGGCATGCGGGTTATATGCCGGGTTTCTCGAGGAGAGCGTGCGCACTCCCCAACCGGAGAACATATCCGGCTGCAGCAGCCGCTGGATTACCCGCGAAGCTTTTTCTTTGGAATCAACAATTCCTGACCACAGCAGATGCCCGGGATTTGAGGCTACCGTTGCCACCGGCTGCTTTTCCGGATCGAGTGCGTAGGCGTAGAAGCCCTCCTTTTCCAGCCAGAACACCTGATTGAATCGCTGTTTCAATCTTGCAGCTTCAGATCGCAACTGCTGGGAACTGGCATGCTCTCCCAGGTATTCAAAAACATCGGCCATTCTCAACTTTGCGTCATAAACGTAACCTTGCAGTTCGCAAATACCAATCGGCTGCTCGACCTGTGTTCCGTTGGGATAAACTACCGCATCTTCGGCATCTTTCCAGCCCATGTTGTGATAACCCTTGCTGGAAAATGTCTTGTACTCCTGGAAGCCATCTCCATCGAGGTCACCAAAGCGATCAATCCATTCCAGACAGCGCAGGGCGGTGTCACGGAATTGCCGCAAGAGCTTTTCCTCCCCCATCCAGAGGAATGCTTCACACAAAACGATGAGAAACAGAATAGTGGCGTCCGCAGTGCCGTAATACGGAGTGTGCGGAACCAACTTAAAGTGGGCCAGTTCCCCGAAGCGAATCTCATGCAGGATCTTGCCCGGTTGAGCATCACGATAATCATCCCGTTCTTTGGCTTGAAACTCCGCCAGCACCTTTAATGTGCCCAGAGCAAATCCGCAGTTCACCATCATGTTTTGCAGAGAAACTACTAGGCTGTCGCGGCCAAAGATAGTTACAAACCAAGGCACTCCGGCCGCCGGCAACCACACATCTTCATTGACATCCTGCTCATACAGCCGCAACGCCCCCATATCGGATACAGACCGCCGAAAGGCGTTTTCAAGGAGTGAACATGGAGTAGAAATCGCGGTGGTGCTTTCTTGCCATTTTTTCTGCAGGCGGTCCATCTCGGTATGCCCGGCATGAACCTGGTAGCAGTCGTATAAAGGTGTAAGCTCCTTCTTCCCGATGACCGGAATGATGTAAGCACAGGTATGCCAAGTCTCTCCCGGCTTGAGGCGGATTTCAAAAAATACCGTACCGTTGCCGTAATGCGGTTGGCTGTCTGTTCGCAAGAGCTGATAAGTGACGCCACGATGAAAATCCCGGTTTTCATAGCGCGTGAACAGCGCCCGTTCCTTTGCATCCCATACCGAATCAAAATGCCCCCGTTCCACAGTATCGTGGAGTTTCACATCAAAGAGATCGGCAAAGTCGGAACCGATCTCAATAGCAAAATGGCAGACAATCTCATGGTCGCAGTAGTTGGTAATGTCAAAGTCGTCGTGGACTCCGTTCCCAATAGTGCGATGGATCGTGAGTCCAAGTTCCTGTTCCCCCAGTGTGCCGTTCTGAATGGCCATGGCGGGAGAAACAAGATACAAACGGGCTGAGTAATGGTTGATAGTGGCAGAGGTACTGAGCAGCCAGGGCTTGCCTTGAATGAAAAACCGATACCGGGAAATCAACCGCGTGTCCTGAGCAAAAACGCCGAGTTCCCGCTCAGGAACGATTTCGCCGGACTCTGTTGTCACCATAAAAGTGCTGCCCTGATTGATAGTGATAACCGGTGGGCCAATCTTGATTTCGCTTATCATTACAACACCAACTGGGATGGACTTGCATTATGCCATTATGCGTATTCTATGACGCTAAACGCTTTCCGGATGGCCTGAGCAATGGGAATTGGCCAATTCCGGGACCCGGGCACATTCACCCTTAGATAGGATTTGGCCGAAACAACATTTGCCCGGGAGTAAAAATCCTATTATCGTCCTCCTACTGCCGAGTATAGGACTTCTATTAAGATCACTTTTCCGGCGGTGTGGTTTGCGGTCAAGCAAAAAAAATTGCAAGCAGCAGAAAAGCAAGATAGTTCGGCAGTACTTTCTGGCTGCAGTTTTGGTTAGTTGTATTGCCTACGCGCAGCCGAAAGCCCCTGCTGTCCTGGGCGTAGATGCCGTAGAAATGACCGTGGGCGATATGGATCAGTCGGTCCATTTTTATTCTGCCGTGCTTGCATTTGAGAAAATTGATGACGTCCGGATTAATAGGCCGGATTTGCAAAAGCTGGAAGGTGTATCGAATACACGCATCAGGATTGTGCGCATGCGCCTGGGCAATGAGTCCATCGAATTGACGCAGTACCTTACCGAGCGAGGCAAGCCGATCCCGCCGGATTCGCATAGCAATGATGGCTGGTTTCAGCACATTGCCATTATCGTGAGTGATATGAAACAGGCGTATAAGGTACTGGAAACCAACCACGCACAACATATTTCCACCACTCCACAACGTCTCCCGGACTGGAACAAGGAAGCCGGCGGAATCGAAGCTTACTACTTCAAAGATCCTGACGGTCATCCGCTGGAAATTTTGCACTTTCCTCCAGGCAAGGGCGATCCTAAATGGCAGGAACCACGTGGCCGCCTTTTCCTGGGGATTGACCACACAGCGATCGCTGTACGTAACACTGACGCAAGCCTCAGGTTTTATCGCGATCTCCTGGGATTCCATATTGCTGGAACCAGTGACAACTACGGAATAGAGCAGGAGCGTCTTTCTGGAGTGCCGGGAGCGCACGTAAAAATCACCAGCCTGCGGGCAAGTTCTGGCCCGGGAATTGAGTTGCTCCAATATCTAAAGCCGCAGAATGGCCGTCCTGCACCCGCCGATGAACATTCCAATGACATAATTCATCACGAGACGGAAATAGTAACCAGCACCCTCGAACTAATCGCCAAGCGATTGCAAGCTGCACATCTCCCAATGATCTCCGCCGGAGTGATCACCATCAAGACCGAAACGGGCTATCAGAAAGCGCTCCTGGTCCGTGATCCTGATGGTCACGCGGTAAGACTGGTGGAAAAATGAATGCCCTGCAGAAACTCGCCAACCTTCGATTTGTTGCTCCCAACGGGGCAGATGTTCCCGCCGTCACTGCTGATCAAATGCGAGACGTTGACCGCATCGCGATGCAGGAAACCGGCCCTAATCTTTATCAAATGATGGAAAATGCCGGCAGGAATCTTGCCTTACTCGCGCTTGAACTATTAGGCCGGCAGTGGCAGCGCGCAAGTTTCCTGGTGCTGGCAGGTGGCGGCGGTAATGGAGGCGGAGGCATTTGTGCCGGCCGCCATTTGGCCAATCGCAACCTCAATGTGCGACTCTGCCTGTCAGAACCAAACCGAATGAGTGAAGTGGCCCAATGGCAGAGAAAGATTTTTCAATTCGCTGGCGGAATCGAAGTCACTGCAACTGAACTTTCAAACCAAAAGCCTGACATCATTCTTGATGCTTTGATCGGCTATGGATTGAAATCCTCGCCTGACCTTCAGGTCACGCAAATGATTGAATGGGCGAATAACAGCGGAGCCCCAATCCTGGCTTTAGATATACCTTCAGGTCTTGATGCGACAACCGGCAATTCACCCGGCGCCAGCATTCGCCCTCGCTGGACGATGACGCTGGCGTTGCCTAAAACCGGCCTTCTACCAAACCTGACAGGCAAGCTGTATCTCGCGGACATCGGAATCCCCGGTGAGACCTACAGACGCTTGAAGTTGGACTACCAGTCCCCTTTTGAAGATCGTTATCGCGTCCTGCTGGAGCAGCATCTCCAGTGATTTGAGGTAAGACTATGAAAGCCATTGCTGTGTACCCAGGGAAACCCAATAGTGCGCATCTCGCTGAGCTGCCTATGCCCCGCGTTGCCGATATCCCGAATGGACGGGGTGTACTGGTGAAAGTCTTGCGCGTTGGGGTTGACGGTACAGATCGCGAAATCAATGCCGGCGAATATGGCGCGGCCCCTGAGGGTTACGATTTCCTTGTAAATGGCCACGAGAATTTTGGACAGATAGTGGAGGTTGGGCCGAATGTCCGCGAGTTAAAGCCCGGGGATTTCGCCGTTGCCACAATCCGGCGACCTGGCAAAAGTATCTACGATAGAATTGGCATGTCAGACATGACAACCGATGACGTGTATTTTGAACACGGCATCAATCTGCTGCACGGATTCCTTACTGAATGTTACGTGGATGATGCCGATTACATTGTCAAAATTCCACAATGTCTTCAGCACGTCGCAGTATTGCTTGAACCGCTTACGGTAGCTGAAAAAGGCGTTTCTCAAGCGTATGAACTTCAGCGACGCTTGAGGATATGGCGTCCCAGGCGCGCAGCCGTTATGGGCGCGGGTAGCATCGGGTTGCTGGTCACTCTCGTTTTGCGATTACGTGGACTCCAGGTTGCCACTTTTGGATTAGCTCCCAGGCCCAACAGGAATGCCGAGCTGGTTGAAACGCTGGGCGCAACTTATCTATCCACCAACCAAGTCCCGCTTCTCGAAAGTGTAGAGCGATATGGGCCTTATGACATCATCTTTGAGGCTACCGGATTTTCACCAATAGTTTTTGAAAGTATGCAGGCGTTGGGAAAAAACGGCGTGCTGGTCCTTTCCAGCATCACCGGCGGGAACCGTATGGTCCAGATTCCGGCGGACAAAATCAACCAGCAATTCGTTCTGGGCAATAAAGTTGCAGTGGGCACGGTCAACGCCAATCGTGAGCACTTTGAATTGGGCGTACAGGATATGGCTACCGCAGAAGCCGAATATCCTGGCTGGCTAACTCACCTTCTTACGCACAAAGTGGACGGCTTAGAGAACTATTCATTGCTATTCGATTATTTGAATACTGCCAAAAATGCAATCAAGATTTTTTGTCAGGTCGCAGGCAGCTAGGGCCATTATGGGGCCCGCGAGTTCCATAATGGGAATTATGGCGCATCTTGACGCTTTGGCACGCCTTTTGAGAGCTGCTCATTTGTGATATCTGTGCACTGACATTTTGCTTGTGAGCCGGCCTTATTTGGGCCAAACGCCACAGATCCTAGAGCTAAAGAAATAAATTTCCACTTCTAACATCTTCTCTCCTCAGGCGAGAGGTGGGTGAGAACATGAATGATGTTGTGCTTCGGCCTCTGCTACAGTCCAGCGATGAGCTCGCTCTGGTTGCAAAAATTAAGGCGGGAGATAAGGAGCTATTTCGGGAATTGGTCCAGCCGTATCTCCGAAGCTTGAGGGCAGTCTGCCGTTCAATGCTCGCGAATTCAACTGACATTGATGAAGTAATGCAGGAAACACTGCTCAAGGCTTTTGTCGGCTTGGACCAACTACAGAATGAAAGCAGCTTTAGGGCGTGGCTGTTCCAGATCGCGCGCAATGAGTCATTGACGTGTAACCGCAGAGCGCAAAAATATTTGCACGATTCTTCCTTGCCAGATGATCAACCTCAGCAGCCAGGAGAGGAGAGTCCTTTGATGGCAATTGCCGACGAACGGGAGCTTCCTTCTGAAATCATTGAGCGCCAGGAAATGAGAGCTGCTATAGAGCTGGCGGTGAATTCGCTGGCAAAAAAAGATCGGGAAGTCTTCTTACTGCATGATGTGCAAGGCTTGACTGTCACGGACATGAGCAGGCTTTTGGACATTAGCGTCGCCGCCGCAACGAGCAGGCTACATCGGGCAAGACTGCATCTTCGCAGCTATCTGCTGCGGTTTGTTGCCGCGGTGGGCCCGGCGCCTTGCAAATCGTGCGGGAATTCGCAGACTGGCGCTCGTCGTTTTTCAGGATCAGTTCAGGGTGTAAGTCGCTCCCGGGCCGCGAAAACAGGAAAGTAAGACGATGTGGCTGGCCATATCTAAAAATTATTTAATCAAGCGCCGAATGATTCAGCCAGAGTAGCTCGTCTTTGTAAGTAAGGGTACTGCTCGCAAAGTCCCGAAGTGCTGGTTCCTAAAACGAACCGGAAGTGTCAAATATTCAGCCCCGCAGAATGGGCCAAGCCAACTCATCAATTCAATCCCAGTTGTGCATGATTCATTTTTGGTCTGTGGCTGTTCAATGCAGCCGCTTGAGATCAGCGCGTTTAGTGTGCATAAAGCATTGCTGAAGCAGGTTCGAAATCGAATCGGCTGGATTTGGAGAAGCTCACAATGATCACCAGAAGACAGGTTATTCACATGATATGCGGGGCCGGCGGGGCAATGATTGTCGGAGGCCTACCTGAAACAGCAGAAGCGCAAAGGGCACTTTGTTCGCCATCCGATCATCCGCCGTTTACTCCTAGTCCTACATTTCCTGAAGCATCAAAGTTTACTGATCCCTTCTTCATTCCGCCAGTGGCTTCCCCAGTGCCGCTGTCCTCACTCAATCCGCCACCCAACCTCACCGACGAAAGCGTTCACCAACTCATTACTCAGTATCCGCCGCAGCTCTTCTATCAGCTCGTCGAACAAGAGGTGATGCATGACTTCACGCCCGTTAGCCATGTTTACTCTCCATCACCTGTATGGGTGTTCAATCAGGTGAACCCCATCGTTCAGGCGCGCTACGGACAACCGATCCTGGTCCGATATCTCAACAATCTGCCTTGTCAGACTCTGGCGCCACCACCACCCCGCGGAAATGGAGACCCGTATCAATTCGGAGATTCGGGTACGGCGACCCACCTGCATAATTTTCATAGCCATACGAACAGCGACGGCGTGCCCTGGTTGAAGTATTACCCGATGGGATGTAATCCCGGCGCGCCTAATTTCCAGGATTCCCACTATGCAATGTTCCCTGCCGGCCAGGATCCCAAAGAGGTTATGAACTACTTGTGGTACCACGACCACGCCGAGGACCACACTGCGGAAAATGTTTATAAGGGTCTAGCCGGTCCCTTCTTCGCATTTGATGAACTGGATTCAGGCGACGAGAACGATCCGAATCCCAACGCTTTCCACCTGCCCAGCGGACAATTCGATGTGCCATTTGTTTGGGGAGACAAGCGCTTTGATGCTAACGGCTTTCTGACCTATGACAGGCTCCAGACCGACGGGTTTCTGGGAGACATATTCACGGTAAATGGCATAGCGTTTCCGGTATTTCATGTTGCCGCGAGAAAGTATCGTTTCCGTCTGCTCAATGCCGGACCGTCACGGTTCTACGATTTCTTCCTGGTTCTTCCTGACCCAAGCGATCCCAACAACCCCGACAAAGAGACCGTTATCAGCAAGACGCAGATCACAAACGATGGCAACTTCCTGGCCCATCCGATCACAGTTGATCACATTCCACTCAGCGTCTCAGAGCGTGCTGACATTGTTGTTGATTTTTCGCAATTCGCTCCTGGTACGGTACTGTATGCGGAAAACCGCTTGCAGCAGACCAATGGCCGCGGTCCATCCGGCCATGATTTGACTGACGCATCGCAGTTCACCCGTATCGTCAAATTCGTGGTGGGTAACCCGGTGCCGGACAACAGCCAG
The DNA here is from genome assembly GCA_964541925.1 of uncultured Acidobacteriaceae bacterium. Lineage (GTDB taxonomy): Bacteria > Acidobacteriota > Terriglobia > Terriglobales > Acidobacteriaceae > Angelobacter. The sequence continues at coordinate 19,440 of CAZISB010000016.1, read as the reverse complement.
GTCCCGCAAAATCTGAGACCAGACATTGACGTGAACCTGGGCCGGGTTGTAAACACGCGGCTGTGGCAGATGGATTATCTCAACGGCCTATGGACCATAAATGGCCGCATCTTCAACCGCGACCGGGCTGACGCAGTGGTGAAGCTCAATACAGCGGAAAAATGGGTATTCCGGAATGAAGGCGGAATATGGTCACATCCGATGCATACCCATCTGGAAGAACAGCATCTGCTATCCCGCAATGGGGTCAGGCCAGTCGAAGTCGGGGGTACCACGATCGACGGTCGCGATCAAAATGTGCGTAAGGATACCTTCCGGCTCGGTCCAAACGACGAAATTGTCATGTTCATCCAGTTCAGAGATTTTACTGGAAGCTGGGTAATGCATTGCCACAACGTGGTGCATGAAGATAACGCCATGATGATTCGCTTCGATGTTGTGCCTTAACAATGTTGGAGCGCCTGGAGCAGTAGCAGGAGACAAGGAGAATTTGACTATGAAGAGACGGACGTTGATCGATCATTGCGCTAAGATCGCCCTGACTATATTGCCGCTGGGTGTCGCCACGCGGCTGGCGCATGCGATGGGTTCGCAGGCTGGGGAGGCGAAATCCTGCAAGTTGCCATCGCATATGGCACATTTCGCAGATATACCGTTGTGGACGCACCAGGGAGAAAGAGTTGACTTCTACAACGATTTGGCTAAAGGCAGGATTTTTACCATCAACTTCATGTACACGCATTGTGCAGTGAGTTGTCTCGGAATCACCCAGAATCTGAGAAAGGTACAGCGCATGTTGGGGAGCCGTATCGGTAAAGATATCTTCATGTACTCGGTAACCGTTGATCCTGAAAATGACACTCCGGCAGTGCTAAGAAAGTATGTTGAAGAAAACGAAATCGGCCCTGGATGGACTTTTCTCACTGGCGCTTTCCGTGATGTGGAGAGGCTGCGCCGGGCTATGGGGCTGGTAGATCTCGACCCTGCCGAGGACAAGCGGCAGAATCGTCACACCGGCATGATTCGGATCGTCAATGAACCAGAGTTCAAGTTCGTTGGCGCTCCTGCGCTGGGCGCCCCCGCTGAGATTATCAGGCATATCAAAGGCGTTTTTCCGGTGGCAGTCAGAGAGATAGAACCTACGCCTGGAAACTTCGGCAGGGTCCAAGGTCCAATCGAAGCGTCGAAGAACGTCTGGCCTACCGGGGCTGAGCCGGTCGCCTTTATGAAGCCGCCAGCAGTGGTACACGCTGCTGTCGCAACCGTAAGCACTAACAATAACCAACCTGCCAGTCACTGACGGCCGACAGACAAGCGGGTACAACGCCGCCGATGTTCTAGGAACGGAGTTCCTCAGCGGCTCACGAGTGGAGATCCTCACAAAAGGAGCAGGTACCATGAAAAGATTTTATCTACTGCTGATTTTCTTCTTGATGGCGGGGACCCGCATCATAACGGCGCAATTGCACTGCACCGGCCACCCTGGGCCACAGTTGCCTCGTCCAGCTTTCTCATCGGTCAGTAATGTCGGGGATACCACCTTTGTTCAGACCGGCCAGTCCTGTTTTGACCAGAGCGATCCATTCAACAATCCTCCGGGAACGAATTTTCTCGGACCTACGGTGGAAAGCGATGCCTTAGATGGAACAGGCGCCGTAATGCCAAATACTTTGCCTTCCCTTGCTAACGGCGCTTTCAACCTGCTCGAAGGCGGCGGACCAACCTCGGTCGTCTCCATCAGCCAGACCTCTCCAACTGATGATTTGACCGACCTCCTGAACGCTATTGTGGCTCAAGCCCAGCAAAATCCTCCTTTTAAGGATAGTGGGAGCATTAACTTTGCAATCTCGATATTAGAGGGAGACAATTTGCCAGCCCGACCGCAGTATAGTGGACTACCGCTTCTTCACTACACTGGTCCTGAAAAGGGCAAGCAACTCGTGCTCATATTGGACGCCTTTGGCAACGTTGTTGACGCCACGGTAGACGTGAAGCAGGTTTGGTTCGACCAGCATATCGAATCAGACACTGCTTTCCTCGACTGGTCCCCAGCCCAGGAAATGCCATTTCATATCAATTATCGCGTGAACGTTTTACATCGTGGCAATGATGATTTTTCACCCTACATCATGTATTTTGACGCCCCTCCTCCCGGCGCGGATCCTAAGCAGACTCATGGTTTGCCTCACATTTCTATGGATCAGACCTTTTATCAGATGTTCGATGCCAACCAGTACACCTTCAATGTGAAGTATTCGAAAGGGAAGTACTACAATTTGGTTTACACTTGGGGCTGGAGACGACACCCACCTCGCGTACAGGTGATAGAGAGCGCCTTTAAAAAGGCCCCATACACGCCAGATGCCACGCCTCAGCCTCTGCAACAGTTTGAAGTTGATGTGTTTGGCGGTTGCCCGCGATGCAGCTCACAAAACCAGCTCAACGCGATCGCCCAGATTGGTGAACTCGCGCCCGCCAAGCGCATGTGGCTGGATTTGGTAGATGCCAGGAATACGGATCCCGCGATCGACCCTAACGGCTTCCCGCGGATCATTGCTGATATTCAGGATGCCATACAAGGACTGACGGACTTCAACAGCCGCAATCAGCTTCCCACTGGTGTCCAAGCTGATCCGAACGCGGATCTTACCCTGTTTTACGTGAACAACACCATATATGGAAGTGGCCGGATTGATTTCCAGCAGTGGACTACGCGTCCCGGACATGCAAAGATCACGCTGTTGAATGGCGATCACTACATCCGGGCATACCAGAGCGTTGACTTCGGCGGAGAGCGCGGCTGGGAAAACCAATTCCAAAACTCCTTCTCCGCTGGCGATCCGGACCTGAATGCAAGGTCAACCGGCGCGACCGGCTGCTTCTTCACGTTTGGCCGTGATCACTGGTGGGTGAATGTAGGCTACCAGCCACCTGTACCACAAAACTTGGTAACCATCCCGCCAGTCACTACGAATCCAAATACCGGTCAACAAACTCCTGGTGTTCACCACGTGGATATGACATTTAATTTTGATCCGTCGCCCAGGTTGCGGTTCTACAACTTTGATACGTTTCATCACGATGTCGCCGTCTATTCGCTGCATTAGACTGCGGGTTCGGAGGATATTATGAAAATCAGAGAAAAGACAGCGCTAGCGGCAGCTCTCTTAATATTGATATTTAGTACCTCTGCCTGGACTCAGTCCAAAGCAACCGGAGAGCTGCCGCAGCCCCATGGTGGATCGTTAAATGTGCATCGCCATGGCTACGAACATGGTTATCGGGATGGCTTCCAATTCGGGCAGTATGATCGCTCTCGCAAAGCAGTGTTTGATTACAAGGGCAACCAGAAGTACACACAGGGAGATGCCGGCTATGAAAGTTTTATGGGAGACCGCGGGCAATTCAGTCAAGGCTACCAAGTCGGTTTTCGGGGTGGATACATCGACGGATTCTATGGGAACTCGGGCAAATTTGCCCAAATATATGGAAAGCCCCCTTCACAGGCTGCGCTGAACACATCAGATCAGAGCTCGGAAGAGAATGCTGACGATGTTTATGCAACCAATGGGTGGTCAGCTAGTGATGTTTCCTATGACATCGGTTATCGAGATGGAGTGCTCGATGCCGAGAAAGACAAGCTCTACAATGCTGACAAAGAAGCTACATACCATGCACATTACACAGCGGCCACGCATGGCTATCGGGTACAATACGGAACTGAATCGGAGTACCAGCGCTTGTACCGTATCGCATATAGACGTGGCTATGCAGATGGCTTTCAGGCGGTTCGCACGATTCCCAAGGCTCTGAAATTCGTCTCCGCTCCTCAAGTAGAAAAGCACACCGATAATTTGGCTATTGTGGGCTGGAGCACAAATGCGGATGTCACGGGTGTTGTGTATTACACAGCTAACGGCTTCAACTATGACCAGGCCATTTCTACTTTCAAGGGCCGGGTTCATCGTGTAGAGCTAAAAGATTTGAAGCCAGGCACAACTTACATCGTATTTGTTCGCTGCATGTACAATGATTTAACAAAGACCAGCCCTAAGTTCAAGCTTACGACGTCGGGGAAGACACAGTTGATCCTATTTACTCCTGACGGCCTGCCTAAAGTTGACCAAATAACTGGGAATTCTGCGGTGATAAGCTGGAAGACAAATATTGATTCCAGCGGCTCGGTTCTTTATCGTACCACTCCCGAAGGCCCTTCGAAGCTGGCTGATGAATTGGCGCTTTCAACCGATCATCGGGTGAAGATAGTGAACCTGAGTCCGGCAACGAAGTATTACTTTACTATCTGGTCGTCATCAGTCTGCGTTACTAAGCACGAGAACTTCACGTTTGAGACCCTGGGTGTGCAGCAAGCAGCGAAGCGCTAACAGGATCTGACAAACAAGTTCCAGCAGAAAGGGCTACGTCAGCGAGACGCGTGAGACCAGATTGTTTCTGAGAGCTTTGCGGGCGCGGTGCAAACGCGTCTTCACACACGCGGTCGAAACACCTAACGCAACGGCCGTCTCAATCACCGTGCGCTCTTGAACATCACGGAGAATGAAGACCTCGCGATAATCAGGCGGCAATGAATGCAGCGCGCGACTGAGAGCGGTCTTAAATTCACTGTACTCGAGGGGATCTCTCCCCGGCGGACTGGCAAATGAGAATTTTTCTTCCAACCGTTCCAGCGGCTCGTGCGAATAGTGCCGGTTGTCGCGCCTTCTGATGCGAGCTTCGTTGAACACGATCTGAAACAACCATGGCCGAAACTTCGCTGGTGAGTGCAGTTGGTGTAAATGAGTCAAAGCCTTGAGCACGGATTCCTGCGCGACCTCCTCGGCTTCTGCGTGCTCACCCAGGACCGAGAAAGCAATGGAATAAATAGCTTTCTCAAAAGGCCGGATTAACTCGTGAAAAACCGCGATGTCTCCCGCCCGTACACGTTCGATCAGCACCGGGATCAGCAAAGCACTAGTTGCAGATGAGAACGGAATCTGACCCGCCTCGGTCGTGACCAGCAAGGGACTCGGCAGGAAAATACGTTCCAGCATTGCTCCTAAATCAGCGGCGACTGCCATGAGTAGATGTTTCGTATCAGAGCCAAATGCGTATGTGCAGGCACTGCCTACGTTGAATGTACCAATGATCGTTCCGCCGGATTTCAATGGTATGCAACATCCTGACCTGACACCCTCTGCCAAAAGTCGCTCAACAAGATCGGTACGGGGCAGATTCTCCGTTCTGTTGATTCGAACCGCCTTGCCGCTAGTAAATACTCGGGCTGCAGGTGTGTTTGCAACTGGGAACCGGAACCCTTCATAAATTAATCCTTTTCCGTTCGGGAAATAGCTGCCTCGGGTTATGAGCTGAGCTGCTGAGGCATCGTAAAGGGCAAGTTGACTGAAGTTGTAGCGCAGGATCGGCGCCAATTTCGCCGTAGCCGCTTTGAAGAGCTCCGAAACCGCCGTCGATTGCTTAATCAAATCATCGCCGGCAACATAAGTTTTTCCCCGCCGGCCATCGTCCCGAAATGCCATCGCCCGCGCTTTCATCTGGGGAGATTCCAAACTCCCGCAACGTTCACGTCCCAGCAGGAAGATTATGCTTATGCTAGTTTTCCTGGGCTGCGGCTCCTCGTCATCCGATAGTTACATGATGGTTCAATAGCCATGGCCTTTTACAAGCGTCAAAATCTGCCAGCCGGTAAACTCCTGCTGAGCTGGATTTCAGCTCACGGCAGAATCCCTTTGATCGTGAATCTGCGTGCCTGCAGAAGCTGGTTTGGGAGGATCTATCGTGGAAATAAACGAGCCATTTCGGCTTCTGTAATGCGTGTCACCATCCGAGAATTACAGACGCTGAAAATGAATGAGAGAGCGATACAAGAGCCCAACAAAAGTTACAGCAGCTCGCAAGATTTTTGAGGCAAGCAATTGCCAACCTCGCAAAAAACGCGCCTATCTCATTACTTAAGAATTTTGGAGGGATCCCATATATGAAAGTGATTGGGTTTTTGAGCTCAGTTCTACTGCTAGTCGTCTTGATGGTTCCGCTGACCGCAGCCGCCCAGCAGGACCAGCAAAAACCTGACCAGCCATCTGCTCAGCCGCAGGCTTCGGATCAACAGCAGCCTGCGAACCAGCCCAAAGACGATGGGCAAGCCGGGCAGATGCAGGGTACAAGCCCTGAGTCGGAGTTGCTGTCGAAGATGCACATGGCCAACCAGATGGAAATCAAGGCTGGGCAGCTTGCGGAATCGAAAGGAACAACCCAGGAGATTCGTCAGTTCGGCGCGCTGTTGGCAAGGGATCACAGCTATGCCGATAAGCGCATCACCAATCTCGCAAAGCAGCAAAACATTCAGCTAATGGAAATGCCGATGTCGAAGTCACCTGATGAAAAGCAAAAGATGGAAATGCAGCAACAGATGATGGCCGGCCTGGAGCAGGCGCAAGGAGCGGATTTTGATCGCCAGTTCATTCAGTTCAACGGAAAAGCGCACGAAATGGCGGTGGACATGGTTAGCATGGGCAGTCAGCAATTGAAACCCTCGGCCGTGAAGACTCTCGCCAGCAAGATGGTGCCGATTCTGAAGCAGCATGGCGATATTGCTCAGCACCTGCAACAGCGCCAGGTGGCAAATCGATAAGGAGGAAATATGGTTGATCGGAACAAAGGTGTAATTGGTGCTGGCATTGGCGCCGGAATTATCGGCGGAATTATGATGGCAGCATTCTCCATGATGAATGCAGGCGCGACGGGAATGGGCTTCTGGACACCTCTGCGGCTGATTGCGGCCACCACGAATGGCGTAGACGCGCTCATCGGTGGTGGCGTCATCCTGCTCTGGGGGCTCATGATCCATATGATCACCTCCGCCGTGTGGGGCGTGATCCTTGCTGCTGTGCTGCCGTGGCGCGCATCCGCAGGCGCAGGGCTCGGCTGGGGAATCGGATACGGCATCGTCGTTTGGGCTGTTATGACATTCATTGGGATGCCGCTGGTGAACTCAACAATGCAGGCCAGGATTTCACTTATGCAGGGCTCATGGTTCTTTGAACACCTGCTTTATGGCATTGCTACAGGTGTCCTGATCCCAGTCTTCAGACAGAGAGCAGGCTTTGAGAGACCAACAGCAGAGGTTAAGACGTATCCCGAACGTCGTGCAGCATAAGGCAGCCCAAGCAGTCTGCCATAACGGGCCGCCATCGTCGCGCGGCCCGCCCCCAGAGTCGCAAAGCAGGGCTCTCCCTCATTGTCTGGATCTCAAAAAATATTATTGGGGAACAGTATGAAGGTTGAATCACGACACGATTCGAGAAGAAACTCCTCAAATTTGCTGGCTAATGGAACATTAGGATTTACTAAATTCCCTGAGCGGGGAAAAAACCGAATCCGATTTAAAAGGTCTGTAGGAGGAATTCCTTTGGAGTTTGCTACTGATTTTCTTTTGGAGTCCCTCTCATATCAATCAGGCGAGCATGCTCACAGGAAAACTCGCGAGGTCAACACTGTCGCATTTTTACCTACGGCGGGAATTTTGAGGGACTTGGAAGGCGTGTAACTGCTTGACAATAAATGGTCGGGGGGAGAGAGGATTTGAACCTCCGACCCCCTTGGTCTCGAACCGCATCACAGGGATTCTGATTCAGAGAATTTGAAGATGCGCCGTTTCCCGCCTACGGATTTGCCTACTGATCCGCTGAAATAAGACGATTTCGATGCGAGTGATAAACTTTCATCCACAAGGAGGAATTTCCGATGGATATCATCGAGCAATACAAGGCGTACTTGCAGGACATTGGAAATATTGGTGTGCGCCATGAGAACAGTAGGCGCTTTTATCTGGCAGCGCCATCCGCGCTTTTCACCTTTCTTGCCTTGGCTGGCAAGGACCGCCCTTTAAAGATCGTCGGCTCAGCGTTGATCCTCATAGCCATTGTTGGAATACTTCTGTGTATCGTATGGCTCATGCACATGCAAGCATTCCGTGCGATTTACCTCGCGAAGTTCAACGTACTTCGCAAAATGGAAGAGAAAGGCTGCATCTATCCTATCTTCAAAGAGGAATGGGAAGGCTTCGAAGACACGAGCGAACAATGGAAAGGTTTAAAAAATGACAGCCGCTACAAGCTGTCAGCGTGGATTGACTGGGCTATTCCGACAATATTCCTGATTCTGTTTGTGGTGCTTTTGTTTCTGAAATGAACGGTCACTCGATAGCGGTCAGCGGTCAGCGGTCACCAGAACCGTGTAGCTGTCCATAAAATTGTTGAAAACCGGAAAAATATAGGGTGAGCGATCTTTCGTTTGCATCTTCGTCCATTTATTTCTAATCGACAAATATTATTGCCCGCCGGCCGCATAAGGGCTTCGGGTGAACTGAATGTCATGATGCAGCAGTTGCGGCATTCCGCTGAACGATATTCGGTTATACCCTTGTCCGTTCACCTGAACGGTGAATGTGCCTGAAGGCAGATTGCGAAACGAGTAATGGCCGGCATTGTCCGTGACTGTGCGCCGATTCAACTCGACCAGCTCTACTGTGGCATGCGGCACCGGGACATATTCCTCCCTTGCCGGATCGTAGGCCACTACTGCGCCGGAGAGCGCACGAATGGCCGGCAATGTGAATGAAACTTTTTTAGATTCCCCTTCAGCCACCGGAATACTGCTCGGTGCAAGGTCTTCAAAGGCATAACCGTCTGGGACAGTTGCTGCATTCACACTTGCTGTATAGGTGCCGACTTGCGCGATCGGGACATCGAACTTGCCCGCTTGGTCGGTCTTGAAATTCAGCTCTCCCTGAGGGCCCTTCACCAGGACGCCGATCTCGGGCAAGCCTGCGCCTGCATCATCCAAAACATAGCCAATCAGTTGCGCGGATGGATAGATAATGCCGAAGTCCACTACCGAATCCGCCGCGGCGCTGACTTTCGAAGGCGTCGAATACCAGAAAGGCCGCGAAGACTTGAATGTAATCTCGACAGTGTGGAGACCTTGCCGCACCTTGGCGAAATGATAATTACCCTGGCTATCAGAAACGGCCTTGCGCTCACCGTCGAGCGTAATCTGAGCATCGCGTAGCACTTTGGTTCCTGAGCTGTCCTGCAGTCGCACTGTTCCCATAATCGAGCCTTCCTGCTGATGGAGGTGCGCGAACGGATTGTCGCCTAGCTGATGTCGAAGCCCGACCTCCCATATGGGAGTGATCTGGCGAGTGGGAGCTATGGTCTCAAGCATCGTAAAGGAAGTGGCCAGTTCGGTGGATCTTGTCAGACCCCATCTGTAGCGGACAGTTTGCAGAATGCTTGTAGTCTTTTGCGTCAGGAATCTGTTCAGATTGTAGTTGGAATCCATTTCCAGGATTTGTCTTCCCGATCGCCAGCTCAAGTTTGCCCCCCCATGCCAGTTGCGGGGGACTAACTGCAGGACGGCGCCCGGAGCAACTCCCAGGCTGTTCAGAAACGCCCTATTCTGCAGAAGGGTTGCCAATTGATCAGGACTCGTCGCTGCGCCCAGGCCCAGGCGCGCCAGTTCAGTGTTCAGAGCAGGAAAAGCCGAGAACACGGAATCAATCCCGAGTGCCTGGGTGTCCAGCCCTGCATTAGCGCTCATCTGGAAACGCGGGCCGCTCCAACGAATGGAACCGCGATATGCCTGGCCGGGTGAAAACGCCCTGGTTGTCTTTGACAATTCATACTGCGCGCCCAGGCCGAACCGGGCCCGGTCATAAGAAATTCCCAGCGGAACGGCAAACCGATGAACGTCAGAAAATAGCGCATGGTCATCAGAGAAACTGGAAACCGATGCACCAGACGAGAGGGAGATTCCGTTTGAGGCCTTGTAACGCAGCGTGCCGTTGCCGACTGCGATGCTTTGCGCCCCAGCCAAAGTATAGATGTGAGTTGCGGAGCCGGAAATTGCAGAAGCAAAGTAAGAGTTCCAAATGTGATCCCAGCGGCTCTCGCTTTGGAGGCCGTTAAGGCTGTCCACATCTGTAGCTGCATAGTGGCGCGGCCGGTAACGTGCCGAGATGTGAAACTGGTCCGCCTCACCATGATGGGTAAAGCTGGCCGCTCCTCCAACTCCATCGCTCAGGCCAACCTCCGCCGCAAGGTCTGTGCCATGCAGGGTGTGTTTGCGGAAAAACAGAGTCCCAACGGCCTGTGCAAGCTGGGTGTGGGATATCAATGAATCACGCTGAATGTAATAGCCAGTCGCTCCCACCTGGGAATCTGCGTTGATATGGTGTGCGAAGGTTGCTCCGGAAATCAACTGCTTCCGCGCAGGCAGAAATAATGACTGGAACCCGGCTACCGATGTATAGCCGGCATGCACTGTTAGGTCTCCGGCACTGAAATGCGCGCCACGCACGATCGTTGAGTTGATGGATATTGGAGAACTGTCCACATTCTCGTCAACAAGAGTCAGTTTCCACCTGTCACCCCGGACCCTGAAATAACTGAAAGGGAACCATGTGGAGGAGCCACCCGGCAGGTTTTGTGACGGTATGACGGCATTGGAAAAATGCAACTCCATTCTTTTCGCGTGGTAGTCAAAGATATCGTTGACTTGCAGGGGATTCGAAGAGACTCTGGCCTCGTAGTAGCCTTTGGAGTCCCGCCCGCTTGCATTCAGTCCGCTCCACACTGACTCAGGAAGAATTGGAGGGGCCTGAGTTACAGTCACTTGCATTCCGCTGGTGCTGAAATCATTGTGTACCAGCATGACGACTGCTTTGCCCGGAGCTCTGCCCCATATGTTCACGTGACCATCGACCATCTGGGCCTCGGCAATGAGAGGATCCAGCGAGTAGGCCGCTCTTACTTGGCTGGCGGGTACAAGAACATGGGTCAATTCACGCAGCTTAACAGCTTCACCCACCGGCATTCGCAGCGGAGCACTGGTGGCTGGCAGTGAAACTTTCGTTTCTGGATTGCCCAATTCAGGCCCAGCCGCGTGAGCTTGCATGCTGTTTCCGGAAGGAGATACCGCTGCAGGGACTGTTTTGTCCACCGGATTCAATGTTGCAACTGACGTTGGCCGCTTTTCCTCCGAGAGTTCGCGTTTTGCCGTAGTTTGCGCTTGCGCTTCAGGTACCGTTGGTTTTGTGGGGGTAGCCCGTGGCGGTGCTTGCTTGTCCGTTTGTAAGCGTCCTGCCGCGATGCACTTTACCGGCACTACTTGCCTGCCCTGGCCCGCCGTCACCAGAACGATCTCACCCTCGCCGGCTGCAATACATTCGATTGTGACCGTCCCATCAGCAATGGACGCACGTACAACAGAGGGCGACTTCGAGAATTCGGCAAATGCATTCGGGAAATCGAGGGTCTGCTTACTTCCCGTCTTAAGCTTCAGCGGGGCGCTTTCAGCTGCAACGTGCATGGCAGAACCAGCCAGGGTGATCCATGCGATAAATTGTGTAAATGCGTTCATGGGATTTGAAATTCTGCACTGCTCGTCTGGACGCCGCCTTCATGCTGAAGTGAGATCATGGCCCGGTATTTGCCGGGACGGAGGCTATGTGGGTATTCCACTTCGCAGTTGAACTTTTCTCCTGGGAGTAGCCGATGAGGCTGCACCACCACGCGGCCAACAAGTTCCCCGGAACTCTTCAAAATGGCCAGTGTCCCTTTGGGAATTGCAGGTTCCTGACCATCATTTTCCAGCTGCTCCGAAACTACGAGGTTGGAGTTTTCCGTTTGAGGCCTGATGCTCGGGACGCCGGCATGGATTTCGATTTTGTCGGACAGGTTATAAGTGATCAGCGCGCCCAGCGAGCCTGTGAACATCAGTTTCCCATTGCCCGGAAGTGCAGTCTGACCGTGAAAGACAGCCACCACAGCGCGAACCGTGGGCTGAGGAGGAATCGTGAATGTGACCTTCACCTGGCCGGCTTGCCCTGGGTTGAGTTCGAGGGCTGGCGGATCGAACACAGCAGACCGCGCGATCCCGCCTTCCATCTCTCCCGCGGGAACAAAAACCCGCTTGCCGTCGCGGGTTACAACATCAGACGCCTCCAACACAAATCTGAATCTGTTGCCGGTAAGGTTAGTCATTGTCAGCACATGCGTGCTGGTTGCTCCCGGCTGGCCTTTAACCTCAATGACGCCCGGAGAAAGCGCCAGTGTGGCTCCTGTTTGCGCGGGCTGCTTTTGCGGCACTTTCAAATCGTCAGAAGCGCAACAAAAGATGCTCACGAGCAGCAGCATCGAGACACGCACAATCTTTGTTCGCATAAAAATCCTCAATTGGCGGTGACAGTAAAGTTCATGGTGTTGCTGAGGGCGCCGGCTGTGGCGGAAAAGGGCACAGTCAGACTGAAATTGCTGGCTGTGTTGCCATAAGCACCCGTGGTTGTTATGGTCGCGGCCGTAGTTGAGAGCGCTACCGAGCCCCATTTCCATGTGTTTTGCAGGTCCGCTGCCTGCAATTGTCCGGTGAGCGTATAGCTTGAAGTAACCAAACCGGACTGCGTCACCTGAACATCGATGATGGTGCTCAGAATGAAGCTGGAAGCATTTGTGGTTTTGGTAACTCCTGTGGGAACGCTTCCTCCGAATGCCTGCACGCTGCCAAAGCTCAATGAAGCTGCGGCCGTGCCACTTCCCGAAAGCACGATCCCGCCCGGATCACTCACAAAGGTCAAGGTCACTGTCTGAGCAAGACCGGACTTGCTCAACAACAGACCCAGGACAATCAGCCAAAACGTGCGCATCTGTTCTCCTCCCAGGAGCCCGCTGTTTTTAGGGAGAAAACAGCGAGCTTCGGGTTTCGCTGGGATTAGTTCGCCGTGGCCGTAAAATTCATGGTGTTGCTGATGGCTCCGGCTGCGGCTGAAAACGGAACCGTGAGCTTGAAGGTATAAGGTGTGCTTCCATAGGCTCCGGTCGCGGTCAGCGTGGCGGCAGTGGTGCTCAGGCTCGTAGCTCCCAGCGCCCACGTATTGGTGGTATCAGCGGTTTGCAGCGCCGCAGTCAGCGTGTAATTGGCGCTGGTCTGGTTGGCGACCTGCACCACAACATCAAGCGGCGTGCTCAGAGACCAGTTGGTGGTTCCGTTGACAGTCTTAGTAACGCCTGTGGGAACTGAACCGCCGTAAGCCTGGACGGAACCAAAAGCCACAGTCGCCGCTGATGTACCCGTGCCACCGAGAGTGATGCCGGACGCATCGCTTACAAATGTCAGGCTGACGGAGGCGACAGTCGTGGCGCTGACGGCAACTGTCCCCGAGGCGGATGCTGCTCTGGCCTGCTGCACGCTCAAGCCCATAAAAGCCATGGTAAGCACGGCCACTGAAGTGAATCTCTGTTTCAAAGTCATTCTTTTCTCCTTTTGCAGTACTAATGTCGTATAGCGATATATCTTTCGCCGTTGTTCACTTAATTCGGCAAGTGCGAAAAGGCTTGAAGTTACGAGCGTAACTGTTTGAAGCGCAGCTCTGAGTTGACATGAAAAGGGCTGATAAACGGGTGTCGTTAAAGGCAGCCGATTTTTCAATCCGTTACATACAGCAGGTAAATTTCAATTGCGTTGAATGCGGCTCTGGCGCATCATCTTGGGTAAAGGTTCCAGGTATTGGCGCTCAGGTGGACTATGCTCAAAGAGAGCGTTACGAGGGCAAGCGCTGCCAGACAACGATGCAATAATGCAGAGCTTCCTCAAACAGATACAGTGGGATTCTTAAAAAGTTAAAAGAACGGCCAATATTACCGATTTCAATTGTGCACGGGTGGACACGAATCCCGCGTTCGCAGCTAGTTGGCTCTTTGCGATGGTAGCTAAACGCATGGGTTGGGAGAGCATCGAGCCACGCATGAAACTGCTCAAAAAATCCGGCGAGCCCGTTCCAGACGAAAAGCCCTTTTCGCAATCGTGGTTGCCATGCCACGGACCTTCCGAGGGGAAACCGCAGCTGGCAATCGCTGAGCGAAATGCAATTTAGTCCCCTCGCTCAAGCCGTCGAGGTGGACTCGTTTACCATCCTGACGGATCGACGCGAGCACTCGGTTGGCATTGATTTCACCTCCGTAATGGCTTCAGGTTCTCGTCTTTACTCAGGCCTCTCTCCTATGCATCAATCTTTCTCAACAGAAGCTCACGCACTCGAGTCAATAAAGAAGTTTTTGTGAACGGTTTCTGAAGAAGAGTTATGCCGGTTTCCAGCACTCCCCGTTGGGCAATCAGTTCGTCGGTATAGCCGGACATGTAAAGCACCCTAAGTTGCGGACGCAATACCATCATGTGTTCGACCAATTCGCGCCCGTTCATCCCTTCCATGACCACATCTGTCAGGAGTAGATCAATTCGACCGGGGTGGCTTTTCGCGATTCGCAGAGCGACGTGACCGTCGGGTGCTTCCAAAATTTTGTAACCCGCCCCTTCCAGCATCTCTCTGGCGAGCGAACGCAATGCATCTTCGTCCTCTGCCACCAGGATCGTCTCGGTGCCTCCAGCGAGTATCACAGGAGTCTCCGGCGGAGTGATCTGGACCGCGTCCCTGTGCACCAGCGGAAAATAGATTCTGAATACACTCCCTTGTCCAGGCTCGCTGTAGGCCCAAATGAAGCCCTCGCTCTGTTTGACAATGCCGTACACGGTCGACAGGCCAAGTCCAGTTCCTTTTCCTGGCTCCTTCGTCGTGAAGAATGGCTCAAAGATATGTGAGAGGACATGCGGCGCCATACCACAGCCAGTATCACTTACGGCGAGCATGACATAGCTTCCGGCAGGCATTGGAGGATGCTGACGTGCAACTGACTCATCCACTTCAGAATTTGCGGTCTCGATTACCAGCCTTCCTCCTCCCGGCATGGCATCGCGGGCATTTATCACCAGATTCATAATTACCTGTTCAATCTGTCCAACATCAGCTTTTACTGTACCAAGATCTGAACTCAGACTCAGCTTCATTTCGATATCATCGCCGATCAACCGACGAAGCATTTTGTTGAGCTCGCTGATAATGGAGTTTAAATGCAGAAACTGCAGCTGAAGTACCTGCTGGCGGCTGAACGCAAGAAGTTGTCTCGTAAGCGAGGCAGCCCGATCTGCCGCCTTCTTGATCTCGTCCACTTGTCTGGCTCGCGGGTCTTCATCGGATAGGCCGACGCGAAGCAGTTCTCCGTAGCCCATGATCACGCTGAGCACATTATTAAAATCGTGGGCGATGCCTCCGGCGAGCCTTCCTATCGCTTCCATCTTCTGCATTTGCCGGAATTGTTCTTCCAGGCGCTTCCGCTCAGTAATATCTGAGAGCAAGCCATCAGCGAAGCACTTCCCATCTTTCTCCTCAACCAGTATTGCGCGATCGTGCCACCACATCCAGTGTCCATCGCGGTGCCGTATTCTGTACTCCACATCGAACGGCTGCTTCTCGCCGAATAATTTGGAATATGCTGTTCGCACGGATTCCCTGTGCTCTGGATCCATCGAACCAAACCACAGTTTGCTGCCTTCCCGAAGGACTTCCTCAGGCGTGTAGCCAAACAAGGCCGTAACCTTCTTGCTAATCAGCAATGCATTCCCCTGCTCATCAGCACGCCACGCTACCTCGGGTATATTATCTATAAGTCTCCGGTGCTGCGCTTCACGATCCCGCAACCTGCTCTCGGCATCCTTGCGTTCGGTAAGATCGCGTACGAATATGCAGTTATGTTGCTTTCCATCAAACTCCAGATAATGTGCGGTAATGCCGACGGGAAAAACTTTTCCATCCTTCCTGCGGAACAGAGATTCGAGATGCAAAACCCGCTTGTCTTTCAGCTCTGCCCAGGCCTTTAACCATGCTCCTCTGCCGAGCTGAGTATCAATATCGTTCACGGACATTGATAAGAGTTCTGCACGCGAGTACCCAAGGTACCGAGATGCCGTCTCGTTAACAAAGAAGAATTGTCCGTCCGAGCCCATCCAGAAGCATGCGTCCGCTGCATGATCAACTGCAAACTGGGTTAAATGCAGCGTGCGCTCATAGTTGCTATATCCGTCCTGGTTGCGTAAAGCCATGATACCGCGGGTGAGATCTTCCGCTAATTCGATTAGTAAGGCCGTTTCGGCATGATCGAGTGCATCCGGTTCCAACGCATAGATACCCAATGCTCCTAAAACTGTACCGTCGGCCCTCAGTGGCAGGGCAATCACCACGCCAGAGCTTTGATTTCCTGATTCTTCCGTTAACAGACTGATAGGCCGTGGCTGTGGAACATCTCTGACGACACAAACTCTGCCAGTCCGGATGGATACCCCCGCTGGCGTATCTCCGGTTTCGTTACATCGAAAAGTTTGTGTAACTTGCTGCCAGTCCTCATGTCCTGCCCAAGCTATAGGGATTGACGATTTCATCCTCTTCAATTCGGAGAACTCCGTCCAGCAGAACCGATATCCGCCAGTTTCCACTAGTCCCTGGCACACGGCGTTCAGCAGCTCGCTTTCTTTGGTCGCCCACAAGAGAACGCTGGTGACACTCGCGCGCGCCCTTAAGGCGCGACTCAGCCCTTGGCTAGCCTGCTCAGGGGATGGCCGCTGGATCAAGGAATGGGCGGAGTTTGGCACCTGCTGAAGTTTTTCTTTCAAAGACACGAGATGGACTTGCGCTTTGTCTGCTTGCATAGTGTCTGAAAATCAATGTATATTTAATATCGGCCAATGGCCGTAAGCTACTGGGATTACGAAAGTAACAGATCGGCCCGACAGACTTCGCCGGATCGGAACGCGCTGCTGTGAATCATTGTTTTTGCCAGAGTCTTTCGCAAGGCGAGATCCGTTCTCTTGCTCTCGCCAGCAACGGGACTTCTCAGTACACTCGCCTCTGCAAATATTACGCAATTTGCTGCAGACTTTGACACGGATGAGGACGTGCCACGTGTCATTTTGCTGCTGTCTTCCATATGATCAGTATGCCTGCGGGGCCTCCGCAGCTGAGGAACTTGTGCGCATTTACGTGCTTCAGCTTCGGCGAGCCAGCCGCGGCGCAGCGATTCTGGAGGGATACTTGACTGGTAAGGTTTGATATCGAGAATCGGGTTCCGTCAGTCCAAGCACCTGCAATAAAGGCTCATCAACAAAGCAGTCAGCACTCGGCAGGCAGACGCCTGGCGCCGGGCGGCGACCGGTATGCTGCTGGGCGACTCACTCCACTGGTTGCTTTGAGCCGACGAGTCTTCAATTCCGCGGCATACCTGAACAAATCACGGACATTTCAGCTGACATCGCTCCGGAGATCGCCAGACGGTAAGTTCATTGAGCCTTTAAAGACCATTCCGGCACGGCCACAGGTTGTGGAACGCCGCCTACTCCAGCGTCCGCCAGGACGTGAGTAATCCATCTTCCAGGCAGTGTCATGCCCACGCCATCCATGTCCTTGTCTTCTGCCCAATCCCTAGGATAGGACACAAGATTCTGTGCAATTTCACTCTCCGATGGACAGTAGTACTGTCCAGATGAGCCCCGGCACAAGACAAAAAGACTGCCAGTGAAACTGAACTCACGCCCTAGGTCGAACCGCGGCCCATTGGGTTCTGTGCAGTGTAAGTGGAGATCGTAGGAGTCCAAAGTGTTCTCGCTCAAGTGACAGCGATGAATCTTGCACACGAAGGTGCTACCTGCAGAAATTACTTCAACATTCCTGCGACTGCTAACCGAGGCTCCCACCGGAACACTGGCCAAGACATCGAGGGGGAACGCCTGCATCGTGAATTGTCTTTTAAACTCTCGCTTCCGCCAGAAAGAAAGACCCATTGTTAGTGCAGCTGAGCCGTCCAGAATCCCGATAATCTCCCACCAGTCTGGCGAATAAGACTGATAACCACAAAGCACGGCCCTGAGAAGCTCTGCTGTATTCAGAGCGTAAGAGGCGAGGAGTGGATGTGCGTTGGCATCATAAAGGTGGGTCTTTACTCAAGACTCCAGAATCCCGCCCAGGTGCAATGAGCACCACCCTGATGCTTCGACCGCGATCAACTCTTTTAACTGTCCCAGCAGCCATACGTGTCTGCGAGCATCTTCCGGTCGAAGATACTCTGGTCCCGCCCGGCAGATTTCGATCACGTGCTCAATTAATTCAAGGCATGCGATATCGGAGGTCAGCCGCTTTTTCAGAGAAATGGAACTGCCGGCATCGAAGACAACAGCCTTAGATGACCTACTGCCCCCGGTCACAACTTGTCTCCGGCTTGCTTGCTAACGGCTCCACTGGCTTTTGAAAGGATCCTCTTCTTCATGCAGCGAGTGCTGGCGAAATTATAGCAACAGTCCTCACCGCTCCAACAACAGAAAGTTCTTGCCCTCGACTCCTCTATTGGATCACAAAAACCACAAAGAAGGAGGTTCCAATGATCTACAAACGTGGTTAAACCTACTGTACAAATTCGTCTGGAGCATCAGACAGCGCGACGGCACTTCGAAGTCGTTTCTGGTGCGCCGATCAGCACGAACGAAGATAGAGAGTGGAGCTGTTCAGTAAAGGCATCGCGTAAGATCGTTTACTACTGTCCATTCATAATCTCCGGGGGACGACAGCAGGCATTTCAGTTCTGTCGTCAAGCTTGTTAGATGCAATGAGGCACTTGACGAGTCACTTATCGACCTCGGATAAAGAATGAGGAGTCGGCTTGTTCGAAGGGATCGTAGGAGAACTCCTGGATGACGGGCAATACTTGTATCTGTTCTTTACAGATTGAGCAATGTCCTTTTCGTAATTCGCAAGTCCCCATTCCATGTGCCTGGCGGCAGATTGGTATCCTCCCGCGCGATCTCCTGGCTTTGTTAATGTCAGCAGGAAAGTGAGCTGGAAGTTAGCCACGACGGCGGGGCGGAAAATCTGCAGACGAACATAAAGTGAATATGATACTATAGTGCGCCCGTGCCAAAAGGACGGCACCGGGCGGTTTTAGTGAGGCCTGCGATTTTATCTCGAATGAGTAATGGATGCATTTCAGAACGATGATAAGGGTTGTAAGCCGTTGCTGGCCGTCCACGACGTCATATACACGGTATTTGGTTGTCCCCGATTCCTTCACCTCAGATGCCCTATGACACACAATCGTGGCCATAAAATGGTGGTCATCAGAATTGCCGGGAACGAGTTTCAATAAGTCTGTAAAGAGATCCTCAGCTGCTTAGTTTTCCAACTGTAGAAGCGCTGATAATGAGGAATTCTAAAAACGCGATTGCTGAAGAGTTGCTGCAAAGTCACGTACTTTGGCTCGATCAAGGTCTCCTACTCCTTGCAAAATCATCCCAGCTTCTTTAAGTATTCTGCCATTGAATTTGCTATTTGGCCGATTTGTGGAATCTCTTACGGGGAAACCTGCGAGGTCAACACTGTCGCATTTTTACCTACGGCGGGAATTTTTCGGGACATGGAAGGCGTGTATCTGCTTGAAAAGAAATGGTCGGGGAGAGAGGATTTGAACCTCCGACCCCCTGGTCCCGAACCAG
>CAZISB010000015.1:103165-108331 GCA_964541925.1 uncultured Acidobacteriaceae bacterium | reverse complement strand
GTTGAAACGTACATCCCGATGAAGAGGGGACTGAAATATTCTCTGTCGGGGGCTCCGCGCCATTCGTAAAGAACCAGTTGAAACGTACATCCCGATGAAGAGGGGACTGAAATCTTTGGCAACGGAAAGGCGGTTGCAGGATGTCCACTCGTTGAAACGTACATCCCGATGAAGAGGGGACTGAAATAACTTCTCTGGAATCAATGATGTAGGGCTTCCAAGTTGAAACGTACATCCCGATGAAGAGGGGACTGAAATGGCATGAAGCCAGAAGATTACCCGCACGTTTTCAGCAGTTGAAACGTACATCCCGATGAAGAGGGGACTGAAATATTAATAACACGATTGCGGATATGTGCTTCAAGTAACGTTGAAACGTACATCCCGATGAAGAGGGGACTGAAATTCACGCTACCCTCGTCTTTCCAACAGACCATCGTTTATTGTTGAAACGTACATCCCGATGAAGAGGGGACTGAAATTCATGCTTGTCGGTTTTGGTCTCCAGTTTGTCCACGTTGAAACGTACATCCCGATGAAGAGGGGACTGAAATGATCATTACCTCTTCCCGTTCCGCATCAAAAAGGGCGAGTTGAAACGTACATCCCGATGAAGAGGGGACTGAAATGAACCGCATCTTCTCCCGTTAACCCTTCTTCTTCAAGCGTTGAAACGTACATCCCGATGAAGAGGGGACTGAAATTGTCCATTGATCTACTGCTGAGGCTGAGCCATTCCAGTGTTGAAACGTACATCCCGATGAAGAGGGGACTGAAATTGCTTGCTTTGCACTATGAGGTGCACTCAATATGCTCGTTGAAACGTACATCCCGATGAAGAGGGGACTGAAATCAATAAGCCGGGTGGCAACGAAACCATTGGCGCTGGTGTTGAAACGTACATCCCGATGAAGAGGGGACTGAAATGAGCGGCTCCACCAAGTTCACCTCTTACACTCAACCACGTTGAAACGTACATCCCGATGAAGAGGGGACTGAAATAAACTTGAATGCGAGTGATCTGGAGAAGGCCCGGGCGTTGAAACGTACATCCCGATGAAGAGGGGACTGAAATTCTCAAGCTAGAGTGGATGACATGAGCTGGCAGTCACGTTGAAACGTACATCCCGATGAAGAGGGGACTGAAATAAGTAAAGGAGAACTACAATGTACAAACCTAAAGTCAGTTGAAACGTACATCCCGATGAAGAGGGGACTGAAATCAGCAGTCGTCACTCCAGCGAATGACAAAATCGTGCTCGTTGAAACGTACATCCCGATGAAGAGGGGACTGAAATCGGTTACCCAGCAGTCCCAAGCTGAGCGTCCTGCCGCTGTTGAAACGTACATCCCGATGAAGAGGGGACTGAAATTAGTAGTAGAATCATTAGGGTAATAAATAGAGATTGGGTTGAAACGTACATCCCGATGAAGAGGGGACTGAAATTTTTGCTACCACAATCCTACGTCGCAACGGGGATGGCGTTGAAACGTACATCCCGATGAAGAGGGGACTGAAATGCTTATTCAGCTTACGTCTGGACTATAGAGCGTAACCCGTTGAAACGTACATCCCGATGAAGAGGGGACTGAAATTGCGGAGAAGGAACTGCCGGCGTGATCTTTAGTAGGTTGAAACGTACATCCCGATGAAGAGGGGACTGAAATAACTGACTCAGGCATCCAGCATGGACGCTGGGAGTCAAGTTGAAACGTACATCCCGATGAAGAGGGGACTGAAATTCAAGGGAATGATGATCTCTGATTCAGCCCTGTGCTCGTTGAAACGTACATCCCGATGAAGAGGGGACTGAAATCCTCATCTTTGCTTGACGTAACAGGAAACTGCTTGATCGTTGAAACGTACATCCCGATGAAGAGGGGACTGAAATTTTCATAACCGCCGCCGCATCGCTTCCGAACGCCACCGCGTTGAAACGTACATCCCGATGAAGAGGGGACTGAAATAGACTAGGGACGGGTGAGGTGAGCTTAGAGCAAGGCCCTGTTGAAACGTACATCCCGATGAAGAGGGGACTGAAATCTAGACTAGGGTTGAGGTTTGGGGATGTTAGAGTTCGTTGAAACGTACATCCCGATGAAGAGGGGACTGAAATCTCATACGCTTACCTCCGCTGGAACTAGAACTACACAGGTTGAAACGTACATCCCGATGAAGAGGTGACTGAAATAGTGAATCGCTAACCCTGCGCGGTGTCGTTCCCTCCTCGTTGAAACGTACATCCCGATGAAGAGGGGACTGAAATCATCACCTTCGCCGCGGAGATCGAGAGCAAGAATCTCGTTGAAACGTACATCCCGATGAAGAGGGGACTGAAATTGCTACACAATAGCAGGGCATTTTACTTGAGACGTTAGTTGAAACGTACATCCCGATGAAGAGGGGACTGAAATTTCTAACTTCTTAGGTGTGCTCTCGCTCATGATTTCCGTTGAAACGTACATCCCGATGAAGAGGGGACTGAAATGTAGACATGGAACTGGTGCGGGGCGCGGCCAAGGTGTTGAAACGTACATCCCGATGAAGAGGGGACTGAAATGCTCACGTTGCGCCGGCTCTGCGTCTTCTGGATCACCGTTGAAACGTACATCCCGATGAAGAGGGGACTGAAATATAGGAAATCGCGTCGCCGCCCTTGGTAGCAATCGAAGTTGAAACGTACATCCCGATGAAGAGGGGACTGAAATTTGGTTTCCTGAAACTTTGGCGCGGAGTCCTGCGTCTGTTGAAACGTACATCCCGATGAAGAGGGGACTGAAATCTTGATGCCGTCAGATTGTGGAAACGTTACATACCGGTTGAAACGTACATCCCGATGAAGAGGGGACTGAAATAGAACTGCCGCTGCTTTGGCTGAAACCTGATCCGGAAAAGTTGAAACGTACATCCCGATGAAGAGGGGACTGAAATCTTTGACCATGAACGGGGTGGCTTCGCTGAAGGTTCCGTTGAAACGTACATCCCGATGAAGAGGGGACTGAAATATTTGTGTTACACCGTAACAATTCCTACAGGGTGGAGTTGAAACGTACATCCCGATGAAGAGGGGACTGAAATGGAGCACGTACAGTTGACCAGATGTTTTTAAAGCCATGTTGAAACGTACATCCCGATGAAGAGGGGACTGAAATAGTTTTACACCGTCGCCGAGTATTACACCGTAGCCGAGTTGAAACGTACATCCCGATGAAGAGGGGACTGAAATGGGAGTTTGTGCGGACCACACCGGAATATGTTACTTCCGTTGAAACGTACATCCCGATGAAGAGGGGACTGAAATTAGGCTTCGCGAACTTAATGCCCAACGCCTCGGCCTTGTTGAAACGTACATCCCGATGAAGAGGGGACTGAAATTCAGAGGCACAATCTAAGACGCTTCGCCTGTCAGATAGTTGAAACGTACATCCCGATGAAGAGGGGACTGAAATACAACATCAAGGTTCTGATCGGGCGCCTGCGGATCGGGTTGAAACGTACATCCCGATGAAGAGGGGACTGAAATGATTACACATGTCAGGCGATCGACAAGAGCATCGCTGGTTGAAACGTACATCCCGATGAAGAGGGGACTGAAATCGCAAAAGATAAACGCGTGGACATCCACGTAACCGATGTTGAAACGTACATCCCGATGAAGAGGGGACTGAAATCAAGATTCGCTTTGGTGATCAGGTCGTCTTTGTGCGCGTTGAAACGTACATCCCGATGAAGAGGGGACTGAAATTTTTGATCAGACGTTTCCTGAGTTGGTTCAAGAGGGTGTTGAAACGTACATCCCGATGAAGAGGGGACTGAAATTTACTGCCTTACTACAACCTTAGAATACCAAACATGGTTGAAACGTACATCCCGATGAAGAGGGGACTGAAATTAATACGAGTAGCCAAGCCAGCTGCAGGCGCAGCAGGTTGAAACGTACATCCCGATGAAGAGGGGACTGAAATTAAGAATATGGCTAGTGCTCCCACGTTCTCAGAGTGGTTGAAACGTACATCCCGATGAAGAGGGGACTGAAATTGAAATCACTCAGATCAAGCGTGACATTGGCTTTGACGTTGAAACGTACATCCCGATGAAGAGGGGACTGAAATCTGAGTCAACCATCTCTGCTCTCACTGAAACACAAGGGTTGAAACGTACATCCCGATGAAGAGGGGACTGAAATACAAATACGAAAAAAGATGCACTTCCAGTCTTTGCCATGTTGAAACGTACATCCCGATGAAGAGGGGACTGAAATATCCACATCCGGACTGAATGGACGTGAAAATCTTGAGGTTGAAACGTACATCCCGATGAAGAGGGGACTGAAATTGCTAGGATGCACTCTAGCAGGGCCAATTTTTTAGTTGAAACGTACATCCCGATGAAGAGGGGACTGAAATCCAAGCCAAATAGCTGCATTCTGCACCTGCGAGCGGCCGTTGAAACGTACATCCCGATGAAGAGGGGACTGAAATACTAGGGCAGCGCCGCTTGCCGCGGTGCCCTGTACCTGTTGAAACGTACATCCCGATGAAGAGGGGACTGAAATAGATGTTCGTTCACGACCTGGTGCGAGAGCGATTCACGGTTGAAACGTACATCCCGATGAAGAGGGGACTGAAATCTGAGAAAAAGACCGGCACAAAATTCAAGCTGGCTACGTTGAAACGTACATCCCGATGAAGAGGGGACTGAAATAATTCCACCTACACGATGCAGTGCGAGATTGAAGCTCGTTGAAACGTACATCCCGATGAAGAGGGGACTGAAATATCCGGGACCGGAGGCAAAGGCGGCATGAAGAATTGTTGAAACGTACATCCCGATGAAGAGGGGACTGAAATGCTTGCCATTGGCGGCGTTGTAATGCGCCACTACTTGCGTTGAAACGTACATCCCGATGAAGAGGGGACTGAAATTGAAACGCTTTAGAGGTGGCGAGCCATGAAAAGTCTAAGTTGAAACGTACATCCCGATGAAGAGGGGACTGAAATAATATCGCGGCTGGCTAGCGATCCATGCCGCGAAACGCGTTGAAACGTACATCCCGATGAAGAGGGGACTGAAATACCTGGCCCTGGACGTTGCGATTGACGACCCGAGCGTTGAAACGTACATCCCGATGAAGAGGGGACTGAAATCGATAGTTTCCCGCGCCG
>CAZISB010000015.1:97972-103065 GCA_964541925.1 uncultured Acidobacteriaceae bacterium | reverse complement strand
GTTGAAACGTACATCCCGATGAAGAGGGGACTGAAATCGATAGTTTCCCGCGCCGCCAGCAGCTTTTGCCGCTGTTGAAACGTACATCCCGATGAAGAGGGGACTGAAATCGCTGTAGATTTCCCAGTCTGGCTTGTTGAGGACTCTTGTTGAAACGTACATCCCGATGAAGAGGGGACTGAAATACAAACCTATAGCTGAAGCTCTCAGGCGTGGACGCCGTTGAAACGTACATCCCGATGAAGAGGGGACTGAAATTAGCAGAGCGCACAACATTACGAGAGGAATAAAGGTTGAAACGTACATCCCGATGAAGAGGGGACTGAAATGGCCTGTGAAGCTGCGCGCCTGGCACTGGCGCGAACCGTTGAAACGTACATCCCGATGAAGAGGGGACTGAAATAGGCTTTCATTGATGGCTTTATACGCAGCGATAACCGTTGAAACGTACATCCCGATGAAGAGGGGACTGAAATACGGGCTGGGCTGACATGACGCGGGTGACCTTTGTCGCCGTTGAAACGTACATCCCGATGAAGAGGGGACTGAAATCCGATTGCGCAACTGCTCCAGTTGGGCTGAAGCTTGGGTTGAAACGTACATCCCGATGAAGAGGGGACTGAAATAATCCTACAACCTCGCCGGAAGTGCTGTCTCAATTTCTGTTGAAACGTACATCCCGATGAAGAGGGGACTGAAATCTGTTCCCGGGTCAGCACCCCTGGCTGGCACGGAGTCGTTGAAACGTACATCCCGATGAAGAGGGGACTGAAATGAGTTCACCACGTACTCCACCAACCCGGACGCCGGCGTTGAAACGTACATCCCGATGAAGAGGGGACTGAAATCTGGTGGTCGTGGTTGGTGAACGACTGTGACTTCGAGTTGAAACGTACATCCCGATGAAGAGGGGACTGAAATCATCTGCACGTCGGTTGGGTCGACGCGCAGTCGCTTGGTTGAAACGTACATCCCGATGAAGAGGGGACTGAAATAACTTTGACGGGGTTCATTGCGCTCCTGAAGATTTCCGTTGAAACGTACATCCCGATGAAGAGGGGACTGAAATGCTGGCCGGCGGGCAGCCGCGGGTGCAGGTAACGGCGGTTGAAACGTACATCCCGATGAAGAGGGGACTGAAATGCAGGTTCGTCCCGTTATTGAGCGAGTCCCAAAAATTCGTTGAAACGTACATCCCGATGAAGAGGGGACTGAAATTCAGAAAACCGCTTCGCCACGACCGCCACGCGCCGGCGTTGAAACGTACATCCCGATGAAGAGGGGACTGAAATTTTGCTGCCGCCTTTCCTCTTGGGGCTAGTGGTTGACGTTGAAACGTACATCCCGATGAAGAGGGGACTGAAATGGGCGATCAACTGCTGGAAATACTCGGCCGCCATCATCGTTGAAACGTACATCCCGATGAAGAGGGGACTGAAATTGTTAATAATCGTCTGCGTTTAGCTATTGGGGCAGAGTTGAAACGTACATCCCGATGAAGAGGGGACTGAAATGTTGATGACGATATCGCTCGTGATGCCTTGAATGATGGGTTGAAACGTACATCCCGATGAAGAGGGGACTGAAATCAGACCCGTCAGATAGATCGAACAGATCAGGACTACAGTTGAAACGTACATCCCGATGAAGAGGGGACTGAAATGTTTTACACATTTCCTTGGGAGGAGGCTCTCCGATCGTTGAAACGTACATCCCGATGAAGAGGGGACTGAAATTTATGACACTAGAGGGTGAGGCATGAGGAAAAATCAAAGTTGAAACGTACATCCCGATGAAGAGGGGACTGAAATACTCTTACTCCGTGACCGTGCGCTTCTATGACGCCGAGGTTGAAACGTACATCCCGATGAAGAGGGGACTGAAATCCGGCAATGCAGCATGGCAGCAAGGTGCCATCAACAAGTTGAAACGTACATCCCGATGAAGAGGGGACTGAAATACCTGTGTAGC
Source organism: uncultured Acidobacteriaceae bacterium (assembly GCA_964541925.1). Classification (GTDB taxonomy): domain Bacteria; phylum Acidobacteriota; class Terriglobia; order Terriglobales; family Acidobacteriaceae; genus Angelobacter. The sequence continues at coordinate 101,094 of CAZISB010000015.1, read as the reverse complement.
CCAACCAGCAGACAATCTTTAGTATCGTTGAAACGTACATCCCGATGAAGAGGGGACTGAAATGCAATATTTCGCGGTGCATGAGCACCATCGGCCCTCGTTGAAACGTACATCCCGATGAAGAGGGGACTGAAATGTGCATTGAATCCCCGCCCCGCCCCTGTCTTTTCATGTTGAAACGTACATCCCGATGAAGAGGGGACTGAAATACGCCTTGACGAAGCGCACAGGAATACCAGTGTTCGTTGAAACGTACATCCCGATGAAGAGGGGACTGAAATTCATCAGCTCTGTGACCTTGTTGGTGTACGAGGTGGTTGAAACGTACATCCCGATGAAGAGGGGACTGAAATGACAATACCCAACATCCACACGGCTGTTTACGAAGCCGTTGAAACGTACATCCCGATGAAGAGGGGACTGAAATCTGTTTGAGATCGTGACTGAAGCGACCACATCGCCGGAGTTGAAACGTACATCCCGATGAAGAGGGGACTGAAATTAGGCGCACTCATCCTGTGCGCTTCCAATGGGCTGCTCGTTGAAACGTACATCCCGATGAAGAGGGGACTGAAATTCTGATTGCCCGCGTTGCATTAACCAGAATAGATGTGGTTGAAACGTACATCCCGATGAAGAGGGGACTGAAATCTGCAAAACGGCAATCATCAATGAGATTATGCGCTTCGTTGAAACGTACATCCCGATGAAGAGGGGACTGAAATTGACGTACATCCTACATTTTGAAGCAGCAACGTATTTCGTTGAAACGTACATCCCGATGAAGAGGGGACTGAAATCATTTACATTTTCGCATTAGGCGGGTGGAAGTTGAATGGTTGAAACGTACATCCCGATGAAGAGGGGACTGAAATAGAGGATGAGAGCGTTACCGCAGTGACAAATTCGGAGGTTGAAACGTACATCCCGATGAAGAGGGGACTGAAATTGTTAATCGCGGCATGGCGGTTTGGGTAATTGAGAACGTTGAAACGTACATCCCGATGAAGAGGGGACTGAAATAATCCCATGTGTGGCTCATCCTGAGTGTTGCAGTCCTCGTTGAAACGTACATCCCGATGAAGAGGGGACTGAAATAGAGGATGAGAGCGTTACCGCAGTGACAAATTCGGAGGTTGAAACGTACATCCCGATGAAGAGGGGACTGAAATTAACCTCAGTTGTCCCAACAGTCCATGTCGCTTTGAAGTTGAAACGTACATCCCGATGAAGAGGGGACTGAAATAAACCCGCGAGTAGCGCCGCCGCCGCGTTCTGGCGTAGTTGAAACGTACATCCCGATGAAGAGGGGACTGAAATACGCGCACACGCGACCAGTACCAATCATCTCGCCAATGTTGAAACGTACATCCCGATGAAGAGGGGACTGAAATGTAGAAACTGACAAGAACCGTTAGAATTTCATTGCGAGTTGAAACGTACATCCCGATGAAGAGGGGACTGAAATGCAAGACGTCGCCAAAGTCGGCGGATGGCCTGGTCTTAAGTTGAAACGTACATCCCGATGAAGAGGGGACTGAAATCTGATCCAGCAGCGCGGATGGTCAAATCCTCGATCATGGTTGAAACGTACATCCCGATGAAGAGGGGACTGAAATTCTGGGCCATGGGCTTCGTGCTAAAACGCTACTTCCGGGTTGAAACGTACATCCCGATGAAGAGGGGACTGAAATTGAACAGGTACGGCGTGTTCTGTACCAGTACCTTCGCCGTTGAAACGTACATCCCGATGAAGAGGGGACTGAAATGCCGGCGTGCGCTGGATAGTGAATGTCGGGTCCCAGACGTTGAAACGTACATCCCGATGAAGAGGGGACTGAAATAACTGGCCAAACGCCGTGCCCGCCTTGCCCACGAACTGTTGAAACGTACATCCCGATGAAGAGGGGACTGAAATTCTTTCTGCTGAGCATGATTAGGTCAACATTGTTTGGCGTTGAAACGTACATCCCGATGAAGAGGGGACTGAAATGGAATGAAAGAAAATGATTGCTAAAAGAGTCAGCCCGGTTGAAACGTACATCCCGATGAAGAGGGGACTGAAATACTGGACGGAAGCCGCCAACGTACACAGTTCCTGTCGGTTGAAACGTACATCCCGATGAAGAGGGGACTGAAATGCATACCCTACATCGCGCGCATCACTGAGCCGTTCGAGTTGAAACGTACATCCCGATGAAGAGGGGACTGAAATGCATTGGACAAGCTGATCGCCGCCGCGGATAACTACATCGTTGAAACGTACATCCCGATGAAGAGGGGACTGAAATGGAATAGAAGTCCTTGCCACACCGGATGCAGTCAAAGTTGAAACGTACATCCCGATGAAGAGGGGACTGAAATTGGCGCATAATCTGCGGCCGGTAGAACTTCTCCTCCAGTTGAAACGTACATCCCGATGAAGAGGGGACTGAAATCTCCGCTGAAGGACTTCTTCTGGCGGCGCATCCGTAGTTGAAACGTACATCCCGATGAAGAGGGGACTGAAATCATTGAATGACGCTGGCACACACACCAGCGGCACCTGTTGAAACGTACATCCCGATGAAGAGGGGACTGAAATGCTGTGCAATGGCACAGGGATCAAGCCGGATGGCCAGCGTTGAAACGTACATCCCGATGAAGAGGGGACTGAAATCACAGAATGGTTCCTGTGAGATCACGCACACCGAACGTTGAAACGTACATCCCGATGAAGAGGGGACTGAAATGGGCTTATGCCCATGGCTTAACTCATACAGGCGTTCTAGTTGAAACGTACATCCCGATGAAGAGGGGACTGAAATATGGTGCCCGAGTAGGCATTACCCGAGACGGCGAGTTCGTTGAAACGTACATCCCGATGAAGAGGGGACTGAAATGCACGGAGAGCGCCGACGCCGGCGGCAACGCGGCATTGTTGAAACGTACATCCCGATGAAGAGGGGACTGAAATACTCCTCTGGCCACCCAATCCGCTTCCAATACAACCGTTGAAACGTACATCCCGATGAAGAGGGGACTGAAATTTTTGACTGAATGGCGAACTCCATCTGTGTCCAGCGTTGTTGAAACGTACATCCCGATGAAGAGGGGACTGAAATTTTTGACTGAATGGCGAA
>CAZISB010000015.1:0-97872 GCA_964541925.1 uncultured Acidobacteriaceae bacterium | reverse complement strand
TGTTGAAACGTACATCCCGATGAAGAGGGGACTGAAATCTCCTGTGGCATCAACCGATGAAATCTGTACTTGTGCGTTGAAACGTACATCCCGATGAAGAGGGGACTGAAATATGTAGGAGGAATCCGCAGTTACTGGCGTGGTACCGCTGTTGAAACGTACATCCCGATGAAGAGGGGACTGAAATCTCCTGTGGCATCAACCGATGAAATCTGTACTTGTGCGTTGAAACGTACATCCCGATGAAGAGGGGACTGAAATATGTAGGAGGAATCCGCAGTTACTGGCGTGGTACCGCTGTTGAAACGTACATCCCGATGAAGAGGGGACTGAAAGTTCTGCTTTTTTCAGCCGCCTGCGTGATTAGGTTGAAATCAGTTTTAGGCTTATGAATCTTTTGCCTGGACATCCTCCGCCACCATTGGCACCAGTTCGCGCAGGAGTGCTTTGAATTCTCCGGCAATCCTGCGCCCGATCTCCAGTACCTCTGCATGATTAATCGGCTGGTCGAGTATCCCGGCAGCCATGTTCGTGACGCAGGAGATTGCCAGGACTTTAATTCCCAATTGCCGTGCAGCAATCACCTCAGATACGGTGGACATCCCGACAAGGTCGGCGCCTATGGTTCGCAAGAACTTAATCTCTGCCGGCGTTTCATAGCTTGGACCCAGCATTGCCGCATAAATCCCTTCGCCCAGGTTCAGCCCTAGCCGCTTGCCAACCGTGATCGCCATTTGACGATAGGGTTTTGAATACGCCTCGCTCATATCAATGAAGCGCAGGCCGAAGCGCGGGTCCTCCGGGCCAACTAGCGGATTTTGTCCCTGCAGATTGATGTGATCTTTGATCACCACCAGGCGGCCCTGGCCATAATCCAGATTGATGCCGCCGGCCGCATTAGTCAGGATCGCTGCACGCACGCCCATGCGTGCAAAGACGCGCATGGGAAAGACCACGCTCTGCACCGGATATCCTTCATACAGATGAATGCGGCCCTGCATGATCACCACCGGCCACTCGCCAATCTTTCCCAGAACAAGCTGGCCGGCGTGTCCTACAGCGGTTGAATGAGCGAAGTGGGGAATTTCCTGATACGGAATGCGGACAGCGTCTGTGATTTCATTGGCAAAATCTCCCAGGCCTGATCCCAGCACAATGGCGACCAGAGGCTTAATGGGGCTTTGTGTGGCGATGAATCTGGCTGCGTACTCCGCATGAGTGAATTCGTCATTCATATTTGGGCTGGCAGTCCTTTCCTGATGCGCGGTCTTTCGTGCGGAATTCAAATTGTAATGCTATAGTGCGTTATTCCAATGTTAGTCTCTCAAACCCGCAAGCACGTCTTCCTGTTTTGCATTTTTGCTCTAACAATCATTCCATCAGCATGGTCACAAAAGAAGCCAGCAAAGAGGCAATCGCCGGAGCAAAAAGCAGCGCGCTATTTTGAAGCTGTTCGCAACCAGCCGCTGCTCCTGCACGCATTCCTTGCGCAGATGCCCAAGGGCGGTGATCTGCACAATCATCTTTCTGGAGCCGTCTATGCTGAGAGTTTCATACGCTGGGCGGTGCAGGATGGATTATGCGTTGATCGCAATGCTCTTGCGGTTACTCAGCCGCCTTGTGATCCGGCCGGCAACAAGCCTCCTGCTTCTGCGGCGTTACAAGATCCGGTGCTCTACGGGCGCCTGCTCGACTCTTTTTCCATGCGCCAGTTTCACCCCGGGCCAGAGTCTGGACATGACCACTTTTTTGCGACCTTCGGCAAATTTGGCGCGGCCACCAACGGCCATACGGCGGAGATGCTTGCCGAGGTGCGCACACGCGCTGCAGAGGGCCATCTTCAATATATAGAGTTAATGTTCAATCCCGATGGCGGCGTTGCTGGCCGCATTGGAGCGCAACTCGGCTGGAATGGCGATCTGGCAAAGATGCGCGAACAGCTCTTGTCCGGCGGTCTTCTCCAGATAGTTGCTGATGCCAGCAAGTTCCTGGATGAAACCGAGCAAAAAGAAAATGCTGAGCTGCACTGCGGCCAGCCTCAGGCCAGTCCTGGCTGCCGTGTGCAGGCGCGTTACTTGTATCAGGTAGCTCGCGGCCTTGCAAAGGAGAACGTCTTTGCCCAGATTCTTGCCGGATTTGAAATGGCATCAAGAGATCCGCGGGTGGTCGGCCTGAATCTGGTGATGGCAGAAGACTGGTATGTTCCCATCCACGATTTCAATCTGCACATGCAGATACTGGATTTCTTGCACGGCCTCTATCCCAAAGTGCACATCACATTGCATGCCGGTGAGCTGACGCATGATCTTGTTCCTCCGGAAGAGCTGTTTCACATACGCGCTTCGGTTGTGAAAGGCCATGCTGAGAGGATCGGACACGGCGTTGACGTGATGCAGGAGGCTGACCCGGAGGTCCTGCTGCGCATGATGGCGCAAAAGAAAGTGCTGGTCGAAGTCTGCCTTACCAGCAATGACGTGATTCTGAACGTGACCGGCACGCATCATCCTTTGCCGATGTATTTGCGCTTCGGTGTTCCGGTGGCGCTTGCCACCGATGATGAAGGCGTCTCCCGCGGCGACATCACACAGGAATTCCAGCGCGCCGCGGAGACCTATCATCTGAGCTACCCGGAACTCAAAAAATTCGCACGTGCCAGCCTGGAATATAGCTTCCTTCCGGGCGAGAGTTTGTGGAAAGATTCCAGCAAGTACATGCGCGCAGTTGCGTGCGGTTCAGATAATCCCGCAGCGGCGAAAACGTCACCGCAGTGTTCGCGACTTCTTGAATCCAGTGAGAAAGCACGCCAGGAATGGGCACTGGAAAAGGCATTTTCAGAGTTTGAAAATAGATGGTAAGAGAACTGATCTTAAGAAGAAATATTGGTAGCGCTACCGGGAATCGAACCCGGGTTTTAAGATTGAGAATCTCACGTCCTAACCCCTAGACGATAGCGCCACACTGTTGAAGCGATGAAATCAGTATATCAGAGCAGGCTGCTCACTCAGCGTTCACCCAACGCCTCAGCTCTTCAGGAATCGGACTCTCGAGCAATCACGACGGTGGTGCAAGAGCTGCCGGTTTTCGGCAAATCGCGGTTTGCGGCCATGCGGATTTCGAACCGTAGCCTCTCGCCCCGAATGATCGGACAATAAAAATCCGGCTGCCGGATCGCACCTTGCAGCTGACGCCGTCCGGCGCATCCTCCGTGACATGTGTCTCGGAATTCACACGGCTGGCAGGCGTCTGGAACTGTGCGAGCCTCGCTGAAGGGTGCTGAGTGCAGAACTTCAGGTCCTGACAAAATCAGATTTGCGAGCGGCTCTCCGGAGCCGGGCCAATAAACACAAGGCTGCGTGGTGGCGCGCGGAGTAACTCGTACCGTGCTCACTCCACAGCCCCCTTGCAGCGGCGGCAAGCCGGCCATTGCTCTTACCAGAGGCTCGCCAATTGCGATCACGTCAGTCTGCTCAAAAAGCCTGCGGAAACCTTCCCAATATTCTTCATACGTGAGCGCGTAGAGATCAGACCGCACCGCTTGATAGACATTCACGCGCAACGGAGCGCCAAACCGTTTCGCCACTCGCGCTACATCCGCCAGGCGCAAGTAGTTCGACTTCATCATTACGGCGATAATCGTTACGGGCACGCCCAGCCGCACACAACGCATCGCCTGCTCATGGATAAGCTCCCAATTCCCGGCGCCGCGTTGGGCATCCTGTTCTTCCTGGCTAGGGTAATCAAGAGAAAACTCGATGTCGTGGAATGCGCGAAGTTCGTGGTCTTCCAAAACCGCCACACTGTGACCGTTGGAAGTGATGGTGAGCTTAACTGGCCGTGTTTGCAGGTAAGCTAATATGGCTCTGAAGTCGGGGTGCATTCCGTTTTCACCCGTACCCAGATTCACGGAGCGAACTGGCAGCCGGTCCATGATTGATTTGACTTGATCTAGAGAAAGACGGTCCGTGCGAGTGGGATCACGATAGCAAAACGCGCATGCAAGGTTGCATTCGTTGGTGAGCCCAAGTCCAAGCGCAATACCGGTCTTCGGCTCGAGCGCTTCCGTACTGGTGGATACGATTTTTATGCTGCTCACTTATCCACCTCTGCCGGAGCCGCATGACTTGCCAGACACTGCATATAGCGAGCGACGCCGAAGAATTCCTGACGGCTGCCAAGCCTGCGCTCCAGAGCAAAGATTCGCTCATACTCTGACGATCGAGAAATCTGTGGCGGCAGATAATCCGCAATGACGCGCACGCCCCTCCGAGCGGTAAGTGTGAGTGATGCGTCTTTCAGCATTGTTTCCAGAGCCTCCGGCGTGAACAACCTTACTTTGCCACCATATAACGATTCTTGTCCCCACTCCGCAGCCAGGTTCTGTTCCGCTGCGGCTAAATCGCCCGCCTGGAGAGCCACCTTCATCACTTCACCCGCTTGATTCCGTACCAGGACGGAAAGTATCGCCGAGGAACCTCGCATTACGCGCTTAGCGCCGCGTAGCACGGCGCTCGGGTCATCAACATATTCCAAAAGGTTATGACAAAGAATTATGTCGAACGATCCCGTCTGAAAGATGTCCGCCAAATTGCTGGCGTCACCATGCTTGATCGTGACCTTGGTGCTTATTCCCGCCTCGGCAGCTGTCCTTGCGGCCAGATCCAGCATCGTTGGAGACGAATCGAGCAAGGTGACGTCAATACCGAGACCCGCCAGGCGAACCGAAGCAGCTCCTGTTCCGCACCCAAGGTCGAGTGCGCGTAATGGCGTGACTCTAGACGGCGTGGGCAGAAAATCCTGCAGATTCGCAAAGGTCAGGTCCGCACGCAGCCGGCCTTCAGGACTCTCAAGATAAGCAGCGTAGCGGCTTGCATCGCTTTCGAAACGGTTCTCTTTGACCATTGCCTTCACGTAACCCGATGTTCGATTCCATTTTCGACTCCAACCAGTCAGCGAATGCATTGGGTACGCCACGTGGAGCCGCAAGTCGCGTAATACAGCGAGTTGTCATTCTGCCTTAACGAGTCCTATATTGCCGGTGTCCTGTGCACCTAGACAAAAATACAAAAGGTCAGGGATCATGGCAGTTCGCAGTCCCTCTACATCCTAGACTAAATATCCAGTATTTTGATTTTCTTAGTGATTAAATAGAAGTGCTGCCTGCTGAGACAGATTTACGTTAGGAGACTGGGCAGGCATCATTTTTAATCAACCCTTCATTTCCCACTGGATGCCTGTCATCCAGAGCCAAATTTAGCTCCAGCACGTTCACTCGCGGTTCACCAAAAATCCCGAATTGTCTCGGTTCTGTCTGCTCCAGCCATTGTTCCGGCGTCTTGGACACAATGTTCCTTTGCGACTCACTGCACTTGCATCAGATACAATCAACCGGGTGAAAGCATCACTCCAGGGTGGGCTGCGGGGCTTGGCATGCGTCGCACTGGTGTCGCTGATCGTTTTTGTATACGCGAAACTGCTGCACGTCAATCCTACAACGGTGGCCCTCACCTTCCTTCTGGCCATCCTTTCGGTGGCCGCTGCCTGGGGGCTGCGCTACGCCATACCCATGTCAATTGCGGCAGCCCTCTGCCTGAATTTCTTTTTCCTGCCGCCCGTGGGCACATTCACCATCGCCGATACGCAAAACTGGGTCGCGCTACTTGCCTTTTTTACGACCTCGGTGATCGCCAGCAACCTTTCTGAGCGCGCTCGGCGGCAGACTGCCGAGGCGCAGGAGCGCCGCCAGGATGTCGAGAGGCTTTACACTCTCACGCAGCAGTTGCTGGTCGCGGAAAATGTGCTGGAGCTTCTAAAAACGATTCCTCATTTTGTTGCCGAGACATTCGGCGGTCAGGAAGCGGCTGTTTATATCTCTGCTAAAGACCAAATTTACCGCTCAGATCCCGACCGTCATGAGATTTCCGTTGACCAGTTCAAGGATGCGGTCCGTAGCGAATTGCTATTTGATTCTTCGCGCCTTCTCGGCGTGTTCCCCTTGCGCATGGGAACCCGTATCGTGGGATCATTTGGCATCTCCGGCGCGCTGCCCTCACGCGAGACCATGGAGGCTGTGGGCAGCCTGATCGCCACTGCGATTGAACGTGCGAATGCCGTGGAGCGGCTCACTCGCACAGAGGCTTCAAGAGAAAGTGAACGTCTCCGCTCCGCCCTTTTGGATTCTATGACTCATGAATTCCGCACTCCTTTGACCTCCATCAAAGCGTCTGTGACTACGCTGCTTTCGGACGCGAAGTTGGATGAAGAGCAACAGCAAGATCTCTTAACAGTCATCAATGAGGAGAGCGACCGCTTGAACCGCGTCGTTGGAGAAGCTGTGGAAATGGCCCAGCTTGATGCCAGAGAGGTGAAGCTCGATTTGCAACCACAGCGGATTGGGTACGTTATAGAAGCTGCCTTGGCTGAGTCCAAGAATGCTCTGGCAGATCATCCGGTTGAGGTACGATTACCCGAGACTTTACCGCCAGCCGCAATGGATTTTGACCGGATCAAGAAAGTCCTGCAGCACCTGCTGGAAAACGCGGCGAAATACTCGCCCGCTGGATCTCCCATTTTTGTCAGCGCAGAAGTAAAGAATCACAGGCTCATCACCAGCGTCGCGGATCGGGGCGCAGGTATTGACGATCTGGAGCGATCGATGATTTTTGATAAATTCTACCGCGGCCAGGGCCAACGATACCGCGTTCAGGGAACGGGAATGGGATTGGCTATCGTGAAAGCAATCGTAGAAGCCCACGGCGGGAGGATCGAAGTCATCAGCCAGTTAGGGCACGGCTCTGTATTTTCATTCGGATTGCCGCTCAATTCTTTACAGGACCAGCAAAGCTGAATTCCAATACCTTTAGAAAACTCCTTATAAATTCCTTATGAATTCCTTATACCTTCTTAATGCGTCAACCCCGATCATGGAACAAGGAATCCCGGTATGCTGCGTTTCTTTGTTCTGCTCCTCGAGATCATATTTTTTGTCGGCTTGGCAGGTTCCCTGGTCGTAGCTATTATGGCCTTTGTCGGCGATATCCACGAGTTTTTCGAGCAAGACCGGTCTGAAGGACCAGGTCAAAGCGTAGGCGACTAGCTCTGTTCAAAATCTTGTCCAATCCCTAATTCAATCCAAATGGATCTTGGCGCACCCTTCACAGTCGATGTCCTATGGCCACCTGATCCCAGGTGAGAATGTGGCCTGGATTGATACTCTCGACAATACTCCCCAAAAGTTGCGGCCACAGACGCACAACAGACGCACACACAGAGCAGGGAAGCGGAAGAAGAGTTTCCAGATACCGCGCAAAATGAAGAAGCTGAAGAGGTTATTTGGCTGCCCCCCAGGGATTCGAACCCCGATATGCTGATCCAGAGTTAACGCCATCTGACCCAGAAAATCCCTGGTATCTGCCGCAGAATCATGCGCTTGCCGGGTTGGCGTTTTCTCCACCGTGCCGTAAAACGTGCCGTGAGTCAATCGCCTCGCGCACGATATCCAGCTCGGGGTGTTGGTACGTCATTGCGATTTTGATGTCCGTGTGTCCCATGGTGTCCATGACCGCTTTGAGATTGCCGGTCTTGCGCATGACATAGGTGCCAAAGTCATGCCGTGCGCAGTACAGCACCAAATCTTCCGGCAATCCTGCGGCCTTGCGGGCCTTGACCCACTGGCGATTCACAAAGGCAGCGCCAATGTGTTTGCCTTTGTAGCGGGATTGGAAGACCCATCCCTCGCTTCGTCCAGCACGCCGCGTCTTCAGAATTTCTAAAACGCGGCTGCTGATCGGGATGAACCTTCTGCCCTTGGCTGTCTTGCTGTTGGGATTGAAGATCACACGGTTGTTAAGGTCAATGTTTTCGATGCGCAAGCGGTAGAGTTCACGAACGTTTCTCATGCCGGTATCGCGCATCATGATAATGATGTCCTTCAAGGGTTGCTCTGCGACAGGAAGGAGTTTGGCCTCGGCTTCGTCGTCCAGGCGAAGTGAACGGCCATCTTCCTTGAAGAGTCTGAATTCTGGAACTTGCATGATTACCTTCGACTCCTTTGCCTTGTGCAACATCCGGCGCAGAGTGCGGAGAGCGTTGTTCCCACTCGCAGCAGAACCAGGGAAGCGCAGGGCTTCGGCGGCATCTGCCGTAATGCGGTCCATTCTCATACCGGCAATCGAAGTCTTCTCCAAGAGTCTCCAACCATTGCGATAGTACCGCTGCGTCTGCGATTCCAGCCGGGCAGTGTCGACCCATCCCAAAAACTTTTTCGAATACTCCCGTAAAGTTGGGGTCTTTCTATCCAGCGGGTCACGGCCTTCCAAAGCAGCGGCCAATTTCAAACCTGCAATCTTCGCCGCCCTGGTTTCGTTGGTTTCTTTTGTTGATCCCCGATAACGCTCACCGCGTACTGTGAAGTCATACCAGTAAAACGATGAGTCGCTCTTTTTAAACAGCTTCACGAGCTTCCTCCATTGCAGCCCGCACTGAGGCAACTCGTGTGCTCTTCCTGATGAATTCAAGAAGAACAGCCACATCATAGCTAATACGGCCTTCAATTTCTATCCAGTCTGGGCCGATCCCCTCATGACGCCATCTCTTCAGCGTGGCCGAGGAGCGGCTCAGAATTTCGGCGGCTTGCTGCGTATTTACGAGTTTTGGAATGGATGATTGTTTTGAAACCACTTCTGGGCGGGGCATGTACTTCTCCAACTAACGACAGACTTCGACTACCGAGGCCCCCACTTTTAGAGCAGGTCCGAACTTCGGTCAAATCACGCAAACATCAAAACTCGCTTCGATTTGACCGAAATCCAATTTAGCCCTACGTTTCTCGCACGCCGATCTCTGAAGAGGTCTACGGTGTGGAGGCTTTAGCGTGTTTCGCTCAATAGAAGAGGTCGAGGAGAGCCTGCGCGCAAACGGATATATTGCTGATCCTGTGCTGGTTACGACCGTTTATCTGGCCGCAGCTTTGCATCGGCCAGTGATAGCGGAGGGGCCAGCAGGAAGCGGCAAGACGCAGCTGGCGTATGCGGTAGCAGCGGCAGCAGGCACTCGTGTTGAGCGCCTGCAATGCTACGAAGGCATCAACGAGGAGAAAGCCATCGGCAAGTTCGATGAGACATTGCAGAGGCTTTTCGTTCAATTTCAGGCGCAATCTCAGGCAACGGACTGGGAAGGGTTCACGTCCGTTTTGCACGGCAGGCAGTTCTTTAGCGCCGGGCCGCTACTTCTGGCGCTCGAATGCGAGAAGCCTTGTGTCCTGCTGATTGATGAACTCGACAAAGTAGACCATGCTTTCGAAGCGATGCTGCTTGAACTCTTGAGTGTCTGGCAGCTCAGCGTACCGAAGCTGGGAACGATTGAGGCCCGCAGCATTCCCTTTGTTGTGCTTACGTCAAATGAAGAAAGGCGTATCGGAGATCCACTGCGCCGGCGCAGCTTCTACCTCAGGATCGAACACCCCACGCCGGAACGCGAAGCCAGGATTCTCGAACTCCGGACGCCAGAGGCAAGCTCCGATTTTCATCTCGGCATGGCGGGCTTCGCTAAAGCGCTGCGCGGCTGGAGTCTCGAAAAACCACCTTCAATTTCTGAAATGCTCGATCTTGCACAAGCTCTTCAATTACTCGGAAAAGAGCAAATCACGCCGGAGATGCGGGATACGCTGCTGCCACTGCTTGCGAAAACCGAGGCAGACAGGCGAAAGCTGCTGCTGCGCGACGGCTTTGCCAGTTTGATCTACGACGCGCAGCAGCACAGCCAAGAGGTCCATCCATGACCCGCCTATGCCTGGCGCTGATCTTGCTGTGGAATTGGAACTGCTACGGTCAGTCCACCTCCAGCAGCCGAGCTGCCGCCGAATACTATCTGGCTGCCTACGCACAGCACTACGGGGTGCCACTTGATTTTGCCCGCGCGGTCGTGGAACAGGAATCAGGCTGGCAGGTCTGCGTTCGATCTCCTAAAGGCGCTGTTGGGATCATGCAGCTCATGCCGCAGACGGCACTCCGGCTAGGCGTGCAGAATCCGTGTGACCTTCGGCAAAACATCTCAGGCGGCATCAGATATCTCGCGTGGCTTATGAGCAAGTTCCATGGCGAGCTACGGCTGGTGGCGGCTGCATATTACGCGGGTGAGCGCGCCATTGAAGGGCGGGGCCTCGCGTATTCAAACCGCGATGTAGTCAGCTATGTTGCCAGCATCCGGCAACGTGTGGAGCAAGAGAGAAGGATCTGGAACGCGACATCGAAACGCGCTCCAAGGAGAGCACAATGACAGGTTACAAAGCAATTATTGTTTATATCCTACTGAGCTGCGCACTGGCGCAAGAGCAGGAAAGCAAGATCACTCCCCGAGTGGTGAGCCTCGCAATTGATGAAGAAGCAGTGACGCTCATCCATCTTGCTCCGGGCTATGCGACCGCGGTACGGATGCCGGAGGAGATCAGCTCGGTAATGATCGGCGATCCAGCAAAATTCAAGGCCGAGCATTCCGAAGCCGAATCGAGGCTGGTTTTCTTCAAACCTCTCACCACCAAGCCGGCTGAAAGCAATGCCCTGATTAGTCTGAGATCAGGACAGCAGGTCAACCTGCATCTGGAAAGCCCAGGCGCAGTCACCATGGAAGATCCGAGAGTTGATTTTTTTGTGGAGTACCGGAGGCCGAACAGGCTGCTGATTGAGAACAGCAGTCAGAGTTCCTTTGTACCGGAGACCGAGCCCATTTCAGGGCCAGCTTCGGAAGTCTCCCCTGCCACCGCACCGAAAACCGATTGGGTTGCGGAGGCGCTCCAGAAACAGAAGGCCTTGAGTCCTCAGTGGCAGGAATGGCAGGGTAAAGAGCTGCTGGCCGCCATCGGAGGTTCCAGGGCGCAGGGGACGCAAACAGTGGTTGGATTTTCCGTCGTAAACCGGTTGAAGGAGACAGTTGAGTTATTGCCGCCCCAGATCGAGATCAGCGGCAAAGCCGCAAAAGGAGGAAAGCAAACGAGGGCCGAGCCGATTCCATTATCAGACTACCAAATGACCTTGCGACGCCTCCGGCCCGGAGAGCGAAGCGACGGAGTCGCGGTCTTTGAAAGGCCGGCTTTTAAAGAATCCAGGGAAACGCTTGAACTCCGTCTTGCACGTGCCGATCAGGTGGACCACCCGCTACTGATGGCCGTGCCCTTTATCGCGATGAGCAAAAGAGGCCCCCAATGAAACAGGCTCTAGAAACCAGCACAGACAATGGCAAACCACAAGTCGAGCAGATCCAGGCCACCGCACTCGGAACAGAGGGAGCACAAGCACCGAGTGCGGAGGTCAAGCAACCATTCGTCGCCGAGAAGAAAAAAACCACGCGCCCGGACAATTGGAAGGCAATCTTTGCGGGTGTTGCTATTGCTGCTGTGATCGTGGTTGCTGCATTGACCCCCAAAGTTGGAACAAAGCTACCCCGTCCCTCGACGACCAGACCGTCGGCAGGCACCGATACACAACCGTCGCCATCGCAGTATGGGAACGTGATACCCATTAACGAGATCGGCAACAGTCCGGAGAGACCAGCAGATGGAACGAAAGTTGGACCGGGAGCGATTGCCAACACGGCAAAGCCCCGCCCAAATGCAACGGCTGCAACGAATCTCAATGAAGTGCCCCCATTCGGAAGCGCAGGCGACTGGCACCCTCCAGACTTTCACGGCAATGCGCAGCCGACGGCAAGTGATCAGCAAGAGGAAAAGGTTGACCACGATGTGCTGGATAAACCGTCATTGGTTTTCGTGCACGGTGCTGCTCGAACAACCACACCGGAGAGAGGACAGGCTGCTGCAAATGATGTTGAACTCGGCCTTGGACTAGCGCCAGGCACGCGGTTGCGAGCGCATCTGGAATCTGCTGTCAGCACAGCAGTCAAAACTCCGGTGGTTGCCGTGATTGAATACAACTACGAGCGGGACGGGGAGAACTCATTCCAGCGGGAGCGAAGGCGATTGGACACTTGGAATCTGCCGACCGCTCCGGCTATGTGGGTGTGCGCTTCGATACTCTGCTGATACCGAACGGCACAAGTGTCAGCATTGACGCCGCAGCAACAGACCTTCAGCTCCGGCCATTGCGGGGCAAAGTCCAGGGCAAAAACACCGGAAAAAATATTCTGGTGCGATCTCTTTCGGGTGTCGGAGAGGTTATGGCGACGCTGGTAGGTCAGGGGAGCTTAAATCAACCCTTGAGCGAGGGAGACCTTCTGCGGGGCCGCGTCGTGAACAATATCGGGCAGGCGTCAGATGAGGAGGTCGCAAGGCTCGCGATCACAGAACGCCTGGTTGTGTCGGTGCCCGCGAGTACTGAGATCTACGTTGTACTTGAGAAGCAAACCAAGCAGCCGGCAGCCGTTGCGCCACCTCGACAGCCAGCGTCACCTACGGCGACAACAGAACAACTGCGTCAATTGCTGCAACTACAGAGAGAGCTGAACCAAACCACAGCGGCGCCGAGCACAAGCCAATAATTCTTTATTGCACTCTTTTCCTGTTACCCTGACCGGCCCGCAAGGGCCGGTTTTTTGTGAAATTTACAAACTCTGATGCGATATCGAAAAACCCGAACGGGAATGACTTTCGCAGTAAGTGACTGATGAAATTCGAGATCCTGAATTTCTTGAACACCAGTGTGATCAGATTTAAGAAAAATGCAACTTTTGGTATCTGATCACAATGGGCTGAAACGAACTTGCGCGCGATGGTGATCGTTTAGGACTCCGCGATTTGAATCATCAATTCCAGTCCCTTCGCGCAGAACGCAGGCTGATTGCAACAAAGGCTTCGAACTGCGATGCGATTTCAAAAATCCCGAACAGAACCAAATTTCGCGCCAAGCTGTTGATGTAGTTGGAGGTTTTTGATCTTGAACGACAAGTATCTGATCAGATTTCAGAAAAATGTAACATTTGGTATCTGATCAGCAATTACATCTCGATGCGATATCAAAAAACCCAAACGCATTAAAAATTGCCGAAACATCTTGACCGGGCTCGACATAGACGCTTTTCATCACGACAGAGCTGATGCGATTTAAGAACACTGTAACAATTGGTATCTGATCGCTAGACGAATTCCGCAGTGTTTAGTTCAGCACTCCAAGACACCAGAGTCTAACCTCCCAATCCCCAAGAATCCAGTGATTTCATTGCACCTAAGACTCTCTGATCAGATGTAAGAAAACCCGAACGGTGAACCTGATGTGGGCAATTTTCGGGGATTTTGGGCCAAACGGGAACCGTTTTTGCCTTGCATGAAAGGCGATTTGCGTAGGAAAGGAACCTGCCGTAATTTCCTCACTCGGCAGCGCGGGATGCCGCCGGCGGTGAGGCCATGACCTCCTATGCGGGAATCGGCGATGGTCGGCACTCCAGGTTGCCATGTTACTTCGGGCCGGCGGGTATTTTTCCTTCTCCTTTCACCGCCCGCCGCCCGAAGTAGCGATTTGCGCGAATTTCAGAAGAGCCGTACTTTGCGATTCGTAGCAAGGCAGCAACCTTGTTGGAGGAAAGAAAATTTATGACGCTCTCAGTCGATCAGGCAAGACGCAGGCAGATCGTGCTCACGTACTTGCTTGTCATATTTCTTATCCCAGTGGCGAGTCTCGTGTGCCAGGCCCAGAACCTCGGCGGCCAACCGGCGTTGAACAAAGCCGTTCAGGGACAGACGGCGGCACAACCGGAAGGTGCATTTCTCAACCTGGTGAATTGGGTAGGCAACGTGATTGCGCCTGTTGGGGCGGCCCTATGTGTCGTCATGGCGATCGTCTCCTACACCCACGGACGGGGGCGTGGCCCGCTGGGCCATCGCTGCGGGTGGATTGCTGGCAATCTCCGGCCTGACGCGGCTGATTGAATTCTGGATCAATAACGGCACGGCGGGAGTGCAGTAACGAGGCAGCCGTATGTCGATTCCTCCATTCCTCGTCAGCCTGCTCCAACTGCTGTTTGATCTCGCCCTGCCAGGAGCCATGTGCACCATGGTAATGGCTGGTCTGGCACTACGGCAGGAAAGCGGCATGAACTTCGAGGTGGGCGGCAGGTTCCAGCGCTGGATGCTTTGGACGGTGATCCTGTTGACGCTGCCGCAATTTCTCGCCTGGTTCGCCGCACAGGGAATCAAGCTACCACCCCAGTCAGGAGCAGTCACCAGCCCGTGGCTGACGAGCATGGAGACGACGGTTACCAATTTTATTTCGCAGGTGGTCGTCTCGGGCCTGATTCCCGTGCTGGCTGCATTCTTCGTGCTTAAGGCGACGCTCGACGCGGCGCAGGGCATGAGCCCGTTGGGATCAATTGTCGCAGCCATCTTTCTGCTCAGCGTTTCCGGCACGGTGAAATTGATGCAGGGTTTCAATAGCGGTGGAATGCTGGCCACTACCGACATGCTGGCATCGCTATGGAATTATCTGGCGGGAACCATTCTGCCGGAGGCGGCTGGACTGGCTGTTGTGGGGGCAATTATCGCCTACGCGCAGCACCGTCCATTTGCGCGGCTGGTGTTTACGGCGCTGGCATTCCTGAGTGTGTTTGGCATCTGGAAGCTGGTCGAGGCAATGATCGGGTGAGGTGAGCTTATGTTTTCAAACGGGATCCTGAACCTGACAAACTGGACGGCCAACTTAATCATGCCGACGTTGGCCGGGCTATTTCTGTCCGCCGCCGTGTACCGCTTCAGCAAGGCACAGCCATACTCTCATCTCTCGTATGCCGGGTTTGCGGCGCTGATGTGCTCCGGCCTGTTGCGACTGCTTGAAACCTTCGCGCAGCAGGCCGGGGGAAAAGCGGATGGTTTGTACCGTCACCCCGGCGCTCTTTGCGAGATCTCCAATCTGCATGATTCAAATCTAAACCCTCTACTGAGGTATAGAGTCAAGTGATGGGAAGCCCCGGCCCACTCGATTGGCTCTTTAGGTCCTTGGAAAGAAGGCACCGATGCCAAGTGGTACCCAGAAGACGAGCAGGCTAAAGCGAATTGGCACCATAAGCCATCACTTCTTTGTAATGCGTACGATTGCGACAATAATCAACACGATCAGACCGACCGCGATAATTCCCCCGAACAGTCACATCCAACAAAATCCGCCCATTGGCATGGTGGCCTCCTTAGGATCAGCACTTCTCGTCAGAAACTTCATTAGGACTCTGCGACTTGAGACGTTGGCCCGCACGGACACGATGCCCTTAGCAATGAAGTCCATCGAAGGATCTCCGCAGGATCATTGTGATGCAGGGTCCCGCTCACCCCATCGGCTCCTTAATTCCTTGCCGAAGAAGCCATCCATTAACTGGGTAGGAAGTCACAAATCCAAGCAACATCCCGATCTGCATCATGAACCAGAATGTCGCTGAATTCGGTTGCAGATGAGGATGTGGAAAGAGCACAAAGTAAACGAGGGCCATCCATGCATACATCCCGATCTGGAAAAATATGATTGACAGCGTATCCGCTTGAATGGATTTCGCCAATGCCTTCGAAGGCGGCAGATGAGTCATCGGCCTGATATTGAAATACTGGAAAGCAATCCCAAACGTCCACGCCAAGATCAGAGTGACAACATAATCGGCGTAGAGCTTTTCGCCCCAGAGTGTCCACCCGGCGGCAAAGACGGCGCTTTCCCCCACGATATCGCCCAGAGCACATCCAGCGCCGCAGTGTGTGTCTGAGACTGTTATTGGGCACCAGCTAGGTGCGTGGCCTTTTCGCGGTTCGGCAGAGTGGGTCTTCTGCTCATGCTTCTTTTCCGCCGTTCGCCTTCCAATGCTCAAATATGTCCATAAGGCAAGCACCGACCCATACAGTGCAGTTATGGGCCAGACGAGGTTCATGATCCACATCTTCTGGGGCTGCTTCACTTCGTCTAGACTGATGAAGAATGCAGAGACAAAGGCCAGTGCGAGCGAAATCCACGACAGATGATTTAACCACGAAGGAATCACGCAAAGTTTGAGGATATAGCATTCATCGCCGTTGGCCACCGTCCAGATTTCCGGCGTCGGAACCGGACCCTTAGGAGCTTTACCGCTATTAGCGCTTCCTTTGCAAAAACGAGGGTACAGCAGCCCAAAAACGGTTCCTAGACTGCACGCATAGCCGTCATCGGCACAAGCTCAGACCTGTGAAACATGATGGAATTGACCCAAACATGCTCGTCTCGAATGCGGCGGGATAAGGCGCGTTGTGCGCACGTCGAACCAGATTTTCTAGGCCTTCAAGGTTGAGTGTCACGCAGCGGAGGCGCATGTCCGCAATATCCACCTGCAGTCCAGTTACCCGTCCCGACAATCACGCTGAAATAAAAGAATGAGAGGCGATACATAAGCCCAACAAAAGTTACGGGAGCTTGAAAGATTTTGGCTGTGAACAAATGCCAACCCCGCGAAAAACGCAGCTATCTCATCTCAGGAGTGGGAGGATTCTATATGAAATTGATTGGGTTTCTAAGCTCAGTGCTACTGCTGGTCGTCTTGGTCCTTCCGCTGACCGCAGCCGCCCAGCAGGACCAGCAAAAACCTGACCAGCCGTCTATGCAGCCGCAGGCTTCGGATCAACAGCAGCCCGCGAACCAGCCCAAAGAGGACAAGCAAGCGGGGCAGATGCAGGGCATGAGCCCTGAGTCGGAGTTGCTGTCGAAGATGCACATGGCGAATCAGATGGACATCAAGGCCGGACAGCTTGCGGAATCGAAAGGAACAACCCAGGCGATTCGGAACTTCGGCGCCCTCTTGGTGCGCGACCACAGCTATGCTGACAAGCGCATCATCAATCTCGCCAAGCAGCAGGGCGTCCAGCTGATGGAGATGCCGATGCCCAAGTTTCCAGACGAGAAGCAAAAGATGGACATGCAGAAGCAGATGATGGTCGGTCTGGAACAGGCGCAAGGCGCTGACTTTGATCGGCAATTCGTCCAGTTCAACCTGAAAGCACATGAAATGGCGGTGAACATGGTCAGTATGGGGAGCGAGCAGTTGAAGCCCTCACCCGTGAAGACCCTCACCAACAAGATGGTGCCGATCCTGAAACAGTACGGCGACATCGCTCAGCACCTCGAACAGCGCGAAGTCGCGAGTCGGTAAGGAGGGAACTATGGCTGATCGAAACAAAAGCATCATCGGCGCTGGCACCGGTGCCGGGATTATCGGTGGAATCGTGATGGCAGCATTTGCCATGATGTACGCCGGCGCAATGGGAATGGGCTTCTGGACGCCTCTGCGCCTGATAGCGGCGAGCACCAATGGTGTAGACGCGCTCATCGGTGGCGGCGGCATCCTGCTTTGGGGTCTCATGATCCACATGGTCACCGCTGCCGTGTGGGGTGTCATCTTTGCTGTTGTGTTGCCGCGCCGTACATCCGCTGGTGCAGGATTTGGATGGGGCATTGGGTTTGGCATCGTAGTCTGGGCTGTCATGACATTCATTGGACTGCCCTTAGTGAACTCAACAATGCAGGCCCGGATTTCACTCATGCAGGGTTCGTGGTTTATTGAGCATCTGCTGTACGGCGCTGTGACGGGCGCATTGATTCCTGCATTTAGGCACAGAGTAGCAGAGCGGCAAACGGCAGAGGTCAGGCCCTATCCAGAACGCCGAGTGGCATAGGGCATTACGTCCAGTCCCAGCAGCCAAGGAGGGCCGTGCTACCCGTTGGCGCGGCCCGCCCCTTCGTAGAGCACGATAAGGTCACACAGGGAGAAGCACTCGTGAAATTGGCAGCCCTGAGATCACGGAGAGAAGAATCGAATCAGGCTCCGTACCTGATACGTTGGCATGAAGCTGCAGATGCGCAAGACCGCAATTTGGGCAAGGGTGTATTGGCTGGTCTGATCGGAGGACTGGTCGGAACCATCGTGATGACACAATTTCAAAATGCATGGAGCAAAGCATCTGAGGCGCTGGAAGCCGGCAATAGCGCACAGGGAAGCCAGGCCGAGCAAAAGCAACAAGGTGAGCCGGAAAGGGAAGATGCAACCATGAAAGCAGCGGGAAAGATTGCCCAGCTTGGTGGCCGGCAACTTTCGCACGACCAGAAAAAGAAGCTCGGTCCGGTGATGCATTATTCGTTTGGAACACTGCAAGGCGCTCTTTACGGTAGCGTGATCGAGCTGACGGGTACAGCCGGAGGTTTTCTCCCAGGTCTGATCTTCGGCGCAGCGCTCTTCACGGTTGCAGATGAGATTGCAGTTCCGGCGCTCGGATTATCTGGCAAACCGACCGAGTCACCGATCTCATCTCACCTCTACGGCTTGGCTGCTCATTGGATCGCCATGGCACAAGAGACCTACAACTACGACACGTTTCGCCGGCACATGATGCAGGAAGACATGCATTTCCGCGGTGGGCCTGAACCAGGGCAGCTTGCCCCGGATTTCGACTTGCCGACAATCTCCGGCACGCGCGTCCGGCTGGGTGAGTTACGCGGCAAACGTCCGGTGCTCCTCGAATTCGGTTCGATTACTTGACCCATGACAGCGGGGGCCAGGTCTGGCCTCACGAAATTGTTCAATGATTTCTCACCTGCGGTTGTTGTCGATGGAGATATAAGACCATTCGAGGTTTCTTGCAGCCCTGTCGCGAACATGCGCTGATGTGGATTGCCAATTTCTGAATGCCTATCGATCCGATAAAGCCCACAATTCCGGCAGAAACTGGTGGAAAGCCTTCGCCACCGCGTCTACTTCTTTATCTCCACACCCCGCCAGAAGCCAATGAAGCCTTTGATCTTCGATGCAGCAGGTTTAGGGCTCTCGTATGTCCAGGCCGCATCGGGATTCTCGTTGCCATCGATCGCAATTGAAAAGTATCTGGCTGAGCCTTTCCAAGGGCACGTGCTAGTGCTGGCACTTGGCTTTAGGAATTCCTTTCGAACCGAGACAGGTGGGAAGTACGTGTAGCCGTCAACCTCGACTGTCTGACCCGATTCGGCTAATACAACACCGTTCCAGAGCGCTTTCGCCATTTTTCTCTCCTACATAACACGATTCGCCAACGTGGCAATTGGTTACGTAAGCCTTTAGCGAAATGCCCTCGACAAGCCGCGCGCTTAGTTCGCCAGATATTCCAGACAGGTGCCGAGCCATCTGCTGAATGCCAGTCTAATGAGTGGGTACGGATGAATCGCATTAGCACTGTTCGAAAAACATCAGCTTCTGCAGTTCAGACGACCATTTCGGGCCTTTTTATTTGCTTACCCCCGAACTCGGCCCGAAATTTCGCTTCCAGCGCATGCAAATCGAGCATGGGGCCGACCAAATCAAAGGCAATTATAGTTTGTTGTGCCATCGACTCATGCAGCCTTACTGGTCGTTTCTGCCGATCCACCAAACCTTAGATTTCGCAGTGCCTCTAATGTCTCAGGTACGACGAACGGAACAGCGGCAAATGTTGCGCCGGCGGCGATCAGGCACCAGATGCAGAATGCGCGATGCCTTGTCCATTGATCGCGAGTGAGTCGAGCCGCATTGAAGGCGTCCAGAGCAGTCTTGGCTGCCAAAGCGATTGGAATGTAGGGCTGCTTTTTGGCGCGATCTTTGCCGCCCATGGCCACCAAAACCATCGTTGCGCCATAGCTTGCAATGCCGAGAACTGCATCGGGTGTGAAGAGCCATTCGTAAGCCTCGGGAGAGGCGTCCACCTTCTCGGCCTTAAGGAAAGGCAAGTTCGGTTCAGGCAAGCGTTTGATGATGCCCATCTGATAGAGGGCAATCAGGCCAAGTGACGCACCCCCGAGCATAGATAGCCCGGCGATGGCGCGCCGGTGCCGAGTACTCTTGGAGCCATCCGTTCGCAGTTCGAGGCTGAAGTCCTGCGCTTCTGATTCACTGAGTCGGAGTAGTCCCATAAATCTCTCCCATGACTGCTTTGGATTCCGCCGGACGCCTGTCCGTTTGCTCGTTTCACCGCGCTTCAGTACTGCTGCCCGGTCGATAAACGTGCGAGCCGCACGCTCGTCGCAGGCGGTCCGCTCTTCATCCCATAGCTATGCGCCGCTAAATCGAATGCCAAGTCTCATTCAAGTAGTCGTGGTGTCGCGGGAAGTGGTGCTGTTAGACTCCAATGTTCCTTATGGCGTATCTGAAGACGTTCATTTTCGCCTGTGTCCACAGCGCCGGCAGATCACAAATGGCGGCAGCGTTCTTCAACGAGTATGCCGATCCGAGCAAGGCGCTGGCGGTCGCAGCCGGCACTCATCCGGCCGAATGCGTCCATCCGGAAGTCGTGGAGGTCATGTGTGAGATTGGAATAAACCTTACAGCAGCGAAACCTCAAAAACTGAGTCCTGAGTTGATAAAGAACGCGAGCTTGTTGATAACCTTGGGCTGCGGGGATGAATGCCCATTTGTTCCAGGATTGAACCGCGAGGATTGGCCTTTAACTGATCCGAGAGGTTTGCGAACCGAACAAGTACGGAAGATTCGGGACGAAATTGAAAAGCGAGCCAAGGATCTGATCAAATCAGAGCGGGTTGGCTTCTGATCGCAGCGCACTAAAAGTGGCCCCGGTTCCCGTAACCTTTTGGTGATTACCCGTATCTTAGTCCTGATGCCGATTGCACAGCGAAGTATCCTCTCTCATAGTTGGCCCTTCTCGTTCGCGATTGTGTTTACCGCTGTTTTCATCACACCGTATTGCGGATTCCTTTTTCGTTGCGGGTGCAGACAGCTCTGGGCAGGCGCATTCAAGTACTGCAACATTCACAACCTCAGCGGTCCCCACTGCCCTTTTTGCAGTCATGGCACTCCAAGTTTCTACATCTTTGTGATTGGCCCAATCCTCTTGGCGCAGCTTGCGGTGGTGGTTATTGCTTTCAGGAGAAGATCGTCAGCGACTTTGCGGCTGCTCCTTCCAGTGGTTGCCTTTTTTGCAGCTGGCGCTCTCGTCGCCTGGATATTTGGCTTCCATGATGCTTACCGTTGGTAGGGATCTGTATTGTGCTTGAGTGGGGTCAAAGGTCCCAAGGTCTGTAACCGTTTGCGCTTCTAGTGAATCCTTATCTTCAGGGGATTCGTGTATCCTTCCGGTTTCCGTCAACCGGGACCAAATCACTAAGGCCCGATAATAATGCTAAAAGCAAAGATTGCACTGCTAGCCGCTATTGTCTCACTCGTGATTGGAATGACAATTGCCGGCCTGTCGCTAACACAACCTCGGCAGCAGCCCGAAACCAATACGACTGGCAACCCTGGCGAGGCACTGAACCACACGCTTTTTCAGCGCCTGCTGGAGCAATATGTCAATCGGGATGGCTGGGTCGATTACAACGGCCTCTCACACGATCGAGCAAGGCTGAACGATTACCTCCAGCAATTGGCAGCGGCTCACCCAAAATCGTTTTCGACAGAGGAGGACCGCCTCGCCTTTTGGATCAACAGTTACAACGCCTATACACTTGCTTCGGTGCTCGATCGCGTTTACGGAAAACTCAGGGGAGTGCGCGACGCTCCAGGATTCTTTGACCAGGATCGGCACGAGGTAGCTGGAGAGCAACTCACCCTCGATCAGATTGAGGAGCATGCGCGCAGCTTCCATGATCCTCGGGTCCACTTTGCGCTAGTTTGCGCCTCGACCTCGTGTCCAAAGTTGCAGAGGTTTGCCTACGTTGGCCCGGATCTAGATGTACAGCTCCGGGACGCCATGCAGGAGTTTTTGGCCAATTCAGCCAAGGGCTTGCGTTTGGATTCACAGAAGAACCGGATCTATCTCTCCCCAATCTTCAAATGGTACGCAGGTGACTTTACTGGAAATCCCGCTGGGGCCGGCCAGTTTTTTGCTAGGGCCAAGGCTTACATGTCCGGAAGCAACGTGCTGGAGTATGTGAAGCAACATGCGCCGGACGATGTAGCGCGCTATGTCAGCGAGAAACACCCGACCGTCGAATATTTTGATTATGACTGGTCCCTTAACTCCCAGCAAAACCATCCTTCCAACGACAAATCTGGAAGCAGGTAAGCGGAACAGGAAATCAATCGTGAGCAGAAATTCAACAGTCGGTACGGGTCTGGCGGACCCGGCGAAGCTGGCATGCTCCGCATGAGTGCAAGAGGGAGCCAGCGGCTCAGTCCCCACCTCAACGAGATTCTATCTGCTCATCCGCAGCAGACGCGCGCCGCCGCAGATGACCGAGAGCCGATGCGGCAGCTTGCCTGGACTCCTGGATTGCGCGGGTAATGTCACCAAGGCAGCAAGCGCCGCTGGGGTTTTTGACTTCGCATGCGCAAAAGCCTCCCTGGACCTCAGCCTTGATCTTTTCCAATGTGTTGCCGCTTTGCCCGGTCTCAGCGTCATGCCGAATATCTTCCCGCGTGTAGCCAAAGCAATAGCAGAGTGGAATCGGATCCGCAGTTTCCTTGATTCCGACCCGCACCTTCAACTCCTCCTTGTGAAACACGTCATGAGTTGCAAAATAGACAACATCACAATCAGGTGTGCGGCAGAAGGAGTACGAGGCCGAAGTGGACACACGCGTGTGGTCTCGAACCAGGTTCTTGACTGTCAGCAGAGCGAGCCGCGTGAGCAGACAAGGCATCCAACAAATTAGGAGGTAAAGTGCCATGCCAGAGAAAAAGGATTTTTCATGCCCAGAGTGCGCCGCGGAATTCAGAACCCAAGAGGAACTGGACGGCCACAATAACAAAGTTCACAATAAGCAAGGCAGCACACAGCAGCAGACGCAGAAGCCACCGCAAAAGCGAACCGCCTAAACTGTGGTTGGCCCGTTACCGGCTTGTGTTCCACGCGTGGGAGGCCGTCTCGCTGCGCACATTAATCTCTCCGGCTGCGCACATTTAATGTCTCCGGCACCCTCCAAGTCGGGCTATTCGCGCTGGCGGGTTAATCTCCGGCGCATGTGAATAGCAGTGCCGTGCTCAAAGCTAAATCTTACGTCCTGCATAAGCTGATTGATCAGGAAGATGCCTCTTCCATGCCCCATGAGAATATTTTGACCAATGATTGGATCGGGTAGCTGGCTAGGATCGAATCCAGAACCAGCATCCTTCACGATAATGAGCAAGCCGCAGTCCGGCTGTAGGCCTACGCAAATGCGCACAGATTTGTTTGGGTCAGCATGGTTGCCGTGGATGATCGCATTCGCAAGCGCCTCGCGAAGGGCGAGGTCTATGCCCTCAGTTTCATCCCAGCAATGGCATTTTTCAATCAAGCCGATAATTCTTGCGACTGTGCGATCAATCAGCTTGATGTCGGATGGGATCAGGGCATCAAGTTGAATGACCAGTTTGTCCTGTTCGAATTCACATTCCGGCGGATTTTGGCTTGTCTTCGGCATTCCTGCCTCCGAAACCCGTAATTATTTTGGATCGCTCCGGGGCGCCCGCATCAATTGCTGGTGTGTGCGTCGGAAAATTCAAGGCGGCTCATGCGGTGCTTGCATATCCCGGACCTCCAAGAAATCTAAAGCTTCTGGCCCAAACGTGGCGGCCGCTCAAGGCCAAGGCGAAGTGTGCGGCGATCGGATTTCGCAGCCGTTGATTGGCGGAGCGCTGCGAGGGCTCCTCCCGCAACACCAAGTGCTCCTAAAATCCATAGCACGATCATTTTCATTCCCTCAGTTGCATGATTCACGTCTTCGCCAAAAGATGCGAGGAAACCCAGATGAAGGCCAAGCGTGAGCCCCCGGTAACTGTCAACACGCCGATCAGCCAATTCCTGAGAGCATCGTAGCGACAAAACACAAACTGCACGGGTCGGATTCCTATAAAATCGTGCCGGAGCCCAAGCATGCCAGAGATTCTACGAACGCCCGAAGCCAGATTTAGCAACCTGCCTGGCTTTCCCTTCGCGGCTCACTATGTAGACGATTTGGCAGGATACGAGGGGATCCGAATCCACTATATCGATGAAGGGGCGCGAAGCGCACACAACGTATTCCTATGCCTTCATGGTGAGCCGACATGGAGCTATCTCTATCGCAAGATGATTCCGGTCTTTGTGGCTGCCGGCCACCGGGTCGTTGCCCCTGACTTTATAGGCTTTGGGCGATCAGACAAGCCGGTCGAGGAATCGACATACACGTTCACTTTTCATCGGGATATGTTATTGCGCTTCATCGAACGGTTCGACTTGAGGAATCTCACGCTCGTATGCCAGGGCTGGGGAGGTCTCCTGGGATTAACGCTGCCGATGGAAATGTCAGTGCGGTTCAAACGGCTCCTGCTCATGAATACCGCCTTCGCAACCGGGGATATGCCGCTCGGAAAAGGCTTCCTTGAATGGCGGGCATGGGTCGCGCAGAACCCGGACATGGACGTTGCAAAGTTGATGGGGCGAGCGTGCCCGCGATTGTCCAGCGACGAAAGCGCAGCCTATGGTGCCCCTTTCCAGGACGTGCGTTACAAATCCGGAGTCCGAAGGTTCCCTCAGATTGTCCCGGACCGGCCGGATGCAGACGGCGCGGCAATCTCACGGAGAGCCCATCAATGGTTTCAAACAGAATGGAATGGGCAAACTTTCATGGCTGTTGGTATGCAAGATCCGGTACTCGGTCCGCCTGCAATGGCCCATCTGCGGCAACAGATACGAAATTGTCCGCCGCCGCTTGAGGTCCTGGAGGCAGGGCACTTCGTCCAGGAGTGGGGAGAGGAAATTGCCGCCAAGGCGCTCCAATCGTTCGGTTAACGCGAGACAAAACTCTTTAATTCTTATCTGCTTGCAAGTCTGGTTGCGGTCAGCAGTAGCTCCGGATGGGCTCGAACTGAATAGTCGGGGTTCACATATTCGAACTGTATGGTGCCATTCTGGTCGACAAGGAACACGGCTGGTACCGGCAGGAGATGATGGGCCGCTCCGGAAGCCGCGTTGAGGTCGATGCCATGCTGGGCCAACGCCTTTAGAGTGGCCTCGTCCACATCATAAGCAATGCCGAAGGCCTTTGAGGCGCTCATTGAGCTATCTGAGAGGAGAGTGAAACGAATGTTCTGTCTCTCGATTGTTTCGCGAATTTTCGACGGCTGATCGGGTGAAATGGCAACGATCTGCAACCCGAGTTCCGCAAATTTTGATTCCATATCTCGCAGTTGAACCAACTGTCGGTTACAGTGCGGTCACCACCCTCCTCGGTAGAACACAAGTAGCGCCGGCTTGGTGTTGACTGCCTTGTTCAGATCACAGGCCGCGTTATCGGCTGTGTTCAGGGTAAGTTTGGGAATTCGCATCCCGTTCAGTAGGGGACAAACATCTTGGGGCGAGGGCGCCACTCGTTCTGCATTTCGCATCCTCGGATTCTCCTTCCTAAAGTTCGGCTCAGACAATTTGCTCATTAATGAACGCATGCAGCCGTTCACTGTAGCCAACCGGGATCTCAAATGTCCGTTCGTCGGCGACGATCACCAACACCTTCCGCAAACTGTCATGCAGTACCGAGCACCGCCTGCATGTTTTCAGATGGTCCTCGATCTCGCCTTTAAGGCCAAGGTCGATATCGTCATCAATGAAGTTTGAGAGTTCGTCTAGAACATGCTTGCAACTGACCATGGGTTTTTACCTCTGAAAGAAAACCAGCGCGCGAGAAATCCGCGTTTAAAGGCCGGAGCCAGTTTTTCCCGCATCATAAGGCGCGCGCGATGTAATCTCACCTTTACAACCTGCTCGCTGACGCCCAACATTTGGGCGCAGTCGGTGCCATTCAACTCCTCTATATCCCTCAGTACAAAGATTTCCTTATATATCTCAGGCAATTCCTGTAAAGCACGATTCACAATCTGCCGAATTTCCGTCCGCTCAAGAGTCTCGGGAGGAATCTCCCGCCAATCGGCAAAGTCCCTTGGCATGAAGCCGCCTTCAAACTCACGGTCCGGTTCCAGCGATTCGTACATATGATTCCGCCGGCTGCGTCGTTTTAAACGCGCCTCATTGATAGCAATCTGTAGAAGCCAAGGCTTAAACTTTTCCGTCGAGTTCAGCTGCTCCAGGCGCATAAACGCTTTAATCATGGTGTCCTGCGCAGCTTCTTCTGCGTCTGCCTCATTGTGCAGCACTGCAAATGCAGCTAGGTAAACCGCGCGTTCGTAAGGACGGATCAGTTCGTGGAAAAACTGGCGTTCTCCTTTGAGAATTCGCCTGATCAATTCCTCCTCTTGCAATACGCGATTTGAAGCTGACTGCTTCTTCAATAATCTTTCTCCAGTGATTGCGCCCCGCCGGCTCATTGCTGGTTTAATCGTTAGCTTACGCGGTTGTCCGTCAACGCGCCGGAGCATTCAATGAACGCACATAATGCACCAAATCCCAGATGTGCTCGTCCGATTCGACTTTGCCGAATGCCGGCATGCCGCTGAGGCGAATACCATTCTTGATGATCCAAAACAGTTCTCGATTCGAATACCCCTGCACTTCCGGCGAGGTCAAATCCGCCGCCCTCGGATACATCCAGCGGCCAGTCTCGGTGGGAATGTGTCCATTCAGTCCATGACACATGGCACATTCCGCGCCATACCGTTTGTCACCCTCCGCGAGACTTGCCTGCGTGTTGGCCGGCTCATCAGGAACACCGTGGCGGCTCTCTCTCGCCACCAGATAGCGCTTAGCTTTTGTTGCCAGCAGTGTTTCTGCATGCCCCGGGTCTGACAGAGCCGCAAGGCTGAACCGGTTCAGAAGAACTCCTGCCCCAGCGAGCACTCCTATCAGGACGATTCCTGTGATAACCCACCCACGACGCAAATTGCTGTCCCCCCATTTTTCGGGAGCCGGAGGCCGGCACCAAGCCGGCCTCTGCCCTTTACTCATCACCCGCTGTTTATGATCCGGGCTGGATATCAGTCACGTGGATTGTCTGAGTGCTCTTATCCAAGTTGCCCTTGACCTTAACCGAGGCTCCGGCGAACTGCTCAGGCTTGGTCTGGTCGTCTAACTGGTAGACCTTCTTGTGGGCAGAGTCGAACAGGACGTACTTGCCACCCATCTTGACGCAGTTTTGCGTACACATCTTCTTGGCCATGGGATCGTTGGGGCTTTTGTCGGCCATCCCCTCTTTCTTCAGCATCATCTCGTGGGAGCCCATCTTGGCGCACTGGCTGTCCATGATCTCCCCTGTAAACGTCTTTTCCTTAGGAGCCGCGAAGCTGAGGGCGACAAGAACAAACATCGCCAACAGACTTCCCGCAATCTTCTTCATTTGCCTGCCTCCAAATTCTAATTAGAGCTTTAACTACACCTTGCTCTGAATGAAAGATACAGAGCTACTGCTGGAGGTTACCGAGGCAGCGTTGAATATTTTGAGATAAACAGGGATGGGCGTTGATCATGGCGCCTTTTGATGTGCAGATGGTTGAGACGGCAGGAAGCCGCGAATTCTTCTACGCTCTCACATTCTCCTCTCCGAGATCTTCGATGTATAGACTCATGCTGGTCTTTCGGGTCTCTCTCTGGCGGTAACCTTCCGCCTGCCCGGCGAATCATGTAAGACAAGGGAGGGTTTTCCTTTATATGTCAGAGCTGCGGGAAACTTCAGTAGATCTCGAAAGTGCAGTACGGCAGCGATATTCGCTCGGGGCAAAGGCTGTACAGGCCGATCTCTGCTGCCCAACAACATACGATCCCAGGTATCTTGACGCGATCCCAAAGGAAGTATTGGAGCGCGACTATGGATGTGGCGATCCCTCGCGCCATGTTCGCGAAGCCGAGACAGTCCTGGACCTGGGATCGGGCACTGGCAAGGCCTGCTTCATTGCCAGCCAGAGGGTCGGGCCATTGGGCAAGGTTATCGGAGTGGATATGAACGACGACATGCTGTCCATCGCGCGCCGGAACGCTCCCGAAGTAGCCCGCAGAATAGGTTACTCCAATGTGGATTTCAGAAAAGGCAAAATCCAGGATCTCGCCCTGGACCTGGACGCACTTGAACTCTGGTTGAATGCTCATCCGGTGCGCTCCTCTTGCGATCTCAGCGCGATGGAAGCGTATGTTCAGGACCTAAAGGGCCGCCGGCCACTGGTTGAAAGCGACTCCATTGACCTCGTAGTTTCCAATTGCGTATTAAATCTGGTGAAGCCCTCTGACAAGGAAGCTCTCTTCGCTGAAATTTACCGTGTGCTTCGCCGTGGCGGCAGAGCCGTAATCTCCGATATTGTCAGCGACGAGGACGTCCCCGAGCATCTCCAAAACGATCCGGAGTTATGGAGCGGCTGCATCTCTGGGGCGCTGCGCGAAGACAGGATTGTTCAGGCCTTTGAAGAGGCAGGATTTTACGGAGTCTCGATTGTTGAGCGCCAGCAGGAACCGTGGAGGACGATCGAAGGAATTGAATTCCGCAGCGTAACGGTTGTTGCTTATAAGGGAAAAGAAGGTGCCTGCTGGGACCACAAGCAGGCAGTTATCTACAAAGGGCCGTTCAGAGAAGTCGTCGACGATGATGGCCACGTGCTTCGGCGTGGTTTACGAGTTGCGGTCTGCGAGAAGACTTTCAGCATCTATTCCCAGGAACCCTACTCTGGCCATTTTGAGCTGGTGCCGCCGCTTGCTCCTCCCTCGGAAGAACAGGCCCAGCTGTTCCCATGTACACGCGGCATGCTGTTGCGCGATCCCAGGGAAACAAAAGGTCACGATTACCGGCTGACCACTGAGGCCAAACCTCTGTCTTGCGGTCCAAATGGAGGTTGCTGCTGATGGCTACCCAATCGAAGACTCTCAACGTCCTCAATGAAAGCGCATTGCCGGCGGCTGATTTTAATTCTGCGCTACGGGAGCACGGTTTTGCGGCACTGCAGCGTCTTGATGTTACTACCTTGCAGATCAATGTTGGCAAGCTTTGCAATCAGGCATGTCATCACTGCCACGTTGAAGCGGGTCCGAAGCGAACAGAAATCATGCCTGCTCAGGTCGCGGATCGGGTCCTCAATCTGCTGATGGCGAGCCCAACGATCGAAGTGGTCGACATTACGGGCGGTGCACCTGAACTGAACCCGAACTTTAGCCGGCTGGTGCTGATATCACGCTCTCTCGGACGTCATGTAATCGACCGATGCAACCTGACTGTGCTTTTCGAGCCAGGCCAGCAGGATTTGCCTGATTTCCTGGCTGACAATCGAGTCGAGGTCACGGCCAGCCTGCCATGTTATACGGCCGAGAACGTCGATAAGCAGCGCGGAAGGGGTGTCTTTGATAAGAGCATTCGCGCGCTGAAATTGCTCAACAAGCTCGGATACGGGATGCCCGGCTCCGAACTTAAGCTGAACCTCGTTTACAACCCGTTGGGCGCGTTCCTGCCGCCGCCAGAAGAAAACCTGGAGAACGATTACAAGAGACAGTTGCGCCAGCACTTTGGTATTGAGTTCAACCGTCTGTTCACCATCACGAACATGCCGATCAAACGCTTTGCCGAGTTTCTTATTCGAAATGGCCAGTTGGCGGAATACATGAGTTTGCTCGTGAACCATTTCAATCCAGGAACGGTCCAACATCTCATGTGCCGATCGCTGGTGAGCGTCGGCTGGGACGGCAAGCTATACGACTGCGATTTCAATCAGATGTTGGATATAGAGGCGCCCGGACACAGGACCATCTGGGAAATCGAATCATTTTCTGAGTTGGCGCATTGTAAAATCGCCACCGATAATCATTGCTTTGGTTGCACCGCCGGTGCAGGGTCAAGCTGCGGAGGTAGCCTGCAATGAATTGGTCGAGTCTCTTCGTTTTCGCCATAGGGATTGCTATTGCGTATGTCAATGGAGGCAATGATGTATCCAAGGGCATCGCTACCTTAGTTGGCAGCGGCGTCACAAATCTGCGTCGCGCCGTCTTGTGGGGAACCCTGTGGACCGGAATCGGCGGCATTGCAGCGGCATTTGTTGCCCACGCCATGCTCCAGACTTTTGGGAGAGGTCTATTAGCGCAGGGCGTTCACGCCACGCTTGGCGCCGCTGCAGCCAGCATTGTTGGCGCAGCTCTGTGGGTCGCAGTCGCTACGCGTAAAGGATTGCCGGTTTCTACGACCCACGGTATCGTTGGTTCGGTTGCAGGCGTGGCGCTCGTAGCCTATGGTCTTCACGGAATGAATTGGCAGGCTCTGGGCGGAAAAATTATTCTGCCGCTCCTGCTCAGTCCTGTAGTTTCGCTGGTCCTCACAGCGGGGCTGATCCGGGTATCCAAAATGCTGGTGCCTGATGCGGCGGTCGATTGTATGTGCTTCACACTCGAACCACCAGAGCTGCAGGCATCAGCGCAGGGCACAGCAGCGTTGAGTGTGGTTGCTACTCCTCGGATTCATCTGGAGTCCTGTGCTTCTTCCGCCAGGTCCTACGCCGGAATTACGATTAACCATCTTCACTGGCTTACGAGCGGCGCGACCAGTTTTGCACGTGCACTTAATGATGCGCCCAAAATGGCAGCGCTCGTGCTCGCTGCCGTGTTGCTGAGCGGTCGTTCACAGCCGCCCATCTTCTACTTCCTTGCCATCACGGCAGGAATGTTGGTAGGAAGCTGGTTCGCCGGCCGCAAGGTGACAGAAGTTCTGGCAGGCAAGATCACCCATATGGACCACCGGGAAGGGTTTGTAGCCAATCTTGTCACTGCGGCATTAGTCGGACCCGGGGCAGCGCTTGGACTGCCGATGTCAACAACGCATGTTGCTTCAGGGGGAATCATGGGAATCGCCGCCGGCGGAGCGGAAAAGATAAACCGCAGTACGGTCCGTGACATGATTTCAGCATGGGTGGTCACGCTGCCAGCCGCTGCTTTACTCGGGATCGTGTCATTCATCATCTTGCGGGCGATGGGCGTAAGGTGAAGCGCCTCTCATTTCTGCGTCTTCTTGGGTTGGCTGTTGTTCTTGGCCTCTTCATTTTGGCCGCCTTGACACTGCCTCTTCGTGCGTGGGCTGAGAGCTTCATTGCCTGGATTCGAAATCTAGGCCCCGGCGGCGCCTTTCTTTACGGAATCGTCTACGCCGTGGGCGCCGTGCTGATGATTCCCGGCAGCGCTCTGACGGCGGGCGCCGGCCTGGTCTATGGCACCTTGATTGGCGTCTTGATCGTCTCTCCGGCAAGCGTCCTGGGAGCTACGGGATCGTTTCTCATCGCGCGCTATTTCGCCCGCGATTGGGTCGAACGCAAACTTCAGAAGTACCCAAAATTCAAGGCGGTTGACCGGGCGGTTGAGAAGCAAGGATTTAAAGTAGTTTTTCTGATACGGCTCCAACCCGTCATTCCCTTCGTGTTGCTCAATTATGCTTTAGGGCTTACCCGGGTTCGGCTGCGCGATTACGTGATCGCCTCCTGGATTGGGATGCTGCCGGCCACGATCGTGTACGTTTATCTTGGTTCCGCTCTGCACAACGTGTCCGACCTGTTTACGGGAGGAATGGCAAAACACAGTGCCGCCGGATTGGCGCTGTTCTGGGGCGGCCTGGCTGCAGGCGCCATTCTGCTGTGGCTCTTGACTCGCATGGCTAAGAGGGTTTTGCAGCAGGAACTAGCTGCCGAGGGTGCCAAAGGAGACGTCGCATGAGCGCAACTCTGCCGGTTGAAGTCCTTCCCGCGGATGAATTCAATCAGCAATTGATCGAGAACGCCCATCCTCCCAAGTGGGTCAATCCAAAACCCCCGGGAACTTACAATCTGGTTGTTATCGGAGCTGGGACTGCAGGCTTGGTATCTGCCGCGGGAGCCGCGTTGCTGGGAGCACGGGTCGCGCTAATTGAGCGTCATCTGATGGGCGGGGACTGTCTTAACTACGGCTGTGTGCCTTCGAAAGCTCTGATCGCCGCGGCGCGCGCCGCCTACGCAGCTCGGGAGGCACGTGAATTTGGAGTTCACACACACATCGATGAGATTCGCTTTGCCGAGGTCATGCGACGTTTACGGCGGGTTCGAGCCGAAATCGCGCCCCACGATTCCGCCGAAAGGTTCCGAGGGTTTGGAGCTGATATCTATTTGGGAAAGGCAAGATTTGTCTCTAGAAACTCCGTTGAAGTCGGTGGTGAGCGCCTGCGGTTCAAAAAGGCGATCATTGCCACCGGCGCTCGCGCCGCGATACCGCCGATACCCGGTCTTGAAGAAGCTGGCTTCCTGACGAATGAGACCGTATTTTCCCTCACTGAACTACCACAGCGGCTCATTGTGATTGGCGGAGGTCCCATAGGATGCGAACTTGCTCAAAGCTTCGCGCGCTTAGGAAGCCAGGTATCGATTGTTGAAAAGGCCCCACGGCTTTTGCCTCGGGACGATATTGATGCTGGTTCCATTCTCACGTCCCAGTTTGAGAAGGAAGGGATTTCGCTCTTCCTTGACTCAACGATCCGGCGCGCAGAACGCTCAGCCAGCGTGAAGGCAGTGATTTTTGATCGCGGCAAAGGCGAGGAGCGGGTGGAGGCCGACAAGATTCTCGTAGCAGCAGGACGAGCGCCAAACACGGAAGGGCTGAACCTTGATGCTGCGGGCGTGGATTTTGATAAACGAGGCCTCATTGTCGATGACCAGCTTCGCACTTCAAATCCGAATATCTATTCCGCGGGCGATATTTCTTCCTGGTTTCAGTTTACCCACGCTGCGGAAGCCCTGGGCCGGATTGCGCTACAGAACGCCTTGTTTTTCGGCCGGAAACGAGCCAGCGACCTCATTATTCCCTGGTGCACCTATACCGATCCTGAGGTTGCCCACGTCGGCCTCAGCGCGGAAGAGGCGCGTAACCGCGAAGTGGAGGTGGAAACATTCACATTACCATTGGCTGAAAATGATCGTGCGGTTGTGGGAGGCGAGACCGCTGGGTTTGCGCGCATCCACGCTGGAAAGAGAAATGGAGTGATTCTGGGTGCTACCATGGTGAGCCGCCATGCCGGAGAAAGCATCGGCGAGATTGTGCTGGCTATGCAACGCAAGCTGAGGCTTCGTGATCTGGCTGGAGTGATCCACCCCTACCCAACTCA
Source organism: uncultured Acidobacteriaceae bacterium (assembly GCA_964541925.1). GTDB lineage: Bacteria > Acidobacteriota > Terriglobia > Terriglobales > Acidobacteriaceae > Angelobacter. The sequence continues at coordinate 64,987 of CAZISB010000015.1, read as the reverse complement.
GGCGGAGATCATCAAACGTCTAGGCGATCTCTCCATGAGATCGCGGTTTAAGCCGTGGATGAAGAATTTGCTTGTCAAATTCTTTGCATGGCGCAGGTGAGATCTGTGGCTGAAGCAGCAATCTGCGTGTTTGCCAAGCCCCCTATCGCGGGAACAGCGAAGACACGCCTGATTCCCAGTATCGGCAAGGAACGTGCCGCTCAGTTGGCGGATGCATTTTTGCAGGATACGCTGACGGTGCTGAGGACTCTGCCTTGGGCACACACGATCGTCGCCACGACCCAGCCCTTCACGCGAAATTACATCCCTGAGAATTGCATATGGATCCAGCCGGAGGGCTCGCTCGAATTTCGACTAGAGACCATTCTGCAGCGAGCGCTGACGCAGTATCCGATGGCCTTTGCCATTGGCGCTGACAGCCCCGGCCTGCCAGCGATCTATCTGGATCAGGCCAAAGCTCTGTTGGCTTCACACGACGCGGTATTAGGCTCCAGCAGAGACGGAGGGTTTTATTTGTTGGGAGTAAAGAATAGTCCTCCAGGGCTACTCAAGGGCATTCAATGGAGCCAGCCAACAACCTTCCACAAAACCGTTTCCAGGCTCAGGGAGCAAGGGCTTTCGGTTGGGCTGATCCCGGAATGGTTTGATGTTGATACAGAGGCAGACTTGTCATACCTCCAGCATCTACTTTCAAATGGGATGGTCGCTTGCCCGTGCACCCAGGCAATCATGAAGAAAATTAAGGAATCGAGTCCAAGTACTCTCGCAGCACAATGAAAATTTCTGTCGTCATTCCGGTCCTGAACGAACGAGTCAATTTACCAGCAGCGATTGATTCTGTTCGAGATGCCATCACTGACCCGGAAATCATTGCCGTAGACGGTGGAAGCACTGACGGGAGCCTGGAGTGGCTGCGAACACTGCCGGCTATAACGGTCATCCAATCCGCCCGAGGGAAAGGGCCTCAGCAAAATGCCGGAGCCAAAGCTGCGTCCGGGGATGTCTTGCTCTTCCTGCATGCCGATTGCCTCCTGCCTCCGGATGCCGGAGCAAAGCTTAACCAGATCATGCAGGAAGCAGCGATTGCTGGGGGCTGCTTCCTCGCACGATGGAGCCGCAACTCTGCGGCCCTCCGGTTGGTCTCCTTTGGCATGAATCTGCGCACCATGATCAGAAAGACATCATACGGTGACCAGGCATTATTCATACGACGCACGGTGTTCCACAAAGTTGGCGGCTTCCCGGATTGGCCGCTGTTCGAGGATACGGAATTGGTGCGCAGAATCAAAACCCTCGGTTCCTTCAAAGTCGTCCACTCACCGGTAACGATCTCGGCGCGCCGTTTTGAAGCCAAGGGTATATTGCACAGCATCTTCCTGGTGTACTTTCTGCAAATTGCGTTCCTATTGGGAGTTCCACCTGCTAGGCTAAAAAAGTGGTTTGTCGATATTCGGCCACACCTAAAGACAAACGATGAAGGACGTGAAGAATCCAATTCGGCAGCATCAAGACATTAAATGATCGCTCTTCGGATAGCGGGTTAATCGATGGAGGACTTATATGCGACCTGTCCTGGTTTTTGATGTTGTTGGAACACTTCTTGATCTCGCATCACTGGATCTATTATTCGAAAAATACTTTGGAAACCGGGAGTTGAGAAAGCAGTGGTTTTCAGAGGTTCTGAAATTGGCGCTCGCCACTACTGTGATCAGCAACTATGCGGGGTTCAGCCGCATTACGGAAGCAGCGCTGAAGGTGATTGAGATTCGTCACAGCAAGGAATTAAAGCCGGAAGCGAGCGAGGCAATATTGTCAGCTTTGCGGAAACTGCCGCCATTTCCTGATGTCAAACCTGCGCTTGAGCGCCTTCGCAAGGAGGGCTTCCGCCTTGCGGCGTTGACCAATTCAGGCGCGACAGCTGCGACTCAAGCACTGCAGAGCGCAGAAATTGCCGGCTTGTTTGAACGAATTCTCAGTGCCGATTCGGTCAAGCGGCTTAAGCCGGCAGCCGAACCCTATCAAATGGCCGCCAGGGATCTTGGAGTTGAGATCGGCTCGCTAATGATGGTAGCAGCGCATTCCTGGGATATCGCCGGTGCTGCCGCAGCAGGGTGCCAGACTGCATTTATCCAACGGCCCGGGCAGGTACTAGATGCGCTGACACCGGCACCCCTGATCGTTGCAACGGATCTGCAGGATCTGATGCGGAAGGTTTCGCATTTCAAAGCAGCGTAGGGGCCAGCGGGCCTCAGAACAGATTACCCGTTGCCTTACAACACCATGATTCTGAATTGACTGGAGGTTTGCTATGTCTTTTCTGCCCAGCCTCAGCGGTGAGGCCACGCTACTCGACGTTTTCAAGAAATTTCCCGCTACGGCGCGCCCGCTCATTGAGTACCACGAGGTGCTTATGCGCGGACCATCGCCATTACAGGTATCTGAGCGCGAACTCATTGCTGCTTATGTTTCCGGACTGAACGCCTGCGGGTATTGCCAGGGAGTGCATACGGTCACGGCCGGCTACTTTGGTGTACCTGAAGGGCTGCTCAAACAACTGCTCAAAAATCCCGCGGAGGCGCAGATTGAGGAACGCATGCGACCGCTATTAGCTTACGTAGGAAAACTCACTCTCACTCCAAGCCGCATGACGCAAGAAGACGCCGAAGCTGTATTTGCAGCTGGCTGGGACGAACAAGCCCTTCATGATGCGATTTCGGTTTGCGCTCTGTTCAATTTCATGAACCGGCTCGTCGAAGGAATGGGTATCAAGAGCGGTGCCGCCTATTACAAATTAGCCGGAGACAGGCTCTCTTCAGGCGGTTATGCAGGACTTCTGAAACTACTAACGTAGCCGCTGGCTCACTTGGACGCGGAAGCTGTTGGCTCCGCCGGCAGCTGCAGTGATGCCCTGACATTAGCTTCAATCTCGTCCTCGCTGATGAGCCCCATAACCTGTTTTACGATCTTGCCCTCGCGATCGATATAAAACGTTGTAGGCAGGCCCTGTACTCCTCCATATGCGTCAGAAACTGGGTCTGTGCCCAACAGAATCGTGTAATTGACGCTCATTTGCCTTGCAAATTGTGAAACCGCATTCTTGTCCTCGTTGTCAGCCGAGATTCCAACCACCTCAAGTCCCTGGTCTCGGTAGCGCTTCTGCAACTCGGCGAACCACGGCATCTCAATCTTGCATGGTCCGCACCAGGTGGCCCAGAAATTCAGGAGCACCGCCTTGCCACGGTACGAAGAAAGCTTAACCTGCTTGCCATCCAATGAGGAAAGCTGGAAATCAGGAGCTATTTTCCCTTCATTGTGAGCGGGACTGAGCTGCGCTGAGGCGTTGACGCCCACCTGATTTTGTTTGCCTGCGACATGTGCTCCGGCAATTGTTCCGACGACGACTCCAGCCACAAATCCCACGATTAGAAAGGCCTGCTTGGACATGATTTCATCCTCATAACGTAGAATAAGAGTAAGAACTGATTTTCGGCTTTACATCTTTGTATTTATGATTCGCGGGGCGAACTCGAGGTTACAATCTCACCGCGCCGCTTTACCGGGCCGCGGTCACTTCACTTTTCTTTATCGAAATACCTGGCGTAGATCCAACGACTCTCCTCTGAAAGATACTTGGTTTGGCGGTAACTTCCAAGTAAAGCAAAGCGGACAGGCGCACTGATTCGACTGATTTAGAAACCGCGGAGATTCTTCCACGTTGAAGATCGGTGACGAGCAGTAATGTCAAATGAAAGCCGCGGAGGCTCTTGCGAGCCTGGACAGATCCCTTAAGTCGGATACATAGAATCCAAGGCGCGCGACGGGAACGTACTCTGAAGCTCACACCGAGGACAAGCTGAGCCCTAAACACTTAGGCGGCTTCCATAGCCTCTCGTATCTGCTCCCATTTAATTTTGCATTCAAAAGCTGCAGCGATGACTTTTTCATCAGCCACAATGTACAAGAGCTTCCGCACGGTATCCACCAGGATCGAGCAGCGTCGGCATATTTGCAAGTGCTGTTCAATCTGCTGGTACACTTCAGGCGCCAGTTGGGCGTCAATGTAGCTCGATATGTGGCGCATGACGTGACGGCAGGCGAGGGTTTTCCGCATCATCATGCGGCCCATCACTCGCATCATGTTAACTGACATCATTCCGGCTCTTCTGCTGCCAGGTGCCTTAAACAGCGGGGTCAATTGTTCGCGCATCTCCAACCGTGCCCGATGCAGCCGGATGTTGACGGCGGCTTCACTGAGACCCAAAACCTTGGCCGTTTCTATGACGCTCAGATGCTGTACATCTCTGAGCAAGAACACTTCACGGTAGCCCTCACCAAGGCTGATCAAGGCCGCTGCCAGAGCGGTGCATATTTCCTTGCGTTCCAGTTCTTCGGAGGGAATATTCCGCCAATCAACGAACTCCCGAGGCAAGGGTCTTTCCTTATCAACTTCTTGATTGGTTTCCTGCTCAAGAGAGTCGCATAAGTGTTTTCGGTTCTTTCGATAGTGCAAGCGAGCTTCGTTGGCGGCGATTGCCAACAGCCAAGCCCTGAAATTCTCCGCCTCTCGAAGCTGCCTGATCTGCATGAAGGCTTTCAGAATTGTTTCCTGAATTACTTCTTCCACATTGTTCCGGTTTTGCAGGACTGAACGGACAAGCAGCTTGATGCTTTGAAGATACGGACCGACGAGTTCTTCGAACTTTTCACGATGACCAGCTTGGCATTCTGCAATGAGTTGAATTTCAAGGGGTTGATAGCCACTTTCCGGGGGCCTTTGCGCGTCCATTATTGCCTTCCCTTTTTCGTAGTTTGCCTTTCTTACTGCCGGGGCGCCGTGTCATCGAATGGCCCGGAGAAACCTATTCTTGGCGGACATGTTGCCGGACCAAAGTCGCTCAGAGACTCATCAGCGAATCAGTGCAAAAGAACACATCGGAGTTCAAATGCTGCAAAGCCGGGAGCCAGCTCGACCCAGACCGGCAAGGAGGGCTGGGGAAAGTGACTCGCTGGGCAGCATCATGTGGTGCACGGTCCAGCCACAGGCGAACGATTGTTTACTCCTGAATTGCTATTTTGGCAAGGAAAAAGACTTAGCTAAGGCAATTTTATTTAGCTCTGGTTGTTTGCTCCACAATCAGTCGCTTTTTACGGGCTGGCCTCCATGCGACAGTTGACTCGGGATAAGCAAACCTACAGTTCCTCCTTTTGGAGATGCAGCAGCGCAAAACATTTTTCATCGATAGGAAAATAATTTTCTAGTTCGGATCCGTCTAAAGAAATTTTTATCCGGCGTGAAAGAATTCTAAATTTGGGTGAATCTTTCCAAGTAGAGGGTCAGCGTCTCTGGACGAATGGCTTCTTTCGGCGGGCTTTTATCAATGAAACAACCGATCATGCAAATATCCACCAAGCGGTTTGCGCAAAGACATTGACTGGCCAAGAGCGCTGCGGGCCAGCGCCAAGCGCGATTCAGCACTTCCGGGATACTGTTTCCAAATCCCCAAACAAATTCTTACGGCAAGGTCTCGAACCGATGCCCTATTACCAGTGTCCTTTGTTGAGGTTGCAATAAAGGAGGAGCGATGTATTTCAACGTTTTCGGAGAGAAGGTCTCAAAGGCGCGCCATAAGGAAATGTTGGAGGCCGCCAAGAACCGCAGGGAGCTTATTGCTGCCGGACTCGATCGGCGGGAGCTATTTAAAATGGGGCTTTTAACGAGCGCCGGCTATCTGGTTGCCAAAAAGGGCTTGAGCGCGCGCTGGGGATCCGGGCTCATTCCTGCCCTGCAGGCTGCCAGCCCGAGCGTCACACCTTTCGTCCAGCCCCTGCCCATAATGCCTCAAGCGACTGAGACACAATTGAATCCCGCCCCGACACAGCAGCCAGACACGCAGGCAGGCGAAGCGCGCACGCGTCCCTTTCAGGGGTTTACTCAGTTCCCTCCGCAGAAATTCTACCACCGCACTATTATGGCGGCGAATGTGAGTGTGCATCCGAACCTTCCGATACAGACGCTGTGGACCTATAACGGCATCAGTCCAGGGCCGACATTTGTATCCACGTACCGCGTTCCCATTGTGGTGCGCAATACCAATAAGCTTCCGCCAGTACAGCAGAACGGCGGGTTTGGCTTGCCGTCAGTTACTACGCACCTTCACAACGCCCATACGCCCTCGGAAAGCGACGGTTTTGCCTGCGACTTTTTTGAACGTGGCTTTTTTTATGATCAGTTCTATCCCATGCAGTATGCAGGCGTGCTCTCCGATCACCAGTCCACCGGCGGCGATGTGAATGAAGCCCTAAGCACCCTGTGGTACCACGATCACCGCGTGGGCTTTACCGCCCAGAACACGTACAAGGGGTTGGTTGGCTACCATCTTTTCTTTAATGACCATGACACGGGAGATGAGAATACGGGGTTTCGGCTCCCAAGCTATCCCCAATTCGACATTCCGATGGTCTTTGCCGATAGAAACTTCGATCCCCAGACCGGACTGTTGAGTTTTGACCTCTTCAATCTGGATGGAATTCTCGGTGATACCTTCCTGGTGAACGGTGTGGTACAGCCGTTCTTCCAGGTCCAGCCGCGACGCTATCGCTTCCGCTGGCTGAACGTTGGGCCTTCACGCTTCTATCAGCTTTATCTTACAAATCTCAATAATCCGAGCGCCACCAACAACTTCTGGCTTGTTGCCAACGATGGAAATCTGCTGCCAAAGCCCCTTCAAATCACCAACATCGGGATTGGTTCGGCGTCGCGCATGGATGTAGTCATTGATTTCAGCCAGTACGCCGGACAGACTCTGTACATTGAGAACCGCCTGCAGCAGACCAGCGGCAAGGGTCCAGACAATCCCCCGGTGATACTGCCAGCGGGACAGGGCAATCTACTATTGAAGATTCAAGTAGGCAGCAGTACGGCCGTAGACAACAGCCTGCCTCCCTCTCAGCAGACGTTCTACACACTTCCAGATAGTACACCGACGCCGGTGGTAACGCGTACTTTCAAATTCGACCGGCTAAACGGGCAGTGGTCCATCAATGAGCAGTTTATGGACTGCGACACCGTTCGCTTCACGGTTACCCAGAACACTGTGGAGCACTGGATTTTGACCAACCTATCCGGCGACTGGGAGCACCCCATCCACATTCACCTGGAGGAGGGCCAGATTGTCTCGCGCAACCGGGTGGGGCCGCAACCATTTGAGCAATCGAGGAAAGATGTCTATCACCTACACCAAGGGGAGCGCATCGAACTGTTCTATCGCTTCCGCGACTGGACGGGGAGATACCCGATCCACTGCCATAACACCGTACATGAAGACCACGCCATGATGATGCGTTGGGAAATCCAGCCGACCGGCGACACCAACCGGACGCCTTAATGCGGCGATTGGGAAAGAAGGAGGAGTTAAGCCATGCGAAACCTAAGCAGAAGGACCTTACTCACCGGAGTCGCTTTGGCGCCACTTGCGGGCATTGCGATCGGAGGTGATTCGCCGCTGTCACGTTGGAAGCCATCGAGGCCGCCTCGCGAGGTTCTGCGGGATGAGAAATTCCCCAACGTGCCTTTGATTACGCATGAGGGGAAAAGAGTCCGCTTTTACGACGACCTGCTCAAGGACAAAATTGTAACCATCAATTTCATGTACACCCAGTGTAAAGACCTATGCCCGCTCTCAACTGCGAACCTGGCAAAAGTACAGAAGTTGCTGGGAGACAGGGTCGGTCGCGACGTGTTCATGTACTCATTCACGCTTGACCCTGAGCACGACACCCCGCAGGTGCTCAAGCAGTTTGCCGAAAAATTTCACATTGGACCAGGATGGTCTTTCTTGACGGGCAAGTACGACGATCTGGAATTGCTTCGCAAAAAGCTTGGCTTCATTGATCCAGACCCCAAGGTGGACAGGGACCGCACCAACCATATAGGAACAATCGAGTATGGCAATGAGCCGCTGACGCTCTGGTCAGCGTGTCCCAGCATGGCTCATCCCGAGTGGATTGTGAAGGAGATCTCGTGGGTAATTCGACCCGAGGATCGTGTCAGGAAGAGCTGAGCTGCTCTTTTCGGAAAATTCTTTTTTGGACCAGCGTTGACGGCTGGATTCAGCAGGAAGGGAGTAAACAGGTCATGAAGCGCACTCGAAACTGCTTGGTGCTGATTGTCGCGATAGTTATTGCCGGAGTCCTGGGGCTGGTTTTAGCACCATCCCTCACCCCTGCTTTCGCACAGAACCCTACCGACCCTAACAAAAATGTGCCTCCGTTCGATTTCGCTGACGTCTTTTACACGCAAAACGGGATCCAGGTGCCATTGTTGAACTGCGGGAGCGGCACCGAACCCACTGGCGGCCGGGTTGGAGTGAGCTGCAACGGGGTTCTCAATCCCGGCAATTTTGGAGCGCCCTCGCCGCCACCCTTCGACGCCAATGGCCAGCCAACGCACTGGCACACCGATACATCGAACACCGATCCCACGCGTACTTCCACGCGTCTCCTGCAAACAACCGGGGGATTCGATAAAGATGGGAACCTGATTTACTACAGTATCTTTGGAACACTACAGGACGACAATTTCTTCCTGAACGATCAAGACTGCCCGACGATTCATTCTACTGGCGTGCCGGACGTAACTTTTACCAATTGCGGCACGCGCGCCAAGACCTTGGCTAATCAGTTCCGCGCGTTTATTTCGCCCAGGCAAAAATTTACCGATCCCACCACTGGCGTCGCCCACTTGTTCTTCCCGAGCAGCACATCTTGCAGCACTTTAGACCCGAATACCGTCAATGGTCCCAATGGGACTACTCATCCGGAAGCCACCGTAGCCGACTCCAACTGCGCCAGCGCAAGCAAGCCGATTGTGTTTGCTCCGCCTCCCCCAAATCGTCGGCAGGACAACGTCTTCGACACTCAACCGACATACTTCTGTCAGAACCTGCTGGGCCTATGGATCCTTACGATGGATGTGTGGACACCTCAGGCCTATAATCCTGACGGTTCGTTCGCTAGTACTGCAGCTCAAAATGCTATTGAACCCCTTGTGTTAGCCAACGGGAAAACCACGGATGGCACGGCGGTCGTGGAGAGGACTTCTGAGATTGACAGCCTGACCAGCCAAGGTTTTCTGCAGCAGTTTGTGTTGCCCAGCGCTACCCATGGAGGGGCTCCGCGCTATGTGGTTTGACCAGTCATTCAGGACCCCCGGGCGGGGGCCATTACTCCCGATGCTTTTCTGGAAACTGTGACTGGCATATCACCTGCGGTGCAGCAGAACTTCAACTGCCTCCAGGGGCCTACTCAGCAGTTCTGCCAGTAGGCAGCACGACGGGCTCAGAGCTTCCTTTGAGCCGAGCCTTGGATCGCGACCCAGAAACGATCCAAGGCTCGATGATTTGTGGTACCCCTTATGAATAGGTGCAGAAATCTATGAGAGCAAAATCCAATGCGGCCGAAAGCCAGGTAGGTAGTCCGCGATTCACTCGCTTACTCATTATTATTGTCACGCTCTGCGCCGTGATCATCCTGCCCCATGCACGGGCCCAGATTTTGCCGGCAGAGGTAACCACGATCCGGCTGGTGAAAAATCCTGCCCCGTTGCCGCAATTCAATGTGAAAACCCTGGACGGAAAAACTCTGGGGATTGATGAATTGAAGGGCAAAGTGGTTCTGGTGAATTTTTGGGCGACTTGGTGTGCGCCTTGTCTCGATGAGATGTCATATTTCACCAAGCTGCAGTCCAAGTATGCCGATCGCCTGCAAATCGTCGGGCTCTCTCTGGATACAGGCGTACCCGAATCGGTGAATGCGTCTTTAAAGCGCTTTGCGCAAAAGCATGGGATCAACTATCCGGTTGCCATCGCTTCGCCGGAGCTGCAGGCGACTTTCGGTGGAATACTCGGACTTCCTACTACGTTTCTCCTGGACCAACAAGCGCGGGTGGTGCAAAAGCATGTGGGCGGAATCAATCCGGAAATTTATGAAGCCGAAGTTCGCGCTTTGATTGGCCTGCCTGTAGCGGCGAAGATCGAATATTTCGAGGACTCTGGCCAAGTTTCGCCCGCAAAGGGAATTAGTCAACTTCCAGGTGTTGACCTGTCAAAGCTGCCGCCAGAGCGGAAGGAAACGGTTCTCCGGCTGCTCAAGGGACGTTTCTGTCCCTGTAGTTGCAAAATGACGCTGGCTCAATGTCGAATTATTGATTCTGCCTGCCCCACGAGCTTGGCCGAGGCGCTCAAGATTGTGGGGGCATACAGCGCAGGAGCAACCGGCAATCAGGCGGCTCCCAACCGGTAAGCCCATCTGGCGCAAGTCTCTTCTGATGGCGATAGCCCACGTTCGTCATCTACATGATGGGAGCAGAAATCATTCCTCATTGCAATACCCGTTAGCGGGGACACCGAGCCCCAGGAGCTTCGCGGAGTTTTTCAAAGCTCAAAGATCATGGTTCCCGCCCTAGCGTGTCGTGCCGTTCCCGTGCCCAAGTCCCCCGGCATACTTCTATGCTCACGTGGAGTTGCAGCCTGGCACCCGCGTTGGTAGGGGCTGCGGCTGAGCAGGCGCTTCTGAATTCGGCATTCATCGAGGGCAAATCGTTTCGTGTCGACGTTTTGTTCCCGAGTCTGGAATAAATCGCGAGAAAGCATCGGTTATCACTTATGGAGGAATGGTGAAGTATTTGACCGCTGTAATCGTGACTCTGTGCCTTGCCGGAATGCTCGTTTCAAGCTTGGCTCTGGCAGAGCACTACAATACCCAGTCCTCGCCGTGCAGCATCAATGCAGTGTGGGATTGTGGAACCGTGAATCACAGCCCTTATGCGATGGCCTTTGGAGTGCCGGTTGCGATCATCGGGATCATGGGATACGGCCTGCTTACCGCCATCGCTGGCCGCTTTCCTTGGCTCACGGCAGTAGGCGCTCTGCTGGGAATGATTTTCGCCCTGCGGTTAACCTGGATTGAATGGAAGGTGTTGGGCGTGTGGTGTCTCTATTGCGTCACCTCGCAAGGAATCATCACACTGATTCTACTTTCTTCATTGACTGCAGCGTTGCTTTCAAAACGCGGAATACGGGCAGCGGAAAGACGATCGATTCGAGAGACGCTTTGGCACGGCAGCCGAGTAAATGTCGGAGAAAGAAGTTAAGTGGGACTCTCCCGGAAAGCCCGCAAAGAAGAGTTCGAGAAGCTTGCATTGCCCCACCTCCGTGTCCTTTATGGCGTGGCCAGGCAGATGGTTGGGCCCGAGAAGGCAGATGATCTCGTTCAGGAAACGTTTCTCAGAGCCTGGAAGTATTTCGACAGCTTCGATGCCTGCCACGTCACCGGCGCCGAAGAGAGTTTCTCGTTATGACGCGACTTGTCGCTACCGAGTCGTGTAACTTCGTGCGGCAACGTTGCATCTTCAACTAATCAGAAGAGTATTGGGTTGATCCGAAAGGAGAATCGCGCATGAAGGGTCCTAATAGACGTTCGCTGCTCATCCCGGTCCTTGCGGCTGCGGCGGCCTCTCCGCTGCTGGTGCTTGCACAGAAACCGGTCGAACCTCCAAAGTATCAGGCCGAAAAGTGTTATGGCATCGCTAAGGCCGGACAGAACGACTGTGCGTCCACCGGTAATAACTCCTGTGGCGGGACATCAAAGCTCGACAAAGATCCAAGAGCCTGGATTTACGTTCCTAAAGGCTACTGTGAACGGATCGTCGGCGGAAGTCTTACTCCCCAGAAATAGAGACGAGGAGAATCTGAGTGGCCACCACAGCTGGATCGCTCTCGGCACAATTGGGCCGTGCAGGAATTGGCCTTAGGCTTCCCCACATCAGGGAAGTGGTGGCTACTCGACCACCGGTCGGATGGTTGGAAATCCACCCCGAAAACTTTCTCGCCAATCCGCACGCGACAGAGCTCCTGCTCGAACTCTCTCAACAATATCCGATTTCCGTTCATACCGTCGGTATCTCCATTGGAAGCGCAACAGGAATCGACCGGCATCATCTTCAACGTCTCTGCTCGTTAATAAAACAAGTTGATGCAGTTTTCGTCTCCGGTCACCTGGCTTGGTCCGTCCAGGGCAAGGAATATCTCAATGACCTTCTGCCGCTTCCTTTTAACAGCGAAACGTTGCAGATCGTCGCCGGTCACATTCATCAAATTCAGGATGCTCTGGGAAGACCCTACATCATCGAGAATCCGTCCAGTTATCTTGGATTTCGCACCTCGACCATGACCGAAGCCGAGTTCCTTAGCGAGCTGGTAAGCCGAACGGGATGCCGATTGCTGTGCGACGTCAGCAATGTCTATCTCAGCGCTCACAACATGGGCTACGACGCTCGCGAGTACATTGACAGCATGCCAGCCGATGCAATCGAGGAATTCCATTTGGGAGGCTTTACCCCAGAAGAGGATGAGTCCAATCCAGCCACCGAACTGTGGATTGATACGCATGCGACGCCGCTTACGGACTCGGTGTGGGAGCTCTACGCTTACGCAGTGCGACGCCTTGGCATCAAGCCAACTTTGATTGAATGGGATGCGAACCTTCCGCCGCTCGAGGTACTGGTGCGCGAAGCTTCGCAAGCCAACGGAATCGCCGCGCGCGAGGTACACTTTGCCGCCTCTTCTAAGTGATACTCGAACAACAACGGGTGAGAGCGAGTTGCAGAAATGGCCTGCCCGCTTAGCAGGGCTCGCCGATATACAACTGTCCATCCGCCAAACCATCGTCAGCGGTGACGATGTGCGGATCGCCCCCATTCTGACGGGTGGCAAGGATCCGGCCAAACGTCTTCAAGTTCATCGCAGACACTACGAAATGACTCTCGTCACGGCACTCGTGGAAAGATTTCCCGCCACCGCATGGTTGATCGGATCGGCATTGGTTACTGAAACTGCCCGAAGATATATTTGCGAGCACCCGCCCAGCGGCCCCTGTATTGCGGAGTACGGAGCAACGTTCTCGGAATTCCTGGCCGTATGCGTTGGGGGGCGCTTGCCTTATGTGAGCGACTTTGCGGAACTCGAATGGCATCTCGGGCATGTCTCGATTGCGACAGACTGTCGCTCCGTTCCTGATGACGTGCTTTCAAGAATTCCTGCCGGGCAACTGCCAGATATCGTATTGGGCTGGCAGACGGGAGTTCGTTATCTTCAATTCTCATGGCCAGTCGACGAACTGATGAGGCTCTATTTAACGGATACAGCTCCCGAATCGCTTCGGCTTCTTCCGGAGGATATATGGATCGAGCTTCGTGGCGCCCGGGGTGAGTTCCACCTCAATCGGCTCACTCGTGGTGACTTCATGTTTCGGAGATCCATTGCCGCTGGCTATTCGCTCGGGGATGCGGCGGAGGCCGCGCTCGACGTGGACGACAAGTTCGATCCAGCCAGGGCCCTACACGCGGTCTTGGCTGAGGGTCTGATTGTAGCGGTAAAGACACAAAGGAGTGCGCAGTGACCGCGCCCGCGGTGACTCTGGCAACCGCGCTGCGCTCGCGATTCGTGGCCGCCCGCGAGTGGCTTGGACGATTTCCAATGTCGCTGCTGCAGCTTGGAATGCGCGTCGGCGTGGGACTTATCTTCTTCAACGCGGGACTTATCAAATTCAAGTCTTTCGAGTTTACCGTGAAGCTGTTCGAGGACATCTACAAGGTCCCGCTCCTTGATCCTGCTGTCGCGGCACGCATAACAATGGTGAATGAAATCACCTTTCCGATTCTGCTGTTACTCGGATTTGCCACGCGGCTGGCTACTCTGCCTCTACTTGGACAGCTGATCGTAATGGAATACGCTCTTCCTAAGGCGTGGAGCGATAATGTCTTCTGGGCGGCCGTTCTGCTGTTTATCCTCACTCGCGGTCCAGGCAAGCTGTCGATTGATCATCTCATTGAGCGATACTTCGTGAAGCGGCAAGGACCGTAGCAGCGAATGGGTTGGCGAAGCGGCGAGAATCGCTGGATAGCCGGACTCGCATAAAGGGCATCAGAATTAATTGCCGGATGGCCGAAAGAAATTCGTCAAGTGCTCTCGCATTTTCCGCCGGGCTCGATGCAACTTTGTATCTATCGCGCTTTGCCTAATCCCCAGTATCTTTGCGGCTTCCGCAGAGCTGAGCCGCTGCACGTCTCTCAGAATAAATACTGTGCGATAACTTTCGTTCAAATTGTTTAGAGCCTGAACAAAGGCGCGCATTTCCTTTTGCTCCAGTTGGCTGGATGGAATGTTCCCCGACTCCACTAACGGAGATAGCTGCGACTTACGTTGGTGAGTTTCGCTTTCCACTGAGACAGACCACCTGCCCCATTTACGCAAGCGCATACGAGCCTCGTTGGCCGCGATTTGCAGGAGCCATGTCCTAAAGTTATCGCTTTCGCGGAGTTGTTCAATGTGTGCCATTGCCTTTAGCACGGTCTCCTGCGCAACGTCTTCAGCCTCTTGTTTGCATCGAAGAATTGAATAGGCAAGGCGAGTGATGGAAGGGAGATGGGGAGCCACAAGGACGTGAAATTCTCGCTTATCTCCGTCTTTACATCGACGAATTAGGCTGGCTTCGTATTCACAGGGTGTCATTTCTCAGACCCTTACTAAGTTGCTAAGGATTTTCTAATAAATTGGGCGAAACATTCCACCATCCCCACGCAGGCTTGTCAAATGTGCCCCGGCGCTACTTGGGGGACCGGCCAAGTCCGGATCAACGTAGTAGAACCGGCTCCGGTTAAACGAATATGAAAACCATTTAAGAATCTTGTCAAAATGCATTCAGGAGCAATGGGATAGTGATAAATGCTGGCCCAGCGTTCCAATCTTTGGCTTTCGAGTGTGTGAACCGAGACTGGTGCTGATGTAACCGGTCGGGTTAAACTCCTGGCAAGATGTCCGTTCAGAAGCGATTCATACTTGGAAGTCTGCCAAAATGGGAAGAGGATCCGATGCCACCAGCAATTCAAGGGCTCTTTTAATAATTCGATGCTGCAAGTCTGGGTTGTTCGGCTCACCGAGAGGATAGCCGTGCTTAAAAGGCACAAATAAGGCCCTCGGGGGCTTCACTTTTTCTGTCACCTCCCGCAGCAACGATAGGCCGACGGTTGGAATGCCGGATTTCTCGATTACGCTGGCTATCAGTCCCACGGACTGATTGCACATTGGTCAGACCGGCACGAGGAATGCCGCGTCGATCCGGTCTTCGTGAAGGAGCCCTGCAACGGCAGGCGCAGTCTCCGATATGAGCCTACCTGGTGCGGTAATGGACCCCATGAAGCTGAAATGCCTGCGGTTGAGCGCGCCCAACTTCTTGTTGGCTACGAGTTGTCGGAACCGATCAAGGGGAAACACCAGGTTGCGATCTTTCTTGGCTCCTGTCTGATCAAATGCTGAACTCCTGTGCGCAATCTGCAATGCTCCGATATCAACGTTTCCAGGCAATTCCCGAAAGCTGCAATCGCCACCACGGATGCTGTGGTCGAAGACAGGCTGGTCGGGAAGATGGAGCGCAGCGGTCGTAACGAGCACGAGCTTCGCCTCGTGGAGAGGTTTTCTCAACCGAGCCCCCGGCGACCAGTCCACATGACGGAATCGGTAGCTCTTCATGAAGAGACGGTGGACAAATTTGAGGTCATCGATGTGGGCCATAATCTTGTGTTCAGGCGGTCATCGGCTGGTTTCTCATTCTCAGAGTTTCACCGATAGCGGAGGAACCCAGGGATGCCATAGCCAGGTCGTGGACGACAGCGCAGGTCATCTCGTCAACATCCAGAAGCAGCGTGGTCTCGCGTCGCGAATACCCTTCGAGAGTCCTCAAAACGACGACAAAACGAGACAGAACGTCGAGCGCAAGCAGCCTTTTCTGAAGGACATCACGCGCCATTTTCCGCAACTGGTCCGGGTCCTGCTTACGGTGTGCAGGTAGCTGTATTTTGCCTGGGGACAAGTCTCGTGCCACGTGCTGGATTTCAGAATCCATGGCGGCTATACACGACTTGATAATCAGCCGTCTTGCCCAGCTCAACATCCATTCGCGAAAGACGCGAGTCCCACTTTGCAACGACTCTTCGAACGCATGATCAAGACTCAGATCCGCGTAACGAGAATTACCGGTAAGTGCATAACAGAGCCACTCGAACTCATCCTCCTTGGAGGCAAATAGCTCCCTGTAATCTTCCGCTGTACATCGATCAGGCTGACCCGCATTATGTCGCATTGCTCAAGCTCTCTCAAGCCACCTCTTGAGGATGCGCGGCATGCAGACTGGTTATATCCGGCTCCGGTGGCGTCGATAGGGATATGAAAAAGGCGACATTTTTGGTGCGGTGCCCTGTAACCTGCCTTGAACCTGCTGAATCGTTATGCTTAGTGAAGAAAGCAAGGACTCGCCTCGTGCCCAGGCGTCAGGTCGAAATCTTTAGCGCTGGATGTCCTATCTGCGAACAAACCATTCACCTCCTCCGGAAGGTGGGGGGTGAGTTCTGTGACATAACTGTTTTGAATGTAAGAGATGACGTAGTTGCTACCCGTGCCCGAGTGCTCGGACTTCGCTCATTTCCCGCTGTCGTGGTTGAGGGTGAGCTTGTATCATTCGATTTATTTGCGGCTGTATCACGAGCATTTGACGAATCTGAGTAGATACGAGAATTGTTTGAAGGTCTTTGATCCACCCAATGCTTCGCCATTCTTTGGCCAGTGTGGTCCAGGGTAGCCGGACTACTAAGATGGCACCTTCTGCGGGACGACACGGGGAGGTCATAACGTCTGAGGATTCTCCTGCGTAAGAACCGCAATCGGCGTGGCCCAGAGAGTCACGAGGCTTTCGCACGTTCGACAAAGCTGACGTTTGCTTCCCGCTCGTTTCTTTTCCTGCCATTGACTTCGCCCAAGACCCAATCGCGAATCTCGGCGCGTGATGCTATAACCACACCTGGGCTCAACCTGCTCGGCCGGTGTACTGGAAGATCGAAGAGTTTTTCCCATCTTTGGACCGTGCGTACACTTCTCCCGAGAAAACCGGCAATCTCCTTCCACCCATTCAGGAATTCTGGATTTGACCGGATCTCAAGCCGGTGCGCACACACTTGCGGTGATGGGCTGTCTGCATCTGAACCCATGGCATAACGAAACAGCTCGGTAATCCTACGCACAGTACTTGCGCTTTCGTTGGCAAGAACGCAGGGGCTGCCTTGCAGCCCCTCTTTAAAGTGATACATCGATGACAGGTGGTATGTCTTTGAATCGTTTGCACGATTCACGCGGCTCTGGCTCTTTCGGGCTCTGACAGCACCAGCGCTTCTGCTTTCAGCCAGTCATCGAGGTCATGACCGTCGTCCCGGCCACGCCCCTCGTAGAGTTGATAGGCCACTGTCCTGATTTGATCGTGTAAGTCTGCCTTCACTTCGGGACCTTCCGTTGAAGCAGGACTGCTTGAGGAATGTGCGTGAAGTTGATCAGATTCGGCTAGGAGTGTTGCTTCCATAGAAATCTCCTTACCATTAACGATACTTCGCGAACTCAAGAGGTTACAGGCATTCCAGACTGCGACTTGCGCAGCGATAAGACAGCTCGGCGCATCTTGGCGTGCCTACGCAAGCCGGACGCATACACGGATCAATCGCAGTGTGCATGCGTCCAGCTTCGCCAGGGGAGGGTCATGAAGCCAGTTTAGTCGGGCGACCGGCAAGCAATTCCTGTTCGGCTTGCAGCCAGTCTTCGTCGGCGTATCCATCTACACGACCGCGCAACTCGTAGATCTCGAAAGCGCGGCGGCGAATCCGCTCTTCCAAGTCCGGCGAATGAGTGTCGACTTGAGAGCATGTGGAACCCGTGGATGCTTTTGGGACGCGAGACTTTTTGCTCATGCTTCCATCCGTTCTCAATCAGCAAACCTGTGAACGCAAAATGCGGCCACACCTTGATGATCCACGTCGTGCCAAAAAGGTTACATGCTAGGGCCAATAGGGGTGGGTTTCTGTCTCGCGACCTGATCGTTCGATGGCCGCTTAAGAGTTGGTGTGCGCCGCAGCGACGACATCTTGCCGCGGCGCCCGGATATCACTTTAGAAGCGAAACACCAGCCCCGCCGACGGCTGGGCCACATGCGTGAACTGGTCAGTGTCCAGCCCGGCCAGATTCAAGCTCGGTGCCTTGTAGACTAAGCCACGGTATTCGACACGGAGCGCCAGGCGTTTCAGGAGGTCGTAGTCAACTCCACCGCCGTACAGAAATGCGCCTTTGGTCTCGGTCGTAGCGCCAGGGAAGCTGCCACCCGCATTGCCAGTCGGGTCAAACACCAATCCGCCTCCGCCGGCGAGCGCAAAGACATGGAACTTGTCCCGGAAGGTTGGCGCTGTGACGACCAGTGCGCCGGTAATTTCGTGGACATTTGCCTGAATACGTGCATTGCTCGCACCAAAATCCTTCTGGGTATTGCGCGCGTAACCATAGTTGGCCTCAGCCGCAAACCAGCGGCTGAAATGATAGCGGTAGCCCGCAAGGACGCCACCGGTCTGGGTGCCTTGTTGGACGAGACCACGTCCATCGGCGTCCTTGGTAAAGAAGCCCGTACCCTGCACGCTGACTTCTGATTTTTGCTCTTGGCCGAACGATACTCCAATCAACAAAACAATCGTCATTAGTAAACCAAACACCTTCTTGCTCATCATTGAGCCTCCATATTCTCCACGGACACCTGGTCTGCTGCGTGAAAACGCTGCGTTTTACACGGTTTCCTTGGGTCCTGTGTTTTCTACTTGCAGGATTCAGTCAGGCGTGAGTAGTTGCGCAGAAACGCGAGAATGAAGGCAGCGTGAAATAAAAAAAGGCCGCTTCGATTGAGTCGGAGCGGCCGAGAACCAGCAGAGCAGCCCATCAGGACACAACATCCGCACGTTTCGATGAATGAAGAGAAAAGCAGCGGCGTAGCTCCTCCATTACAAGGCTTGTGCGCGGTCCGAGGAATTTATAGCTAAGCAGGCCAAGTGTCCATCCAAAGGCCAAATGCGCCAGCAACACGGTGATCGGGAATCCATACGAGAACTGGAGCCCGAGAAATCCGACTCCGAGCGAAGAGACTACAGGGCTAAGCATGAACCCAATGCCCAGAGCGACTCCGTAGATTGCGCCCAGCCATGTTCGTCTGGTCCCGAAGACCAGCGCGTAGATAATCCCGAAAGCAGCTCCGTTCCAGAAGTGATATGCCCATCCCGCGATGTCGGAAAGAAAAGATGGGCCTTCGGCAAAGCGGTCCAGAAGGAGCACACCCATAAGCCGTGGAAGATTGCCCGGCATGAAATCAAAATGGAAGCCAAGCAAGCGCACGACTTCGAGCGAGATCGTGGCTAAGGCCCCGGATGCCGCCCCCAGCAGAATGGAGCGCGAAAGATCAGGGTGGATTCTGCGGAGCAGAACAAGTAGCGGAGCCAGTGCGAGTAATGTTGGCAATAAAAACCGAATCGCCAGAATGTGGAGATTACCGTAGCCGGCTTGCGCTGCCGGAAAGATATTCGGTCCAAGCGCAGCTAAAGAGAGAACAAGGAGCAAGGAAAATAATCGCTTCATATCAGGCCTTAGAGGCGGAGGCACACGCGGGGAGGTCTCGCGTGCCTCCGGTTGCTGTTAGTGAGTCACCATCTGGACCAGAGAATCCAGTTTTTGATCCAGCATTCGCGCGGTCTGATCGATCTCCTGGTTATTAAGCTGTTCCAGAAGCTCCGATGGCTTGTCGTAACTCACGTAGGTTTTTCCATCTTTGTCTTCGTATACAAAGACGCGGAGGGGGACATAAAGGCCCACGGCGTGGTCCTGCTCAAACAGCTTCTTGCCTACGGTTGGATTGCCGACGAGAAACAGTGTGGCCTTAAGCCGAAGGCCGGTCATCGAAAGCATGTTGCCCTGGTCGACGGTCGCCATGACCATCATTCCTCCTTGGCCAACCGCGGACTAACCCGCCGTATGGCTCGGCCACCGACGCCTGAAACCTTTTCGCTCCCCGCGTATCTCTCATGGTGAGGAGCCGAGTCGTACGGCGGGTTAAATCCGAGATGACAAGCGTTGATACAGCTCAAGCGCGATCCTTCAGCGAGGACGCGGCTTTGATTGAGCGAATACGGGCAGGAGAGACCGAACTGTTTCTTGAACTGTTTCGGCCTTATGAGCGAAATGTTTATCTGCTCGCATACTCAGTGTTGAAGAACGAGGCAGACGCGGAAGATGCAGCGCAGGAGACAGCGCTCAAGGCCTTTAAGTATCTACATCAACTGACGGCGATCGAGAAATTTAAGTCCTGGCTCTTGCAGATTGCCATGAATGAAGCTCGTATACGGCGTCGAAAGGACCGCCGCCATTTGTACGAGTCGATTGAGGAAGGCATGGAGGCAGAAGAGACTGGGGAGTTCATGCCTCGCCAGCTTTCCGACTGGCGAGAGATTCCGTCAGAGGTGCTGGAACGTAAAGAGATACGCGAGCAGCTGAATAAAGCGCTTTACGATTTGCCGGACAAGTACCGCGAGATTTTTCTCTTAAGAGATGTGCAGCTCCTGGATGAAGATGAGGCAGCGGACGTCCTTGGCATTACCAAGTCGGCAGCCAAAGCGCGCCTTCATCGAGCACGTTTGCAATTGCGGGAAAAATTGGCCCCAATTTTCAAGAAACGATGGACTGACCGTCTTCCATTTCGCAAAGGAGTAAAGCCGTGGTGAGTTGCCGACAAGTATTAGAGGAGTTGTCGAACTATATCGATAACGATGTAGATGCGAAATTGCGAGATCAGATCGAAAACCATCTCAAGAGCTGCCGGCGCTGTTCTGTTATCCTCGACACAACCAGAAAAACCGTTCGCATCTATTCAAACGAGGGCGTTCTTGAGGTCCCAGGTGGCTATAGTCAACGGCTGCGCAACTTTTTCCTGAGAGCTGCCAAAAACAGCTAGACCGTTAAGGGATTCCTCGAAGAGTGGTCCAAAGTACATGCGTCCTGCAATTCTGCGTTGTCGTCCGAATTCTAATCGGACGAATGTAACCTCCCTTTGCGGTCTTGAATCATGAGCAGTGATGAATGACCGTTCTGACGTAAGCGCAACAGCCTTCGGCTGGCCAGGCCTGCCTGGCACATGGAGCTCCAGCGCCAAGGAAGCGGTTGGAACAGCGTACTCCGTTGCAAGCCGCGTCTGGTTCACCCTGGCTCACGGAATTATCACAGAAACTTTTTATCCGACCATTGATCGTCCACAGGTTCGCGATTGTCAGTTCCTGGTCAGCGACGGTGAAACTTTTTTCCATGAAGAAAAGCGGGACATGGCAGTCGAGATGGAGGCCATTCAAGATCACACGCTTGGTTATCGGGTGACGAGCCGCGACCGTCGCGGCCGCTACAAGCTGATCAAGCAGATCATTTGCGATCCCCACCAGCCCTGCATACTCGTCCACACTCGTTTCGGGACCGCGCCGGAGTGGCAGGGCAAATTGCATCTATACATCTTGCTGAACCCTCATATCGGCGGTCGGGGAGCCAGCAATTCCGCGCAGCGCGCGCAAGCTGGGGGGCAAACTCTGCTGCTGTGTTGGCAGGATCGCATCTATTTGTCAGTTGCAGCTACGAATCCATTCCTTAGGACATCATGCGGATATGTCGGTAGGAGTGACGGCTGGCAGGACTTAAACGACAACTTCCAAATGGATTGGGAGTTCGAGCGCGCCGAACAGGGCAACATTGCCGTTATCGGGGAAATTGACCTTTCCATTGGCAATGAATTTACGCTTGCGCTCTCATTTGGCGAGGGGAGGCATGCCGCCGTTTCCACTCTCCTTCAGGCCCTGACCACGCCATTTGAAAAGCAACTCGCTCGTTTCACCGAGCAGTGGCATCGTGTCTGCTGCAGTATCCTGGATTTGGATCGCCATTCTGGAGACGGGGGGCACCTCTACCGGCTGAGCCACAACGTTTTGCTGGCGCATGAAGATAAGACATTTGCAGGAGCATTTGTGGCCTCCGCGAGCATTCCATGGGGTGAGGCCAAAAGCGACGAGGATCTTGGGGGGTATCACTTGGTGTGGACTCGCGACATGGTCAATACGGCGACCGCATTACTGGCATGCGGAAATACGGAAACCGCTTGCCGAGCACTGGTCTATCTCGCGGCGTCCCAGCAAGCTGACGGTGGGTTCCCGCAGAACTTTTGGATTGATGGAACGCCCTACTGGACAGGTATTCAACTTGACGAGGTTGCTTATCCCGTAGTGCTGGCTTGGCGTCTTTGGAAGGCGAACGCACTGGCGCAATTTGATCCCTATCCGATGGTCCGGGCTGCTGCCTCCTATCTGATCAGGCAGGGACCGGTAACCCAGCAGGAACGCTGGGAGGAAAACAGCGGCTATTCGCCTTCTACCCTGGCAATCAACATTGCAGCGTTGATATGCGCTGCTGACTTCGCGCGCTCGCGCGGCGATGAGAACGCTGCTCGCTTCATCGAGGAATATGCCGACTTTCTTGAATCCCACATTGAGCAATGGACGGTAACGACCAAAGGAACGCTGGTAGATGGAATTTCGGATCACTACGTCCGCATCCATCCCGTCAGGGTTGGCGATAACTCCCCCGAGGAAGATCCAGACTCAGGCAGAATCGAGCTTGCGAACCAACCACCTGGAGAAGCCCGGCAGTTTATGGCCAGAGAGATCGTGGACGCCGGCTTTCTGGAGCTTGTCCGGTACGGCATCCGCCGCGCCAATGACCCGTTGGTTGAGTGCTCATTGAAAATAGTGGACTCGGTTCTAAAAGTCGATACTCCAGCCGGTCCATGCTGGAGGCGATACAACCACGATGGTTACGGGCAACGAGCCGACGGTGGCCCCTATGCGGGATGGGGCCAGGGCCGAGCATGGCCACTCCTCACAGGTGAGCGTGCTCATTACGAGCTGGCTGCGGGCCGGAGCCCCAGAGAATACATTTTGGCCATCGAGGGCTTTGCTTCGAGCGGCGGCATGCTTCCGGAACAGATCTGGGACGCGCCGGATCTTCCCAGCACCGGGATGCATTTGGGAGGACCCACAGGATCAGCTATGCCATTAGTATGGGCACACGCAGAATACATAAAGCTGCTGCGCTCCGCCGCTGATGGGAAGCCCTTCGACTTCATTCCGATCATTGCCGAGCGCTATCAGGCAGGCGCCGGTCGCAAGGACCTGGACGTCTGGAAGCCCAGCCGCCAGGTTCAGCATGTTGCCTTTGGCCACACCCTTCGGATCCAAGCCCCGCACCCCTTCCTTTTGCACTGGTCCCTGGACGACTGGCAACAAGCACATGATGCTAACTCGGACAGCACCGGATTAGGAATCCATTATGTTGACTTGCCAATTAGCTTTGCAGACCGAGGGCCGATCCGTTTCACTTTCTACTGGCCGATGAGTCAGCACTGGGAAGGGCAAGATTACCAAGTTGAGATCTATCAGGGTGAACATCGCCACCTGACTGGGAGCGCTAACAGGTGATTGACGTTGTGGCCGGGATGAAATGCTCAACCATGCAGGGCTTATGGCTTCCGGAAAGCCATGGTGTGCATCAGCCGAGCGAGATAACGATCAATTATCTGAACGATTCACGGCCGCGCTGGAGGAGGAGACGATGAATGGAATGAGAAAGTTGAGGAATATTTTCATTCCAAGCTTTGCAGTAAATGGGGTGCGCGCGATCACGTCGTATTGATTCGTCCCGGAAAGAATGCAGCCCACAATAGCCGATATGAACAAATTACGTCGAATAACACTCCGGGAAAAAATGAACCGGATGCGGGGAACGAAGATCTTAATTTCTCGCGTTCTCAGTCCTCTTTCACCACTCGAATGTGCAGTTGCCGGTTGGCCTTGAGCGGTTCTTAAGCCGGCTCATTGCCACTCCGCGAATGCATGGGATCCATCATTTGCAGGACTTCAAAGAACAGTGGACAAACTGGTCGAGCGGGCTGGCGATTTGGGATTACATTCACGGCACGTATCGCTTCGGTGTGCCTCAGGCGTCGCTCACGATTGGACTGCCGGGTATACATCAGCCCGATCAAGCCGTCTTGACCAAACTGATCGAAATGCCATTTCGAGGTGAATTGACGCCGCTGCCCGATAGCGACTTACACCCAACTCAGGGCATTGCGGGTCCTGTAACCTTTCGAAGGCTGCATGTATCTTGATTTCTCATGCAGCGGTTCGTCTTGATCTTCGCCGTAACAATTGCGACTTCCGGTCTGGCGTCGGTGCAATCCAAGCCTTACCCGAAGCCACAGATCGCTTCTGCTGAAGGCAAACTCGCGCCGGATTTCACGCTAAAAGACCAGAGCGGGACGGAGTTCAGGCTTTCCGATCAGCGTGGGCACTGGGTTCTTCTCTTCTTCTACCGCGGATACTGGTGACCGTACTGCATGGCGGATCGGGTGCAATTCATAGGTAAAGTCTCAAGAGATACCGGTCTGCGTATCGACACAATCCGTTTCTACGAGAAGGTTGGCTTGATTAAGCATCCGCACCGCACACGAGGTAAGTACAGAGCTTTTAGTATTGAGGATATTCAGAATCTGCGGCTGATCCGTAAGCTCGTTGATCTCGGTTTTTCCCTAAAGGAAATGAAACTCTTACTTGACAGGCAGCGCAAAAAAATGAACGCCTGCATGGAAGTCCGTGATCTGTCACGAAAAAAGCTCATGAAGGTAAGAGGCAAAATTCGGCTATTGCGGAGCCTGGAACAAGAGCTCAGCCACGACCTGCGCAGACAAAGACTCACGTAAATCATTTCAGCAGGTCAATCGGAGCATCCTCACGTAGGAGGTTGGTTCTGTCATCACTACCGTTACCTGTTCATTCGCGCTCGCTCTACCTTGCCCCATGTGGCATCAACTCAGGACGCCAGTTTGTTCCCCAGCTTGTACGTACTCACCACCGCCGCCCCGTAGCCGACGTGAGCTGCCCAGGCGCGTGCGTGCGTCTGCCAGGGGTAATCCTGCGACGGCTTGGAAATCCCCATTACCGGCATCCCGAGTTCATCACCGAGTAGCCAGAACAAAGTTCCATACACAGTTCCAAAACCCGCGCTCAAGAACGGCGCTCGCGGTGCCAGTGTTCCGAACAATGCGCCCGCCATAGCGCCGAAGCCGTAGTGAATGCCCATCGCCAGCTTACCCTTGTTTTCTTCCGGCAAATTCAGTCGCAGGACATCCTCGGAGACGCGCTTGGCAAGCTGCATCGGCGGGTCGCCGTCCTTCCGCAGCTCATCCTCTTTTTTCCGCGCCTGGTCGTCCTCCCATTCATAGAGCTTGGAGCTGATGCGCTCCAGCACGACCGTACCAATAAGGCCGCCCACGGCGCCGATCAAAACATCCTTGAAAAATTCCGCATTTGAGTTCCTCATAGTGGCCCCTTTCGCTCAAAACAAAATTCATGCTGCGCAGCAGGACAGCTCCTCAACCTTCTTGCTGAACGTAAGGGCCGCCAGCTTCACACCCTCTACCATCGTGAGATAGGGGTGATACGTGTTGATGATGTCTGTGGTCGTCAGCTTGAAGCGAATCGCCAATGTAGGCTCCTGAATGACCTCGCCGCCTTCAGCGGCGAGCACATGTGCTCCCACCAGACGGTTGGTACCGCGCTCACGGATCAGCTTGATCAGTCCTTTGAGATTTCGGGACGCTTGCGCGCGCGGAACGAGCGAGAGAGGCAAAACAGAGGTTTCGATGTCCAGCCCTGCCGCACGCGCAAGCTCCTCGGTCGCACCGACACTCGCGATCTGCGGATCGGTAAAGGTCACGCGAGGCAGCGCGGACAAGTCGTAGATTCTTCCCGCGCCGTTCAGCGCGTTGTCAGCGGCGAGAGAACCAGCATAGGCGGCAACATAGACGAACATCGGATCGCCGGTTACGTCACCAGCGGCATAGATGTCCGGATTAGTGCTCCGCAGGTACCGGTCAACTTTAATCTCGCCCCTGCGACCGAGTTCTACACCTGCCTTGTCCAAGCCAACCCCCCTCGTATTTGCTTGCCGCCCTGTAGTTACCAGAAGCTGCTCGGCACAAATCGTCTCTGCCTTGCCCTCTGCTTGAATCTTTCCGCGATACTCGGTACCGGAGCGCTCGACTGCTTCGATCCTGACGCCGGTCAGAATGCGCATGCCTTCGTCGGTCAGATATTTCTTGAGCGCATCGCTGGTCTCCGGCTCTTCTGCCGCAGCAATGCGGTCCATGACCTCCAATAGCGTGACCCGCACACCGAATCGCTGGAAGAGTTGTCCAAGTTCGAGGCCAATGCTGCCGCCGCCGATAACGATCATCGATTGTGGCAGTGCCTCAAGGCTGAGCGCAGAGGTGCTGTCGAGGAAGCCTGCTTCTTTGAGGCCAGGGATGGGCGGCGCAAAGTTACTTGATCCGGTGGCGATAAGGATCTTTGCTGGACGGTGAGTCTTGCCGTCCACCTGAATCTCTCGTGTGCCTGTGAATTGTGCATGACCGCGAATCAGCTTCACACCAGGGTAGGCTTTCAGCACGTTCTCATATTTTTCTTTGCGGAGATACTCGACCAACTCGTCTTTTTGGCGCACCACCGTCTGCCACTCACGTGGCGGGGGACAAGCGTCGAAGCCTTTGAAGTTGGAATAGGCAGTGTGATAGCAGATTTCGGCGGCCTTGATAAGTGTCTTGGAGGGAACGCAGCCGACATTCACGCACGTTCCGCCGATGGTGCCCTGCTCGACGATCGCGACGCGAGCGCCGAGTTCTGTGCCCTTAATCGCGGCGGCGAAAGCAGCCGACCCGCCGCCGACAATCATCAGGTCGAATTCGCTATTCTCCTTGCGCGGAATCTTAGTCTCAGGTAGCAGTGGTTGGGTATCTTCTACGATGGCCCTGTAACCCGCGCGTTCAACCGCCGACGCCAGCTCTTTCTCCGAAACATTTGGCCCAGCGATAACGGCAGCGGTACCGTCCTTCCAATCGCCGACCTCGGCACTCTCGACTCCAGTGACGCCGCTAAGGGCTTTCTGCACATGCCGGGCGCAGCCCTCGCAGGTCATGCCTTCGATGCGAAGATTCACATGCTGACGATCTGTCATTTCGATCTCCTTCAAATCTCTACGGTCAAGACGGCACAAAGCCCAGCCACACCGCACGTTTCACCAAAACTTACGACCACGATTGCTCCTCCTTCACTCGTCCAAGTTGTCAAAGCTCTTCAGCCGCAAAGGCCATACGGATTGCTTGAGACTCAGAACCGCGACAATAGCGAATGCGACGACCGTCGCATCAAAGATCACTCAGGACGGTCAAAACACATAGTGGAGATGCACCCTTTCCGCAAACAACAGGCCCGAGAAGAGAACATTCCAGAAACCGATCAGAAGGACACTCAGACCCAGAAACTGAGGCGTAATGGGAACACCAATGAGTTGCAAACGCCGCTGCCGCAGGATCAAATAGCAGAGGACGATCACCACCAGGAACACAGGAATCACGAGGAAGGACGCCTCGGCGGCGAACAGTTCGCTTTTCTGTACTGGAAATCCTCGCAATGTGGAGACTGCTGCATGCCCGCCGACTTGTTGGTCTGGCGAGGCGCTGAGACGTTCTGCGACAGTGAAGGATAACAAGGCAGCTAAAGGGCAGGTGATAATCTCATAAGTTGCTACAGCGATTCCTCCTATTGAGATAGCAATCAATATCTTGATTCCCGTTCGCAGTTTCATGAGCATCTCCTTTCGAGTTTTTTCGAACACCCGAGCTAGTGGCGCAGAAGCCGTGACCTCCATCTTCTGTATGAAAGAGCTCCAACCAGGACAACGATTGCTGCTGCAAGCAACAGGAAATAAACCAGGTACTGTCTGAAGACAACCGCCAAGCCAGCTGCTCCTACAGCCGCCAAAATAATTGGTGCGAAACAACAGAAGGCCACGGCGAGTATTCCAACTGGTGACGATTCCCGGACCTTCGTGCTCATGTGTCTGCTGGCGATCTATACCCATTCGTCACCTTTCATTCCTTTGATCTGTCCCGGCTGCCATAGCTTTGCTAAACAACTTGACAGATATGTTAATAGTATCATATACAAGATGCATCATATGTATCGGAGGTTCACTTGGAATTTCGGCTCTATCGCGAGTTCTTCCGGGCGCTCTCAAACCAGACGCGATTCGCCATCGTACAGCTCCTCCGGGACAAGCCTCACTATGTTGGGCAGATCGTGGACGAACTCGGCATCGAGCAAAGTCGCGTGTCGCACAATTTGGCGTGCCTGCTGAATTGCGGGTTTGTCGAATGGGAGTGGCAGGGAAAGAACAAAGTCTATTGCCTCAACCCCGACCTGGTCCCCATCCTGAGCGGCATTGAAAAGCACCTCGCCCACTTTGCGCCTGCGTTGGATAGCTGCCAGGTGTTGGAAGGTGAGGCAAAGCAAGCCGTGTTCCAGGTTCGACCAAGTCGGCCAACGCAATCTCAACGCCATCGGCGCGACCGCTCAAAAGTGAAGGCGTGACGGAGACTGTGCCTGGAATTCAATTGGAAAAAGGTACTCATGTTCAAAGAAAAGAATGGCCGCGCACCACTGTTGGTTGGTGGAGTCGCAGCGATTTTGGCATCAACTTGCTGTCTTGGGCCCTTGCTGCTGGTAGCTGTTGGCTTCAGCGGCGCGTGGATCGGAAATTTAACTGTCCTTGAGCCTTATCGGCCGATATTCATCGGCGCCGCTCTTGTTGCGCTGTTTCTTGCCTACCGCAGTATCTTTCGCCCGGCACGAGCCTGTAATCCGGGCGAGGTCTGCGCCGTG
The DNA here is from genome assembly GCA_964541925.1 of uncultured Acidobacteriaceae bacterium. Lineage (GTDB taxonomy): Bacteria > Acidobacteriota > Terriglobia > Terriglobales > Acidobacteriaceae > Angelobacter. The sequence goes on along the minus strand of CAZISB010000015.1, from coordinate 36,219 downwards.
CCGCATGTAAAGAAGGCATACAAGATCATTTTCTGGACCGTGGCCACACTGGTTGTGGTAGCAATTGCATTCCCATACATTCTGCCCTTCTTCTAGTGAGGAGCCATTTGAAGACAAAAAGGAGACTCTCGTTCATGAAAAAGCTTGTCACTGCTTTTATCCTCGCCCTTGGTTTCAGCGCTTTCAGCGTGTCAGCATGGGCCGCGACGAAAACAGTCACCCTTTCGGTCCCTGGGATGACATGCTCGGCTTGCCCAATAACAGTCAAAAAGGCGCTGGGCAAGGTAGATGGTGTGGTTAAGACCGAAGTCAGTTTCGAGAAGAAGGAAGCCACGGTCACCTACGACGACGCCAAAACCACCGTCAATGCGCTGCTGACTGCCACCAGGAACGCCGGTTACTCATCTTCGGTGAAGGCCGAGCCGCCGCAGGAGAAGAAGGGACAATGAGCAATTGTTGCGCCAGGACGCGGGACCGGTCTTGTTCACTTCCCAGAAGTGAGCCGGGCTTATGCCCGGCCTGCGGGCAAAAGGGGAAGTCTGTCGCGACGCTGACTGTCAAGAATCTGGTGGGCGACCACGGCAGAGTAATTGCTGCCGCCAGCTACTCCTTTTGCCGTACAAAGGATTGCGATGTCGTTTACTTTTCAGATCGAGGAGTGTTCCACAAGACGGATATCAAGGTGCGGATCGGGACAAAGGAGGAGGACGATCCCATCCCGCTCTGCTACTGTTTTGGCTACACGCGCGAGAACGTCCGCACCGATATCGAACGTCGCGGCTCGACCGAAATTCCTGACAGAATCAAAGCCGAAATCCAGGGCGGTTTCTGCGCCTGTGAAGTGAAGAACCCTTCTGGCGATTGCTGCTTAGGCAATGTGATGAAAGCTATTCAGGACGTCCAGAACAAGCTCGCACATGCTGCGAATTCATGAGGCAAAATCATGGCGTGGAAGGATCATCTCGACAAACTGGGAATTGTTGGTTCCTTTATTGCGGCCGCGTGTTGTTTGGGGTTGACCGCGGTACTCTCGATCGTGACTGCTATTGGTCTTGGATTCCTGATTAAAGATGCGATTTTGCTCCCACTGCTGATTGTATTTCTGGCGGTGACTTTATTTGGCATGTATTCGGGGTACAAAATTCATCACCGTCCGTGGGCTCTCGTTCTTGCCAGTGTCAGTTCTGCTGCGGCTCTTTTCTTTATCTTCGTTCACACAGTCAAATTCGCGGCATACCTAGCCATTGCTGGCCTAGTCCTCGCCAGCATCTTCAATGTTGTACTGCGGCAGCGATCTGCTCCTTCTGTTTCTCGTTAGGTCCTATCGAGTGCACGCCCTCTGAAGTTCCTGTTCCAACAACCGTAACATTCGTATTTTGATTCTTACGTTCACGAGCTTTTGTTGTAACAAGTCGCGAACAGCCGTGCAGGCGTCCATGTTCTTGTGTCGCAAGCCAAGGACGTACTTTATCTCTCCCAGGGACAAGTCAAGATCAACAAGCCGCCGGATCACCCGCAGTTGCTGCATATCCTCAACACCGAAGGTCCTGAACTTGGCCTTCGTGCGAGCCGGGTGCCCGATCAAGCCGATCTTCTCGTAAAAGCGAATCGTGTCAACGCTTAGGCCACTATCTGCTGACGCTTTCCCTATGAATTGCCGTTGCATACATCCAGAATAGATTCTGGAGCAACTCAAGAGTCAAGCAGGATTGCAACCACAAATCCAAGGATTTCGTTGGTCACAGCGATGCAGGATTCTCAGTTCTGCCCACGCGTCAGTCCGAAGCTGTTCTTGTAGCGGACGGCGTAAACCAGAAGAGGTCCGCTCCACCTGGATTAAAGCCTTCTCGAGGCCTGAAACGACTCTATAGACCGGTCCCTGCCAGAATGACGGCACTGGATGATTCTCCCAAGCCGCGCGCGGGGCGAACACTATCGCCTGATTCCCAATAGAACCGTTTGCGAGGATCAGGCTTGGGCTCGGACGTCGTCTGCGCAGCGATGCTTTCGAGGGTCCCGGAGATCAAATGCTTGGGATCCCAGAACTGACGCACAGGGGGATCCGAGATTCTCGATAGTGTATTGGTCCTTGGCGATCCCCAGTCTGTCGGGAGGATCGGCTCCCAGACGACCAACACCTGGAGTTTCCATTCGGGATGATGCGCAAGAAGCTCTTCTGCTGCGGAGGCCCCCCGCAGGCATAGTGGTCATGTGGGAGACAGCAGCAAAATGACACGCGGCACGTCCTCATCCGTGTCAAATGCTGCAGCAAATTGCGTAATATTTGCAGACGCGAGTGTCACGAGTGGTTTTTGGGTCGATGGCACAGACCCGGGCAGCCACCGATAAAAGACTGTAGCCAGCAGAACAACACCAATTACCGCGATGACGACAAGTATCTTCTTCTTCATCTTTCGTTACCCGCCCGCAAGTAAGTTTGCAACCTGCTGAGGGAAGAGAATCATTCCCAAAACCACAACGACTGCGGCCCACAGGAGGGCGTTCCCGAGCCATCTCCCGCGCACTGAACATTGTTTCGCACGGCGCTGTTGCCAGAAGCCAAGTCCAATGAACCCAACCGACACTCCCAAGAGCCACGGACGTAGTGTGTTAAGGAAAGCGCTCGCCGCGCCTGCACCTAAAGCAGCGCCAAAGCCGATAGGAAAACAACAAGCAAGTGTCGCGAACGAGCCCAGAATCGCCGCCACTGGTGCGAAATTTCCAAGTAGCTTTTTCACTTCCGATCTCCTTCTGCCGCCCTGGGATATCGCACGCCGAACGATCTCTGCATGCGGCAGGCCAATGCGGCGATCCCATGTAGCCAAACAAATGAGGGTCTACCACCGCCAAAACGTGAGGGCCTGTTTTCATGCAGCTTTTGACTCAGTTCTCACTCGGCGCCACATTTGCTGGTCCACCTGCTTGTACAGCTCAAAATAGTCACGTACCGGCAGTATTAGGGAGTTGGGGTGTTTTTCTTGCCAATGTTTGCCGACCTCGACCGATTTGAAGAACACCTGGCCGCTGCATATAAACGCCCGGACGTCACTCATTCCCGAGACCCTGGCATCTTCTGTCACGAGGGATGCGGCTGCACTCGGAGGTTTTACGTGCTTAAGTGTATCGGGCGTGACGGCGATGTCGATCATCTCCCCCGTAACCGTACACGGGGACTTGATATCCGCCGGACGATTGATCCATGCTGGGAAGATAATGGCGTCCCCAGCACACCAGGTCCACATTGTTCGCCCATTCGTATGAAACTCATGCTGTGTCGGAACAAACGTCAGGCCATGCCCCACAACGCGTCCGTGTTCATCCCACTCAACGACGTTTTGCAGCCGGTCTCTGTTTTTTCAACCCGCTCATCCATGAGTTCCGCTAGACGAACTGGTTCTACAGGTTCGCCCTTGGCAAGCTCCAGAATCGTAAACACGGCTAATCGCCATTGATCTTCGCTGACTATTGATTTGTAATACTTGACCACACGGTCGGCTAATTCTCTGATCTTTTCGCGTGTCATATTCCTCCATTCTGCTGACGCGGCGGGGCTCCGCGCGAAGCCAGCCGCGTCCCATTAGACAGTTTCACGTCGTGTCCAGGACTGTCGTTGGCTTCCGCATTCACAGTGTGCCACCGCAGGAATCATCCAGCGCTTATGAATCATCGTTTCTCACCTCCTTTCGGGTAGCCTGCTAACGCACTTGTACGGTTAACCTCTGGCCTGCCTGACTACTGCTCCCATGATCTTGCCCTGCTTGCGAGACCGCCGCATGTGCTATTCGTCATCCTGCCGGAACATGACTTTTGGCCTACGACACCCTGCACCCGGCCCGGTATACTTTTTTCGTGAGGGACGTAACGACGCGATCCGGTCGCCTGTTTGAAATAGCCCTGCTGCTGATCCTCAGCGTGCCGGGCTGGGCGATTTTGCTTGGTGTCTTTCGACATGCGAGGGCTTTTTCCGCCCGCTTCGCGCTCTATTTGGCGTGCTACGTCCTATTCGCCTGCGTCTTCTGGTTATCAACCAAATGGTTGTCAACCAAAGCACAAACCCGACAACCAAGAGGCGTGTGGCGAGTGGTGATGCTGGTTCTGCAGAGCGGCCTGGCCCTGTTGCTGGTTTCGCTGATCTGCAGTGGGATTGAGGGCGCGCTGCTGTTGGTAGTGGCGGTCCAGGTCGCCGCCATGTTCCCCCTCCTTTTCGCCTTGGGCTGGATTGTTGCCCAATCGTTACTGATGGGTTGGATCATCAGCCTTCACTGGCCCCAAGCCGTTGTGTCCTCGTTATTCCTGGCGTGGTTGGGAGCGCAAGTGTTCGCAGCGCTGATGTCGCGTGCGCTGGCCGATGAAGCCGAGGTGCGTAGTCAGCTCACCCAGCGCAACGCCGAACTCCGCGCGACGCAGCAGTTGCTGGCCGACAGCAGCCGCGCGGGCGAGCGGATCCGCATCGCTCGCGAACTTCACGACATCCTGGGGCATCGCCTGACGGCTGTCAGCCTGAACCTGGAAGTTGCCTCTCATCTGGTTGCCGGCCAGCCGGGAGAACATATCCAGAAGGCGCAGGCGGGAACCAGGCAGCTTCTAGGCGAGGTTCGCCAGGTGGTCAGCCGATTGCGCGGCGACGACAGCCTGAATGTCACCTGTGCCATCGAACTTCTGGTCCGGGATATTCCCGAGCCGCATATTCATCTTCGTGTTGATGGCGACCTTGCAATTTATGATCCGTTGCGAGCAGAGGCCATTCTGCGCTGCGTGCAGGAAGTAGTCACCAATACCATCAAGCACTCAGCCGCTAGTGATCTTTGGATTGAAATCGTCCGAACTGCGGAGGGCGTAGAGGTCCATGCGCACGACAACGGCCGCGGAGTGCACGACTTACGTCTGGGAAACGGACTGACTGGCATGCAGGAACGCATCGAACCGGTGGGCGGGCGTTTGCAGTTGGACTCACGGCCTGCTGACGGTTTTCGTGTAGATGCATGGATTCCCGCGGCGAGCGCACTGCCATGATCCGGGTCTGCGTAGTCGAAGATCAAACTCTGGTGCGCGAAGGCATCCGCAGCTTGCTCGCCCTATCCGACGAGATCAAGATCGTGGGCGAAGCAGGCGATGGTGCGGAAGCCGTGCAGGTCATCGCCCGCACTCAACCAGATGTGGTCTTGCTCGACGTGAAGTTGCCCCGGCGCGACGGGCTGGAGGTTCTAAAGGAACTCAAGCAACGGCAGCAATTGCCGCCAACGCTTATCCTGACCACTTTTGACGATGACGAGATCGTGCTAGGAGCGCTGCGGTCGGGCGCTCGCGGTTTCCTGCTGAAGGATGTCACCCTCAAGCAATTGACCGAAGCGATTCGCACGCTGCACGTCGGTGGCACCTTGTTCCAACCCGCGTTGACCGAACGAGTAGCGCGCGGCGTAAAAGAAACGGCAGCCGCTATTCCGGCGCTCGATCCTATGGATCCGCTGACCGAACGCGAAACGGAAGTCGTGCGGCTCCTAGCTGCCGGTTACAGCAACCAGGAGATCGCGGCTGTGTTGCGAGTTGCCGAGGGCACCGTCAAGAATCACGTTTCCAGCATTCTCTCAAAGATCGGCGTGCGCGATCGCACGCGCGCCGTGCTCAAGGCCATTGAACGCGGCCTGATCTGAGAGAGCGATTGCAGATTCTTGCAGCGCCCATTTTCCGGTACGAGTTAGAGATTTGATTACTCGGAGCACCGAGATGAAGGGGCAGAGGACCAGCACGAAACAGCCAGTAGTCTTGCTGCAGCTCGCCGGCTGCAATCTCTTTGGTTGCCTGGGCGTTGCTGAGTCTGGTGAGATTCTATTGGTACACTTGAGAGCGGGCTCGGCCCAGACGATCTTATTGGCTATGACAATTGGTTGCGATGCCAACTTGGACCAAAAATCGAAAACGTGCCATAAACGTGCCGTACCGTTTGATACCAAGTGCGCTAAAGTGCGCCTTTTCAATACCTGTTGCGAATGCCTCAGTGCGGGCTAAATTTGAGGTAAGTGCTTGATTCTAAATTGGCTGCCCCCCAGGGATTCGAACCCCGATATGCTGATCCAGAGTCAGCTGTCCTGCCGTTGAACGAGGGGGCAGCAATTGTGCAGATTACGCAGCCGGGAAATGGCTGCGTCTATTGATTTTAAGCTGCTCTGCGTGGGAGGTCAATGACTGGTGGCCTCATCGCCGGTTCATCGGCATGTCGAATCGCTCTTCGGGACCTAACTTGAGACTTCCACAATCACTACTAGCCGGATTGGGCCATGTGCACCCTGCACCAGGATTTTTTCGATATCGGCTGTGCGGCTGGACCCGCTGATAATGCAGGCAAAAGAATTATTTTCAAGTCGCTTATCACTGGTGGCATTGCGCAGCGCCGTCTCGAGATCTGGAACCAGTTGGGACGCGTGCGCAATTACAATATGACACGGCGCCACCACGGATGCTCCGCGGCCGCCGCACGAAGCGCTCACAAAAATGGATCCCGTTTGCGCGATGAGTGCGTCTGCCAGTGTGATTGTTGCCTGTGAGCTCTCTCGAGGCGCGCCCTGGGTTGACCAGCGAATGGGCCTCATCACTCGCGCCGCCTCAATCAATCCACGCAGCCCTGCGTCATCCTGCAGGTAGATTTCTCCTGCAGGAAGCGACGCAAGAACTTGTGCCAGTATTTGCGCTACCGCTGCTTTGCTGTCTACAAGATGGCAATCCATGAGGTTCGCTTTGCATTCCTGCTGGAATCGCTCCAGCGGGTCGCGAACAGGCTCAAAAATCTCCGCATTGGAAGGGGCTTCTTGCAGTTCAGGCACAGGCACGCGCAGGCCGGAGCGTATGCGCTCTAGAATTTTCTCGCGACTTGTATTTGCTGTTGCCATTTTTATTTCTTGCCTACGCCCTTCTGCGCCAGCTCTTCTTTCCAGATCTTTCTAAATGATCGCGATGGCAAGGGCACTGGAGTACGTTTGCGGTTCCAGGCACGCAGAGGATCCAGTGCAGATCCAGCAAGGCCCATTCCATAAAGCACTCGCAGGCCATTGCGCATCATCCATCCGCCCAAAGCGTAGAGCCTTGGGCTCAACATCGCTTTGCGCCATAGCTTAAACTGCGCTCGCTCGCCAGTCGTGGTTCCACCAGCCGTAGTGAAATCGCGCCGGTTGTGCAGGAGATGATGATGTAGATCGATCCTTACCGGACACACGCTGGTGCAGGCGCCGCACAGAGTTGAGGCATAAGAAAGGTGCTGGAACTCGCTGCCCCGCAGATGCGGCGTGAGCACACTCCCAATTGGTCCAGGGTACGTAGTGTTATATGTGTGCCCGCCGATATTGCGATACACCGGACAAATATTCAGGCACGCGCCACAGCGGATGCAGTGCAGCACCTCGCGCTCTTCTGCGTTTGATAGCAAATTGCTGCGACCGTTATCCAGCAGGACAACGTGAAACTCCTCCGGCCCGTCAGCTTCGCCCGGCTTCCGCGGCCCGCCAATCAAAGTGCTGTAGGTGGTGATAGGTTGTCCTGTGCCTGAGGTCGCCAGCACCGGCCATAACGTCGCAAGATCCGCCAGGCGCGGAATCACCTTTTCAATTCCTGTTACTGCTACGTGAATTCGCGGCAGGCTTGTGGTCAGGCGGCCATTTCCTTCATTGGTTGAAATCGCGACAGCCCCACTATCGGCCACAATAAAATTCGCGCCGGAAATCCCCATCTCGGCAGCAAAAAATGCCTCGCGCAGTTTGCGCCTTGCCAGCGCCACCAGCTTCTGTGGATCGGCATCAGCAATGTCTTCTCCCAGCTTCTCACGGAAGAGATCGCGAATCTGCTGCCGGTCCAGGTGCATTGCAGGCGTCACAATGTGGTAGGGAGGCTCATTGCGAAGTTGCACAATGAACTCGCCTAGGTCAGTCTCCCAGACACGAATGCCTTGCTCCTCCAGCACCGGCGCCAGATGTATTTCTTCCGTTACCATCGACTTCGACTTCACCACGGTACGTACGCCCCGGCTTACCGCCAGGTCCTTTATATAGGCGCATGCTTCGTCTCCTGTTGCCGCCCAGAAAACGTGGCCGCCACGCGCGATGACTTTTTCTTCAAATTGAAGAAGATAGCGGTCCAGATGGTTGATAGCTTCGCGCTTGATCTCCTGGCAGCGATGCCGCGCAGCTTCCCAGTCTTTGAAACGGCTGCGCCCGCGCATGTGGGCAGCGTCATAGCTCTCCATGTTTTTGCGAATGATCTCGCGATGGACCAGGTCGGCGGACTTTTCCGCCGCGTCGCGCAGGAACTTTTGTGCCGCTGTGAGGGCCGAAGGTGTTTCGCCTGCCGGAGTCGGGCGGGGGGCTGAGGTGCTCATGCCTGGCCTTCACTTGCCAGAATACTGGCCAGGTGAATCGTCTTTGCGCGATCTCTGCGCTTGCCCATTACGCCCTGCAAATGCATGAGACAACTACCATCAATGGCTGTAACGTATTCGGCGCCGGTCACCGCAACGCTCTCCGCTTTTGACTCACCCATGGCCACGGAGATGCTTTCAAATTTGGTGGCGAACGTTCCGCCAAAGCCGCAACATTCGTCGAAGCGCAGCATGTCTATTAGCTTTAGACCTTTCACTGCTCGCAGCAACGTCAGTGGCTCATCGCGCAGCTTCAACTCGCGCAGCCCGTGGCAGGAAGCATGATAGGTGACCGTGTGCGGAAATGCCGCCCCTACATCGGCCAGCCCCATGATCTTTACCAAAAATTCTGACAATTCAAAAGTCCGCCTTCCCAGAGCCACAGCTTCATCACATAAGGTACTTGACTTGAGCAGCTCAGGATAGAAGGCGCGAACCATGGTAGTGCATGAACCGGAGGGGCAGACGATTGTTTCAGCATCTTTGAAGACACGCAGGAATCTCTCTGCGCATGGACGCGCCTCATTCCAGAAGCCGGAGTTGAATGCAGGTTGACCACAGCAGGTTTGGTCGTGAGGGAAGTACACTTCGCAGCCGACTCTCCGCAGAACTTTCACTGTGTCCACAGCCACCTGGGGCTGGAATTGATCTACAAAGCACGGCACGAAGAGTGAGACTTTGCGGGCCATCAGAAGACTTGCGCGATTTTAGCAGACGTTTCTACATAGCGGAAAGTTCCAGAGACCAGCGCAGCAGCGTGAGAGCGTGAGAAACGCGCATACCCGTAACTTGTTTGAGAAGATCACAAGCCAAAAAATAAAGCCTTGTCTTAGATTCTTTGCGCAATACAGGGATGATGGTCGCGCTGCATGAGTGTTGCCAGGGCATCAAGGAAGACCTCGGGCCCCTCCAGCGGATTTACATGCAGCTCGGCCTCATCATCTGAACTTGACAGGTAAGGATCGAGTACAACAGACGGAATATGGCGGATGTGTCCTTCAGAGCAGACGCGGCGCCGCTCATTGATTGGCACATTGTTCGCAATTACGATTGCGCAAACATGACGTGCGCGAAGGACCTGGAGTGCAAGTTCAACCGTGGATACGGGGATGACGCCATATCCTGCATGCGCCAAAACGGCGTTGCGGATAGGAGCCAATACCCTCTCTGCTGAGATAGAAAGGACAGCTGGACGCATATGTTTATCCGTCGACCAAATACCTGGGTGCCGCAAGTATTGATTTGAAGCAAGTATTCTCCCCTGCTGCTCTGAAAGCAAGGAAAAAATATTAGAATTTCTAAGAATTCGTTAAATGTTGTTAAATGAATGGAGTGGAAGGCGCTTTTTGGGTTTTTGGTATAATGGGAATTCCTCTCCCATCGGCGTTTCAGCGCACAAATGGGTTGCATTAAAGCCAGAGCGGAAGTGGTGGAACTGGCAGACACACCATCTTGAGGGGGTGGCGCCGAAAGGCGTGGGGGTTCAAATCCCCCCTTCCGCACCAAGATTTGAAAGGATTTAGGAACAGAAATGCTGATTGCTTTTATCACTCTGATTCACGTGATCGTTTGCATGGTGCTGATTGTGGTTGTGCTGCTGCAGCACGGCAAGAGCGCCGATATCGCTGCCACCTTCGGCGGCATGGGCAGCCAGACGGCCTTTGGCCCACGCGGCACAGCGACCGTCTTTTCCCGCCTCACTACCTGGTGCGCGATTATCTTCATGATTACTTCGATGTCGCTTACGTATCTTGCCAGCCGCCGGGGCGGCGGATCTTCAGTCCTGGACACCGTGCAGACACCGGCGAACCAGCCGAAGAAATAACCGGCAGCAGCAAACTTTTACCGCAAAGGACGCGAAGACGCAAAGAGGATTCAAAGTTCTATTCTTTGCGGCTTTGGCGTACTTTGCGGTTTAAATCTTTATGATCCATAAAATTTTTCCGGTCGGCCCGCTGCAGTGCAATTGCTCCATCATTGGCGATGAGCATACGCGCGAAGCCATGGTGATCGACCCGGGCGACCAGATAGAGGACATTCTCAAGATCTTGCGGGAAGAAAAGCTCACGCTCAAGCAGATCGTCATCACCCACGCGCATATTGATCATGTTGGGGGCGCCATGAAGCTGAAGGCGGCTACCGGCGCGCCGATCCTGATGAACCAGAATGATTATGCGCTGCTGAAGATGCTGGACGTGCAGGCCGCATGGATCGGCATGCGTCCGCCCGGAATGGTTCAGGTTGATGAGCCTGTCGAGCAAGGGCGCGCGCTTAAAATCGGAAATATCTCATCCAATGTGATCCACACGCCAGGCCACACAGAAGGCAGCATATGTCTCTATTTCCCGGTAGAGAACAAACTGATTGCAGGCGATACGCTCTTCGCCGGCAGCATCGGGCGCACTGATCTACCCGGGGGCTCAATGGAAAAGATCATGCGCTCACTGCACACGCAGGTGCTGGCACTGCCGGATGAAACTGAAGTCGTACCCGGACATGGCCCGGTTACGACGATCGGTGAAGAGCGAGAGACGAATCCTTTCCTGCAGAAGTAGCAGATTTCTTCAATCGGCTAAATAGCTGATCTCAGTCTTGCGAATTCGCGTGCAAGCAAAAATCAGGATTGCCACGCTCAGGCAGATCAGCCCGGGAATCGCCAGCCATGGCGATACCGGCTCAGCAATAACCGTAAACAGTGCCATTATGCCTTCTGGCGGAATAGTTACTGGGCATAATTGCTTCAGATAAAACGAGACGCTCAGCTTCTGGAGCAGGGAAGGCGCAACAGCATGGAAACTTTCCCATAGCAGCACGGCGATCCCCGGCAGAATGGGATTTTTAAAGATCAGGCTCAGCGCGAGGAAGAGTGAGCCAAATCCTAGACATGCCAAAGTCGTAACCAGAAGGTAATTTAGCAAGTGACCAAATCCAGGCCCATTAAATACGAATGCATATCCAGCCGCGCCAAAATGGCTATAGCAAAAAATAAAGCTCAGCAGAACGGAGAGGTTGAAGACCAGAGCGGCCGTGATGAAGCCACCCAAAAACTTGCCCAGAACCAACACTTCCCGCCGCACGGGCGAGAGAAAATAGTAATGCAGATTTTTTTCAACGATCTCACCGCGCAATAGCCAGGTGAATATCCCCATGCATCCAAAAAATATTCCTACTCGCAAGTAGAAGAACTGAAAGATGTAGGCGTAAACCGTAGTGTCTCCACTGAGCCCAGCGCCGCTAGCCACCGGATTTAAGAGCGCATGAAGTCCAAAGAGCACAGCCGGCGCAAAGGCCAGCAGGTAAATCCAGATGCTGCGGCGCATCCAGAGGCTTCGCTTGAGCTCAATCCGCAATAAAGCCGCAAGCTGCGATCCCCACAGCTGCCACGGCGCTTCCGACAGCGACTTGCGCATTCGTGCCAGAGCGACGCTGCTCATACGGTGCCTCCTCCGCTGCCGATCAGGTACTGATAAACGGAGTTCACGTCATCATCGTTGGGCGCCACCGCTTCAAGAGGGAAGTTCTCTTCCACCACAATCCGGTTCAGCAGCTCATAAAATTGTTCTGCATCTCTGGTGCGGACCAGCACGCCTTTGCCGTCATTGTTCAGCTTGGCTTCAACCACGTGGTCCTGCGAGAAGAGCCGCGAGGCCAGCAGGTTTGGATTGGGACACCGCACCAGAATCTGCATGGGATGTTCCTTTACCTCGGTGCGGACGCCGTGTATCTGTCCTTCAGCGACCACGTAGCCATAGCTCATCAGAACAACCTGGTCTGAGATTTTGTCCACTTCGTGCAGCACGTGGCTGGAGATGATCACGTGCATGCCTTGTTTCCCCAGCGCTTCAAAAAGGGCGATGGATTCAGCACGAGCCATGGGATCGAGCCCGTTCAACGGTTCGTCGAGCACCAGCACGGTTGGATGATGCGCAATGGCCTGCGCTAGTCGAATGCGCTGGCGCATGCCTTTGCTATACCCTGCAACGCGACGGTGCGCTGCATCTCGCATGTTCACCCGTTCAATGGCCTCGCCGGCAAGCCGCGCAGCTTCAGCACTGGTGAGACCTCGGAGCCGCAGAATTTGATAGATGAATTCAAAGCCGGTCACGCCTTTTGGGAATGAGTCGAATTGTGTGCAGTAGCCGACGTGACGGAAGAACTCTTCTGGCTGGTCAGGCGTGAGGCCAAGCACGCTGATGCTGCCTTGCGTCGGCCGCACAAGCCCTGTCATCAGGTTCATGAGAGTAGTTTTGCCGGAGCCATTCGGCCCAACCAGGCTGGTAACGCCCGGCGGCAGCGCCAGGTTGACCCGGTTCACGCCAAGGACTTCGCCATAAAACTTGGAGACGTTTTCAAAGACGATGCTGTTGGAGATGGTCATGCGCGTTCCACCTCCCGTGCCTTGAGCTTGCGATTGAGCAACCAGATGCAAAACGCACATAGCGAAAGCAGGGAAGTCCAGGCTGCCCACAGCGGGAGCACCTCAATGCCAGTCGCGTTCGGATTCGTTGGATTTACTCGGAACAGATGTTCCCAGATGATGGTGATCATCATGGGAAAATTGATTACGTGCCCCCAATTGGTACGCAGGATGACGCTAACCACAGCGCCCAGTGCCGGGAACAGGAAGAACACGCCGAACATGAGCGCGGTTGCTGCGATGCGCCATTTGACCCAAACTGCTATGGCCATCGAAAGAAGTGAAATCGTAGCGATCCATATCAGGCAGCCCAAAATAATGGAGCCGGCCATCCACAAGTTGTCCCAAATCCAGCCGTGCCCCTGCAGTTGCGCTTGCAGAAAAAAGAGAAGAAGAGCAGGAATCCATGTTGTGCAGGAGAGCAGAATCCCCAGCACTGAAGCTTTGCCAAACAGATACTCGGCACGCGAGAGAGGCCGGCTCAAGTAAAGCTGCACGGAATGATTTGCAAAGTCTTTGGTGATCATGCCGGGACCGCCCCAGGCAGCCAACAGAAAGCCCATCCATGCTTCTACGCCAAGAAAGCCCACAAACCATACCTTGGTTACAAGAGCGCCTGGTCCTAACCTCACGCCAAAAACCATCTGCGCGGTTCTGCTGTGGACAAAATAAATAAAGACCAGTCCTGCCAGAAAAGGTATGAAACACAGCACCGTGTATGCGGTAAACGGACGCGAGTTGAAGAGCGTTGTCAGTCCATAGCGTGAAAGCACGGTAAAGCGCGACCACGCCGGTGTGAGCGGGCCGCGGTAGGCCTTGTAAGTTCGCTTATAGACTGCCATTCGCGCTCCCCTGTTGCGCTCCCACCCCATCCTGCGCAAAACCGGCGCGGTCTGGGGGCCCGGCTGAAGCCGTTGCTGGATGTCCGGCCATGGCTTTCAGGAAGATGTCTTCCAATGTGTCGCGGCGGTAGTTCATGCGGCGAATCTGCACAGCGTGGTCGGCCGCGGTGCGGTAGATCTGGCGAAGATCAATGTCGTCCGGCAGAATGATGCGGACTCGGCCTGCTCCAAACGCGGCGCACTCGCAGCCCAGCGCGCGGACAGACTCCAGAAATCCATTACCCTGCGTGACCTCAAGCTCCAGGAATTTCAAATTGGCCTTGCGCTCTTCTTCCAGATTGCACAGTGCGGCGATCTGGCCTTCTTTCAAGATCAGCACCTGATCACAGCACTCTTCGATGTCGCGCAGCAGGTGAGAAGAAATAAGAACGCAGACCTCGCCGGTGTCGCGGATTTCACGCACCAATTGCAGCATGCGCTGGCGGGCTTCAGGATCAAGGCCATTGGTGGGCTCATCGAGCAGCACCAGCCGCGGGCCATGCGCGATGGCCTGTGCAAGTTTTGCCAGCTGCTTCATTCCCAGTGAATATGTTCCCAGCTTGCGATAGCGCGCTTCGCCCAGTCCGACATAAAAGAAAGCTTCATGAGCACGCTCCATAGCTTCGCTGCGCGGAAGCCCGGAGATCTCAGCCATATAGCGGACGAAAGCCACGCCGCTCATATCGGCGATGAAGGCATCACTCTCTGGCATGTAGCCTATCTGGGCGCGAAGTTCGCGCAGGTTGCTTTGAACTTCTTTGCCAAAGATGCGTGTCATGCCCAGAGCCGGTTGATAGAAGCCGAGGAGCGTGTTGATCAGGGTGGATTTGCCGGAACCGTTCGGCCCCAGCAAGCCAATACAACGGCCTGACAGTGCGCCGTTCAATCGGTTCAGAATAATCCGATTGCCCAGCCGCACCGTCAGGTCTTGCATTTCGATAATTGGCATCGAGCGCTAGTCCTTTATATGCGTGTGTCGCCCGGGCTGTGCCACCTTCATCAAAGTGGACAGCGCCAGTGTATTCAGGTCAAAGCCGAAGAGCCGGCTGCTGGTGGCCACACGAATGGCATTATCTTCGCCATAGGCGCAAACCACGCTGGGTTTTGTTTCCGCCGCAATCTGCTGCAAAGACTGCAGTTGTGAAGGCGAGAGCTGGCTGGCGATTGGCCCGATGACCGGCGCCAGGTTTTGATAGAGCACTGCCGAGACGTCTGGATGTTCGTCCTGCGGCAACAAGGCGCGGAAGTCGGCTGAGCGTGCCAGTGAATTTCCGCTTTGATGAATCGAGATTGCATTCATGATTAATGCCTTGCTCGGTCCCAGGATCATGTAGCCGTCAGTAAAGGTATACGTAAGTTCAAACGGTTTTGTTGCATCGAGCGAGCGGATTGTATAGAGCGTCAGGCCATTGCTCGTTTCCTGGTCGAGCGTTAAATGCGGATGCTGGTTCTTTTTATGCTCATTCACATCGGTAACCAGCTGCTGAATGGTTGATTGCAGACGTCCGGGATCGTGTACCTCAACAATCACCTTCCATGAGGGCGTAGGAAGAATTGGGCCATCCAGCGCGAAAGTCACCTCGCCGCCCAGCGTGTCCGCCAGGTCCTGATGGAAGTGTATCTTCAGCTCCGATTCGCCCTGCGCGAAATCTGCCGCAGCATTTGCATTGGAAGCATTGGCTATGCTGAGGACGTCATCCAGCATGGCCGACGGACTCTTGGCGATGAACGCGCCCGCAGCCCCGGCATCTTTGGAGACAAAATCCAATCCGCCGATCGGAGCAGGCGCCGCCAGCCATGATGCCAGGCCGCGCCGCTGGTTTTTGAAAGTTAGCTGTGCGCGGTTCTGTGATTCTGTGCCGCTGCTTTTACGCTCAGCGATCAGATATTGCACGTCAGACAGGCCGGTGAGTTCGAAGTTTGGATTATGGACCTCGGTCGCAACGTGCGCCCTGTGATTTGCCGCCATGGTAGCCAGATCAGCGCCGAAGAGAATTTCCGTGCCGTTCTTATATTGCGCAGCAATGCGCTGGCCGAACGGAGTCGCGGCAAATCCGCTCCCACCGGAGTTAAGGCCAGCCGCGAACTGCTTGAGCGTGAATACATCAATGGCAGCAGCAACAAAGTCTGGCCGGACGAGCACCAGAAGCTGCTTTCCTTTGTTCTGCGGAGCAAGGCTGTTCAGCTCCTGTTGATCAAGCACGCGAATGTGCGACTTGGAGCCTGCATACTTGGCGGTTTCCTGCTCAATGAACTGCTTCAGCCCATCACGTTGCACCTGCGCTACAACCAACGGCTCGCCATCCTGGTTGCTCAGCGAGAAGGAGAACACAATCTCATCACCCAGATATTGTCCAAGATCGTGAACGTAGTTCACCATCTCTTCAAATTCAGGGCCATTCTTTTTGGATTGGGCCTGCTGCCACCACTCGCGCAGCACCGCCGATTCCTGCAGCTCCTGCTGGAAGAGCTTGTTGGCCTGTTGAACGGCATCGCCGAGATTGGGAATGCCGGCATACAGAACTGTGTTTGCGGGAAGCGTGGGGAGCACGTGACTCTGATAGCGCTGGCCCGGAAGTTGCACGGTTTCGAGTTTATTTGCCAGATGCGCAAATTCCGCCAGCAGGGCAAGGTGCTTGTCCAGGTTCTGGCTCCAGGCGATCTCCTGACGCACGGGGACGGTTCCCAGCGCGACGTTGGTCGAGAGCTGGTCGCCGGGATGAAGAACTTTTTCCGCACCCGCTTCCGCTACGCGCACTTCGCCTTCAATTACTGAGACACGCGAACCCTTCATTCCCGCATTCACTGAAAAGACGGTGCCTGTTACGGAGACGCGGCAGTCCTGGGCGTTGACATATAAATGACCGCTGGAGCGTTTGGCTGCCTGAACAATAATGTTGCCGCGGGCGAGCTGAATGGTCGTATCTTTGCGGCCCATGGAGACGCCGAATTCGGCGCGCTCATTCATCTCCACCAGCGAGCCATCGCGCAGGCGCAGCATAGCGTGGGCGCCGCCTGCGGTGCGGGCGCGCTCGCCTTCGGCGATCTCGTCGCCAACTTTAAGCGGCTGTTCTCCACCCACACCAATGCGGAAGATCACGCCATTGAGCGACTCCACGCGGGCGCGCATTCCGGCAGGTCCGCTGAAGAACCAACCCTGCACGAAATACGCAGTGAAGCCGGCCAGAACAACTGCGGCGGCAACGGCCACCCAGCGAAAGCCGGTGTTTCTTACCTTTGGCAGCTCCTGCTTCCAGGGAAGCGGTACCGTGCGCGCTCCTGCTTCGGCTTCTCTCCGGCAGCTCACGCAATCATGCAAGTGGGATTCAACCAGCAACGCCCGGGCAGTGTTGAGCTGCCCGGCGCGATACTGGGGAAGGAGCTCCAGCACATCAGCGCAGCTCCGAATCGAATCAATTTGCCGAGCCGGAGCAGCCAGCTCCTGGCTCACGCGCTGCCAGACTCGCTCGCCGGCTGCGTTCATGGTCTCGGGATTAGGCTGCTCGGCGCGCATTGCCGCCAGGGCCTCTGCGAGTCTTTCTTTTGGATCTTTGGATTTCATCGGGTTTGCCTCCCCCGTCCTTTAAAGTCTTTCTTGAGGAGAGCGCGCGTACGATGCAGCAACACTGCAACTACCGCAGGCGAGGTTTTCATGATTGCGGCTATTTCTCGATTACTACGATCTTCTATAAAGCGAAGCACAAACATCTCTGCCCAGCGTGGATTGAGCCGCGCCAGAGCGTGGCGCAGCCAGTCGCGAAGTTCCGCTGAATGCGGCCCATGATCTGTTGCGGCTGCATCAGCGTGGTTCGGGTCCTCGTCGAGCGAGAGCATCTGTCCATCTTTACGTCCCCGCAGCAGATCCAGTGAGGCGTTCACGGCAGAGCGGTGCAGATATCCGGGCAGGTTTTTGATTTCAGGGAATTGCTCCAGACGGACAAGACGAAGAAAGACGGTCTGCAGCACGTCCTCTGCATCATTGGCATTTCCGGTGACGCGATAGGCCGCCCTGAAAACCAGGTCTTTATGCTCAAGATATATCTGCTCCAGTCCCGGCCTGAATCCTTCTCCGGCCATGGCTGCCAGGTTGGCTTGCGCTATTTGCATTGTGGCCTGCAATTTAGTACGGTGCTCCTCTGAATGAAGGACGAGAGAAGAACCCCGTTTCTTAATGGAACGGCAAAAATATCATGCTTTTCCGTTCCGTTCATGAGAAGTAGTACGCCAGGAACAAGACGGAAGTTCCGTGGATTCGGCAGAGTTACAAGCTTTAGAATGAACTGTTTAGGGTCGGCGATATGAAATCGATCGAGCTACCCGCTATCTTCAACGTCGCCACGCATTTTGTGGACCGCCATATGCGTGAAAGGCGCGAACAACGCATTGCCTTTGAATGCGGCGACGAGCGGGTGAGCTATGCCCAGCTTTATGAGCGGGTGAATCGCGCCGGAAACATGCTCAAGAAGCTGGGCGTGCGGCAAGAGGAGCGGGTTGGATTGCTGCTGCTGGACACGCCGGAGTTTGCCTACTGCTTCTTTGGCGGTATCAAGATCGGTGCTGTCCCAATCCCGATCAATACGTTGCTGAAGCCGCATGAATATGAATACATCTTGAATGATTCGCGGGTGCAAGTGCTGATCGTAAGCGAACAGCTGCTGCCCAAGATGCAGGCGATTGCCAGAGAGAAGCTACGCTATCTGAAAACAATTGTCGTCTTCGGCGAAGCGTCGAAAGGAACACTTTCTTTGCAGCAACTGCTGGACGAGAGTTCTTCTGAGCTTGAGGCCGAGCCTACATCAAAAGACGACGCAGCATTTTGGCTTTATTCTTCCGGCAGCACAGGATTTCCCAAAGGCTGCGTGCACCTGCACCATGACATGGTGGTGTGCTCAGAGCTGTACGCCAAAAATATTCTAGGGATTACAGAGAATGACCGCTTCTTTAGCGTTGCCAAGCTGTTCTTTGCTTATGGACTGGGAAACGGCCTTTATTTCGCGCTGTCAGTGGGAGCCACCAGCATTCTGTTGCCGGGATCGCCCTCACCGCCCAACATCTTCTCGGTGATTGAAAAGCACAGGCCCACGCTCTTCTTTTCAGTGCCTTCCAACTACGCCACATTGCTGTCTCATCATCGCGATGGTGGGCCGGAGTTTGATCTTTCCAGTGTGCGCTATGGAGTTTCTGCCGGCGAGGCGCTGCCGGCGCCAATCTTCCATCGCTTCAAGGAACGCTTTAACGTTGAGATCCTGGACGCCATCGGCTCAACGGAGGCCTTGCACATGTTTATCGCCAACCGCCCGGGTGCGGTGCGGCCAGGATCGAGCGGGCAGATCATGCCGGGATATGAGGCGCGCATCGTGGACGAAAATGGCAATGACGTGCCTGATGGCGAGATCGGCAGTCTGTTGATCAAAGGCGATTCTGTCTGCGCCTGCTATTGGAACCAGCACGAAAAAACTAAAGAGACGATTCAAGGGCATTGGATCCGTACTGGTGACAAGTACTATCGCGATGCGGATGGCTACTACTGGTACGTTGGCCGCAATGACGACATGATGAAGGTGAAGGGCATGTGGGTGAGCCCGATAGAAATTGAGAGCGCCCTGCTGGAGCATCCCATGGTGCAGGAGGCAGCGGCCATTGGCTGCGAAGATGGCAACAAACTGGTGAAACCTGCGGCTTATGTGGTGCTAAAGAATGGCATCAATAGTTCACCACAAATCATAGAGAATATTCGCCAACACCTTCTTGCAAAACTTGCACCTCATAAATGTCCGCAAGTTTTTGAAGTAGTGAGCGATCTACCGAAGACGGCGACAGGAAAGATCCAGCGTTACAAATTGAGACAAATGTCTTCAGGCCAGGCCGGCTCTGCGGCAAAATAAAATTCACGACTTCCAGGAACCTTTCCAGTCCAACCGGCGTATATAGCTGCAAGGAGATTTCTATGAAAAAGCTCCTTCCTTTCTTACTCGTTATATCGGCAACGATTGCTTTTGCTCAGAACAACCATGAGCGGCGCTACGAATTGAAGCCTGATCCCAATTGGCCGCTGGCTATTGAGTTAAGCTCCGGCGATTACCAGATTGTTCCCAGTGAATCCGGCTGCATTGCGGTTGTTTACCGGGAAAATGCGCCGGAACAGCAGAAGGTTGAGGTGCAGATTGGCTCGGGACACGGCCAGAACTATCTGAAGATCGCCGGGCCAAAGTCGAATTTTCATGTGGTGATTGAAGTTCCGCGAAAGACTGATCTGCAGGTGCGCATTAAGGCCGGCGACCTGAGCGTAGGCGAGGTGGAAGGGAACAAGGACATTGAGATGCGCGCTGGTAATCTGCAATTGAATGCGATCCGCCCGCAGGATTATGCAAAGGCTGATCTCTCTGTCCGCATTGGCGACCTAAGGGCTCCAACCTTCAACTCAGCCCAGAGCGGCTTCTGGCGTTCCTTTCGTACGTCCGGGCCGGGGAAGTATCGCCTGCACGCGCATGTGGGCGTGGGCGATTTGACGTTGCTGTAACAACTCCCGAGCGGAGCGAGGAAATTCTACCTTTTCTAGTCAGCTGATCTACGCGGTGAATACGAATGAGGGAAAGTTTTTATTCAGGAGGCTGTTGATCCTCGAATTCTTGGGTGCTAATAGGGGGCCTTCGCTGCGCTCAGGATAAAAGCCAGGCCTTCTGTAAATTCCTGTTCAGGAGTAATCAGGCTTACCACCATATATCCGTCGCCGGGAAAATCATAGAAGTGCCCTGGATGCACGTAAACGCCATGTTTCTCAAGAAGGTCAAGGGCCAGCTCCTCGTCAGAGCGGATTGCGGGCACGCGAAGCACCGCGTACCAGCCGCCTTCAATCTGCAATCGGCTGATGTGACTCTGCGTGGCCAGTTGTCTATCCAGCTCTGCCAGATTTCTGCGCACCCGCACCATTAGCTGCTGCTGGAAGGCTCCGCGCTGCTGCAGCAAAGTAGCGGCGGCAATCTGGATGGGTGCATTCATTGAGAGATAGGTATCGGCGATCAACTCAAGCCGGGCAAGCGCCTCTTTTTTTAACTCGGACGGACCGTTCACGGCGAGCCAGGCAAGCTTCATCTGCGGCAAGCCAGAGATTTTGGAGATGCCGCTCATGGTGAAGGTCAATGCCGCGCTGTTTGCAGCAAAGCTGGTTTGCGGCGTGGTGGTCAAAGAAAAATCCAGGAAAACCTCATCTGCAATCATCGCCAGATTGCGAGCTGTGCAGATTGTATTCAGCGCTCTTACTTCCTCTGCCTTCGTATAGTGTCCGGTTGGATTATTGGGATGCACCAGGATGACCCCGCGAGTCCGCAAATTTATGGCCTGCTCGAGGGCGTGTAGATCAATATGCCAGCCGTGGTCATAGAAGAGCGCGTAGCGCGTGAGCTTCACGTCATTCACGTCAGCAAGAAAGTCAAAGAGCGGATAGCTGGGTGTGGGAATGAGGATCTCATCGCCGGGATTGCATAGCAGGCGAAAGACGTATGAGTAGGCCTCACTGGTGCTGACAGTAAGTAGAAGGTCATCTGCCGCAACTTGCGTTCCATGCGCCGCGTAATAACTGCTTACTGCCTCGCGTGCTGTTCTCAGGCCACGTGGATCGGGATGATATTGCAGCACAGCCGGATTGCAGAGTGCTCGCAGGATGGAAGCCGCGTCATATTGGAAGCCGCACTCTGTTGGATTGGAAGCAGTAAGGTCGAGCAGCTTGCGTCCGCTGAATTTGTGGCGGGCCAGCGCCTCAGCAAGGCGATTGGGCTTGAGGTTCCAATTGGTGCGAGAGGCAAACATACTGAGCGGAATCAGTCTGCTGACAAATCAGCTTGGGAGGAAGAAATCATCCAGCCACTTCCTCACTTTCCTCGATCAAATCCTGGCCCTTGACCCGCGTCTCACCGCCCACGAGCTCCAGTCTGATCGGAGCTTCACCGGAGAATTTTTCTACCAGCTCGGCGAGCCGCGCAGAGTGAGTGACGATCCAAAGCTGTGAGTATTTGCCGGCATTCACCAGTTGGTGCGCCAGTGGCTCCAGAAGATCAGGGTGCAGGCTGGTCTCCGGCTCATTGAGCGCAAGCAGCGACGGAGGATGCGGACTCAGCAGCGCCGCAAGCAAGCATAGATAGCGCAAAGTGCCGTCAGAGAGTTCGCGTGCACGCAACGGGCGGCGAAGGCCAGGCATGCGCAGCAGCACGGCGAACATGCCGTTGTCTTCGTCGTGCTCAATTTCGAGTGAGGCGCCAGGAAAGGCCTGCCGGATGGCCTCATGGAGGTCCTGTGATTGGCCAACTTCATTGATGGTCTGGAGCGCCGCGGCAAGGTCGCGGCCATCATGTGCCAGCACCGGAGTACGTACGCCAACCTGCGGATGGCGCAACGGCGAATCAGCATCGGTACGGAAGTGGTGATAAAAACGCCAGCGGCTCATCTCCGTTCGGAGAGAGGAAAGCTCAGGATAAAGATGCGGCTCACGAAGCTGCGAAAGCACGGACTCTGTGGGCAGAAGCTGGCCGGTGTAGTCGGCCAGGCGCTCATCATTGTCTAGAATCCATGCGCCTTTAGGAGAACGCTCAAAGAAAGTGACTTTCAATCCGTGGGGAGCATCCATCCAGACACGTTCTTCTTTGACTTCAGGATCGAGAGAAAAAGCGGAGCGCTCCACCGGACCGCCAAGCTTGGGCAGGCCGCACACAAGTTCATAGGAAAATGGATCTGTTTTAATGCCCAGGCTCATGCGCTGCGGCTCAAGGCGAGATGAACCGAGCGACCGGCTCTTGCGCGTGCCTGCCCAGAGCACAGAAGGCATGCCGCCTTCTTCAGCGATTACATGCGCAAAGCCGCCGGCGGCTGCTTTGGCCAGCAGAAAGACGGAGTTGTAAAGATTAGTCTTGCCAGTTGCATTCGGTCCGGTAAGCACGTTGATCTGGCTCAGGTGCAACTTGAGATTGCGCACTGACCGGTATCCGGTTACATAAATTTCACGTATCGCCACGGTTGCATATTAAACGAAAGTTGTGTGGCACGAGAAATTCTCTATAGCCCATCTTCGAATCTACATGCAGCTAAGTAATCTGCCTGCGGCAATCTGCGGCAGTGACCTCATGCCGTTGCTTGCCGCTTGAGGCTTGGCGGGAGCGCTCTTACGCTCAGTCAAAGAAAGGGACGCTCATGTCCGCCTTTGATTGGGTACAGATTCTTGTTGGTGTTCGTTATTGTCTTCGCCGGGCGATTGCAGCCGCGTCATTGCTGCTGGCGAACAAAATCAAGCCGAAACTCATTGTTCCGGAAGGGGCCAAGTCTTCAGAATAAGCGCCAGTAAGAGAAACTGTCTGGTCTATGGTCGCAATTTCGCTGAAAAGTACAAATGCCATTTAAAGCCATGTAATCCACAACCCATTGTTTCGCTGCCTCATGTCCTAAGCTGTTGAATCCACAGAAAAAGATAAGAAAGTACACATAAATACTCTCGCCACGGCGGCTTGCATGACGTGATAATCTTTTAAATAGCACGTTGCTGCTGGAATCCCCCGGCAGATGGACCCGATAAAGGCGAATCAGTGACCCAGATCAAGGAAAAATTCGAAACCCGCAAGCTCCCCATGATGCCCATCCGAGATGTGGTCATCTTCCCTTATATGATGACCCCGTTTATCGTGGGCCGCGAATCAAGCGTACGCGCCCTGGAAGAGGCGCTGGCTTCTGATCGCAAGATTTTTCTCGCCACCCAGCACGATGCCAGCATTGACGAGCCTAAGCCCCATGAAATCTATCAGGTAGGCACTATCGCCAATATCGTCCAGAATTTGAAATTGCCCGACGGCAATATCAAGGTGCTGGTGGAAGGCGTGGAGCGCGGCCGGATTCTGAAACTCACCAATAATGAGGGCTATTTTGAAGCTGAGGTCCGCACCGTAAAGTATCCGAACGAGCCCAACAAGGCCGTGGAAGCAGCCATGCAGCGGGTGCATACGCTGTTTGATCAGTATGTGAAGCTTTGCCAGTCACTGAATCTGGAGCCCGTGATCATTACCGGGATGAACGACCCGGCCAAACTCAGCGACACCATCGCGCAGAACCTTCAGCTCTCGATCGAGGAAAAGCAGGAGCTGCTGGAGATTTTTGATCCGGCAGAGCGGCTGAATCGCATTGCCGACGTGCTCGATATCGAAATTGAAAAGCTGAACATGGACCGCACCATCCAGACGCGCGTGAAGCGCCAGATGGAGCGGGCACAGAAAGAGTACTACCTCAACGAGAAGATCAAAGCCATCCAGAAAGAGCTGGGCCGCGGCGAAAAGAGCGAGTTTGACGAGCTGAAAAAAAAGATTGATACCGCCGGCATGCCCAAGGACGTTCATGAGAAGGCGATCCAGGAGTTGAAGAAGCTGGAAGCTATGCCGCCTATGTCGGCAGAGTCCACGGTGTCGCGCAACTATCTTGACTGGCTGCTGGCCGTCCCGTGGAAGAAGAAGTCAAAAGAGATCCGCAACATTGAGCACGCGGAAAAAATTCTCAACCAGGACCACTACGGTCTGGAAAAGATCAAAGAGCGCATCCTGGAATTTCTGGCCGTGCGTCAACTGGTGAAGAACCCCAAGGGGTCGATCCTCTGTTTCGTCGGACCTCCGGGCGTGGGTAAAACTTCGCTCGGCATGTCGATTGCGAAGGCCACCGGCCGCAAGTTTGTGCGCATGTCGCTGGGTGGCGTGCGCGATGAAGCCGAGATTCGCGGCCACCGCCGCACTTATATCGGCGCGCTGCCTGGCCAGATTATCCAGATGATGAAGAAGGCCGGCACCAAGAATCCGGTCTTTATGCTGGACGAAGTGGACAAGATGGCGTCCGATTTCCGCGGCGATCCATCTGCCGCGCTGCTTGAAGTTCTTGACCCAGAGCAGAACTGGATGTTCCAGGACCACTATCTCGACGTGGAATACGATCTGTCACAGGTTTTCTTCGTCGCCACCGCCAACGTGCTGCACACGATCCCGCCTGCATTGCAGGACCGCATGGAAGTTTTGCGGCTGCATGGCTACACCGAGCTCGAAAAAATCGAGATCGCCAAGCAGTTCCTGGTGCGCAAGCAGCGTGAAGCAACTGGCCTGACAGAGAAGCAGCTCACGTTTACAGATGATGCTCTGCGCGAGATCATTCGCTCGTACACCCGCGAGGCTGGTGTTCGCAACCTGGAGCGCGAGATCGGCAACATCTGCCGCAAGGTCGCGCGCAAGGTAGTGAAAGATCCCAATTACATCATCACACTTGAAGCGCAGAACGTCAGTGAATTCCTAGGCGTTACAAAATTCCGTGACACGCTGGCCAATGAGAAGAGCGAGGTTGGCCTGGTGACCGGCCTGGCTTGGACAGAGGTTGGCGGCTCGATTCTGAGCACTGAAGTTGCGATCGTGGATGGCAAGGGCAAACTCACCATCACCGGCCAGCTCGGCGACGTGATGCAGGAGTCGGCTCACGCTGCGATGTCTTATGTGCGCTCCCGAGCAGCGGCGTTGGGAGTTCCACGGGACTTCTATCGCAACGTGGATATTCACATTCACGTGCCCGAGGGCGCCATTCCGAAAGACGGCCCTTCTGCCGGCATTACCATGGCTACGGCAATCGCCAGCGCCATGAGCAAAATCCCTGTGCGCCGTGATATTGCCATGACGGGCGAGATTACGTTGCGTGGCAAGGTCCTGCCCATCGGCGGACTGAAAGAAAAGCTTTTGGCCGCTCTGCGCGCCGGCATCACTGAGGCGATCATTCCGAAAGAGAATGAAAAAGACCTGCCGGAGGTGCCAGAAAACATCCGCGGCCAGATGAAAATCCATCTGGTGGAGAATATGGACCAGGTGCTGAAGGTTGCCCTGGAGAAGCCGCTGCCGGAGATCACTGAAGAGACTGCGCAGCCGATCCCAACTCCTGCGGTGCAGCCGGAAATTTCACGCGAGAGATACCTATAGTTCTTGTATAAGTTGAAAAGGCCCGCTCAAATTGAGCGGGCTTTTTTGTATTATCCAGAACTTTACCTGCGCGCGCGCAAACTAATATTGGTCCAGTAGTCAGGTTGCGGCGGGATAGGGAAGACACCCTTTTCCACGCTAGCACTAATGCAGGCACTTGTACGAGAATAAACAGTGACAAAGACTTTTTCTACCGCACCATTTTTCGCTATCTGAACAGCCATGTTAAACGGGATAAGAAAGGAATCGCCAGATGTCTTGAGGCAATCGGCAACGGTGGCACTGTAGTTATCCGCGAAGCTCTTTGCTATTTTTTCATCGAATTTCTGGCCATCAGAAGTTCGCAGGTTATCCTGAGCGGCTTTCAGAGCAGCTATAGTTGCTTGCTCAACAGCAGCCCCTTGAGACCAGTTACGTACCATGTCAAAGTTCTCTCTCTTGTGCCACAGATTTTGGTCCCAGCCCTGACCGATGCGGTTGAACAGCTCCTCCGCATAAACTCTGTCGCCGGCCACTCCAGCCATATATGCCACAGCATTCAGATTGGCAATGGATTCACCATATTGCTCCTCAACGGCAATGTATCCCTGCTTGACCCGCAGCCATGACATTCCATAGAGCTTGCTGTCGTTATCGCAGGCGCAGTTGAGATAAGTGGCAATCTGGTAATAGACCATGTCACCTCTCTTTCCGCTAAGACGATCTGCAATTTGAGCAGCAAAGGCGGCCATATCGCCTTCTTCGCCTCCCCATTTGGGCAGCAGCGTTTCTGCTTTGGCCCGGTAGAAGTACTGATAGTCAGGCTCAAAAGCTATGGCTTTTTCGAAGATGGAGGTCTGCACTTCATCCGGTGCTCCCATGTCTCGGGCCATCAACTGCATCAGCAGGTACCCTTCAGGGCATTTGTTAGGTAGCAGGAACGCATCCTTCAAGGTCTTTGCCGCTTGCTCAAGCCGCTCGCCGAAGGTCCTCCAACTCTCTTCAGATACGCTGTCTGCATAGCCGCCACCCCTGGCTCTCCAGGCATATTGGCGTTGCGCGCCGGCAAGCGCTACCCGGGCTGTAATCGAAGCCGGCCGTTGAGCCATCCAGCGTTGCAGGCGCTCGAGCTGTGTTGTCCAGTCTGCTTCGGTCGAGTCATAGTCGCCGCGGACAGGCGTCATTAATGGAGCATAAGCGATGTGCACCGCCCAGAAGCCGCCAGGGAGGCGGGATTTCTGTGTTCGTGCGGCGTCTGCCAGCTGATCCAGCGCTTCAAAGTTTTCCTGCTCAAACAACTTACGGACATTTTGTTCGTAACGCTCGGTCTGATGGAGATCGAATTCCTGACGCGTGGCATATGGAGCATAGGCCCCTGTCGGAGTTGCTGGCAGAGTCTGAACCGGGGTAGGCTGCGGATTTCCTGAAGGTATTGTCCTGTTAGCGTTCGGAGCGTCCGGAACAAGCCCGGGCTTTGCTGACTTCTCTTTTTCTGCACGAATCTGCCTCGCGATGTCTCCCAAAGACGGGGCATCCTGCCCATGAGCGAAAGAGAAGAACACTAATGCAGCAAGAATTAGGCCTAATCTCTTGACTAACATAAGCGCAGAATAGCTGGTTTCCGGAACCCGGCACAGTTACCGATGTTCTAACGCTTCGGCGTTCATTCCAAAAGTTCATTTTTTGGCGATTTCGAGCGAAGTGAGAGGCCGTCTGCTCGACAGGATAGCCGATTCTCTTTTCCGTGCTACACAGTGAAACTTGGCTCTTCCGTGCGCTTATCTGCGCAAATCTGCTGCGATTGCTAAACTGGTTCATATCGGATGAAATCTCCTATCGCCAAATTTCTTACTTCAGCTGCCGACCCGAAATTTTTTCCGGCTCAAGGGCCGCCCGAGTTTGCGTTTCTGGGGCGCTCGAATGTAGGCAAATCAAGCCTGATCAATTCGCTGCTGGGGCAGAAGCTGGCGCACGTGAGTTCCACGCCGGGGCGCACTCGCACTATCAACTTCATTGGGATCTACGCCAAGCACAATCAGCCTGCTCCGGATATCATGCTGGTTGATCTTCCCGGTTACGGCTATGCGAAGATTTCGCGCGAAATTTCCTCGGAGTGGCCGAAGTTTATTGAGCCTTACCTGAAAGAACGCGAGACGCTGCAGCTATCGATTGTCTTGATTGATTCGAACATTCCGCCGCAGGAGCCGGACCGGCAATTGATTCAGTTTTTGCAAGCGATGCAGCGGGACTTCCTGGTTGTGGCTACCAAGACCGATAAACTTTCGGGAAACAAGCTGCGCAATACGCTGGTAACGCTTGCGCGCGAGCATGAACTCGAGTCGATTCTTGCTTACTCAACCAAAACGGGAGCGGGGCGCGCTGAACTCTGGCGCGAAATCCGTTCACGAGTCCGCGAATGAGCCGCAAGCGTATTGATCCATTTGCGCGCAAGATGATTCAAGGCTCATTGGCCTTTGCGAGTGTGCTGCTGGTGATGTTTGCCGTACTCACAGTGGTGTATCTGCATTCGCGGCCCCGTTGCTCGGACAGTGTGATTGTCGAGGCACCCAGCTCCAGCAAGAAGTGGACTGCAGCTCTCATGGAACGTCGCTGCGGGGAAGACACACCGTTTTTCACCCACGTAAACATTCTTCCTGTGGGACAGCACCTTCAGCGTGGGTTCTTCTCCGGCTCGGTCACTGATGGCAAAGTTTTCGAGATAGAACAGGATATGGCCACAGCAGGCGTGAATTTGCAATGGAGCGCGCCAGAGACGCTGGTGATCGTGTGCAGCCGCTGCCAGGCCTCATTGGTAAGAAGACACGACGAGCAATGGAATGGAGTGAAAATCGAATATCAGCTTGGGGCGCATTAGCCTGTGATTTTGCACAGCTAGAAGCCGGGTAAAAGTAAGGGGCGGCTTAAAAGCCGCTCCCAATCGTTAGTCGAGACAGATCTGACTAGCTTCTGCTCAATTGCCAGTTGCCCGCTGGTGCTGCTGCAGCCACGTGGATAAGTCGCTCTGCAGATGTCCGCGCGTTTTCGCACAGGTGCTGATGTCTTCATAGGATTGCTTCAGTGTGCGCTCGGCAGCCGGAACCTTGTGGCCGGCAAAGAAATTTTGGACGTCGTCCCGCATCTCAACGCTGCAGAAATTGCGAGTCGCATTGATGATTCCGGGGCCGCTGGACATGGTGGTTTTCTTTTCCACTGCAGCCCAGTGAGTCTTCACCCAGTCCCATGCCACGCTCTGATCGGCTGGATTGGAGAGCACGGATGCGATCAGGCGTGCTGCATCCTGGTTGCGGATGTTCTCAGAGACACCAAGCTCAAGTACCTGGTCTATGATCCTGGGATCGCGGAACTGCGCCAGCGCGCCGCCAATGTTGTAATACTGCTCGGGCGATTGAACGCGTTGCAGCGCGCTCACGTATTGCTCAAACAGTGCTTCATTGCCATAGCGGGCCGCAACCCGGAGGACCTCCTTGGCAATGGTGGGATCCACCGAATTAGGGTCAGTGAGATATTGCTGCGCAAGACGCGTTGTCTGCTGGATGGTTTCAGGATCTTCGCCAAAAAAACCCAGGATATGAATGAGATCGCTGCGCAGAGTTTGTGTATCCGGAGATTCATTGGCTGCTGGCGTCCAGCCGATCTTCCGCAGCATGGGTTGGAAGGTGGAGCGAACCCAGGAGTGAAAAGGCTCTGCCTGCTGTCCTGACAGCAAATAGTTATTGCTGTACTCCAGCATGGGCACATAGCTTTCCACAACGCCACGCTCTCCATCCTGGCTAAGATTTGAAACAAGATTAAATAGGGTTGCGATGTTCTCCTGGCCTGAACTAACCAGCGCCGCTTCATCATCTATCAGCATAATTCGTTCTGCTGTGCTTAGCTCTGTGCTTAGGCCGGCGGTAAGCTTTTCAAGGTCTGCTTTGTCATACTGCGTGCGGTAATAACCTGCCGCATTCCCATTTGCAAAGACCCATGAAGTGCAGCCGGCCACGGGCAACGTCTGCTCTTTCTGGCTCAGGATCTGGCAGAACGGTTTAGCGCCGCTTGACTTCACGCATATCGGCACCATCCAGAGTTGGTCCGCTTTGGAAGCGGAGCTGGGGTCTGCCAGGAATCGTTTCTGCGTGACCGTGAGCTCCGTCTTGGGTTGCGGTTTCAGCGGCGCTTTGCGGCGGCGTCTCCCCTTGCGGACCGGAGTCTGGGCCGGAGCGGGATTTACGCATGATGATTTCACTGTCACCAGCGGCTCGCCTGCCTGGTCCACAAAGGTAGGCATGATTTTGTTCACTGGGCGCCCAGAGGCTGTGGTCAAAGCGCTCCAGAAGTCCTCTGCTGTCGCATTTCCATAGGAGAATTTACGGAGATATACATTTACGCCACGGCGAAACACGTCAGGGCTGACATACGATTCAATCATCCGCAACACAGCCGCGGCTTTGTTATAAGAGATGGAATCGAACAATTCGTTGATCTCTTCCGGTGTGTCCGCCTTGGCTCGGATCGGATGCGTATTGACCAGGGCATCCAGCGCAAGGGCTTCATTGGTTGAGTGCACCGCGTCCAGATTTGCGTTCCATTCCGGATGCAATGTCTGGGAAGGCTTCAACTCCATCCATGTAGCAAAGCCTTCGTTCAACCACAGGTTGTCCCACCACTTCATTGTGACAAGGTCACCGAACCACTGGTGGGCCATCTCATGCGCCAGCACTTCAAAGACTGCCTGATGGGAGCCGACTGAGGAATTCTTGTCGTCAATGAACAGCAGCGATTCGCGATAGAAAATAGCTGCGGTGTTTTCCATGGCGCCCGCTTCAAAGTCCGGAACGCCGACAATGTCGAGCTTCCCAAACGGATACGGGATGCCATAATACTGGTTATAAAACTTCAGGATTTCGCTGGCGTAGCGTACCGCTGCCGTTCCCAGCGGTTTTTTGTCAGGCGTACCACAGACGCGAATGGGAATGTTACCAGCCGAGCCCTCATTGCACTCAAAGTTGCCGACGGCCAGCGCAACCAGATAAGTGGACATCTTTGGCGTGGTTGAAAACTGGATCGTGTGCTTTCCTTCGGCTGGGCCGGGAGTATCAGACACAATTTTCCCGTTTGAAATCGCTGTGTCGCCTTTATCAACCACGAGTGTGATATCAAATTTGGCTTTGAATGCCGGTTCGTCAAAGGAGGGGAAGGCACGTCGAGCGTCAGTGGACTCAAACTGCGAGGCTGCATAGTTCCGTTGCTTTGTTTTGGCCAAATAGAAGCCACGCAGCTTGTCATTCAAAATGCCGGTGAATTGAATTTGGATGATGGCGGTCCCGGGCTGCAACTCATCTGCAACAGACAGAGTTGCTTGCTCCTTTTCCGGCGCCAGGCTGACCTGCGCAGACTGCTTCTTCTCTCCCTGTGAAATTGTGGCGGTCTGGAATTGGAGTTCAATTGCGTTCAGCGTGATGGTCCTGGTGGCCTGCGTAATCTGAACGTCAATCATCTCTTCGCCGCCAAAAACTGCCTTCTGCAGGTCGGGAGTAAAGGTAAGAGTGTAATGCTCAGGCGTTACTCCGCCGGGCAGACGCTGCGCGCCGGCGAGCACCGGCAGTAAAATCACAGCCATCAAAAATGAATTTTTAAAAAATGGCATTCCTCTCCTTTAACACTTACCGGCCATATGCCGTTATTGCGCAGCTTTACAGGGATGTTGCGTGATGCCGGGCACCTTTTTCCCTTTGATTACGGTCGCGCATAAGCTGGGACGATATTCTTTGCCGTTCCAGTCATAAACCATTGTTTCCATCCTGGTGGCGTCAACATCGAATTGCCCAGTCAATGAAGGCATACCCCGTTTGACGATCTTCATAGGATGAAGTGAGGCATATTTTTCCTTGAAAGCAAGCTGGTATTCCTCACCATTGTGGAGATACACCAGTGAATCGCAATTTGGTCCCTGGCAGTGACAGGCGCCCTGAACAGTCACGATTGTTCCAAGATCTCGTGCGCCCATACGGATAGGCAACGCCGTGAGTTTTACATCACCATCGCTGTTATCCGGCGAGGCGCAGGCTGAATCGCGCAGTGCTGCCTCTTTTAATATTTGGGGCACGGAGTCCTGCTGCCCACAGATCATCCCGCTTGCTACAACCAGAAGAAAGACGGTAACAGTACGCTTCAATATTTGAGCCCCTGCAATCATTGCTATTACGGGAAGATACCACATGGAGCAGCATTGAAGCGTTGTTCCAGCAGGTCAGGTGCATCACTGCAGGGAGGAACCTGTGTGCCGGGCAGCCACAACTCTCCGTGTGGTCCCACTACCACTGCGCTCTGCGGGAAGTCTGTCGCAGAGAGTGAACGCAAAATGGGCAAGATTCGCATCTCAGGATCCAATTTTGGTCCGCCGGGCTTGTCTTGCTTTACAGCGTAGGCTTTGCCGCGAGTGAAAGTGCCGTCAGGGGCAAGATGCGCTTCCAGGATCAGCGATAGCCCATTTTCTGCATTCAGATTGAAAGGACCGTAGGTGGCAAAGTTTCCCAATGAATACGCAATGAGTTTGCCCTTATACACTTCCATTGCCCGTACAACGTGTGGACCAGAGCCAAGCACAAGATCTGCGCCCGCATCGACTGCGGCATGCGTGAACCGCCGCAGGTCGCCCCGATCTTCGCTCAGGAACGTCTCATCGCCTTCAGGTACATGTTGGTGTGTTGCTCCTTCAGCACCGCCATGGAACCCCACAATTACCAGGTCTGCTTCCGATCGGAGAGTACGGATGGTCTGCAATGAGTCGTCAAGATCAAGAAAGTTGTACGCGCCGGGATAAGTCGCAAAGGCTATCACCGCGACTTTTCTTCCTTTGACCGTGAGGCGCGTGATGTCACCTATCTCGCCGGTGTGTGCAATTTGCAAGGCCTCCAGTGTTTGCCGCGAACTTGTGCGGCCATCAAGCCCAAAGTCCATAGCGTGGTTATTGGCGAGTCCCATAGCAGTGAAACCCGCGTCTTTCAGATATTTGCCATAACGAGTTGGCACGCGGAAGGCAAAACAGGTGCCCAGTTTTTTGCCACGGCACTTGGCTGATTCGCCTCCTTCGGTGAGCGGGCCTTCAAGGTTGCCATAAACCACGT
Organism: uncultured Acidobacteriaceae bacterium; assembly: GCA_964541925.1. Taxonomy (GTDB): domain Bacteria; phylum Acidobacteriota; class Terriglobia; order Terriglobales; family Acidobacteriaceae; genus Angelobacter. Next base: position 3,439 of record CAZISB010000015.1, on the reverse strand, counting down.
CGCCACGCTTGAGAAATGGCGTGACTTCAGCAAGCAGATCAGCGCCGTCATTCGGAGGAAGGGCAGATTCGTCAGGAAAAGTTGTTCCCAGCATCACGTCACCGACGGCAGTGACGATGATTTCGTCTGAAGCCAGGGAAGAAGAGGAACTGGCTGTGCTCGGCAGCGGCGAGGGCGATGGTTGCGGAGTTGGGGTGGGCGAGGGCTGCTGAGTCGCGGGAGAACTTTGCTGCGGTACCGTGGGAGCAGTTGTTGATGGCGTGGCCTGGTTGCCCGGCTGTCCAGTCTGGAGCAATGCTTGTGACTGGCTAGAGAAGAGAAGCAAGAAGCCAGTCAGAATGACTGACAAATAATTTTTATTTGCGAAAGCTCTTCTCATTTGTAACCGTGTGCGCTCCACTAAGAATGTGCAGTTCAAGGTGTTCTTTCGCTCTAAAATTTATTCTCTTGAAACCATCTGACCTGCTACTACCATTCGATCACAGCGGTTCCACGCAAACCAATAAGCAATTTCCCTGTAGTCTTTGACAGCGAAGACTGCCAGATCAGCGTCTTTTCCTGCTTCAATACTGCCTTTGCTCGCCTGCAGCCGCAGCGCGCACGCGGCATTGATGGTTGCAGCAGAAATTGCTTCAGCAGGCGACATTTTCATGTGGGTGCAAGCCAAAGACATCACAAATGACATGCTCGGCGTAGGCGACGAGCCAGGATTATAGTCCGTGGCCAGCGCTACGGCGGCTCCTGCATCGATCAAGCGGCGCGCATCCGAAAATTGCTTGCGCGCCAGGAAATAATTCACGCCCGGCAGAAGGACTGCGACCGTCTCACTCTTTGCCAGAACAGAAATGTCTTCGTCATGCATGCAGTCCAAATGATCGAGCGAGGCTGGATGCTGTGCGAGTAAGCGGGCGAGTCGCGTAGCCGTAAATTGCCCCACGTGTACGCGCGTACCAAGGCCATTCTCGCGTGCTGCATTAAGAATTTTTTCTGCCTGCTCCAGGGTAAAAGCTCCGCGTTCGCAGAACACATCCACAAATTGCGCCAGCTTCTTTCTTGACGCTAAGGGGATGATCTCCCGACAAATTTTTTGGACGTATTCTTCTTCGTGTCCTGAGAACTCGGCGGGAACCACATGCGCTGCGAGCAAGGTTGATACAACCGTCCCTGGCCAGTGGCGGGCGGCATCGCGAATGGCTTCCAGCGATTTGATTTCATCCTCAGTGCTCAGTCCGTAACCAGATTTGGCCTCCACTACGCTGGCGCCATGTTCAAGCATAGCGTTTAGCCCGGCCAGAACTCTTTCACTGAGCTGTCCGCGCGTGGCCTGGCGGACGGCGGCAACGCTGGAGCGGATTCCGCCACCTGCTGCGGCAATCTCTTCATAGGTTGCGCCGGAGATTCGTTTTTCGAAATCTACCAACCTAGGTTGGATGAATGCCGGATGTGTGTGGCAGTCAATCAAGCTGGGCGTCGCTACTTTGCCTTCGCAGTCGAACTCCTGCACCAAACGGCGGTTCGTACGCAGCCAGGGATCGCGCAGCAGTTCGCGCTGAGGACCTGCGGCCAGGACCTTTCCTCCAGCGCAGAGAACTGCCGCATCTTTGATGAGTCCGATCTCCGCAAGCGCCCGGCCTCGCCGCGGCACAGCTTCACCATGCAGCGTAAGCAACTGGCCGATGTTGGCCAGCAAAAGATAGACCTGCCGTTTGCTTTTGCGAGTCAGATTGCTTTTTTTCGAGGAGCGCACTGGCATAACTATAACTGAGATTGCATCAAATGGACTGCTTGCAAGGCAGCTCAACCGCGATCCATTTTCCATCACCGGCAATGATATTCTTCATAAGCTATGCAGCCCTCAACCGATCCGCTTCTGCAGCTTGAGCTGACACAAGCCAGCCAGGCAGTACAAAAAAAGCAAGTGTCCCCTGTTGAACTCACGCGTGCTTGTTTGAGCGCGATTGAACGGCTGAACCGTGAGCTGAAGGCATTCATCACGGTTACGGCCGACGCGGCTCTGGAGCAGGCGCGCAAGGCTGAAGCGGAGATTGCCCGCGGTGAGTGGAAGGGGCCTCTGCATGGGATTCCGCTGGCGCTGAAGGATCTGGTGGAAACGGCAGGAGTGAAGACAACCGCTGCCAGCGCGGTGCTCAAGAACTATGTGCCCACGGCCGATGCCGAGGTGGTGCGGCGTCTCAAAGCTGCCGGTGCTGTGCTTCTGGGCAAGCTCAATTTGCATGAGTTTGCTTATGGCGGCAGCGGCGTCATCGGCCACTTCGGGGCTGCGCGCAATCCCTGGAGCACCGCGCACGTAACCGGCGGATCCTCTTCAGGTTCGGCTGCGGCCGTGGCCGCAGGACTCTGTTATGGTGCGATTGGCACCGATACTGCGGGCTCCATTCGTCTGCCTGCAGCGTTTTGTGGAATCACAGGATTAAAGCCCAGCTATGGGTTGGTGAGCGCTCGGGGAGTGATTCCCCTATCGTGGTCGCTTGACCACGTTGGCCCTATGACGCGCACCGCTGCCGACGCGGCGATTATGTTGCAAGCCATTGCCTATTACGATCCACAGGACATTTATTGCCAACGCTTTTCTCCAGTGTTCTATCCTTCTGCGATCGAAGAAAGCACCTCAGCTCTGCGTTTAGGAATTGCGCGCGCGTTCTGGAGTGATGTTGATGAAGAAACGCGCACAGCTGTTGATGCAGCTGTCTCTACGTTGACCAAGCTGACAGCCGGCGCACATGAGGTCAAGCTATCTACGGAAGTTGATCGCACAGTGGTGCGATGCGAGCCGTATGCCTGGCATCAGCAATATTGGCCGCAGCATGAAAAAGATTACGATCCGGATACATTCAAGCGCATACAGAGCGGTGCTGATGTGACTGCGCCGCAATACATTGAAGCGCAGAGAAAGCTAGTGCGGCAGCGGCGCGAAGTGCTACACCTGTTTGAAAAAGTAGATCTCATAGTCACACCTTCAACTCCGCATCTGCCGCCAACGTTTGCAGAACTTGAATCCGCGCCCGATCAGCTCCGCAGCCGCGAACTGGTCATGCTGCGCAATACGCGTCCTTTAAATGTTTTGGGACTGCCTGCTGTCTCAATTTGCTGCGGATTTTCGAAATCGGGGCTGCCAATCGGCGTGCAGATTTCAGGCGCGCCTGGCTGTGACGGTGTTGTGCTTGCATTGGCCCATGCTTATCAGAAGCAGACGGATTGGCACAAACGCCGTCCGACGCTCGGCTAGATTTTGGTGATCGGGTTTGGTCATCTCTTTTCTTTTTGGCACATCATTTTGGTGCTGCAGATTGCTTCCAGTCTGCTCAGCTGGTTTGACCCTGTGAATATGCGCTGTTATTATCAAAGTGCGGGGTGGAGCAGTCTGGTAGCTCGTTGGGCTCATAACCCAAAGGTCGGTGGTTCAAATCCACCCCCCGCA
>CAZISB010000014.1:0-113013 GCA_964541925.1 uncultured Acidobacteriaceae bacterium | reverse complement strand
CGATCCGCGATTACTTGCGGCACAGCAATCTCAGCGTGACCAACAAGTATTTGCAGGCGGCGTCACATACGAAGCGCAACGCCCAGGCGAGATTGGTTGAGGCGATTGTTCCGATGCATCTGTTGCCCGCAGGGAAAACCGCCAAAGCGGTTGCACCCTAATTGCACCCAGATTCCAAAAGTGCCAACTTGTAAGTTGTTGAAAAAGCTGGCGGGGACGACGGGACTCGAACCCGCGGCCTCTGCCGTGACAGGGCAGCGTTCTAACCAACTGAACTACGTCCCCAGCTTTGTTGGGAAATTACAGATTCAGGCTTTGACTGTTGGGCAGCCGAGTCGCCTGACAACTCAAATAGTTTAACAGATGATGCCGGAACCGTCATCTTCAGGCATGTGCGCCAATCAGTCTTGCGATATTGCAGACATCGTTAACGGTCGCGTTCGTTCGGAAGTAGCGGCCGATGCCGCATGTGTGAACGGCAGATCATCGCCGGCCGCTGCTTTCCTTTGAACCGATTTCGACGAGAGCCTTTGTGAGCAGGACCATTCCGAGAATCTGGGTCCATTCAGAGACGATGTTCCCCACCACCTGGCCCCATTTCGATTCCGAATTCGAATATGCGTAGAGCAACACCCATCCCGCGCCAGTGATGAGCAGAAAGATCGTCAGCGAGTGCTCATGCAGCAGCTCACGCAGGCGGCTGGTCCACTGCGGCTTTGGCTGTTTGCTCTCTTCTGAGCCGCGTTCATAGAAATATTTGGTAGCCAGAAGCATCACCACAACACCGGTCCAGTCGGCAATGGCATTGCCGAAAAAAGAGCCGATATGCCGCTTTTCATCGCTCACCGAATAGAGCACGATCCACAGAATCAGGATTGTGCCAGTAACGATGGTCAGGCTATGGCGTTGAAAAAAGGTGCGGCGTTTCCGTTTGCGAAATCGAATTTCCAATCTTCACCTCAATGATTCAGGGTACCTGATCTTAATTTAGAAGAGATGCGCCGTGCGGCGGTCGCGGCAATACCAGAGTTGTAACGAAAACATCTGCCTGAGCACTACACTCTTGTGCCGGTTGAATATTCCGGCGCCAGAAAAGTATCAAGTAAGGAGTGTGTTATGGCAGAAATCGTGGTCCTTTTTGGCGGAGGCGATGGCGGTGGGTTCATCATTATCAATGGAAAGCTCCATCGGATTCCGCCCTATGATCCAGCAACAGTTTTAGGGCGCGCCCAGGCGGTACTGAATGCGGCCAACTCGTTGGCCCAGGCAGCCAGCGTGAACAAAGAGCTCAGCAATGAACTGAATGCCACAGCAACGAAGCTGGCACAGGAAGCGGTTGGGCAAATCACCAGGAGCGTTTCAACAGGCGTACAAGCAAAGAGCGCCTAGTTGGGATAACGAAACATCGGGAAGGCCGCAGCAATGGCCTTCCCGATGTTTTTGCTCCCCACCCTGACTAAGTTCCCTTTAGTGCGGTGGAGTCTGCGGACGCGAAGTATCATGCTTGCCCGGCAGCTCGGCGGGCTTGCTCACCTCGGCCGGACCAACGTCGTCATACTCCGGCTTGCTCATGCCCTGCAGGTATTTATCAAACCAGCCGACGATGTGCTGCAGGCGCTCCACGCGGTGCCAAGGCTGCCCGGAGCGCGAGAGCTCATGCGATTCGCCGGGAAAGCGCACCATGATCACAGGCCGCTTCAGGAATTTCAGCGCGCGAAACATCTCTTCCCCGCCTGCTCCCGGCGGCGTGCGATAGTCCGCCTCACCCAGCACCAACATCAGCGGCGTGTGCACGTTCTGTATGTAGGTGATCGGTGAGCGCTGCTTGTAATCTTCAGGATCGATGAAGGGCGGCGCCTTGAACCATGAAGGCTGGAACAAGGTGAAGTCGGCCGAGTACCACCACGCGGCCCAGCTTGCGATGTCGCGCTGCGCCACAGCTGCGGCGAAGCGATCCGTGTGGCCAACAACCCAGTTCGTCAGCAGACCGCCGCCGCTGCCGCCGGTGACGCCAAGCTTTTTCGGATCAATATAGCCGCGCTTGAGAACTTCATCTACGCCCAGCATGAGGTCTTTGAAGTCGTCGCCGGGATAGTGATACTGAATAATGTTGCCGAACTGCTGCCCGTATGACGTGCTGCCACGCGGATTGGGATAGAGCACCACGTAACCCTTGGCAGCCATCCACTGGAATTCGTGATCGAAGACGAAGCCATAAGCTGCATGCGGCCCACCGTGAATATTCAGAATGAGCGGATACTTCTTTGAGGGATCAAAGTCCGGCGGCTTCTGGATCCAGGCATGGATCTTCTTGCCATCAAAGCTGGTGTACCAGAGCTCTTCCGGCTCGGTGAGGTTGAGCTGGGAGAAGAGCTTGTCATTGATGTGGGTGATCTGCCGCGGTGCGGCGGTCGAGCCGTGGTTCAGCACAAACAAATCGCCGATGTTCGTCGGCGTTGAGATCAGCACGACGAGGGTCTTTGCGTCATTTGTCGCCCGGAAGCGCTCCACCGCCTGCTTCCCGTTCGTGAGCTCGGTGATCTTTCCAGAAGCTATCTCAACCGCAATAAGATTGGCCATGCCTTTGCTGGCAGTGGTCACAATCAGGTTGTTGCCGTCAGGAGTCCACACAACGCGGTCCTGGCCGCCCGCACGCGGCGTACCCTGGTCGCCGCCCACGCCACTGCAAACGTCAAAGTCATAATTCGCGGTCAGGTTGCGCGGCTTGGCATTTGCCGCCAGATCTACGACCCAGAGATCGGGCTGGGTGTAAGACTGCACCGGCTCGGTGATGGACGCACAGAAGGCCAGCCGCTTGCCATCGGGGCTGAGTGACATCTCGCGCGGGGCCATGTCGATTGTCAGCAGCTTGGCCACCTGGCCGCCGGCAGCGGGAACTGAATAAACATCGGCGTGCGGCCGCTCATAAGAAGGATCATCGACCCGTTCGGTGGTGAAGTAGATGGTGCTCGAGTCGTTTGACCACATGATGCCGTCTTCAGAATACTTGCCGGTAGTGAGCTGGCGCGGCTTCATCTCATCTTCCGAGCTCTGCGGCGTGGCGATTACCCAGACGTGCTGTGGATGCTTGAAATCCAGATACCCTGCTCCGTTGAGGCGATACACAGAGCGCGTAATCACGTGCACATCGCTCTCGTGCTCCGCCTCTGCCGCCTCAGATTTCGCCGCTGCAGGTCCGGCTTCGGGCTTATTGGCCTCGGTCTTTTCTTCCGATTTTCCCTTCGGCGCAGTTTCTTTCTTGCGTTGCTTGGCCAGATCTTCAGGCGACGTATCGCTGGAGAAGGCGATCATTTTGCTATCGGGTGACCACACCGGCCCGCCCGCGCCGCGCGGAAGGTCGGTGATCTTCCATGATTCGCCGCCTCCGCTCACCGGCAGCAGGTAAAGCTGTGGCGCCGGCGGACGTGCGCCTGCTCCGCCACCACTGCCAGCCGCGGCTCCGGCAGCCGAGGCGGCTTCCGGCGTGCGCACAAAGACCAGCCACTTTCCATCGGGAGACCAGCGCGGCGAGGAATCATGCTTGCCGTCGGTCATGCGGCGAGGCGACTCATCGCCACGCATGGAGACGCTCCAGATCGAAGTTTCATAACCGGTTTTCTTCTCGTCCACCGTAACGCGTACAAAAGCCACGCGCGATCCGTCAGGCGAAATCTGCGGATCGCCAATCCAATTGAATTGAAAGATATCTTTCTCAGTAATGGAACGCTTCTGCGCCTGCGCGAAGGCGGCAATCGCCGCAGCCAGACAGAGCGCGATAGAAAGAAAACGGACGGAACGATGCATGGAGGCTCCTTGGTGAAACTGATTTTTATAGTGATTCAGGCGGAGAATGTCCAGCAATGTTCTTGAATAAAGGAGCTGCTATCGGCGTCCTTGTGGTCAGTTGGGTTTCTTCTGGGCCGGCAACTCCGGAGGCGGATAGTACACCTTGCTGCCGCCGATCTTCTGCACCTCGTCGCGGAAGGTAGTTCCGTAATCCTTTTCACTGGAGAGTGCATAAGCCTGGCGTTTGTAATTCCAGCTCTTCGGGTTGAGCCGTTGGGCCTCTTTGAAGTGCGGAATCGCCTCATTTTGGTGACCGGATTTGTAAAGCTGCTCGGCAAGGCCAAACTCGGCGGATGCCTGCGCGAGGTTAGGATCGCCGGCTGAAAGTTTTTCCCGCAACCGCTCTTCGCTCATGACGTAAGTGCTCCGGTCGCCCTTCTCTGCCCAATCCTTCAGAGCATTGAGATACGGCGCGGAATCAAGGCCGCTGAAATTTTTGAAGCGGTCATCAACAAACGCGACTTCATCAGGCCGGACGATTCTCCCCTTTTCATTGATCCATACGCCGGTGGGCACATTCACCATGTTGTAAAGCCTGGAGACAAGATGCTTCTCGTCGATGAGCACGGTGTAGGTAAGTGGGCCGGTCTGTTTTGCGCGCTCAATGCTCTCTTTCGGCAGATCGGGCTTGCTGTCTGCGTACTTGAGCGGGTCGATCCATGGGCCGGCGTCTTTCACGCCGCCGGTGTCCTGGGCAACGGAGACAATCTCAAAGTTTTTATCCTTTAGCTGCTGGTAAATAACCTGCCAGCCTGGCAGGTCAAAGCGGCAGCCTCACCATGAGGCCCAGCTAACGAGGAAGACTTTTTTGCCGCGAAAATCAGAGAGCGAGTGCGGCTTGCCATTGATATCCGGCAACGTGAAATCAGGAGCCTGCAGGGAGCCTAGGGCCTGCCGCTGGTCTGAGCGCAGACCAAAATACCAGGTGGCAAGCGCCGCGTCATGCGCTACCGGCTGGCGCACCAGCGTGGCGAAGGCTGTCATGTTGAACCATGTATCGCCCTGCTCTTTGCGCATGAAGCTCTGCTGCTTCGCTTTTGGCAACGGGAAGCAGAGCTCGTCACGGCAGACGCCCTGCGGCTTCACCTCAAAGCGGGTAGCGCGTTTCAGATCGGTTGTGGTGATCCATAGCTGGTCTGCTTCTTCACGGGCAGCGGTGAGCTGCGTGGCGACATCGTCATAAATAATGGTGGCAGGAATCTGTTGGGCAAAGGCAGGCAGCACTGCCGTGAAAATCAGGAAGAGGCCTATTGCGGATTTCATTGATAGCCTCACTTTCAGACACAGACTGTAATTTTATACGTCCGCAGAAGAAGTGTTGTCCATAGCGACTACAATGGAAGAGACAATCGGGAAAAGGTTAGAAGCCGGTCTGTCACCGTCCCTAGTCTGTTCTGGAGTTTTTCAGCTGAAATGGTCCTTATTCTTGTTGTTCCCTACGCTGCTCATCCGCTCACGGCCGAATTATCACTCCAGCGCTACAAAGTGCTGGAAGCCCTGACGCCGATGGAAGTCCTGGGATTTCTGGAGGAGCATCCGGCGGCGACGATCGTGATCACGGCCGAGGTGGACCCGGAACGGGCGGGCGTACTTGAGAGGAATTATCCAGTGGTCCAGTTGAAGCCTCAAGCCACGGTGAAAGACATTCTCTGGGAACTGAACATCACAAACATTCCATTGCAGTAACCGCCGCAGAGAACCCGCCAACTTCCACTTTTTCCGCAATACTCCCATTGCATCCTTCCCCTCAGGTAATCATTCTGTGCTGCTGTAACGCTATTCGCGAGTCCGGCACTATTCCTTTGTACTGGCGAACAGTAAAGGAGGGTTCCAATGCCTGACTCCTGCACACCACTTCAGCAATGCAAAGACCTTGATGGCCGCATGCTGCTCCAGCGAACGATCTACGGCCCGCAGTTTGGATTTATGCCGCAGGCCAATTTGATGGGCATGTCGGCGGCAGGCGCCGGTATTCGCCCCTATGTGGACCTGACGCTGGGCATGACGTGGAGCCAGGTTGGACTGTGCCAGGCGCCACCGGTTTCTGTAATGGGGCTGGCGCCGGGCGAGGTGGTAACAGTCGGGATCCGCACGCGCAACTCGCGCAGCTTCTCCGATCTGGTGAGCGACGCAGCGGAGGCCTCGCAGACTTCAAGCCACAGCGATCGCCATGTTTCCGAGCGAGGAACGCAGCCCGTGCCGCAAGCGCCCAGTTCAGGGGGTGGGGGTGGCGGCGGAAGCGATTTTCTTGGAAGCGTGGCGAGCCTTGCGCCGCTGGCAATCGCGCTGTTCGCTTCAATACTGGAGGACGGTCTCTCCGTTGTGGAAGACATAGCCGGCGGCGGGGGCGGTGGCGACCTGACGAGCCAGGCCGGTAATGCGATCAGCGGTCTCATCGATAATGGAATCCTCGGAATCGGCGGAGGAGGAGGGGGAGGCGGCAAGGGCAGCAGTGCGGTGGTGGAAACCTGGTCAATGACGGACGAGATCCTGAATACAGTGACGCGAAGCGAGAGCCAGAGTCATCTTCGTCAAAGCACAGTTACCACCAGCGAGGAAACCGAGCAGACGATCAAACGCACGTTTGGGAATCCTTATCTGGACCGTTCACTGCAATTGAGATTTATTCCGGTATTCAATCAATTTGCCGTCCGGGTGGAATTGCTGCGGGTTACGCCCGGGCTGGTGACACACTTTACCGAACCGGTGCCCGGGCTACCGGTGCAGGTAGGAGCGAGCGTGGGAAACAACCGCGTGAGCCTGCTCTCACGCACTGCCGTGGCTGAAGCTGCACCTTCTCTCCGCCCGATCGCCTCTGCCCTGTATGTAGCAAATCAGGCGGGCAATGACGATGCCGTGCGCCGCCCGGTACGCGAAGTGATGCGCGCTCTGGGCTCCCGCAGCAACTCCACGGCCCAGGTAGAGCACGGATTGTCCTGGAGCCGCACTGAAGTGCGCGGCAACGGCGTTCATGTGCCGCTTTCGGCGCCGGAAAATGTCGTCTCCGGCTGGAAGCTCAAGGATGCGCTGGCAAAGAAATTCAACTCCGCCATCGGCCGTCTCTCGCCGGAGCGGCTGGGCGAGATCTTTGCTGTACAGACGCGGACCGTTTCAATTTTTGCCGGGACACACGTTGAGGCCGTTCCGGGCAGTTGTGTGTTGCCGGACATTCCCGCCGAACTCAAAATCGTGGTTCCTGGAAGCACGCAGTACAGCATCCGTGAAAAGGAAGGCGGCAAGTAATTCTTCAAAATTTCAAGCTGCCACAACTTTTTGCAGTGAATGACGACCGAGCAGTTCAAACAAAAGAAAAAAATCGGTCTCAGCCTGAGATTTCTCTAGAAAAGGGTATAAAACCCGGATATATTGGTTCGTGCTGGCGCACAACTCCGACGACCGCGGCTTAATGGCTCGCGAAATCGAGTTGAATCTCGACGAAATGTCCCCGTCCCCCGGGAAACCCTCCCGTGCGCGCAGCATTCCCCATTCAACACTTGAGAATGAGCCGGAACAGGAGCGTTCATTCCGGCGTGGCCGCGCACAGGAGCAGCGGCGAGCGCGTACATCCGGAATTCGCAATGAGGATGACTCCGAGCTGTTGATCAATCCGGAAGATCTGGACCTGGAATCTCTCGACGATGAAGAGGCCCGCTTTCTCCGCACGGAGAAGCGCGTGCCCGTGCGCCGGAACTCGATTCCGAAGAAGACCGCGAGCCAACTGAAAATTGCGGGAGTAATTGCCGCCGCGGTGATCACTGTGGGTGGGTTGAGCAGCTGGGCGTACAGCTATGGCATACATTCATGGCGGTTCCGAATTGAGTCGAGCGATTCGGTAGAGATCAGCGGAGTACACAACGCATCGCGTGCACAAGTAATGGAGGTGGCGGCAGCCGACATTGGGCGCAACATCTTCTTCGTCCCGCTGGAGGAGCGCAAGCGCCAGCTGGAGCAGATTCCCTGGGTGGAGCAGGCCTCAGTGATGCGCCTGCTGCCGAACCACATTGCCGTGACCATACAGGAGCGCGTGCCGGTGGCGTTTGCGCAGATTGGCCCGCGCGTGAGCCTGATTGACGCCAAAGGCGTGGTTATGGGCATGCCCGCCAACCGGCAGACAAAGTACTCCTTCCCAGTGATTCGCGGCATAGCGGAAACTGAGCCGCTTTCTTCCCGCGCCGCGGCAATGAAAATTTATAACCGGCTGGTGGGCGAGCTGAGCGCGAACGAAGCCGCAGGGGCGAATTATGTTTCGCAACTGAGCGAGGTGGACCTGTCTGACCCGGAAGACGTGAAGGTTACGGCGAATGATCCGGGCGGAACAATGGTGGTGCATCTGGGCGCCAGCGACTTTTTACCTCGCTACAAGCTGTACGTAGCGCATGTGGCTGAGTGGCGGCAGCAGTTCCAGAACATACAGTCAGTGGATTTGCGGTATGAGGGGCAGGTGGTGGTGAATCCGGATAAACAGGTAGCAGCGCCGGAACCACCGAAATCGCCGTCATCGCCGAAACTGGAAAAACAGGTGTCTGGGGTGAAACCGGCAGCTCACAAGGTGGCAAAACCTAAGAAACATCCACCGCAGAGGACGCAGAGAGCGCAGAGGTAAGGCGATTGGGTAAATGGGTAATTGGCAATTGAGTAATTTTGAAAAGCACTTCTGAGCTAACACTAAATACCAGGTGGCAGTTGAGGACGCATTCATGAGCAGTAACGGCAAATATAGCAATAACGGCAGACACGAGCGGAACGGCAACCAGAAGCTGGGCAGCAATGCAATCACCGTGCTGGACGTGGGCAGCGCCAAAACGGTAGCGCTGATCTGCGAGGCCACGGATGCTGGGCTGAGATATCGCGGACATGGTGTAACGGAGAGCCGTGGGTCACGCAAGGGCATCATTGTCGAGCTGGATAAGGCGGTTCAGAGCATTCAAAGAGCCGTGGAGCAAGCGGAGAAAACCGCGGGCTTCCACGTGGGGAATGCCGTGGTCTCCGTTGCAGGCTCACATATTAAAGGAGTAACCAGCCGGGGCGGAGTGACGCTGGGATCGCGGCCGAGAGATGTGGCTCGTGAAGACATTCGCGCCGCAGTGGAGAAAGCGCGGTCAGTGACGCTGCCGGAAGATCGCGAGGTGCTGCACCTGCTGCCGCAGGAGTTCATTCTGGATGACCAGGCAGGCGTGCGCGATCCCGCGGGCATGATGGGGCGCAGCCTGGCTGTGAACCTGCACATGGTGACGGCTTCGCAAAGCGCGGCGCAGAACGTGGTGACGGCGGCGAACCGGGCCGGGCTGCACGTGGACAACGTAGTGTACGAAGCGCTGATGTCCGCCGACAGCACGCTGCGCGCCGATGAAAAAGAACTGGGCGTTTGCCTGGCGGATATTGGGGCGGGCTCGACTGACATGATTGTGTATAGCGACGGCATGGTGGCGCATACAGGTGTGGTGCCGGTGGGCGGCGACCACTTCACGAATGATGTAGCTGTGGGGCTGCGCACACCGCTGGTGGCGGCGGAGAAGATCAAAAAGGTTTTTGGACACACCATTAGTAATAAGGTTGCGGAAGGAAATGAAATTGAAGTACCGGCCGTGGGTGACAGGCCTTCCCGGCTGATGCCGCAGCGGTTTTTGGCGGAAATCCTGGAGCCACGCGCAGCTGAGCTGTGCGAGCTGATGCGTGACCATCTGAAGCAGGCCGGTGTGTTGGACCTGTGCGCTGCCGGGATTGTGCTGACCGGCGGCGGAGCTCGCATGCAGGGTCTGGCAGAAGTTTGCCAGCAGGTGATGGACCGGCCAATCAGGTTGGCATCGCCTGAAGGGATAGCCGACATACCAGAGCAGCTGGCGGAAATGGAGTTTGCGACGGTGGTCGGGCTGGCGATGTATGCACATCGCACGACCGTGGCGAGGATGAACCCAGAACAAGGCTTTGGGCAGAAATTAAAGGCGCTCATCGCAAGGCTGGGAGCGTAGGCGGATCTCTTACGCGTAACGCGGATTTGAGATCGGAGAAAGTTTGGGTTGGGTGCAAGGGATTGTGTGTCCTGTGGGTGAGCAGGGCATGAATTGGCGCAAGCAGAGATGCTGGCGTCGGCAGTTTGAAGCGGATTAGGAGTGTGATGTATGAGCAACGAACAGATGAACGGCGAAGTACGGATTCAATATAACGAGGAGCCTCGGAACAACGCGAAGATCAAAGTGATCGGCGTGGGCGGCGGCGGCGGGAACGCGGTGAATCGAATGATCTCAGCCGGCGTTGAGGGCGTGGAATTTATTGTGGCCAATACCGACCTGCAGGCGCTACAGATGTCGCGCGCGCCGGTGAAGATTCAGCTAGGCACCAAGCTCACGAATGGGCTGGGCGCAGGGGCGAATCCGGAAGTGGGCCGCCGTGGCGCGCTGGAAGATGCCGATAAAATAATTGAGGCGCTGGAAGGGGCTGACATGGTTTTTGTAACAACCGGCCTCGGCGGTGGCACTGGCACAGGCGCTGCACCCATCATCGCTTCCCTGGCCAGCGAGATGGGCGCTCTCACCGTGGCAGTGGTAACGAAGCCGTTTGCGTTCGAAGGCCGTCGCCGCATGGCGCAGGCGGAGCGCGGCCTCGCTGAGCTGATTGACTCCATTGACACCACTATCGTCATCCCTAACGAAAAGCTGCTCGCCGTGGCGCAGGATGCCGGCTTCTTCGAGTCGTTCCGCATCGCTGACGACATCCTTCGCCAAGCCGTGCAGGGCATTTCCGACATCATCACCATCCCCGGCATCATCAACCGCGATTTTGCCGACGTAAAAACCATCATGGCCGGCATGGGCCACGCCGTGATGGGCACTGCCGTCGCCCGAGGCGAGCGCCGCGCCAGTGAAGCTGCGCACGCTGCCATCTCTTCCCCACTGCTTGAGGCCGGCGCAATCGACGGCGCACGCGGCATTCTCATCAACGTGACCGGCTCGTCCTCGCTCAAACTGGCCGAGGTCAATGAAGCTTCCACCATCATCCAGTTGGCCGCGCATGAAGACGCCAACATCATCTTCGGCGCAGTGATGAATGAAAAATTGGAAGATTCGCTGAAGATCACGGTCATTGCTACAGGCTTCAAGAACGATTCGCGCAAGGAGCGTTCTGTTGTCAACTCGGCTCAGCAGGCGATCGCCAGCGCCCGCACCGCATCAGCCTACCAGGTGCAACAGGGGGCCACAGACCGCGCCACTTTTGCAAGGACTGGGGTAGAGCAAGCCGCGCCGGCAGTCGCGCGCGCCGTCAATGGTGGTGCGATGGCCCACAGCACGGCAGCCCCGATCCACGCTGCAACCTCAACCGCCCGCGTCGCTGTTCCAACGCGGGAAACTCCCAACCTCGCCAGCATGACGGAAGCAATCCGCGGCGCCGTCGAGCACGATGACCTCGACGTCCCTGCTTTCATTCGCAAGCGCGGCGAGATCAACTAGACGTTCTGGTATGAGTATTATTTGTTATGTGGCACAGGCACTCTTGCCTGTGCCAGCCGCTCGGGTGCTTTCACAAACCAGCCCCGATAGGGGCAAATGGTAATAGCCCGGCACGGCCCTGCGGCGCGCATCGCGCTGAAGGGTAAGTGCCGGGAACGGTTTGGGAGACACAAAGCCCCGCTTTAGCGGGACGACTGAATTTGCCAGTGGCGAGTTTCTGTTCACCATGGAACGCAAAATCTTCTGGCTCTTGTTCATCGTTCTCGGCTTGATCATGGACTTCACTCTGCCCATCTGGTGGAGCCTCGCTCTCACCTTACCGCTCTTGATCGCTTGCTGGTGGGTGGCGTACAAGAGCGGATGGTTCGAGTGAACCAGCTCTTATCTTTTAGCCATTAGCTCTCGGCTGACGCTTTTTAATGGTTCCGATCACCCGATCACCAGATCATCCGATTTGTGAAACTTCTTCCAGCAACTTAGGTTTATACGTTTCGCGAGGGACTTTAGTCCTGCCGGTCCATGCCGATTAACAGAGATGTGCAGCCACCTCAATAAGAGCAGTGCCCTTTGCCATGTTCGGCAGCGGCGCACAGTGGGGCTCTCGGCACATTTTGGCATGTCCGGGATTGTGTGTGGCTGCATCTCTATATTTGTAAGCTCTGAATTCTTCGGTGCCATAAACTGCGTCGGCAGTTTGGAGCGAAGCAACAAAATGAGCACCTGGCTAGTAAGCAACAAGGTACTTCTTCAGTGTTACGGGGAATTTCGCGTTGCCGCTCGGACGAAATCTCCTTACTATCGAAACTAGGTAATATTCGGGCGCGAATTGAATACTTCATCCAATGCGTAGCCCAACAGAACTAATGCGACACTGATGTTTAATAGGTGATGTGACCCCAATGACACTTCGGCTCCGCTTCGTCTTCCTCGTCGTACTATCTTTTATTCTCACCGCTTCCCTGTTTGCCGCGCCCGCAAGCAGCACCACCACCAAGACCAAGACAAACGGCAGCATCACTGAGAGCGCTCATGCTCAGAAGCGGCTGGCCAGTCGGCGTCATCATCGCGCACGGCGGCGCGCAGTTCGTAAATCCGCGCACGTGAAAGCGGCATCACTCACAACCAGCTCAGCCGCTGCCACCGCCTCAAGCGCAACCGCAGCTAAGCTCACCACCGTGAGCGCGCGGACATCCGCGGCCACTCGCCATCGCGTGCGTCGCCATCGTTACGTTGAAGTCTTCACAGCCAGCTCTTATGCCAGTGACATTACTGAAGGAGACGTCATTGAAGGTGAAGACCCGGTCGTACGCCAGGCCGCTATTGACGCGCTCGGCAATATGAACGGCACCGTCGTAGCCATTGACCCCACCAGCGGGCGCATCCTCGCCATGGTTAACCAGAAGCTGGCCCTGAGCGGAGGCGCGCAGCCCTGCTCCACGATTAAGGTCGCTGTCGCTCTTGCTGCCCTGAGTGAAAAAGTTATTACCCGTGAAGAAGAGATCCGCCTTGGCGGTCGCAGCCAGATGAACCTCACCCAGGCGCTGGCGCACTCCAACAATGCGTACTTTGAGGCCGTCGGCCGTCGCCTGGGCTTCCCCAAGGTCGCTTATTACGCTCACCAGTTCGGGCTCGGCGAGCTTGCCGGTTACAACATGCCCGGCGAGCACCTCGGCGCGTACCCCACGCATGAGCTCGATGCCCGTCTTGGCGGCGTCGGCAAGATGTGCTCCTTCGGTGAAAGCATCTCCATGACTCCGCTGCAGCTCGGCGCGCTGGTCTCCGCCGTCGCCAACGGCGGCACGCTCTACTATCTCCAGCACCCGCAGTCGGCCGATGACATCATCAACTTCCAGCCCAAGGTAAAGCGCCAGCTCGCCATCGGCCCGCTCATTCCTGAAATTGCTGAAGGCATGATGGGCGCCGTGCAGTACGGCACCGCCCGCAGCCTGCGCCTCAACTTCAGTGAAGAGCAGGTCCTGGGCAAAACGGGCACCTGCTCCAAAGACGGTACCCGCTTCGGCTGGTTCGCCTCATACGCCAACACCCAGGCCGGACGCATCGTCACCGTGGTCTTCCTCGAAGGCGGCCGTCCGACTTATGGCCCCAAAGCCGCCGAAATCAGCGGCAAGTTCTACCGCGCTCTCTATGATCACAATTTCTTCCGCCAACCTGCCACCACTGCTAACGGCAATGCAGGTGAGAAGACGAGCGTGGGAGCACAGCAGTAAGCTCGACCTCGAATTTCTCTCAACGAGAAAGGCGTCCCATTCGGGACGCCTTTTTACTTCAGTACGACACCTTTAGATAACGACAAGGATGGAATTCACGATCAGGTGCTTCGTATCAGGGCCCGGGCTTTAGCCGCTGGCCGTTTCAACCGTCCCTCCTCCTCTCCGCGCCTCCGCGCTTTTCCGATTACCCCGATGACCCGATTCCCCGATGTCCCGATCTTCCTCCACCACGATTTTCCCCGCGCAATTAGCAACACGCGTTCTTTTTCAAACATCTATCAGAATGCTATGGAGCGAGGGGTTGCAATTATCACTACATCGGAAGACTGGGAAAAAGCTGCTCAACACCTGTGGGGCTTGAGCATAACTGATTTTGCCTTCTTTAAAAGCGCCGACCGGAAACCCCGGCAGCCAGGGCCTCACCTGAAATTCCGGCAGGTCTGCTCGGTGGAGATACCCGCCGACGTCACCAACCCGCCTCTGGAAAAAGCCGCAGCCGTTTAACTTCGCTTTCTGGTTTGATGAAAGCTGGGTTCGGCTAAGCCGGACTACTGCACTTGCGGAGAGCTGCCGGTCATCTCAGCCAAAATCTGGCTGAGCCGCGCCTCTTCTTCGTGCAGAGCTACATAGGCATCAGCCTTGAGTCCGGTCAGTCCTTTTCCTTCTGTAACCAGCACCACTGGCACCCCGCATTCTTCCCGAAGATAACGGATGGACTGCGTCCGCTCGCGTGCATCCACGGCATGGCCCACCACCGCGGCAAAAAAGCGGAGCTCACGGCAGATCTGCCTTGCCTCTTCCAGGCTTTCAGTCAGAAACGGAGCATACCCTGCCTTGCGCAGCATATCTCCGCGACGCTGAAGACTGGCGACATCTTTTCCCAATAATAAAATCCGCTTTGGCATAACAAAAAACAACAAGTGAACCACAACATGACGTCAGAATTTCGCCGATGGGTTGCCTTGCCTTAGCAGATCGTAGCGTTTCTCTCTGCGGGATTCGTGCTCTCCTTCCGCTCTCGCTTGCATCACAAAATTAGAAATGGCTATAAGACCCGCGCTCATCGTAGCTGAACAGGAACCGGCCCAGGCATTGTCGGTTCGGAAGCTGGTCCTGGAAACCGCGAAATTCAATGTCCTGACCGCGCACACCACGCGAGAGGCAATCGACACTTTCCAATCTTTCCCCAACGCATCAGCCATTATTGCCGTTGAAGGCAATAACATTGATTGTGAGCTCATAACCAGGACCATAAAGGAAGCGACTCCTAAGATTCCCGTGCTCATTCTTTCCGGGCGAGCTGGCTTCAAAGTTCCTCAGGCTGACTACCACATCTCCAGCCACGAACCGGAGGAACTCTTGAGAGTCGTTCGAGAATTGCTGGGCGATCCTCGAAACATGCCTTAGCTTTGGGCGCAGATCTGTTCCAGGTTTTCCCGACCCATCTTTCGCAAGGGACGAGATGCAGACTTTACAGGAACATTCCAGGCCTCATCGGCTCCGCGCCGGCTTATCTGCTATATAATCTCGCCCATGAAAACACCTCTCATGCAGCGCTTTCACCGTGTGCTTGCCGTTGTGATGATCTACGTTCTGCTCGTGCCGCAGAGCTGGGCCACTTGCGGAGGCGGCGGTGGTGGCGGCATGGGTGGCATGGGCGGAGGCAGCAGCGCCAACACGCAGACCTACCAGGTGCCGTGGCGGCTGATCAAGCCGGAAGAGCCGGTGAAGGAAGGGCTCGCCGTCTATTGGTTCCCAACCGGCGCAGATGAGGTGCAGAAATCGAGCCTGCGTGAGTCGCGAACGCTCCAGCTCTATTCCCAGCAATGCGTCACCATGGGCATTGTTGATGCGCGGACCTCGATCGGCCAGAAATATGTCCCGGACGGCAAATTGCCCACCGCGGTGCTGGTGCAGGTGTCTGATGGCTCCGTTGTCAGTAAGCTGGAAAATAAAAACGGCAGGCTCAACGTCGGCGACCTGGAAAAATTGGTCGAATCAGAAATGAAGAAGCGCGAATCTTCTATCAAAGAGAAGATGGAAAACGCCAAGTCCAGGGCAAAATCAGGTGACAGCAAAACTGCCATTGCCGAACTGCGCCAGGTGGTCGAGCAGAAATGCATGTTCCCGGGCAAAGCGAAAGATGCTGTGAAAGAACTAAAAAAACTCGGCGTTACTGACGCAAACGCAGAAGCCATGCCTGATGGCCCGAATTTCAATCCCGCGCTG
This sequence comes from uncultured Acidobacteriaceae bacterium, assembly GCA_964541925.1. Taxonomy (GTDB): domain Bacteria; phylum Acidobacteriota; class Terriglobia; order Terriglobales; family Acidobacteriaceae; genus Angelobacter. Next base: position 97,262 of record CAZISB010000014.1, on the reverse strand, counting down.
AGCGCAAAGATCCAGAAGACGATGGCAGCCGGCCTCAAAGCCGAAAATGACGCCAATTACACTGCAGCGCAAAAGCTTTACACTGCAGCCGCCAAGCTCGACCCCAATGATCCAACGCCGTTGCGCTACCTTGGCGAGCTCTATCGCCACCATACAGGCGAGTGGGGCAAAGCGCGTGACACCTTCAACAAGATCCTCGCCATGCCTGCCGACCCGCTTTCCCGCGCGGTCGCGCTGCACGGCTTGGGAAAAATGACCATCCATGAAGGCGACTTCAAAAAAGGCCTCAGCCTGATGGAAGCCTCCGTAAAGGAGTACCCGCTGGCGCTTGCCTATCGCAACTTGGCTGTCTATTGGAACTCTGAGGGCGACAAGGTAAAGGCTGACCACTACACCCGCGAAGCCCTGGCGCTGGATCCTCACGATCCCTTCAACCTGATCTTTGCCGCAGCCTTCATGGCTGGCAACGGACACGGCGATGAAGCCCTCAAGATCGCCAAAGAAAATGAGGCGCTGCTTTGCGCCTCTTATAACCTGGCTGCCATCTATGCCCAGCTCGGCAATAAAGAGAAGGCTCTCTCACTGCTGAAGCGCCATTTCTTTGAGTATGAACGTTATCAGTCCGTCCGCAGCAAAGAGATGATGGAGGCCCGGGTTGACGCGGTTTTTGCCTCGCTCTTCCAGGATCCTGCCTTTGTAGCTCTTACCGCAGGTGCTGACGGCAGGCTCCCGCTCACGATGAGCAGCAAGCCGGGAGGAAACTAGCCTGAAATCCAGCACTTACGAACAAGGGCACGGAATCCCGTGCCCTTGTTCTTTTAATGTCGAGTATTGCTCCAGTTCCATTTTGGAACCGCAGACAAACCTAAGTAACTACTTAATATAGACCGTATCCCGTCCAGGGACATGTCCTTCTGCTAAAGTCAGTTTGAACACAGCCGATAAACTGAATATCTATGAAGCCTCTCACGATCCTCATCGCTGAAGATGATCTGCTCTCCCGCATGGTGCTGGAGCGCTCCGTAGTGCAGTGGGGGCACCAGCTCCTCTCCGCGATGGATGGCGAAAAAGCACGCGAGTTGCTGCAGAGGCATGCCATTGATGTCTGCATCATGGACTGGGAGATGCCCGGCCTGAGCGGAGTTGAGGTTTGCAAGTGGCTTCGCAGCACAACAAAGACCACGCCATATGTCATTCTGGTCACCAGCAAAGACCAGCCGGAAGATATCCAGAGTGGATACGAAGCTGGCGCTGATGACTATCTCACCAAGCCTTGCGATCTCAAGTATCTTCGCCGCCGGATCGCTACCGTGGCCGAAAAGAAGCAACGTCAGCAGGCATGGCTGGATCAGGCCGGCGCACAAACGGGTATTGCTGCTCTCAGCCCGCTGGATCTTTATCTCTCAGATCTCCGCCTGATGCGGGAAAAAACATATTAGCCAACTAAGAATGGGTGGAGCAGGCCTTTAGGCCTGCCGGAAGATTTAAGCTAAAGCCGACTTTAGCCGCTGAGGTGTGTGGCGGATCTTTCCTCTTCGATCATCACTTTCTTCCCCACCTTCCGCCCAACTTCCACGCAAGCCACAACAGTCTCTTCATCTGTTTCCAAGCCGCGAATGATCTCCAGCGTCTCCGCAGAAAATCGCATTCCCAGAATTTTCTTCCCGCGATAAGTCACTGAAGCCAGTTCTGTAGCACTGAGAGAAGAGGCGGTAGAAGCCAGAATTGTGGCAGGCCGGGCCACTTTATCAAGCAGGGTAAAAATTTCGATCTTAGATTCCAGCTCATCCGGCACAGCTTCAATAATCAGATCAGCCGCGCGCGCAGCCTGCTCAATTGAAGTTGCATATTCAATGCGCGCCAGCGCCGCCTCTGCTGCGGCAGGCGTGATTGTGCTGTTTTCCGCTGCGCGGTTCAGCGTGTCGCGAATTTCGCTCTCCGCTCTTCGCAGGCTGGCCGGAAGAATATCTTCAAGAATGGTCTGAAAGCCGCCCAGAGCTGAAAGCTGCGCGATGTCGCGCCCTGGAGCTCCAGCGCCTATCACTGCAATGGTCCGGATTTCGGCCACGCTTAGCCCTTATCCAGCATCTCCAGCGTTTTCGGGAGGCTCGGCTCCATGTGGCGCATGTAGTCGGCCAGCCGCTTGCGCTCCTCTGCAGTCATGCTGGTAATTCCGGCATGGATGCGGCGCAATGTGGCTGCAAGATCGTCAACGTAATTCATCATGCGAATCAGTTCACCGGTTGCTGGCATGCTTGAAAGTGGCTCCTTGTCCAAATAGCTATTGTCAACTGTATTGGATGATTTAGTAAAGACCGCCGCCACGCGGGAATCAGAAGCGCGCTGGCACGCCCTGAGATTCCTGCATCTAAATGCATGGGAGTTGTGTCCCTGACTTGTCCTGATCCGCTCCTTAATTCATGCGTGCCAATCCAGCCATACTGACGCCCGAATCCAGTGGCATCTCTGAGTGCCTGGACCGTCTTGCTTCAGAGAAGCGCAATGCGCGCCCGCTTTCTACCTACCGGCTGCAGTTCAATGCCGGCTTTCGTTTTGAAAATGCGCGCCGGCTCATTGGATACCTGCAAGCGCTCGGCGTCTCTCACGTTTATTCTTCTCCCATTCTCAAGGCACGTGCCGGCAGCATGCACGGGTATGACATCACTGACCACAATCAACTCAATCCTGAAATCGGCAGTTATGAAGAGCTGAAAGACCTTATTCGCGAGCTAAAGAATTACGGCATGGGGCAGGTGCTCGACTTTGTTCCCAACCATATGGGCATTGGTCCTGGAACCAATCCGTGGTGGAAAGACGTGCTGACCAACGGCCGCGCCTCTGAGTACGCAGATTTCTTCGATATTGATTGGGACCCGCTCAAGCCCGAGCTGCACAACAAGCTGCTGCTTCCCATCCTTGGCGATCAATATGGCGCCGAGCTGGAAGCAGGCCACATTAAGCTGGTGGCGGAGGAAGAAGGCTTTCACATTGAGTATTACGACAAGCTCTTGCCGCTCGATCCGCAAACCATTCCCATGATCTTTGGACCGCTTGCCTCTGAGCTGCCGCCGGAGTTGCAAAACTTATTGTCCGGGCTGCGAAACTTGCCGCTGCACAGCGCCACGGATGGCGATGCCGTCCGCCAGCGCCGCCGCAGCCTTCCATCTCTCCTGCAGGCATGGAAGGAGCTGCTGGCTAAATCGCCTGAAGCGGGGCTGTTGGTTGAAAAAGCTGTCAGGCTCATGAACGGCCGTCCTGAAGATCCGCGCAGCTTTGACGCGTTGCATCGTCTTCTGGAAGCGCAGGTTTATCGGCTGGCGCACTGGCGCGTTTCCGGTGAGGAAATCAACTATCGCCGCTTCTTTGACGTGAATGACCTGATCGGCCTCTCCATGGAGAACCCGCGCGTCTTCGCCGCTACGCACCAGATGTTGCGCTATCTCCTGGCAGATGACATGATCCACGGTCTGCGCATTGACCATTGTGACGGCCTTCTCAATCCCAGGCAGTACATGGTCCGCCTGCAGATGCTCTATGCAGCCAGCCAATGTGCCGGCCCAGTGCCACACGCGCCGGTAGCTGAAAACGGAATTGAAGAGGACATTCAGCAGGTCTTTGGCCAGCATGACTGGTTGACCCGCGGCGCGCCGCTCTACACCGTGGTGGAGAAGATCCTTGAGCCGGGCGAAGAACTGCCGCGTGAGTGGCCGGTGGATGGCACTTCCGGCTATGACTTCACCACGCTCGTGAACGGCGTATTTATTGAGCGGCGTAATGAGCGGGCTTTCACCAATCTCTACCATCGGTTTACCGGCACGTCCTATGACGTGGATACTCTTATCTACAACAGCAAGAAGCTGATCATGCATGCTTCGCTCGCCAGCGAAGTCAACGTACTGGCCCACCTGCTCGATACCATCTCGCTCAGTGATCGCTACGCCCGCGACTACACGCGTAAAACACTGCGTGACGTAATCCGCGAGACCATCGCCTGCTTCCCTGTCTATCGCACGTACATTGATGAGCGCGGAGAGATGACCGAGCGTGACGTCGCCCATATTACTGAAGCCATCACCAGGGCCAAACGGCGCAATCCGGACAAAGCTCCGGCCAGCTTTGACTTCCTGCGCGACATCCTGCTGCTGAAGCGCAAAGAGTCTGCCGACCACGATATCTACCGCAAGAAGATTTACTTCACCTTGAAGTTCCAGCAGCTCACCGGCCCTGTGATGGCCAAAGGCATGGAAGATACCACCTGCTACGTTTACAACCGCTTTATCTCAGTCAATGAAGTAGGTGGATCGCCCAAACAGTTTGGCATGAGCGTTGATGAGTTTCACTCCGGCAACAGCAAGCGCGCAGAAAATTGGCGTTATTCCATGCTCGCCACTTCAACGCATGACACCAAGCGCAGTGAAGATGTCCGTGCTCGTCTCAATGTGCTTTCAGAGATGCCCAAGCTCTGGGGAGCTCAGGCCTTTAAGTGGCGCAAAACCAATCGTACGCGCAAGCGTTTTCTGGGTGAAGGCCGGCCCGTCCCTGACTTGAACGAAGAATATCTTCTTTATCAAACTCTCGTAGGCTCCTGGCCGTTTGAGATCAATTCTTCGAGCGATCGGGAAAACTACATCGAACGAATCAAGCAATATATGACCAAAGCCGTGCATGAAGCCAAGGTCAACCTGAGCTGGATCAATGATGATCCTGCCTATGTGGAAGCTTTGCAGCAGTTCATTGCACGGATTCTCTCACCCGGAACGCGCACGCGGCCTAACAATTTCCTTGAGCAGATCCAGGCCTTTCTGCCGCCGGTCTTTTTCTTCGGCGCAATCAATTCCCTTGCGCAGCGCCTGCTGATGCTTACCTCGCCCGGTAATCCCGACATCTACCAAGGCACTGAACTATGGGACTTCAGCCTGGTTGATCCTGACAATCGCCGGCCGGTGGACTATGAACTGCGCCAGCGCCTGCTCACTGAGCTTGACCGGTGCACCGAAGGCGGCAACCTGCCTGAGCTGTGTGCGGAGCTTCTCAGCAGTTATCAGGACGGCCGCGTCAAGATGTGGGCCACCATGCAGGCTCTGCGGCTGCGCCGCGACCGCCGGCAACTCTTCCACCTCGGCAGCTATCGTCCTCTGCACGGCATCGGGACGAAGCAGCAGCACGTTGTGGCCTTTGCCCGCGAGCAAAATGATCAGGTAGCCATCACCGCAGTGCCACGCCTCAGCTACACGCTTGCCGGAGGCGCTCTGCGTGCGCCGCTTGGTGAAGCATGGCAGAAAACGGAGATCCCCGTTCCGCAGCGTACTGCTGAGTTTCTGGAGAACGTGTTTACGGGAGAAAAAATCCGCGTCACTCCCAACCGGACGTTGCTATGCGACGAACTCTTCGCGCATTTCCCGGTGGCCCTGCTGATCAGCGGGTAAAGCCTCCGGAGCGCGATCGCAAACCTCGGAGAGCGCCGCAAGTTTCTTTCCCAGCTCCGGCTTGAGTGCGCCGGAGGAGAAGCGCCAGCCCCAGTTGCCGTCACTGCGGGAAGGTGTGTTCATGCGCGCCGCGCTGCCCAGCCCAAGGACGTCTTGCAGCGGGACCAGAGCAAGACGCGCCACAGAAGTGAATGCCGCGCGGATAAACGCCCAGTGCATTCCATCCTCCGGCTCGCCCAGATAGCTCCTGGCGTACTGCTTCTCTTCCCTGGTCGCCACGTTCTCCCACCAGCCGGGAGTCGTGTCATTGTCGTGCGTGCCGGTATAGACCACGCAATTTGGCTCGAAATTCTGCGGCAGATAGATATGGGCGCCGGGATCGCCAAACCCAAACTGCAGGACCTTCATCCCCGGAATCTTGAGCCGCTCGCGCAGCGCATGCACCTCGGCCGTAATCAAGCCCAGGTCTTCCGCGATGAATGGCAGGTCGCCCAGCCGTTCGCGCAAAGCATTAAACAAATCATCCGCAGGCCCTTTCACCCATTTGCCATTTACAGCCGTAGGCTCGCTTGCCGGAATTTCCCAAAAGCTCTCAAAGCCGCGGAAGTGGTCCAGCCGCACGATGTCACAGGTTTCCAGCGCCCAGCTCATGCGCCGCACCCACCACTCATAACCGCCTGCCTTGAGCGCGTCCCAGCGATACAGTGGGTTCCCCCAGCGCTGTCCGGTCTCGCTGAACGCATCGGGCGGAACGCCGGCCACTACTGTGGGCTGAAGATTTTCGTCGAGGTAGAAAAGATCAGGGTTGCGCCACACGTCTGCGCTGTCATAGTTCACAAAGATCGCAACGTCGCCCACGATCTTGATGCCAAGCTGTGAACAGTGCCGCCGCAGCGCCCGCCATTGCTCAAAGAAAGCAAACTGTATCGCGCGTTCGATCTCCAGTTCCCGCTGGTATTCCAGGCCGAACTTGTGCAGCCCTTCGGCCTCGCGACGCGCCAGCTCTTTGGGCCACGCGCTCCACGGCTGGCCCGCATGCACCTGGCGCATCACGTCAAACAGGACAAAGTCTTCCAGCCACCACGCAAATTCGTTCTTGAAAGCCTCAAAGCGAACGCGGTCGCCATTGCTGCGCTCCAGAAAGGTCTGCGCTGCGCGCTGCAGTAGCGGCAGCTTCACCGCCTTGACCTCTTCAAAATCGATTCGGGAAGAAACAGAAGAAGGAAGCTTCTTCAGCACATCTTTGCCAATCCAGCCGCGCTCGGCCAGCCGTTCCAGGCTTACCAGTAGTGGGTTGCCGGCAAATGCTGAAATTGCCGAGTACGGCGAGTTACCCAGGCCGGGAGGCTGGAGTGGCAGCACCTGCCACAGTCCAAGGCGGGAGCGCGAAAGAAAGTCCGCGAAGGCGTATGCTTCGGGACCAAGATCTCCGATCCCACCCCGTGAAGGCAGCGAGGTGGGATGGAGAAGGATTCCAGCTGATCGTGCAGACAGCATAGTTCCTATGATGCAAATTTAGCTGCGGGATTTCAGAAGAGCATCCATTTCGCTCTTGTTGATCTTGACCTTGCCTTCCTTTTCCAACCGCGTGCTTAGGTCGTTGAGGAAGAGGCTGAGATGCTCCTGCTTTTTTTGCTGGAGAAGCTGCTCGCGCAACTGGTCGCGTTGCTGGGCAAATTGCGGGTCGGAGTTCGAAGGCTCCTGGCGCTCCACCACCTGCACTACGCCCTGTCCGCGGCCGAAGTTCAGCGGCCCGCTGATCTCACCCTGCTTCAAGGTAAAGGCCACGTTCGCCGGTCCCTGCATGGAGCCGAGGTCCGGAATCTGCGAAGTGCGTCCGACCAGATCGCTGGTCTTCACCGTCGCGCCAGCATCTTTTGCTGCCTTCGCCAGATCGTGCTCGGCATGGGCACGATCAGACATCTCCTGCGCCTTGCGCGAAAGCAAAGTGCCCGCCCGTTCATTTTTGAATTCATTCGCGATCCGGTCCTTGATCTCCTCAAAGGACGGAGAGCGCGGCGGCTCAGTCTTGGTGACCTCAAATACCACAAGCCCGGTTGGAATGCGCGTGGACTGCGCCCCCGCATTCTGCCTGGTCGTAAAGACAGCATCCATGAAGCTCGGCTGTGCGCCGATCCCAGGCAGCGTGTCTGTGCGCGCCACCATATTGCTCTGGACCACCTGCGCGTTGTACTTGGCAGCAGCCTTTTCCAGTCCCTGCTTCTGCGCTGCGTCAACCACATCATCCCCGGTCTTCTGGAGCAGGGCGCCAAGCTTGTCCTGCTTCACGGCAGCTTCAATCTGCGACCGCACTTCGGAAAGAGGCTTGACGTGCGCGTCTTCTTTGTCTTCCGTCTGAATAATGTGGAAGCCAAACGACGTCTGCACAGGATCGCTGATCTGGCCTTTGTTCTGTGCAAAGGCAGTCTTTTCGAACTCAGCCACAGTCTGGCCTTTTACAATCCAGCCCAGCTCGCCGCCTTTGTCCTTGCTGCCGGGGTCCTGCGAATTCTTCTTTGCCAGCTCGGCAAAATCTGCGCCTGACTTGATCTGCTTCAAAAGGTCCTGCGCCTTTGCACGCGCTGCATCAACACCCTTCTGGTCCGGCTTGCCGTCTGGCCCGGGTTTCGGCGTCTCAATCAAAATGTGGCGGACCTTCACCCGCTCCGGCACGCGATACGCATCCTGGTGTGCGCTGTAATAGCGCTGGATATCAGAATCCGTTACTGAAATCTTGTCTGCCAGGTCTTTGTCATTCAGCACAAAGTATTTGATCTGGCGCTTTTCCGGGATGGCATTCTGATACCGCGTCTTATTAGCTTCAAAGTAAGCCTTCAGCTCCGTATCCGTGGGCTTGATTGACTTCAAAACATCATCCATCTGGAGCACGGCATACTGCAGCTTGACCTTGGTGTTCTGGTCTTTATAAGCCTGCTCCACTTCAGAGTCGGAGACAGTTGCGTCAGCACTCACAAGTGTCGAAAGCTTGCGGCTCAACAGCCCCATCTTCACATCATGCTCAAAGCGGTCCGGAGTCAGGTTGTACTGGCTCAGCAGGCTCTTGTACTGGTCCGCGCCAATCCACTTCCCGCCGGGAAAGAGCGCCTCTTTGTACGCGCCGTTCTGGAGTTCATCGCGGAGTTCCTTGTCAGAGACTCGCAACCCCATGCGCTGAGCTTCATAGATCACCTCAGCCTGCCGCAGCAATTCCTGTAAGGCCTGCTGGTTCAGGTAGGACCGGTAAAAATCGGGCACCTGCTGGCCGCGCGTCATTGACGCTGCAACGCGGCTCACGTCCTCGCGGCGAATCTCCTGATCGCCGACCTTGGCGAGCACGCCTGATTCCGTTACACCGGTATCAGTGAGGAACCCTGGAATGAGGTAAGTAACCATGCTGGCGGCCAGGACCAGAAGGAACCCGGCAAGAATGTATTTTGCGGCCCGATTGCCGCTCTGTAAGAACTTGATCATGAAATGGAAAACTCCACGAAATTTTGGGGGCTATACGATTATAACTGTGTTCTGCCTTTAACAAAACTTTACCCCATAAATCATTATCTACTTTGCTTTCAGGAGCATCTCACCTAAACGACACACCCTATATCTCAGGTTTCGGCAGCGCGCAAAGGCAAGGAGGATTGCTTTCCAGCGCAACATGTCCTCTCTTTTGGTGTTTAGTCATGATTGGGTAATTTCCATGGGCCGCGTCTGCGCGCAAGCCCCCTCAGCCAGAAACAGGTTATCCGTGTCATAAATTCATCAAGAACGAGGTACCAAGCCATGGTTTACCAGCGTTATTTCCTTTCCGGCTCTCTGGCGGTCCTTCTCATTCTTCTGGCTGGTTGCGGAGGAGGCAGCTCCCTCAGCTTCCCTCCACCGCAGGGAGGCTTCACCAATGCCAACCTCTCCGGCCCCTTTGCCTTTTCCTATACAGGTACTGACGCTGCTGGATTCCTGGCCGTGGCCGGTAGCTTCCAAGCGGATGGCAATGGCCACATCACCTCCGGCTTTCAGGATGTCAATAGCGGTCGTGCGATCTCTACCAATACCCCGATCTCTGGAACGTACACCGTCCGCGCCGATGGCCGTGGCTCCATCAACGTAACTTCTTCGGCGGGAAACTCGGTGATCGAATTTGTGATCGTCGCAGGCGGCCATGCCCTGATTACGCGCTTTGACGCCAATGCCACCGGCAGCGGCACCATTGACCAGCAAACTACCTCCGCTTTCTCCAATGCGGCGCTTGCCGGACAATTTGCTTTCAGCCTTTCTGGCATTGATTCTCTTGCTAATCCGCTGGCAGTAGCCGGAAACTTCACCTCAGATGCGACAGGCGCCATCACCAGTGGCATAAATGATTCGAATGACAACGGGAGCGTTATCACCAGTGATCCGCTCACCGGTTCCATTCCCGTGGCTTCCAACGGGCGTGGTACGGCTTCCATTAACACTGCCCGTGGCACGCTGAGCTTCGCTTACTACGTGGTGGATTCAACTCACCTCAAACTGGTGGAGACTGACACCACCATTGCCCTTGGCGGCGAAGCCTTCCGCCAGACCGGCCCGTTCTCCGCGTCGTCTGTTTCCGGGCCATTTGCATTCACCCTGGCCGGAGCTGACCTCCTCAATGGCCCCTTTGCTGCCGGAGGAGTTCTCACCTCTGACGGTGTCAGTGCAGTGACAAGCGGAACAGAAGACATAAATGACGCGGGTTCACTGGCCAGCAATGTTGCTTTGACAGGCAATTACACCGTCGCCTCTAACGGACGCGGCACTCTCACCATCAACAACGGCGCCGGCACCTTCAACTTTGTGATTTATCCCTCTTCCGGTGGAGTGTTGGCCCTGGAGACGGACCCTCGCTTTGTCACCGTGGGCGCTGCATTACAGCAAACCATGCCTTTCAGCAACGGCTCGCTTTCCGGGACTTACGGCATGAACTTTACCGGAGCCACAACGGGTGGCGAAGTGGACTCTGTTGCCGAATTCACTGCCGATGGCGTCAGCAAGCTCAATGGCATTATTGACGTAAATAGCAGCGGCAGCATCACCTTTGGCCAGCCGCTCTCCGGGACTTTTTCGGTCAGTGGCAATGGCCGAACGACCTTTACCCTGAAAACTCCTTTTGGAACGCAAAACCTCGCAGTTTATCTGATCAGCTCCAACCGTGCGCTGTTCGTTGAGCTTGATGGCGGCCTGGTGGCCGCAGGAGATATAAGGCACCAGTAAATTGACTTTTCAAGCACAAGGGGTTTTGTAAAGGCATGCAGCGGATTCAGAAATAATTTGTAAAGTGCGCAAATTTTTTGTTCCAGCCCCGTTCTCTGAGTGTCTCAGGTAAACACAGAGAGGCGGTTCCAATGGCGCACATTCCGCCAACTCGCCAGGATCATCTGCTTCTGGCGCTTGCCAAATGCGAAGAGTTGCGCAACTCTAACAACGCGCCCAAGCATCAATCAGGATCGCTGGCAGCTCTCACCCCGGCCGACCTTCAGATGGAACTCGATACCATGCTGGAATTGCAGGCAGTTCTGCATACCTTGGCACACAAGCTTGATATAAACAGCACTGCGAGCAACCAAGTTTAGATAAACCAGCTTCCCCAACCCATCTGGCTCACAAAACAAAATGGCTCGGCCATTTCTAACCGGCATTTATCGGCGGAAAGGTCTTAGCTCCGCGAAGAAAACTTCAATGCGGCTTCTGCAGCAAAGTATCCGCACATTCCGTGTACGCCAGGCCCGGGCGGCGTAGATGAAGAACACAAATAAACGTCTCTGAGCGGCGTGCGATACATGCTCGCGGTCGGCCGCAGGAAGAGCTGGCTCAAAAGCGCTGCTCCTCCGCCAATGTCTCCGCCAATCAGGTTGGCGTTGTGCTGCTCGAACTCCGTAGGCGTCATGATGGAGCGTGCGGCAATACAGCCACGAAAACCGGGAGCAAAGCGCTCCACCTGATCTTCAATTGTCTGCGCGATATTGCCTTGAAAGCCATTCGGCACATGGCAATATCCCCAGGCCGTGTGCTTCCCTGCAGGTGCGCGCGAAGAATCAAACAAGCTGGGCTGCGTCACCAGCACAAATGGCCGCGTAGAAACTTCTCCATGCCAGGGCGCCCGCTCAGAATCGCTAATTTCTTTTAGGGACTCCCCCAGGTGCACTGTCCCCGCCTGCGCGCATTCAGCGGCCCGCCATGGAATGGGCTGATGCAGCGCCCAATCCATTTTGTATGCAGCCATGCCATAACGATATCGCTCCAGCTTCTTCCGATATCCGTTCGGCAACCGCTCACCCGCAATCTTGATGAATTGCCGCGGCGTAACATCCAGCAATATGAGTTGCGCCGGCGGAAGCTGATCAAGCGAGTCCACGCGGCAACTCGTCATCACCTTTCCACCCAGCGATTCCAGATATCTCGCAAGCGCCGCCGTGAGTTCTGCCGATCCTCCGCGCGCAAATGGCCAGCCTCCCTCGTGCGCCGCCACCGCCAATACCAGAGCCACCGCCGAGCTTGCCATGTACTCAAGCGCGATCATGGAATGCGCTGCCAACCCTGCAAAAAAAGCACGCCCGTGCTCTGTCTTGAAAGCTGAGCGCGCCTGCGAGGTAGCCGGACGCAGCCCTCTCAATCCAAATCGAGCAAAAAGAAGCGGATGCCGCGGAAAATGAAAAGGCGCCAGCGCGTCACGCACAAGATCATGCGCATACGCCGCCAGATCGCTGATCAACGCACGATAGTTTCGTCCATCAACACCCAGAGTGGCTGCGGTTTCCTCTACCGATTTGTAAAGCATGGCAGCGCTGCCATCCTCAAACGGATGCGCCAGCGCTCCTCGCGGAAATGCCCATTGCAGCCCATGTTGCTCAAGCGGCAGGCTGGAAAAGAATGGTGAACACACCGCCATGGCAAAGACAGAAGAGCACACATCATGACGAAATCCGGGCAGCGTCAGCTCAGAGGTGCGCATGCCGCCGCCGGCTACATCAGCAGCCTCCAGCAGCACAACCGATTTGCCCGTCTGCGCCAACCGGATCGCCGCCGCAAGCCCGTTCGGTCCTGATCCGACAACTATCGCATCGCTCTTTGGTAAATCGAATTTTTCAAGAGGCTTCACGCAATTTAAGGATAAAAATTGGTGAGCGCGGAAGGAATCGAACCTTCAACCTGCTGATTAAGAGTCGGGTAAACGCGCCCCGGGTTTCGATGTCAGTTTACGGAAATATAATGATGATTTTAGGGACTCATTAGTGAGCTATTGTAGTCGCGTTAGGATCTTGTCGCATTAATGACTACAACTTATCCGGAGAGCCTTATAGCAGGTCTCTATGCCGGTGAGATTGACGTCAGCAAAAATGTTGCACAAGGAAGTCAGCAGGCTATTTCCGACTTCTGGGTTGGGACGGCGGAGCCCCGTCCTTTACGGCGTAAGGGCAATTGCCCGCAACGGACTACCTGAGCCATTCACGATTTTCAGCGGCGCAGCAATTACCACGGCCCCAACCGGGGGAAGCTGATCAAGATTACAAAGTCCTGCCAGCCCAAACTTTCCGCTGCCGTGCATGATGTAGTGGTTGGGAAAAGGAGGATCGAACGTCGCCGCACGCCCTGCATCTGTTCCCACAGTTTCCACGCCTACTCCTAAGACGTCGCGCTCTTTGGCCAGGAACTCCGAGCATTCCTTTACAAAGCCGGGTGTATGCGGACCATCATTTTTCAAATTGATGTATTGGTCCGGGTCTGTGCGTTTTGACCAGTGGGTGCGCAGCAGAAACCAGGCGCCTGCGGGGATACGCCCATGCTGGGACTCCCATTGCTTGACGCGATCTACAGTCAGGAGAAAATCCGGGTCCTTCTGCACATCGGCGCTCACATCCACAACGCATGCCGGGCCGATGAATTTTTTCGGACTGATCCGGTCAACGCTGTTATCAGACAGGTCTTTGCCGCTTACCCAATGGATGGGAGCATCAAAATGCGTCCCGGTATGCTCCCCGGTCTCAAACCCATTCCAATACCAGGCGGGACCGCGATCGTCATACCGGGAGATTTCCCACATGCGGAACTGGGGTGTGTTGGGCCACTGCGGAGGCAGCGGAAGCAACGGCGTCTGCGCGCTCAACGGCTGGGTCAGATCAATCACGCGCAGAGTGCCGCTGTTCAACTGTGAAACCAGTTCTGCCAAAACGTTAGCCATAGTCAGTTTTCCCTGCCGATCAGAAGCTCAGTCTTAACGCGAACTGGATCTGCCTTGGATTATAGATCGCCCGCGGACTGCCATAATTCGGGTTCGGCGATCCATCTTTGAAACTCTGAGTGGCAGAACAGCCCTGTGCCGCAGGGTTGAAATTACAGAAATCGGCTGCGCCATACACGGTGTTGAAGAACCTGACATTCACGGTGTTCATCAGGTTAAACGCTTCTGCCATGGCTTCCACATTGAGGCGCTCGGTGGCTTTGAAGGTGCGGGCAATTCTCATATCAACAGATTGGAACGAATCGCCTTTGAAAGTATTGCGCGGTTCGATTCCTACCCGGTCGTTGTTGCCAAAGATGTCGCCGTTCGCGTCAAAGCCGGCAAACTTGGTGAAGTAGTTCGGCGACTCAAGTGTCACGATCGTGCTCAACTGGAAATTGTTCACCAAGGCATTCATCTTCGTCGGTCCGGCGATGGTGGTGTTCAGGACAAAGCGCTGCCCGACGCTGTCAGACGAGATGGCCCGCTCCGCCTTAAAATTCTTGCTGTCCTGGGGAATCAGCACAAAGCTCGGATTGGGCCCGTCATCAATTCCCTTTGACCACGTGTAGCTCACGCCTGTGCTGAAATGGTGGCTCATGCGTTTGTTGAAATTAACCAACAAACCGTTCCACGATGAGTTCCACCTGGAAGCAGCCTCAAAATAGACTGCATACAAAGTGGGGAAACCCGGGCCGGCACTGCGCGAACCGGGAATACCCGGCGCGGCAAAGTAGGTGTTCTTGGTTCCGGTCTGTCCGCTGGAGTTATGAACGGTCACCTGGCCGCTCGGGTCAGGCTGGTTCACGTTGAAGAAGCTTCCCAGATGAACTCCTTTGGAGCGCAGGAAGCTGATGTCCAGTGCGGAATCGGTTGTAGGCTGGAATTCCAGTCCTAAACTGGTCTGGATTCCATAAGGAGCTTTGTGGTTCTTGTCAAAGCGCGCGATCACGGCATCACCAAAGAAGCCGCACCCGGAGACCGTTCCACCCGGACAGAATCCAAGCGGAGCAGCGTCTGGATACGTTCCCGCCAGCATGTTGGAGAGGGCAATCGAGGTAATATTCGGAGCGCTGGCAAAGGCAAACAGACGGGTGGTTGCGTTCAGGGCATTTTCATTGGTGCGTCCCGGAAAAATGCCGGTAGTGCCGCCGCATGAGGGCGCCTGGCATGCCAGCAGGGGCATGGGAATAATCCCGTGGAAAAGGCCGGCGCCGCCGCGCAGGACCACGTTGTATTTGCCGCCAAAGTGGTACGCAAAGCCCGCGCGCGGATCAAACTCCGCTTTTGGACCGTTCAACACCTTTTCCGGAAAAGTCTCAAACTGGTAGCGCAAGCCATAGTTCAGCGTCAGGTTGTTTCTTGCCTGCCAGGTGTGCTGAAGATAGAGTCCGCCATAGTTGTGAGGAGTTTCGCCCTCCGCCTGGTTCCGCACCGCGCTGGAAATTCTTTGCCCTTGAAGAACTGAAGGGTTGAAGTTTGGCTCAGTGAAGTTCGGTCCCCGGAACCGCTCAAAGAAGAGCACCTGCGGCGCGCCGGCCTGCAGGCTGAAGGGGCATTGCGCGGAAAACAGGCATCCGAAGTCGGCCTCAAATGGGTAGAACAGCGGGAAGGATTCCAGCGTATTCACGTGGCTGAAATCGCCTCCGAAAGCAATGGTGTTCTTGCCCTGCTGCCACGTGACATTGTCCACGATCTCTGTGCGGCTCTCCTGATAGAAATCAGGGTTGCCCCGGTTCACGCCTGCGGTAAAGGTGTTGAGTACCTCCAGGTGCGGCTGCGTGGTGACCGTTGGAAAATCAAAGGTCCGGTGACCGTATTGCAGTCGCAGTTCATTCACCAGATGGGAAGAAAAATTTGAAGACAAGCTTCCTACAATCGACTGGTCACGCAGATTGTTGTCCTTAAACCCGGAGGGCAGATCAAATCCATCATTCAACGGCGAAACATTGGTCAGGCGGCCATCATTGAAAAAATAGCGGAGAAACATGTACTCGTGCTCAGTAAACGAATGGTCCAGCTTGAGGAGAAAATTATCGTAGTCGCTCTTCCTGTTCACATTCAGCTTTTCGGTGGGCAGCCCAAAGCCGGTCTTAAAAGTGTTGATCTGAGCAAGGTTGGCGAGGATCACTGAGTTGTAGTAAGGATTTTCGCTGCGGCGCTGGCCTTCATAGTTGCCGAAATAAAATGTGCGGTTCTTTCTGATCGGCCCGCCCAGCGTAAATCCAAACTGGTTCTGCCGCAGTTTGTTCAGGCCGGGAGCAGCCAGCTCGCTGCGGGCATCCACCGCATCATTTCGCAGATATTCATACAACGATCCGTGCACATCGTTGGTCCCGCTTTTAGTGATGATATTGACGATGCCGCCCACGGCGCGCCCTGCTTCCACGCTGTAAGTATTGTTCACCACGCGAAACTCCCGCACGGCATCGGTCGAGGGCGTGGTTTTCTGTACGCCCGATGCGGTCGAGATATTGTCCGCGCCGTCAATGGCAATAAAGTTGTAGTGAATGTTCTGGCCGGCAAAAGAAAGCTTGGTGACCGGTTCAATGATCACGTCCGTGCTGCCGGAAGTGGTGTCGCCAATTGTGACGCCCGGCGCCAGCAATGCAAAATCGATGAACTGGCGGCCGTTCACGGGAAGATTCTGGATCTGGTTTTGCTCGATTACCGTATCTGTTGATGTACGGGTCGTCTCAACCAGCGGCGCTTCAGCGGTGACAGTGAGCTGCTGTTCCACCTGGCCTGGGGCCAGAGAGAAGTCCAGCGTCGCGCTTTCGCCCACTGTAAGCGGAATAGTGCGGGTCTGAGGCTGAAACGTTCCTGCCTTTACTTCAACCTTGTAATTTCCTGCCGGCAACGAGGCGATATTGTATTCACCGCTGCCATCGGTTGTAGTGGACCGTGAAAGCCCAGTTTCTGTATTGGTGGCAGTGATCGTTGCATTGCGCAGCACCGCGCCGGAATTGTCAGAGGCGCGCCCGTGCAATGAAGCGGTGATGGTCTGACTAAACATGGCCGGGCACAGCAGCAGGACCAGCGACAATCTCACTGCGTTCATTACAAGGCTTTGTTGCATAAAGGTTCCTCCGTTTGGGTGCGCCGAGAAATATATCCCTCCGCGAGTGGCTTGACAAGATATTTGACATCTAAAATGTTTAGACCTAGAATTTTCGCAGTTTCGGGCAACACCCGCATAAGCCGAAGATCAAGATCGGGGTACGTCCATAATTCCTATCTTCAGGCAATCCCTAACCCATTGAGGCGGAAATGGCCGAGAGGTTTTTCAAGAGAGAAGTCCAGAAGCTCTACCTCGGCGAAGGGCAGGAATTTCGCGGCGAAGGCATTCTGGCCGTCACCAAAGCGCTGTTGCAGTCGGGCATTTCGTATGTTGCGGGATATCAGGGCGCTCCTATTTCTCACCTGATGGACGTGCTTACAGACGCCAATGACATCCTGATGGAACTTGGTGTCCATTTTGAGCACAGCGCCTCGGAAGCTACCGCTGCCGCTACTCTTGCCGCATCCGTGAACTACCCGCTCCGCGGCGCCGTGACATTTAAGTCAACTGTAGGGACCAATGTGGCTTCTGATGCCCTGGCAAATCTTGCTTCAGGCGGCGTCACTGGCGGCGCGCTGATCATCGTCGGCGAGGACTACGGCGAAGGCTCCAGCATCATGCAGGAGCGGTCTCATGCCTTCGCCATGAAGTCGCAAATCTGGTTGCTGGATCCTCGCCCCAACCTGCCTTCCATTGTGCAAGCGGTGGAACAGGGCTTCGCGCTTTCAGAGGCCACCAACACGCCGGTGATGCTGGAGTTGCGCATCCGCGCCTGCCACGTTCACGGACGCTTTATCGCCAAAAATAATGTCCGGCCCACATTCACCTTGAAAGATGCCATGGAGAATCCTGTGCGTGACGCCAGCCGAATTGTGCTGCCACCGGGCAGCTTTCTCCATGAGCACGAGAAAATTGAGAAACGCTGGCCCGCCGCGCAGAAATGGATTCGCGAGCATCGTCTGAACGAGCTGTTTGCGGACGGCAGCCAGGACTTCGGCATCATCCTTCAAGGCGGAATGTACAACGCGGTCATCCGTGCATTGGAACTTCTGGGATTGGGAGATGCTTTTGGTGGCAGCCGAATACCGCTCTACGTGCTGAATGTGACCTATCCCCTGATTGATGACGAGGTTAAGGAATTTTGTGCCGGCAAACGCGCAGTCCTCGTGATTGAAGAAGGCCAGCCGGACTTTATCGAGCAAAACCTGCATGCCATCCTGCGTAAAGCCGAACTGACAACGAAGGTGCACGGAAAAGACATGCTTGCTATGGCAGGTGAATACACCGCTGCCGTGGTAACCAAAGGCATTTTAAAGTTCGCCGAGAGTTATGGCCCAGAGCTGCTCAGCCCTGCAAAGCTGCCGTCTGTCGTCAAGCCGCCAGCTGTGAAGGCAGACTTACCGCCAATCCTGCAGAGTCAGGTTCAGCCCAGGCCGCCATCTTTCTGCACCGGCTGCCCTGAACGCCCGATCTTCACCGGCCTGAAATTGGCAGAGCGCGAACTGGGGCCGCATCATGTTGCTTCCGATATCGGCTGCCATCTGTTTTCCATTCTGCCGCCATTCAATATCGGCGCGCATACCATGGGGTATGGACTGGGCTGGGCGAGCGCTGCCGCATTCAACACCACGGAAACTGACAAGCGCACCATCAGCTTTATGGGCGATGGAGGTTTCTGGCATAACGGCCTGACCAGCGGCGTCGGCAACGCTGTGTTTAACCAGAGTGACAGCGTCCTGGTAATCGTTGACAACAGCTATACCGCCGCCACGGGCGGGCAGGACATCCTGTCGTCGCAGGCGCGCAATCCTATTCGCACCACCAGACTTTCCATTGCGGATGCGGTGCGCGGCGTTGGGGTGAAATGGGTCAAGACCATCACCCGGACCTACGATGTCGCCGCGGTCCGTGACATCTTTAAAGAAGCCCTGACCACTAAAGAAAAAGGCCCGAAAGTGATTGTGGCCCAGAGCGAATGCGCTCTCAATGAACAACGGCGCGTGAAGCCACAGATCCAGAAACGGATTGCCGCAGGCCAGCGAGTAGTGCGCGAGCGCTTTGGCGTGGACGCCGATACCTGCACCGGCGATCACTCCTGCATCCGGCTTTCCGGCTGCCCCTCGCTCACGATACAGCCAAGCCGCGACCCGTTGCGCAAAGATCCTGTAGCAACGGTGCTGGATAGCTGCATTGGCTGCGGATTATGTGGCGAGGTTGCCCACGCCGCCCGGTTATGCCCATCATTTTTCCGCGCCGAAGTGATCTCGAACCCCAGCTCGTGGGACCGGATCAAAGCAAGTTTCAGAAATGCAGTAATCCAGTTCCTCCAGCGCAGAATTGACCGGAGGCTGGCTCGCATCACGGCCTGACGATATGGGGACCACGCAACTGTCACAACCCGCCGCATCCGGTAACCGCGTTGCCGCGGCGCGCTCCATCAATATCGCCATATTGGCGATGGGCGGCGAAGGGGGCGGAGTACTGGCGGATTGGATTGTCGATCTGGCAGAGAATTCCGGCTATCTTGCCCAGACCACCTCTGTACCCGGAGTGGCACAGCGCACCGGATCGACCATTTACTACGTCGAACTTTTCCCCGAGCAAGCCGCTCGCGCGGCGGGAAAAGATCCTGTGCTGGCGCTGATGCCGGTACCCGGCGAAGTCGATGTCGTTATCGCCTCAGAGCTGATGGAGGCGGGTAGGGCCATCACTCGCGGTTTGGTCACGCCTGACCGGACAACTTTGATTGCCTCAACCAACCGCGTTTATTCCATGACTGAAAAAATCTCCATGGGGGATGGCCGCGCCGATAACGAGGTCTTTCTCAAAGCCGGCGCTGATGCAGCCAGGATTTTCATCCAGCGGGATTTTGCGGCCCTGGCGGAGACGAACCGGAGCGTGATCAGCGCCACCTTGTTCGGTGCGCTTGCGGCTTCTGGGGCATTGCCGTTTGAGCGCCAGCAGTTTGAATCTGCCATCGAGCGAAGCGGCATCAGCGTCTCTTCCAGCATGAGGGCTTTTGCTGCCGGATTTGACGCGGCTTCACGTCCTGAACCGGCAAGCGTTGAATCACAGATCAATGCAAAGATTGCGCCCGGGCCGAACCTTGCAGCACTCGTTGCCCGGATCAATGCAAACTTTCCCGCAGCAAGCCGGGGCATCCTGCTCGCCGGCATTCAGCGCCTGGCCGACTACCAGGACGTCTCTTATGCTGTCTCCTACCTTGATCGACTTGAACCTCTCCGGACTCTTACTGAAAGCGGCGGAGACCGTAGCGCTCTGCTGACTGAGACTGCGCGCTATCTCGCGCTCTGGATGTCTTATGAAGACGCCATTCGCGTGGCCGATCTCAAAACGCGCCGTACTCGCTTTGCGCGTGTGCACGCTGAAGCGCGCGTCGGCAACGATCAATTGCTTCTGATCAATGAATTCCTCCATCCCCGCGTAGAAGAGTTTGCTGACATCATGCCCGCTGCTCTCGGCTCCTGGCTGCTTAGAACCCGCTGGGCCACCCGGCTGGTGAATCGACTATTCGGCCAGGGCAAGGTGCTACGGACGAATTCCGTCTCCGGCTTCCTGCAGCTCTATTGGGTGGCAAGCTTGCGTCGATGGCGGCCTAAGACTTTGCGCTTCAGGCGGGAGCACCAGAGAATCACCCATTGGCTGGAACTTGTGAAAGACGTGGCGCAGACAGACCAGGCTCTCGCCCTGGAACTGGCTGAGTGTCCACGATTGATTAAAGGATATGGTGATACCTACATCCTTGGCACCGGCAATTTTGAAAGCCTGATGCGGGTCCTTCCACGGCTGCGGCAAATGGACAAACCAGCTGCCCGCCTCAAGGCCTTGCGTGAAGCCGCGCTCGCCGACGATACAGGAAAGAAACTTGAAAACACGCTGGCGGAGCTGAATCTTTCTTCTGGAGGCGCTCAATGAGAATTGTGTGCCTGGGCGGCGGTCCCGCTGGACTGTATTTTTCGATCCTGCTCAAGAAAGCTAATCCCTCATGGGACCTCACAGTCATCGAGCGGAACCGGCCCACTGACACTTTCGGCTGGGGCATCGTCTTCTCTGACAAGACCATGGACGGTTTCCGCAGCATCGATCCAGAGACGCATGCGGAGATCACACGCTCTTTCCGCCACTGGGATGATATCGACGTCTTTTTCAAAGGCAACAAAATTACCTCAGGCGGCCATGGGTTTTGCGGGATCGCCCGCATCAAGCTGCTCAACATCCTGCAAAAGCGTGCATCAAGCCTGGGCGTCAAACTCGTTTACAAGACCGAAATTACCGATCCTGACGATTACGCTGCCCACTATGACCTGGTGATCGCCTCAGATGGCGCCTCTTCGGTCACGCGCAGGAAGTACGAACACATTTTCAAGCCCAACATTCAGGCCCGCCGGAACCGCTTTGTCTGGCTGGGCAGCCGAAGAAAGCTGGACGCGTTCACCTTTGACTTCAAGGAAACCGAGTGGGGCTGGTTCAACCTGCATGCCTACCGCTTTGATAAAGAGTGGTCAACCTT
The DNA here is from genome assembly GCA_964541925.1 of uncultured Acidobacteriaceae bacterium. Lineage (GTDB taxonomy): Bacteria > Acidobacteriota > Terriglobia > Terriglobales > Acidobacteriaceae > Angelobacter. The sequence continues at coordinate 76,011 of CAZISB010000014.1, read as the reverse complement.
CATCGTCGAAACGCCGGAAAAGAACTGGCTGGCAGCGGGGATTGACAAGATGGAGAAGGAAGAGTCGATCGCACTCTGCGAGAAACTCTTTGCCGAGCGACTGGAGGGTAATCGTCTGGTCTCCAATGCCAGGCACCTGCACGGCTCCGCCATCTGGCTCAAGTTCAACCGCGTCTTGTGCGAAAAGTGGTTTCACAAAAATATTGTGCTGATTGGCGACGCCGCCCACACCGCGCACTTCAGCATCGGCTCCGGCACCAAGCTGGCCATGGAAGATGCTATTGCACTCGCCCGGGTGCTCTCATCGCACAATAGCGATATAGAAGGCGCTCTGCGGCTTTACCAGGAAGAACGGGAAATTGAGGCGCTGAAGTTACAGAGTGCGGCGCGCAATCGCATGGAATGGTTTGAGGAAGTTGAACGTTACGTCCATCAGGAGCCGGAACAGTTCGCGTATGGCCTGCTCACCGGCAGCCAGCGAGTGGGCCATGCCAACCTGAAGCTGCGCGATACCCACTATGTAGAACGGGTGGAAAAATGGTTCGCTGGACGCAGCGGTATTAACCGTCCTCTTCCTCCGATGTTCACGCCGATTTCAGTTCGCGGCGTCACGCTCAAGAACCGCGTCATCTGCTCTCCTATGGCCACCTATATGGCCCAGGACGGCCTGCCCAATGACTTTCATCTTGTGCACTTGTCCGCCCGTGCGATGGGAGGCGCCGCAATGGTGGTGACGGAGATGACCTGTGTCTCGCCTGAGGCGCGCATCACTCCGGGCTGTCCCGGCATGTGGAATGACGAGCAGAGGGACGCCTGGAAGCGCGTGGTGGATTTCGTCCATACCCATACCGACGCGAAGATCGCCTTTCAATTAGGACACGCAGGCCGCAAAGGCTCCACGCGGATGGGATGGGACGCCATCGATCAGCCGTTGCAGTCGGGAAACTGGTCTCTGATTTCAGCTTCACCGCTTCCGTATATCGTGAACGTCTCACAAGTGCCCCAGGAGGCCACGCGGGCCGACATGTGCCGCATCAAGGCTGAATTTGTATCGGCCACACGGCGCGCGATCGAAGCCGGCTTTGACTGGCTGGAATTCCATTGCGCTCATGGCTATCTGATGTCCAGTTTCATTTCGCCTCTCACCAACCAGCGCAGAGACGAATACGGCGGTTCGCTCGAAAATCGCTGTCGCTTTCCGCTGGAGGTCTTTTCTGCAATGCGCGCCGTTTGGCCGGCTGACCGCCCCATGAGCGTGCGCATCTCCGCACATGACTGGGTGCCCGGCGGACTGACGCCGGAGGATGCCGCTGAAGTCGCGCGCCTCTTCAAAAATGCAGGAGCTGACGTGATCGACTGCTCCTCTGGGCAGGTAAGCAAGGCGGAGAAGCCGGTGTACGGGCGAATGTTTCAGGTGCCGTTTGCGGACAAGATACGCAATGAAGTCGGCATCCCGACCATTGCCGTCGGCAACATTTTTGAAGGTGACCATGTAAATACCATCATCGCGGCTGGCCGTGCGGATTTGTGCGCGATAGCCCGCCCCCATCTGGCGGACCCAGCATGGACGCTGCATGAGGCAGCCAAACAGGGATTCACTGAGATCACATGGCCTAAACAATATTTGAGCGGCAAAGAACAGTTGGAAAGAAATCTGGCCCGCGCTCAACTGATGTTGCAGGTATAACCACGCATGGAACAGGTCTCACAAGCACTGATGGGCAAACACGCGGTCGTAACCGGTGGCGCTTATGGCATTGGCGCCGCGGTGACCCGTACGCTCGCCGCTCACGGCGCCCGAATTTCCATGCTTGGCCGTAGAGCGGCGCCTCCGCCGGAGCTAACCGGCAACCCCCAGCTTCATTACGAGCGGGCAGATGTCTGTGAACCTGAAAACTTGCTCCGGGCTTTTAACTCTGCGCGCGGAGCATTCGGTCCTGTTCACATTCTTGTCAATAACGCCGGCCAGGGACGCTCTGCCCCCTTCCTGAAAACTGATCTTGCACTCTGGCGCAGCATGATGCAGGTAAACCTTGACGGCACATTCCATTGCATACACGCAGTTTTGCCTGGCATGCTGGATGCAGGTTGGGGACGGATTGTGAACGTGGCCAGCACCGCTGGGCTTACTGGCTACGGTTATGTTTCTGCGTATTGCGCAGCCAAGCACGCCGTGGTGGGTCTCACACGTTCATTGGCGCTTGAAGTGGCAACCAAAGGTATCACCGTAAATACGGTCTGCCCGGGTTATACCGAGACAGAAATGCTGGAGCGGACCATCGACGGCATTGTCGCCAAGACGGGCCGCACTGCCGAGCAGGCCCGGGCGGAGCTTGCCGCGCGCAATCCGCAGAAGAGAATGGTTCAGCCAGAAGAAGTCGCTAATGCCGTGGCCTGGCTGTGTCTTCCCGGCAGCGAAGCGGTCACCGGTCAATCGCTTGCGATTGCCGGCGGCGAGGTGATGTGAGGAAAAGAATGGCAAGTACTTCAACGGTGCGGAAAAACAACAATGGCTCGCGTCATGGCAATCATGTGGTCCTTGATCTGGAGACGCGCGCCAAGAAAGGCGATCACCAGGCCCTGCGTTTGTGGCTGCGTCTGCTATCGTGCGCGGTGCAAATCGAAAATAAGATCCGTCTGCGCCTGCGGCGTGAGTTCAACATGACTCTGCCACGATTTGATTTAATGGCCCAGCTGGAGCGCAGCTCTGGCGGGCTGCGCATGAGCGAGCTTTCCAAGCGGCTGATGGTATCGGGCGGCAACGTAACCGGGATCACTGACCAGCTCGAACGTGAACACCTTGTGGTCCGCGAAGCCTGCCCCGGTGATCGCCGCGCCCTTACAGTAAGATTGACGTTCAATGGCATGAAGCTCTTTCGTGAAATGGCGGCACGACATGAGCAGTGGATCATCGAGCTATTGGGCGGGCTGAGCAGAGACGAGAAGGAAGCTATGATCAATGAGCTGGGTAAAGTGAAGACGCACATCAATAACGGCGCGTTGACGGCACGCAAGCCAAATGAGCGCTCGCAGCCCGGAGCAACCCGATGAGCAACGGAACGAAGGCAGTCCGCCCGGCCGTTGCCGGTTGTGCGCTGGCAAACTATTCAGCGCAGCATTTCAGATATAAGTGCACTGAAGGCGTGGCCTGCATCACACTTGACCGGCCCGAACGCAAAAATCCTCTGACATTCGAGTCTTATGCGGAACTACGCGACCTTTTTCGTGCCATGTCTCTGGCAACGGACGTTAAGGCAGTCGTACTCACTGGCGCCGGCGAGAATTTTTGTTCAGGCGGTGATGTACATGAGATTATTGGCCCGCTCACTGAGCTCGATATGCCTGGCCTGCTCGCCTTCACGCGCATGACCGGTGATCTGGTCAAGGCCATGCGCGTCTGTCCGCAGCCGATCATCGCGGCCATTGACGGAGTTTGCGCCGGGGCAGGAGCGATTCTGGCCATGGCCTCTGATATCCGCCTGGGCACTGCGCGAAGCAAGACCGCTTTTCTTTTTACCCGCGTTGGCCTTGCCGGTTGTGATATGGGCGCATGCGCTATATTGCCCAGACTCATCGGACAGGGACGTGCTGCCGAGCTCTTGTTTACCGGCCGCAGCATGGCTGGCGATGAAGCGGAGCGCTGGGGCTTTCTGAATCGCTTGTACACTCCTGAAGAACTCCTGTCATCCGCAATGGGGCTGGCCCGTGAGCTCGCCTCCGGTCCGACCTTTGCCCACGGCATGACCAAAAAGATGCTGCATCAGGAATGGAATATGGGACTAGACGAAGCCATTGAAGCTGAAGCCCAGGCACAGGCAATTTGCATGGCAACGAACGATTTCAAGCGCGCGTATCAGGCATTTGTCGCCAAACAGAAACCGGTTTTCAAGGGAGACTAATAAGGATGGCTAGCAGCAGTCATCTCGATTGGCCATTTCTGGAGCCACGCCATAAGGCACTGGCTATCGAGTTGGAACGCTGGGCAGGCCGCGTGCTGTCCGAGGAAATGCATCCGCATTCCGTGAGCGCGGTTGATGACGCCTGCCGCAAACTTGTGCGCCAATTGGGAGAAGGTGGATGGTTGAAATATGCCATTGGTGGAACTGCGTATGGGGCTTCAGCAGACACAATTGATACTCGCGCCGTCTGCCTCATTCGCGAGACACTTGCTCGCCATTCCGGCCTGGCTGATTTCGCATTCGCCATGCAGGGACTGGGCTCAGGAGCAATTTCTAATTTCGGCACGCATGAGCAAAAGCAACGTTACCTCCCTTGCGTAGCGAAAGGTTCTGCGATCGCAGCGTTCGCCATATCGGAACCTGATGCCGGATCAGATGTTGCTGCTCTTGAATGTGCGGCAAAAGAAGATGGCGACTCTTACCTGATCAATGGAGAGAAGACGTGGATATCCAACGGCGGCATCGCCGATTTCTACGTCGTTTTCGCGCGCACCGGCGAAGAGCCCGGCGCCCGGGGCATCTCCGCTTTCGTCGTGGATGCCAATGCGTCCGGGCTTGAGATCGCTGAGCGCATTGAAGTAATGGCCCCTCATCCGCTGGCACGGCTTGTCTTCAAGAACTGCCGCATTCCTGCGCCCCAGCGCTTGGGAAGTCCGGGCCAGGGGTTCAAAATCGCCATGACCACTCTCGACATCTTCCGGTCTTCGGTCGCGGCAGCCGCTCTTGGCTTTGCCCGGCGCGCACTCCATGAAGCTCTCTCGCGTTCCACGGCGCGCAAGATGTTCGGCCAGACGCTTGCGGACTTTCAGTTAACGCAAGCCAAGTTGGCGAAGATGGCGACAGACGTGGACTCTGCGGCGCTGCTGACCTATCGCGCAGCGTGGCTCAAGGACATGGGGCAGCCAGTGACCGTAGAAGCAGCCATGGCTAAGCTGACTGCGACGGAGACGGCGCAGCAGGCCATCGACTCCGCCGTGCAGATCTTTGGCGCGCTTGGGGTGGTGAGCGAGCAGACGGTGGAACGCCTCTATCGTGAGATCCGGCCATTACGAATTTATGAAGGGGCCACAGAGGTACAGCAGTTGATCATTGCCCGTGGCATCATCAAATCCCATCAGGCAAGCGAGGGCCAGCGTGGCTGACGCAAGAAATGCAACTACCCAGTCTTTTTCCGAAGCGCCTTCATTCACAACCGAAGTCTTGGTCCGCTTTGCGGATTGTGATCCAGCGGGGATTGTCTTCTATCCCCGATTTCTGGAGATGTTCAACAACCTTGTGGAAGACTGGTGCAGCGCAGGCTTGAACTTTTCTTTTAACGATATTGTGATCAAGAACGCCTGGGGCTTGCCGACGGTGCATCTTGAGGCAGATTTCATTGCGCCATGCCGCCTCGGCGAGGTGCTGACCGCAAAACTTTTTGTGCGTGGCATCGGCACAAGCTCTATCAAGGCTGATATCGTGCTGAGCGGGCCGGACGGAAGCGATCGCGTGCGCGGTAAAGTTGTGCTGGTGCTCATGGACCGCCAATCCAGCCGGGCTCTGGCATTCCCTGATGCGCTACGCAAGCGAATCTCAACTTTTGTTGTACCCGGCTGATTCGTGTTCAGCGGTCAAAATATTTTTTAACGATTGGAACGAAATGAAATTTCTGCAACCACCAAATTGGCCGCGGCCCAAAGGTTATGCCAACGGCGTTTCCACCAGAGGAAATCTGGTGTTCCTGAGCGGTATCGTTGGCTGGAACGCGCAGGGCGAGTTTACGGACCGCGATTTTGTAGTGCAGGTTCGCCAGGCGTTGTTGAACATTGTCGAGATATTGAATCAGGCACAAGCAAAACCTGAGCATATCGCACGCATGACCTGGTATGTCCTCGATAAGAATGAATATCTCTCCGCCGCAAAGGAAATGGGCGCGGTCTATCGTGAGATCATTGGCCGCCACTATCCCGCCATGACCGTGGTAGAAGTTTCGGGACTGGTGGAAGCCAGCGCACGCGTGGAGATTGAGGTCACGGCGGTGGTGCCGGACTAAAGCTCTGTCGCAAGAAGCAGTTTCAGAATTGCTCTGGACAACTGTGGCACAGACACTCTTGTCTGTGCCTGTATCCTTCGGATTTCATTGAGCACAGGCAGGAGTGCCTGTGCCACATAATTCCTAAGGCTGTCCAGACGATCCTAAACCGACTCTAGCCACGCGGCTTCCCGCGTTCCTGCTCGCGCAAACGCGACCGTTGCAGCTTGCCGGTGGCAGAATGCGGCAGCTCGGATACAAACTCAATCGCACGTGGATACTTATAAGGCGCGATCTGTGACTTCACAAAGTCCTGCAGTTCACGCCGCAGCAGATCGCTTGCAGAGATATCACGGCTAAGAACCACAAAGGCCTTCACGATTTCACCGCGCTCGTCACTGGGCGCACCGATTACCGCGCATTCGGCAACTTTAGGATGTCCCATGAGCGCGGCTTCAATTTCAACTGCTGAAATCTTGTAACCTGCGCTTACAATCAGGTCGTCTGTGCGCCCTTCATACCAAAAATAACCGTCTTCATCTACGCGATATGAATCGCCAGTAATGTTCCATCCATCCTGCACATATTTGCACTGCAGGTGGTTCGCATCGAGATAGCGGCAACCTGTGGGCCCGCGCACAGCCAGGCGGCCTACCGTGTTCGCGCTCACTGGCTGGCCGGCTTCATCTACCACCATAGCCTCATATCCCGGCACGGGTTTCCCCGTTGCACCGGGCCGGATCTCCGCACCCGCGGTAGAAATAAAGATATGCAGCATCTCCGTTGATCCTATGCCATCGATAATCGAAAGCCCCGTAGCCTTCTTCCACTCTTCAAACACGGCAAGCGGCAGGCGTTCTCCGGCTGAAACGCATTTCCTGAGCGATTCCACATTGAAGCGCGGCACGTGTTTCAACATGCTGCGATAAAGCGTTGGGGCGGTGAAACAGATAGTACAGCGATGCCGCTCGATGGCCTGAAGAAGGGCTTCGTCGCTGACTTTCGACAGAAGAAGTGTGGAGGCGCCTGCGCGCATGGGAAACAGCAGCAGGCCGCCCAGTCCAAAGGTAAATGCCAGAGGCGGGCTGCCGCAGAAGATATCTTCTGCTTCTGGCTTGAGCACATGCCTTGAAAAGGTGTCACAGATAACGAGCAGATCGCGATGGAAATGAACCGTTGCCTTGGGCTCTCCGGTTGTACCGGAGCTGAACGCAATCAGAGCGACGTCATCCTGAAGTGTAGCAATGTTGGCGAAATCAACAGACCATTGCCTGAGAAACTGCGGGACTTTCTCGCCTGGGTCGTCGTAGAGAATGACTTTTTTGAGAACAGGCGCAGCTTCTTGTGCCCTGACCAGGTCCGCAGCATGATCTTTGGCACAAAGCGCGTATCGAACTCTGGCTTTGTCGGCTATAGCGGCCAGTTCCTGAGCGCGCAGTTGCGGCATTGTGGTTACCGCAATGCCACCCGCCTTAAGCACAGCGAACCAGCACGCCGCCAGCATAGGCGTATTGGCGTCGCGCAAGAGAACACGCTCGCCCGGCGCCAATCCATGGCTCACCAGCAAATTGGCGAGCCGGTTGGAGCACTCCAGGAGCTCCTCGTAACTCCATATGCCGCTATCAGTGCGGATGCACGGCTTCGAACCCAGTCCGCCTGCGACCTTGCAATCCAGCAGCTCCACCGCCGCGTTCAGGCGAGCAGGATACTCAAGTTGCGCTATGCCACAGGTCTTTAATACCGGCCACAGTTCTCTGGGCGGCAGATGTTCCCTGGCAAAACTATCAACGTGTGCACTCTCGAGCCGCATTTCCTGCGATGCTTTATCGGGCACGAAGTGAGTCCTTCCTCGCTCTGGAGATAATTGACACCTAAAGTATCTGACCGTAAACTCTAGCATCCGGTTCCCGGGCAAGGAACAAATTTTCGCTTGTGGAACATTGCGGGCGTTCTAACTTTTTCAAGGATACTCCATATGGCCTTTCCCGACCCGTCGATTCTCATCAAGCCAAATGGCACCATGGGTTTTGTGGCATTCAGCGCACGCCGTCTTTTGACGTTGGCCGGGATCGGGATGATCCTGGCGGGAATGGTTTTTGGCGACATTTTTGCAGTGTTCGTTCTGCATCAGAACGCAGCCCATGTGGGTACAAGCCTGGCTGCAGCCGTTCAAGCTGCTGAGTCCGGCGACCGCGCAGGAGTTGAGTCGCAGTTCCAGAACACCGGCGCATTTCTTGAGAACCGCGGCACAAAAGTAGACACACACGTTCACCTGATCGCCTTTGGCTATCTGGCGCTCCTGCTGGCATTGCTCCAGCCGTGGATCAAACTATCTGAAATCGCCCGCCGACGACTTGCCTGGATGTTTGTCACCGGCGGAACACTGTTGCCGATTGGCGTTTTCCTTATTCATTACGTCGGTCTTGCATACAGCCCGCTTAGCGCGATCGGCTGGGCCAGCATTCTCGCCGACCTTGGCGGCTTAATGGTCATTATTGCTACCTTCGGTTATCTGGCAGGTATCTGGCTGCATTTTCGAGCAAAATCAAGCTCGCTGCCAGACAAGCTTCTGCGCGATCGCAGCACCTCAGCCCGCTGGCTGCTTGCCGGAGGCATCAGTCTCATTCTTGCAGGATTTCTTCATGGCGCGTATTACGCCGGAGTTGACCTCTACCGACATGAGGCGGCTGACTACACGCTCCTTTCACAAATGAGTGCCGGAGCCGCCGGACAGAAACCAGCACAGATCAGCCAGGCACTCGCCGATTATGGACAGCTCCAGGGGGACAAAGCGGTCAAGATCGCGGCGCACGCTCACGTCATTGAGTTTGGACTGCTCGCAATGCTGCTGGCTTTCTTTCAGCCTTATGTACAGCTTCGCGAGGTATGGAAGCGTCGCTGGGCCGGAGTCCTGCTTTTTGGATCGTTGCTACTGCCGGTCTGTGTGCAGTTGGAAATGAAATACGGTCTCATCGCCGGTGGAATAGCTGACCTCGGCGGCCTGCTGGTGATTGTGGCGCTGCTGGCGATGTGGATCGGCGTGCTCCGTTATACCGGCACGGTTGACGCCATGCCGGAAGGAATAAATTCATGAGCGCCCGGCAACTACTTCTGTTCGGCGGCATCACTCTCGCCCTCCTGGGAATGAGCTATGGTTTGTGGTATGCGGTATTCGCCGAACACCAGGCGCTGGATGGAATCGGCCATTCGCTGTCATCCGGCTTTCAAGCAGCAGCGCAAAAAAATTCTGCTGCAGCGGACCAGGCACTCCTTGAATACCGCCAGGCAAAATATGCTTATGACCGCCAGGTGGACGTACATGGACACTGGATCGGTCTGGCCATGCTGCTCATTATTTTAGCTATTGGATTCGATCATGTCGGATTCTCTGAGGCATGGAAGCTGCGGCTGGCCTGGCTTCTGTTTCTTGGCTCGGTGATTTTTCCGCTCGGCGTCCTGATGCAAACCTGGAGCCATGGCCCCATCCCAAGGGCAGTCGCAATTTTCGGATCCGGCCTGGTGATAATGTCGCTGGCTGGGATCATCGTTGGTATCTTCCGCCAAACTTCGGTGGCTGGGGCGAACTGAGCCATCGAAGGGCCAAAGTGCGGGGCAATCGTCCGCGCTCTTGATATAACATTGAATAAAGCCCTGAGCAGTGCCGGTCATTGCGTCAACAGCTTCCGAGAGGCCAAACCAACCAAATGACAGATGATTTTCGTAAACCCGTCCTTGAAGGCAAGGGTGCGACCGACTATGAACGATATCTTCGCACTGACGACCTGCTTTCGCTGCAGACGCCAACAGACAAGCTTTCCCATCCAGACGAGCTTACCTTTCAGGTGGTCCACCAGTCCTCAGAATTGTTGATGAAAGGGGCGAGCTGGGAGCTGGAGCGGGCGCGTGTGGCGTTGAATGAAGGAAATTATCCTAACTCTGCAAGGCTCATACGCCGGGCCAATGCGCTGCTTGGGCATCCCATTTCGCTGCTGCACATTCTTGAGACCATCACACCTTATGACTACCACATCATTCGCGGCGGGCTGGGACACGGAAGCGGCCTGGATTCTCCCGGATTTCTCTCTTTGCTCCATATCGCACCCAGAATCGGCGAGGCCTTTCAGGAACAGCTCAGCAGCAAGGGCCTGACGGCAGATGATATCTATCGCCGGCATGAGGAATTTTTTGCTCTGCACGATGTGGCGGAGCGCATGCTTGATTTCGATGAACGCATGCAACTGTTCCGCTTTCACCATCTCAAACTGGCGCAACGAATCATAGGTGGTGGAGCGATCGGGACGATGGGAACGCCAGTGGAGGTGCTGCAGCAGCGCATGCAACACGTTGCCTATCGCGAGCTCTGGGATTTGCGGAATAAGATTACTGCCCACGCAGACGTAACGGGCTGATATTCTCTTTCTGCGGTTCTTTCGCGCCACTCGCACCGACCGCCGTTTTCTGATGTGCCACAGTTGCCGTTGTATTTTGGCTTACCTTTGGTTCGAGACATTCGTCCTCCCACAGCGCAAATCTCGGTAACAAAGTGAACTGCCCAAATTCCCCACTCCGCCGCGTGAACGTGGCATGAAGCCGGAAATTGGTGAGCGCGGAAGGAATCGAACCTTCAACCTACTGATTGTTACCGATTAACCAAAAACCAATGATTTCAATGGTTTCCCGACTTTTGAAATGGTCACAAATAGGCACTTTATAGCGCGGTTGTTACGTCGTTTGTCAAAGCCCTCAAAGATTCCATGACCCCAAGTCATCGAAATTAAAAGGTTAAATGAGCGATTTTGGGTGTGTGAAAACCTGTGGCTTTGGCCACAACAAATAAGCTTGCTGATTTAGTGATCCATTTAAAAGCACGAAAATCTAATGCAAACAGCGCCGAGAATTTGCTCAAAACTGGTTCGGCTTTGTTGGCGGCGACTGAATCGGTTATTCTCACCTCCTCTAGCGACTGCTCTTGGCCGAATTGCGCGGCCAGAACGTCAGCTGCACAGAGGTCAAGAAATCGGATTTTCGATTTGGGGCCAGCACAGGCAGGTTCCATTGCTCGTATTGCAGCTTTGTCACAAGCTCCAGGTTCTTGCGAATACGCAGGCGGGCTCCCGCGGAAAAGTCGTTTTGCGTACCGCCTCCGGGAATGAATTCTGGAGATATTTTCCCATTCCGATAAGAGAGCTGGACCGTGCTGGAAGGGCCCAGCCAGTAGGTGCTCCAGACTTGGGTACCTTTACCTTGGCGGCCTATCCAAGTTCCGAGTAAATTGGCTTTATTTAGATAGGCATCGTGATAAATAAACTCCCAGTACAAAAATCGTCCCTCCTGAAAAGGCTCAATGGGACCGATATCCGTATAACCGGATTCCACTCTGAGATCCAGTTTTTCGAGCCTAGGGAAATGAGAAATATAGATACCAGGGACTATCGCGGCCCGACGAGGCGCGGCAAGCGGGCTCGGTTCGTCATGGGCAATCGAATCGCTGTAGATAGTGATCCAATTGCGCAGAAATGGAAGCCTGTAAGAAAAATCAAAGGCCCCATGGCGGACCCCGGGATCTCGCGGTGTTCCCTTGATCAGTCCGACTGGTCCCGTAACATCAGTGAAGCTGAAAAAGCTGTTTTCAAAAGTTCCAAAAGTCAACGGCGTTTTTCCCTGGCCAGCGAAGACTGCCGTCCGCGAAAATCCTAACTCCAGGTTCTCTGTTGGCTGAAAGCTGATCTTGTCGCCGTAGAAGAATGGATGTGGCGGGAAGTGGTGGCCAGAAAGTTTTGCAAAAAAGTTGTCATACCGGATGGGTCCCAGCAGCTTGGAAAGCAACGGCACATACAAAGGGAGGACACGGTTGATGCGAAGCATATACAGCGGCTCTGCGTTATCGCTGAGAATCATCGCGCCGCTTTCCCCGGTTCCCCACCATAGGCTCTGCTTGCCGATCGAGACCTGATGCCCAAGCGCGGTGAAACCTGCATACGTATCTAACAATCTGAAGTTGCTGGTTGCACGGGTAGCCAGAGCCGGCTGAATCGGGTTTTGGTCAGCTGAGGCGATTACAGCACGAACACCGTCCGTATATGCAGGCGCGTCAGGCGCCTTCTGGAATTCTCCACGCGCATAGAAAAAGAAGTGGCCACTCTCCGCCCGGCTCGTAAAGCCCGAGAAGGCATTGAAGCCGCTTTGATAAGGCCGCCCTAAGTCGTTAATAATCGTCTGCCCAAAATGGTAGCTGTCGTTGAGCGGCGTTCCTGAAATGGGGGAAATCTTGGCATACACCGATTCCAGTCGAACGCTTTGATTAACATCTTTTTCCTTCAATAAACCGATTTCCTGAGCGAACTCCGTCCTCAAAGCCTTATAAAGCGGCGCCTCTTGCAAATTCAGGGCAGAGACGTCGTGGATTTGAGACTCGGCCAGCATTTGTGCAATCGCCGTGCGCGTCCATGGGCGGAGGCCCAGAAACGGCCTGTGAATGACACCCAATGCAATTAGCCGTTCCAGAGCTGGGTAAACCCAACTATCCAGATCAACATACGTTGAGCCCGCGCTCTCGGCATCGACCAGGTTTGGTTCCCCAATAAAGTTTCCGAAGTTCGCCAAGTCGAGTTCTGGATCATGATGTGCCCGATAAACATGCCGGCCAATCAGATAACCGACTGTCGCGCCCACAAATACATCGGAGGGAAAGTGCTCTTTTCCAGTAACCCGCGCCATACTGATGGCTGACGCCCCTCCATAAGCAAGTGCTTGCGTGAGCCAGCCTGGATACTCGTGGGCCAGCACAGTGGCGAAAGCAAAGCTCCAGCAGGTAAGGTTCTGGACTTGGCTTTGTCTGGACATAGTCCTCACGCGCCAATACAAACTCGAAATATCGTCCTAACCCGGTTTCCGCATGCATTAGCTCAAAATGTTGCCGTTGCGAGCTGGTTACTACTGCCATGCGCATGCGGCCATGCAGCGCATTCAACGTTTCTGGCACACCAGGCAAAATCCGCAGCTGCTTTCGTAACATTTCAGAATAAAGGAGATCACGTTCGCGCTTGAGGCTTGAGACCTCGTCTTTTCCGAAACCAATCTCAAGTGCAAGACCCAGGGCGCTGCGGCCTTCTCGCATTGACAAGTGCAAGAATCGCTCCAAACTCAATTCAATGCCGATTCTAGCCAAGGTTCTTCGATTGCTTTCAAAGAACAGGCACTCAGTATCGACCAGCGCCCCATCGTTATCCCACAAAATCGCTTCGACCATTGTTTACCAGAATAGCTGCCAAGACGCACATCCGAAAGCTAATAAGCTTCAATAAATCTCGAGTTTGAACGCAAAGCCGGTCCTGCAAGTTTGCGTGAACACCAAGTACGAACACTGCGGGAATGGTTAGACGTTGCGTTCACTTCGGTGTTCTTATTGCGGATGAAAGATCTTGGCAACTACAGCGTTTGTTAATTGATCTCGATCCTAACAAGGCGGAGGCTCAGGGAGTGCTTTCTTGCCAGGACCAGCAGTTCCCGGCACCGTTTTATTCGGTTTCGCATTAACGCAACCGCGATCAGTTTTGTACACTGCCATTGCGTGACACCGTAAAGGATCTCCATCCGGTGAGCAGGCAAAACTGTGCAGCGATGCGTCTGGGGCCTCGTCTGCAATAGTTTGCTTCAATCCCGACGATTTCAATAAAGGCGTGAGGGACACAAAATTGCGAAAGACGTCTCCTAAAGCTATCGAGAATGGCGGGATGGGGTCATTTTCGTTGACATATATATCGAGCCCTTGAATTTGGTGCGTTCGTACCAACTCCTCCCACAATTGCAAGCTTTCGCGCGTCAACTGCGGTCCATAAAGTACAACTTTTTGAGCTTTCGTGTGGTGATTAGATAATGCTGCCAAGCAGACCATTGCACCGTTGCTGTGACACGCTAGCTCACCGAAGGCACGTCCCTTCAAATTGTTGTAAAGAGATTGATAATCTGCTGAGTAATTTCCATTGCTTAATTCGTCGAAAAAGACCCGGCTGCCCAGATCCTTCACTGGCTCAGTGAAAGCCGCAATGCCAAGTACGAAATTGTAGCGGCTGAGGTCAATTGAGTCGTAAGGCAGTCCACCCAGCTTTAACTGCTGCCGGAGCATCTCCCGGCTTTTAGCAACAATGACGGGATCGCTCGATTGTACGTTATATCCGCCAATCCACCCGGTACCCCCCACAAGCGCGTTACCTGAGTACGCAAAATGTTCGTCGCATCCGGAATTTGCGACATCAGCGTTGAATCGCTCCACATCGCGCGCATAGTTTTGCACGTCATTTTTGAATCCACTGCGCATCTGCTCGCACGTATTCTGTTGTGCGGAACCCTCTTCCACGTTGCCGCACGATGCTTTACTGGCCGCCGCTCGGCTTTGAAGGTCCGTTCGCCGATTCAGTAAGGCCTGCCGTTCGCCCTCAAGTTGCGCAAGGCGATTGCCTGTCGTGCACGTGGGGATCTCAGCAAGTTGGGGAACCTGCGCCCCCAGCACAGGTGTGATCAATATGACTAGAGCAAAGATGGTGGTTGGCAAAGGTCGCTCCCGCCGGAATAGTAGCCAGTTCCTGACGCTGTGGGAAGCAGAAATTTGATTGACACTGGTTTTTTTTAAAAGTGATAATGTGACATCCTCCGCTATCAGGAGCTATGTCATTGCGGCACTTATTTCGAGTTTATGTCGCAGCCGCGAGCCTTGTGTTTGCGGCCAGCGCGCACAGTCAATACGGCGTTTGTAGTCATCCGAACTGCGCAACTATCGAGGTCGGCGGACCGAGCTCGAATAGCGGGAACTCAGGCATGCGGCGCACAATCACCCACATTGACCCTCAACACACGACCTGTACCTTCTGGGGCGGGTGTAGGCCTAATCTTGGCTACCATTGGGTTAAAAGGAATGGCGAGTGGTGGGTAGAGCGCTTGCCACAGAAAGATTACGATTTTGCACTCGCTTACAAATCAATCGAAGACGCCGATGCAGCCATGAAAGCCGGCGACTATTCACGCGCGATCGGTCTTCTGAATACCGCTCCTCAAGGCACCCCCAAAGATCCTCTCATTCGTGAACGCCTTGCGATTGCGTGGGAGCAACTGGGCCTGCAAGCATGGAAAGCTGGCGATTACAGTACTGCCCGCCAACGATTTGAAAACGCCACGCACTACAGCTCGGATGAGCTCCTGAAAAAAAACTTGGACATCGCCCAACGGGTGGTCCAGCAACGGCGCGATCAAGAGAGCCATCAAGCAACACTCGATGAAGGGCGTGCTTTGATCCGTGCTGCTGCGGAAGCGAGATCTCCGGAGTTTCAATTGTCCGGTGGTAAATTACAGTTTGTCACGGACCCGCAGGCATTTGCCGCCCCGCAAGCAGTTGCCCCGAATAAAGCAACGGCGAGTCACGATGGGAGCAGCAGTACCGCCCTGCAGCAGGCGTACAGTGCTGATGCTGCTGGAAAAAAAGCAAGCGACGCTAGGGGCGAGAGTGGCACTTTTACTGGTGCAGGCATGAAGGCGTGGGACAACGCTGGAGACAAAGTCAATACCAGTCCGGTGATAGTCCAAGAAGCGCAGGGCACGCCAGTAATTCCGAGCCCACCTGCCGCACTGAAAGCAAATCCAGTGGCTTTTGCAAAATATCAGGAACTGCAGGCACATCGGGAAGCTTTGCAAAAGCAATCGCAGGATCTCGAAAAACAGCTTGCTTCCGTGCGAAAGCAGCAGGCCACTGGGCAGGGGGACGCAGCAAAGCTTCTTATCGACGGGGTAAACATCAAACAGCAGATCGATAACAACACTGCCGCGATGCAATTAGACGTCATCAAGACTATGGACCTGAGCTTTTCATTCGAAGAAGGTAGCTCACCTTCCTCTAAAACCTCCGGACATCTCAATGCTCCTGTTCCTCCGCCAGTTTCAAAGTAAATTCAATACTGCCCTACTTGTAGTGTGGCTCGCTTCATGCGCTTTTGCTCAGGATGGGGATAGAAGCGACACTATGGGCATCATCAAAGCAGAGGAACTCGCCTCAGCCAGTCATTATGGTGCCGCTGTGTGGGAAATGGAAGCGCCATTGGCCCGTTGTGCCGAGATTCCGCCCGAAGATGGCCTTAGGTCCGCTTGTCCGCAGATGTTCCGCTTCGACGCGCTCATGCATCTGAAAAGCGCGATGCGACATTTGCGCCTCTCGAGGACCACTAGCGGCATGGGGGAACTGGATAAGGCGCGCGACGAAATTGGACGCGCGTTCGCCGACCAGGATCGAGCGAGCAGTTACGCCGTTGGAAACTTCTCTTCCGGCTTTGAGGCGGATGCTCTCGACATAAAAGCTGATGCGTTATATGTCCTGGGTCGGGTCACCGCTGCAACCGATCCCCACTCGGGGACCGCGCTATTTTGTAAAGCCGTTGATACCTACCGGGCCGCGTATGCGGCGCGGGAAAAATGTAGTAGTAATGACAAGTGTCAGAAATATCACGGCAGTGACCGCCTCGAAAAGGCGCAACTGCGGACTCTCTTAACGGCCAGATCTGTGGCAGACGAACTCAGACGTCTGGATCCTATCCGATTATCTCCTTCCGCAGAAAAGGAATTCGCTGCTGGCGTTGAACATGCGAGATCTTCTCACATGGAATTAGCACTGGATGATTTTCAACGGGCTTCAAAGCTCTCGCCAGGCAATCTGGCCGTCATTTACAACTTGGCGTTAGCGGAATCGAAAATCCCTGGTAGAGAAGCACGCGCGCTGCTCTACTTCAGCACCTATTTGGCCAATGCTCCTGACGCTCCGGACAGCGCGGAAGTTTCTGCCGAGATACAAAGATTATTGGACCGTCAACGCACGACACTGAAGATGATCGGCTCTGGGGTGGAGAAGCTCGTCCCGCTTTTTCAATTCAGGGGAGGCGAAAGCGCCCGGGCGGAGTATCTTCAGCAGTTGAGGAAACTAGTAGATCAACCTATGCCCCACTGCGGTGCTCAATCGCGGCTCGACGATTATGTCACTCTGGACATTTTAGGCGGGGGTCTGATCGTGAGCTCAGAATACCTATATAGCTTGCCAAACCCCAAGAGCAACGTCATCGATGAGCTGATCTGGGACAGCGGCATTTATCCGCCTGCATTCGAGAGCCCGAGCGTGCTGCATCTCTCTTCAGAATTAGACGAACTCGCTGGATTGCCAGAGGGACAGCTAGGAGAACCGCTCTACTTTATTGAAAGCCCAGGAGGCACGATTTTTGACCTCAGCGGAGCGCTCTATCATTCCGAGCAACAGCTCAAGAACCAAGAGTTGCGGCTTGGCGCACAAGGCCTGATTGCCCTCTATCTGTTCGATGATGTTGAGCAAGCGCAGCAATACTTGGACCGAGCGGCGCAAGTGTGCCCGGCTGTCCGTCCGAAATTTGCGGAGATGTTTGCGAGATCAGTAGGGACTTCGCCGAACCTGACTGATGTTGATAAATATACCCTCGCGATTTATTTCGAGAGCGATGAACGTAAGCTAGTCTATTACCGTGTGGCGCGTGCGAAAGCAGAGATAAAGTATGGTTATTACGGCGACGCGGCTGACGATCTGACCCACGTTCCGGAAACGGCCCTGAGCAGCGGCTCCGAAGAAGACAGGAGGTTGCTGAGTGATGTACACGAAGCGCGGGCTCTCCTCTCGATGTCGGTTGGCGATTTTGCGGGTGCATCATCGGATTTCAGCAAATCCATTGAACTAGGCTCGCAGGATTTCTTTACGCCTGCAATAACGCGTTATATGAACGGAGACTATGTAGGCGCTAGCGGTGAACTAGAGAAACTTTCAGGGTGGCGGATTGCTGCTTTAGACTATCTTGCCTCCGCACGAGCCCACAAGCCGTTGAGTAAAGCCCGCCAGCGACTTCAACTAGAGTTGAGGAAAGCAGAAGTATCTGAGACTTTGGAGGGAAGCAGCGTCCTAAGGCTCGTTGCGGCGCGAGTTCCTTCTCCGAGGCTGGCGGACGATGTGGCGATGGCTGCTTTGAAGTACAACAATGGCGATGAAGTAGGTTGCACGTACTTGTTCTACCTCGGAGAATATGCCTTAGTGCGGCGGCAAGTGCCGCTAGCGAAGAAACTTTTCGACATGGAAACCAGCCGTGCACCGGAGGACTGTGCTGAATACATTGAGTATGTCGCTGCAGGAGTCGAAGCAAAGCGTCTCAGCGTCAAATAAGTAGATGCCAGCGAAAGTTTACGCGCGCTGGATGCACTCATCGTAGGAAGGATTTGGCTTTACGATTTTTCCTCTGCCAAGCTGTGTACGCTCAGGCTAATCGCTCCAACTCTTCGCATGCTAACCTGACAGCTCTGCGTTCGGCTCGCCGCTTCCAAAAGCCAGTGATCTTTCATCAGTGGCTTGCACTAGGGTGCCCGATGTGGAACTGAGCGGTTCCTTCCTATTGCACCCCGTTGGAATGCCTTGAAAGCTGTTGAAGGATGTTGATTCTGAGCAACTGATTAAGAGTCGGATCAAAGCTCGTGTTGCGCTTCAATGTCAGGGTCTTGAATTTCGTGATTTGAAATGAATAGTTTCGGGACACTCGGTTGAAGTATGTAGTCGCGTGAGGATCTTGTCGCATTCCGTGACTACAGTTTCGTCTACATCTGCATGCGCGACGCTACAGCTACCTCTCTGGCCCCGCCCAGAACCGTCCCATTATGCAGAACGAACATATGTTTGAACCCGTTTCCGAACCAGATTCTCCCAAGCTAAATCGAACCTCAACCATTCCCAAGTAAGCGGAATGTTTGCATCCGAGCGTATCAAAAACCCCACTATGGTGTGACGGTAATCGATGGGCATTCAAGCCCTCTATAGCAGTACTCCTAATATGAAGCAGCCACTTGCCATTGCGATCTGCAGACTGGCAAAACAGCGAGGTCACACTGTCGCATTTCTACCTACGGCGGGAATTTTCGAGGACTTGGAAAGCGTGTATCTGCTTGGAAATATATGGTCGGCCCTAGCGGACGATTTTCGAACTTTCTGCAATTTCCATTGATCTGAATCCTAGTGAGCATGGCCTTAAAGTGGAATTTCTGGACCGAGGCGTCGGTCTTTGGAACGCTCAGTCACTGGTGAGCGTTTCAAAATACTTCGCGACGCTTGCGCGGGCAAGTATTTCACGACTATACGAAATGATTGATGCCGTGCAAACAACTTCTGGCAGAGGTGCGGCGCGCTTTCCGTCGGCCAAAACCATGGTTCCACCATTCAATCTTCGCCCGGCAGAGCGCATCGTTCCAACTAGCAGTCGCCTAGCCTCATGCAAGAAACCATGCATAATGATGATCAACCATCCTCGACTGATTTGTAACAGCTTCACGGAACGTCGACGATCCGCTTTATTTTAGAAATCACATCAGATGAGACATAGGGGTGGATAAGATATCCTTCGGCGCCAACGCGTTCAGAGACTGATGCGGCACTTTGCGGTTCCAGCACTGCAGAGGTTAGAAGGACGGGAACGTTTTTTGTAAAAGGATCAGTTTTAATTCCGGAGCACACCTCATATCCGGAGAGGTCTGGCAACTTAATATCGAGAATCACAAGGTCAGGAAGGGTGCGCACCATCTCCAGCGCGTGCAGACCGGTGGAACATTCCTCCACGGAAAATCCGGCGTTTTGCAGAATGCGCGACAAAATATAACGGTTCTGGTTGCGGTCATCTACCACCAGGGCGCGAGGTTTGGGACTGCGCGTCAATCAGCGCTTCTCCGGCTGCAGGATGCCAAAGCCTGCCAGTGTATCCAGGATCTTTGTTGGAGTCAGGGTGGTGGCTATATCATTTTTAGAAAGCACCGCCGCATTCAATTCTTCGATTCGACCCCGTTCTTTTTCAGATAAAGTTTTGGATGTGTAAACAATGACCGGCAGTTCTCGAGTTTCTGCGCGCGACCTTAGGCTTTCAAGAACTTCCATGCCGTCCATCCCAGGCATAGTGAGGTCCAGGATTACAGCATCGGGAGGGCCGGCATCAATTTGTTGGAGGCTTTCTTCGCCATTGCGAGCTTCAGAAAGCGTTAGCCAAGGCCGGTCCAGCAATTGGCGAAGGATATACCGCGATACCTCATTATCATCCACCACCAGGAGCCGCTTGGGCTGCTGCTGTTCAGTGAGACGACGCAATTCACGCATCAGCATCGGAGGTTCATAGGGTTTCCTGAAGAACAGGTCCGCGCCACTTAAAGTTGCCATGTGGGCATCGTCATACATGCTCATGGCAATAACCGGCAATTTGGAGCCTTTGGCCAGATTTTTTTTATAAGCCTTAAAAAAAGTTCCAATCGCCGACCCTTGAAGGTAGAGATTGGTAATGATAGCCACAGGGGTATGAAGTGACAGCCAGCGTGAGGCGCGCTCCAGGGTATCCACGTGTACCAGTTGAAACTCAGAATCCCGGAAGTGCTGTTCAATGGCCGTAAAGGCTTCAGTATTATCATCTACCAGCAGTACCGGCGCGCGATTGAACCCCAAGGCCTGAAGTTCACCCTGTAATGAAGCTTCTCCGCGGTACACTGCGGGAAACTCCGTGAAAAACGAGGAGCCCTGGCCAAGCTCACTTTCCACCCAGGCGCGTCCTCCCAGGAGAATGGCAAGATTGCGGCTGAGAGGAAGGCCCAGGCCAGTGCCGCGAAACCTTGCCTGCAGAGGATTTTCTACCTGGCTAAACTCTTCAAAAATCTTCTCATGATTTTCCGGAGCAATGCCGATTCCAGTGTCACGGACCTCAAAGCGAACATTCTCTTCCGCCAGACTAGCTATCACGGTGATTTTACCGTGCGGGGTGAACTTGATGGCATTGGATATGAAATTTCGCAGAATCTGCGAGACCTTTCCTTCATCAGTCTTCAGCATGGCCGGGCCGGCAACATTTTCAAACGCAAGGTCCACTGATTTATTGTCGGCAAGCAGTGGCTTTAGCATTCCCTTAAGCGCGCTGAACAACTCCTCAATAGCGAAGCTCCTGACCCGCACTTTGACCTTTCCTGCCTCAACTTTAGCGATATCGAGCAGGTCACTGACCATGTCAGAGAGTATCTGCGAGGCTTCAGCAATGAAGCGCACCTGTTTTTCCTGCTCCGAAGTGAGATCGCCATCAATGCGCTCCAGCAACATGCGGGAAAGAGAGATGATGGAATTCAGGGGAGTCTTAAATTCGTGGGAGATGTTGGAGAAAAATGCCTGCTTGGTTTCCGAAGCGCGCCTCAGAAAATCTGCGCGATCGTCGAGTTCGGCATAAAGCGCAACAACGCCGCGATTGGTATCCTCAAGCTCGCGATTCAGGATGGCCAGCTCGTCCTGTCGCTTGCGCAGCTCTTCCAGAGTTTTGAGCAGCTCCTGGTTCTGACGCTCAATTTCAGCATAAGGACTTTCCGGCCGCTGCCGCTTCATTCGCTCAATCAGGTCATGTGCTTTTTTTTCGGTGAGGAATGATGCGGTTTCAGGCAGACGCTTTTTCATCCGCACCGTCGTGCCGCCAGGGCCGGTCTGAATGTCAAAGCCATCCATGAGCCGCCTGGTGCCAATGATCCCGATGCCCAGCCCGGTTTCAGACTTGTAGTGCCCGTCCAGAATTTCGCCAAGATTGGAAATTCCCGGCCCTGAGTCTGTCACCTCGATGTCAAATGCCTGCGGGTGCTCTGAAGCAAGATAAAAACTTATTTTGCCGTTGCGCGCGTAGCGGAAGGCGTTGCGAGCCATCTCTGAAGTAGCGGTGGCCAGACGGATCTGCTCTCTATTCTCAAAACCAAGCAAGGCAGCAATGTCGCGAGTCCTTTGGCGGGCTTCAACTACATCCTGCTCTTTCCGAAGCTGAAGCGTATAGAGATTCATGGCCACTTCAGCTCTGCTCCTTTACCACCAGCACACTGGCATCATCTTTGTCGCGGCGGAAATCACGCAGCAGCACTCCCGCAATAATGATGGGTTTGCGGTTGATCAGCCCAGGATTGTCGGAAAGGTCCCAGCGTGTATTTATGCCGTCAGAATGCATGATAAGAACCGCATTCCGCGGCCATTCCACCTTGAATTCCTGAAGGCGGTGCACTTGATGGCCTGCAATTCCGTTGTGTGAGATGAGGCTGCGGGATTTTTCACCAGTCACCACAGCTGCGGAAATATTGCCTACGCCAGCGTATGTTAAAGCTCCGGGAGTTGGACGTATCTCCGCTACGGAGACGGCGGCCCCGCGGGTTTTTTTCAGTGCGTCATGCATGTAGCTGAGCATCTCACCGGGATTTTTTGAGGAATGTTTGTGGAAGCTGGCAACGGCTTCTTCGGCTGCCTCAGCCGCTCCCACGCCGTGACCTAAACCATCCACCAGCATTACTGCCGTCCTTTGCGCGTCCTGCACCCAGGCGGCGGCATCACCACAGACTGATTCTCCCGGGTAAGGAGCCAGTACCTGGCCTATCTCCAACGTACTGGTGTTGCCCGCTTCTCCCTGAACCACGGCCGCAGTGATAGTTGTGCCCGCGCTGGAAGAAAATAAGTCCACGGAGGCCGCCAGGCGCCGAACTGCACCCATACCGGTCCCAGGAGTTCCAGCCGTGGAATATCCATCTTCAAAGGCGCGCACAATGTCTTTGATGCCGGGGCCCCGATCCAAGGCGAGAATGTCAGCTCGAGAGTTGGTCGGAGTGCGTTCTCCGCTGACGATGAGCGTTCCTCCTTTGCCATGCAGGACCGCATTGCGCGCCAGTTCCGTGATGATGATCCCCAGCTCACCATTTTTGACTTCATTAAAGCCTAATGACGAGCCTAACTTCAGGCCAGCGCGGCGGGCCTCGCTCACTGATGGGATATCCACAAGCGGTACAGCAACGGAAAGAGACATTATTTCCACCGAATCGCAGCCACCCGCGTCCCTTGGCCTACTTTGGTTTCAATTTCAAAATCGTTGACCAGCCTCTTACTTCCACCCAAACCCAGCCCCATGCCGTGGCCGGTAGTGAATCCATCACGCAGCGCTGCCTGAATGTCTGGGATGCCGGGGCCGTGGTCTTCAAAAACCATGCGCAGTCCCTGCCGGCCCAGATTCTCGATGATCTCGACGGTCATACTGCCGCCCTTGCCGTGATCGAGAGTGTTGCGGGCAAGCTCGCTGGCGGCGGTGACCAGCTTGGTCTGATCAACCAGGGAAAATTTCATCTCAGCCGCCCACTGCCTGACCTTCTGCCTGGCCAGAACAACATCCGTCGCGCTTTGGATGGGGAGCGTTTCAGCCTTCAATGGCGCCATCTGTGAGCTCCGAACCGAAGTTGCCGCGAAGTTCATAAAGGAGCTCCATGCCGGATTCTACGTTCAGGGCAGTACGAACGCCGGTGAGCGACATCCCCAGTTCAACCAGAGTGATTGCGACAGCAGGCTGCATGCCCACTACCACCGTCTCCGCATCCAGCACACGGGCCATGGCGGCGATATTTGCCAGCATACGGCCAATGAAAGAGTCCACAATTTCCAGAGAGGAAATATCAATGAGCACGCCAATGGCGCCGGTTTCCGATATCTTCTGCGTAAGATCATCCTGAAGCTGCAAAGCCAGCCGGTCATGCATATCGACCTGGATGGTAACCAGCAGGAAATTTCCCATCCGCAAAATGGGGATACGTTCCATTATTCCGCCTTTCCGTTTATGGCCTCAGGAGAAGGCGTTTTCCGGGCGTTGAGCTTGACGACGGTGCGCCCGCTCTTTTGCAGGCAAAGAGCAAAGGCATCTGACAATTTTGCTTTTGTGATTACCTGGGCAAGATCAATGCCGAGATGAACTATGGTCTGGGCAATCTGAGGGCGCACGCCGCTGATGATGCATTCTGCGCCCATGAGGCGGGCAGCGGTAATGGTCTTGAGCAGGTGCTGCGCGACCAGTGTATCGACCGTGGGAACGCCAGTGATGTCGATGATCGCAAACCGCGAATTTGTTGCGACTACGGTTTGCAGCAATGACTCCATGACAACTTGAGTGCGGGCGCTATCGAGGGTGCCGATAATCGGCAACGCGACGATGCCCTGCCACAGCGTGACCACTGGAGTGGAGAGCTCCAGCAATTCCTGCTGCTGGCGTTTAATGAGTTGCTCGCGGCTGGCGGTATAGGCTTCTGCGGTGAACATGGCCAGCTTATCCAGCAGAACCGTGCCGCTCCAAATTTCCTGGAACATCTCATCTGGATTGCCGGAAAGCTCTTTTCGCAGCAAGTGGAAAAGAGGTTGTTTGAACGCCAGAACAAACATGGCGGTCTCGGTGGGATTAAAACCCTGCTTGGCGCGGGAAGCAGAGATGGATTTCATCAACTCGCGCGCGCGCTCCCACTGCGGAGCGTCAAGGTCATTGATGTCCCCGCGTCGAAGCCCCTCCACTATTGCCGAAAGCAGGTCACGGGACTGGGTTTGAACTTCAGAATCCCTTATCAAGTCAGTACGGCGCACACTGGCGGCCATCTGCTGCAGCCATGCTGCTTGAAGGTCGTGTTCATGTTTGCGGATCAGATCCGGCAATCTGCTCATAAGAAACCTCGCTTATGGAAGGGGCATAGTGGGCTAAAACTGTTGATTATAGAACAACGGCAAAGGTGCCATTCGACAAGGCTTAAGGTGGAGTACGGCGACTTGCTGAATTCTTACATATGCAACAATATTTCTTCTGAGGTTCCGCTGCGGGGGGTATACTGATAACACCATCCATGACCAGCTTAAGCGCAGTTTCGTCGAATGCTTTAATCGTTGAGGACGATGCCATTGATCTCCGGCAAGCTACGGAGGTACTGAAGGGCGTGGGCATCAGCAAGATTGATTCAGCCAGCTCTAGTCCGACTGCGATCCGCTACCTTGAAGAAATCGCGGAGCAGAAACGGCCGGCTCCGGCCGTCATCCTTCTTGATCTTGCGCTTGGCTATGACAGTGGTTTTGAAGTGCTGCGCTGCTGGAAAAGCGATCGCCGGTTGAAAGACATAAACATTGTGGTCTGGACGCAGATGGGCGAGCGTGAACAAGAGCTTTGCCGGCTCTTTGGCCTGGAACACATTGTGCCGAAGTGGAAAGAGATCGAAGAACTCCAAACCACATTGCAAGAAGTGCTGCAAAGGCCCAAACGGCGCGCTTCAGAAGCTGACAACGTACACTAGTAGCATACCGGCTCAGATGCCCGGCAGTATGAAGCAAACGAAAGAGCCTTTTGGCGACCGGTTCGGAATACGTCCGAGATTGGCTTCTTTCGAACATAAAATTGCTTTGCCGGTACTGATCTTTACCCACCACATTCCCCGCCCAGCGTGAGCATTCAGACGAGCGTCTTCTGATGTTTGAGGAATTGCGAATTTCTCCGAATTGATGAACGAGACCGTCGCGCAGGCGTAATACGAAAAGAACCTCCGGATCTCCTCGTGCCACTTGGGCACCCGTCTGTTGATTTCGGTTGAGCCGTAATCGTTATAATACTTTGAGTCTCTTATACTCACGTTGAATTGTCCCGTAGCATTCGCAGGCAGCTTTTTCCAGCCCTTTGCGATTAAGGATTTTGACGCGCCCGCGGCTATACTCCATCAATCCTGCCCGCTGTAATATGCCCGCGGCCAGCGTCACCGTGGGGCGTGGCGTGCCCAGCATGTCTCCAAGTGATTGATGTGTAATTTCGAGAGTAACCGAGGCGCTCCTGTCCTGGCACATAAGCAGCCAGCGCGCCAACCGTTCTGCAACTTCATGCAGGCGATTGCAGGCGGCGGTCTGGGATACCTGCGTGAGATGCGCTTGAACATAACTTTGAAGCTTTTGCCGGAGCTTTCCTGGTTTTTCCAGTTCCCTGCCCAGCAGCGCCGCCTTCACCCGAAAGCCGTATCCAGGTATTTGTATAAAGGTGCGGTTTGGCATGCTGTCATTCCCAAGCAAGACAGGAAGGCCGGCTACACCTTCGAATCCAACAATGCCCGCCTCCACTGAGACCCCATTTCGCATCGTGGTGACGATAGAGGCCAACCCCGTCTCAATAAAACAGGCATATTCAATTTTTTTGCCGGCCTCTATCAGAGGCGCTCCTTGTGCAAGCTGGACCAATGACAAATGACGTTGCAGCGGCCTGAGTTCATCCGGCGACAGTGAGGCCAAAATGAGATTGCAGAATTTAGTGGAGGGCAATGAGCTCCTTTGCGCCCGGTCCTGAAGGAAGGGACCGCATCAGAACGCGCAAAGAAGCCGGCCTTACGCCGTAATACATTGCGAATAGGGATGTAAAGCTATTGTACGCCTCTATGGGCAATAGCAATTTGAGCAGCGATACCTACGTGAAAAGACCTTTATTGCCCTTGCTGGTTGGAAAGCTTCCCCTGCCGCCACACATAAGGCAAGGGATGTTATAAGCCGATCCTGCTCCCTGGCATAACGGGCATTGCCATGGCTTGGAAGGCGGCGACTCTCCTGGTTTTCGCGGATTTTGACTTGGGCTGCCATGCGCAGGTGTGTTCGCTATCGTACATAGTGTCAGAGTGGGAAAAGTGTCTCAAGTGGCACACTTTTATTCTCCTCCGAATCTCCGGTATTTTCTCGTGCGTTATGTAATGTATCGAACATAGTGTGTTAGCCTGACGGCGGTGGGCCAAATGCCTCTCTTCGATGTATCAGTTTTCCTAAGCACCTCAGGTATCGGCCGCAAGATCACCTCTTACAAAAGGAAAGAAGCTATTTTTGTGCAGGGAGAGGACTGCAGAGGGGTCTATTACATTCACAGCGGCCAGGTAAAGCTGACAGTGATCTCGCGGCAAGGTAAAGAGGCCATTGTGGCATTGCTGGGCGCGGGTGATTTCTTTGGCGAGGGATGCCTTGCCGGCCAATCCCATGCGGTGGCAACGGCAAGGGTCTTTGCCGATGCCGAGATCATGCACATTGATAAAGAGATCTTTACAGCTACTTTGCACACAGAGTCTGCATTTTCTGAACTCTTTATGCGCTACCTGCTGTTGCGCAACATCCATTTTGAAGAGGATTTGATTGACCAGCTCTTCAACTCCAGTGAGAAGCGGCTCGCGCGCGTGCTCCTGCTGATGGCGCGTTATGGCAAAGGCAATCCTACGCCGACGATTCCTAAAGTCAGCCAGGAAACCCTGGCAGAGATTGTGGGCACTACACGGGCGCACATCAACAAGTTTATGAACAAATTCAAAAGGCTGGGATTCATCAGTTATGACGGACAGATCACAATACATCCTTCGCTTTTGTCCATCGTCCTTCATGACAGTAACCCACTTGTAATTCCAACTCCTCCATCGCTCACGCGCCGAAAAAAAAATTGAAAAGTGAGCCTTTATGCACAGCCACTGGCAGCAAACCGCTTTAGTGTACGCAACATGAGGTCCTCTGCTGCTTTTGAGGTACTCCCCCGCTTTTAACTTCGCGGAGGTGTTCCCCTGTCATGGCGTCGAGTGTACGTATTTTCGAAACAGGGACTTTCAAAGCGCTACTGAGCTCTATCACACTGAAGAGTTAAGCGCCTTGGCCATTCAGGAGGACCAAATTATGATCAGAATTCTTTCCGTTGGCTGCGACCCTCATTTGATGGCAGTCCGCACCATGGTATTGCATGAAGCTGGATATCAGGTTGATGAGGCGAATTCGCGGGGAGAAGCCACACGACGCCTGCGGTCAGCTAAATTTCATTTGGTCCTGATCTGTCACACCATTCCGGAACCGGAAAAAGATAAATTGGTTACCGCAGCACGCCGGCTCCAGCCAGGCTTGCCGGTTGTCTGTATCAGTTCCTACGGGTACTCTTCGCCGGATGACCATTGTGAAACTGTGAACAACGTTGCGCCAGCATTTTTAACGGACCTGAGTACGGTTTTACGCAGAACAGGAGCGCGTCGCATTTGACCAGAATAGGCAAAGCGGGCAATGTGATTTAAAAAATGGCATGCAAGATTAAATCAAACCTTTGGTCGACAGTGTGCCTTTTGAGACAGTTTTCCACAATTACAATTTTTAAGATTTTGTAGTTGGATGAGTATTTCCAGCTCCAGCTGTCTTAGCGTTTCTGCGCGAGAGGAATCAAACCTTTGAGCAATAACAAGTATTTGAACGGTTGGAAGGAGATAGCCAATTATTTGGATCGTGGTGTGCGTACCGTACAGCGATGGGAGCAGCACCTGGGGCTGCCCGTACGTCGGCCAAACGGCAGCAATCGGAGCGCTGTGGTAGGACTTCGAAACGAACTCGACGAATGGATGGCGCGGGCCCCCCGGGGTCGAGATGAAAATGCCGGTCACTGGCAGCAGACGATCTCGCAGCTTTCGACCAAGGTTCTGGTAGTTGAAGACAGCGTTCATGATCTGAATACCTGCGTCAGCGTTCTGCGGACCATAGGTGTAAGTCAGCTGGATGCCATCAGCAACGTTCCCGCGGCCCTTTTGCGCCTTGAGGAGATTGCAGCCGGGAAACTTTTGAAGCCCGACATAATCATTCTCGACCTGGCGTTCCCGTCTCAGAGCGGCTTTGAAATTTTGCGCTATTTGAAATCAACCCGGGCACTCAAGACCATCCCCGTTGTGGTCTGGACAGCTATGGACTATACCGAGCAACAGCTTTCGAGCATGTTTGGGGTGCGCAAGGTGGTGCGGAAATGGGCCGGCGCGTCCGAATTGGAAGAGGCAGTCCGGGCAGCAGTGGCTGCCTGATCAAAAAGGTGCCCCCGTGCGGCGTTCGGTACTCTCCGGAGAGTAAGCGCGGCAACGGGGGCATAAGGGTAGAGGCGCTGGGCCCCCAGCCTTGAATTCATTCTATGCTTCCTTGGTTCGTTAACGAGCGCCATCAAGCACCATTTTAGCTTTGTCAACCTCCACGTAGGCCAATCTCGCACGTCGATGACATATTCTGCCTCCGTATCTCGTGCCTTGACAGAACTATCTGTTCTAAGCGGGAATCTTCGAAATAAGGACTGGTGAGCAAATCTGTTACCTAGAGAAGCTCACGACCGCGGCCCAGAGTTGCGATAGTCTCCATCACCTGGAGCACTGCGTCGTTCCCGGATTTCAACCCACACGGCCACAATCACCAGCGCAACAACAATCACCAGCACGGTAACAAAAGAGTCCATGACTACATCCCTTCATATGTTCCACCTGCCGCGATTCCGAAATGAGCTCACAGAACTACTGCAAGCCTTATAGAATGCACTGGATCACGCTACGTGACTTGTGCCAAAAGTAGAAGCAATCTCAATACTGCTCTCGCCGCTTTATGGAGCCAGGCTAATATTGAACGAACGCCGCGAATATTTATGTGCATAAGTGCTCACATTCCGTATTTTTGACATCGCCTCTGTAATAGCGTAATGTCAAGGATGAGCAAGCATTTTCCCTTACTCGTTCAGATCTGCTGAACTAAGACAGTTCTTCTGGAATCCTCCTCTTCTTACTTGCACGATTTTCCACGTTTCTCGAAACGGCTGGTAAATCGATATGCGAGGCCTTGTGCTGACAAAGATCATGAAATGGATTTCTCTCTTCGCGCTAGTTGGAGCACTTTTCTTCTGGTCGCCTGCAAATAACTATGCCGTATTCTTGCAATTTGTCGTCTGCGGAAGCGCCAGCCTGGTAGCGATTGAAGCGGCAAAATCAGGCAAGCATCTGTGGACAGTTGCCTTTGCCGGGCTGGCCGTACTCTTCAACCCGCTGCTGACAATTACGTTTTCCCACTCGGCGTTCCCGTGGCTGGCCGCGTTTTGTTGCAGCATGTTTCTTGCCGCCCTCATCTTCGTGAAAACAGCTCCCAGGCTTTCGATTGCGTCGATTACGTATCCGGAGCCGCGAAGCAAGTCCTTTGTAGTTGGAGCGTTTGCCATGCAAGGAATATCGGAGGTGCTAAATGAAAATCAATCCCGGCAAGTCTGATAAGAACCTGCTGCGGCATTCTCCATTTTCTGAACGCGAGGAATTCCCGGAATTTGGTGAGGACTACCAACGCTATGACGAGTCACCGGAAGACCATAGCAGAGGCGCTGAAAGCCAGGCCCGGCCTTTGCGTCAGCACGCAAAGCTATCTCATACCGGCAGGTAAGACTCTTTGCCAGCAATTTGCTCCTGAAGTTTAGACACTGAGCAATTTTGAACAGATTTAAGGGTGATTATTTTATGGATGAGCTTAAATTGAATCATGATCAGGAATCCCGGATGCAGGCCTCCATTGCTTTTCGGACACTGCAGGATGCTCTTAAGGAACACGTTGGAGACGTGAATATAAGATTGCAGGCCGGGCTCGCGGTGACAGAAACACAAACCGCAATTGAAGTACACGAGATTGAGAAGCCGGATGCGCTTCTTCGTCTCCGCCTCACGAGAGAAAACAACATTAACTATACGCAGACTATAAAGCGACAGAGAGAACCGCAATCAGGCGTAATTTACGTCCGTCCAACCCAGAATGGCGTTCCTGCCATTTTGTTTTCAGATTTTCCGCACCCGAACGAGCAGGTGAGCTATTCGGAAGCCTCCAGGCGCTTGCTTAACCCCTGCTTTTAGGCTATTCAGGCCGCTGGAGAATTTGCTGGGTGTGCAAAATGGCACAGACTGGGAAACCAGCGCAGTTCATAATCACGACATCATGTCTGATTTTTCCGGGGGCCGCATGCAACAGGAGGAGTTGCAAACGATACCGAGCCAGGAGCTGGACAAGCCAGACCCCTATCGAAGCGTGGTGACGCAATGGCTCGAAGCAGACCGCTATAAATTTACGGAAGCAGTTGTCCGGGCGCTGATGGGGCAGAGCGGAACTCACTGATTTCGGCACGGTAAGTGCATTTCACCATGCCCGAACTAAAGCAAAGCGGAAATGAGTTCTTCTTCTTTAACGTTGTTCCAATCTTTGAACCAGCTGCCCTAAAAGACTACACGCCATTAACCGTTTTTCATCCTCCGAGGGAATAATCATGACGAGCATCCAGCGCACCGTACCAGCAATTCAAATGCAGCAAGTTTTAGAAAGTGCCGTAATACTGAGTTGGAAGGACCTGTTGCGTCCAACGCAACGAGACTTGATCCAGATCGAATATGTTCACGGGGCCAACGTTTCCTATTTGAAAATATGGCAGCTTACAGGAAAAGGAGAATGGAGCCTGGTGTGTGAATACTGGCTGTCGCATCGCCCTGAGGTGGCCTCAGACGACGAAACTACATTCAGCAATGGCTACCACTCCGCAGGTCTGGCCGCGATGTTGCAAGTCATCATGCAGCATCAAGACCAATTTGCCCCGATTCGGCCCGGCAGCCCTAGTTCCAGCCAAGTCCAGCCGCCCACCAAGCAGGACACGCTGGCAGCAACTACATGCATGAGGCAAGCCTATGAAAGTGTTGGGCTGGCGCTTACAGACATTCCTGTTTTTGCCGCGGCGTGAGCTGATTGGCTCTGGGCCGTGCTTGGTACACAACCTTTATGACTACTCTGCTCTTCACCATATCGGTCTCTGCGGAATATCGCGGCACACAGGAAGTCTATTCAGCACAAGTGAACGCTTGCAATGGGCAGAAGCTCTATCACCTGGCTGAGGCAGCCTCCATCTCAGAAGCGCTGGAGAAAATCGTCCGCGAGATGCGGTTGCAGGAGAAAAACAGCGCCTCATTTAAGTAGCATTGCAAAAGAGCTACAGGAATTTTCTTTACCCAGCCTTCTCAACCATTGGTTCAAGTGAATTCACCCGGCGTGGCGGCACTTGCAGACCAGCTATGGGCTTGCCTGCAAACAGGCGCCGGCAGGGCTTCGCAATCCAGCGCGCCCAGCGGGCGGAACGGGCCGCACGAGCGCTGTCCGCGGCAATTCCAGTATCCGCATACATGCGGCGATAAAGTTTTGAAATCAGAACAAAGGCCATTCGCGCCCTGATGGTTCCGGCGCAACGAGAGCGCTTCCAGATTGACTTCATAGAGTAAAAACGGTCCCAAACTCCCTGAGTGCGCTGCCGCAATTCTCGGTCAGACATTGCCGGATGGGGAGCGTAAACTTTGGGGCGAAGTGCGGATGGAATCAGCCAGTGGCGGGTGAGTGGGATGCCGGCGATGCGCGTCGTATCGTTCTGCATGGTTTTCTCCCAGCGCGCGAAATCCACGGTTCCCGGATAAGGCGTCAGCATCACAAACTGCGCGAACGTGAGATCGGCCTGCTCGGCGACCTTGGCCGTGGCGGCAAAAGTTTGCTCGCGATCACTGGGCAAGCCGAAGATGAAAGATCCCAGAACGTGGATGCCATATTGACGGAAGGTGCGAAGACGCTTGACCAGGTGTTCTCCGGCACAATTAAAGTCTTTATAAACATCTTTCAAGCCTTCCGGAGTGACCGCCTCCACCCCAACTAGTGCGCCCAGGATGTGGGCGGCCTTCATCGCGGCAAGAAATTCCAGGTCCTCAGCCGCTTCCATGGTGATCTGGGTAAAGAAAACAGTATCTGGCGGAAGCTGCGCCAGCCGCGACATCAGCTCGAAACGTTCAGCGCGGATTGCTCTGAGCTCCTGAACGCGCGCGAGATTATTTTGCCGCAAAGCTAATTCAATATCGGTGAGGGTAACGGGATAGAAATTGTCGTCAGCCAACGCTATGAAGCGGAAGCCGAGACGTCGCAGTTCCACGATCTCTTCCAGTACCACATCGGAAGATCGCTGGCGCGGCTGCTGTCCATCCGTACGCCAAACCGAGCAGAAGGAACAGTGTTTAGGACAGCCACGGACGGTCTGGACCGAAGCCCACATGTAGCGGTTACGCGGCAATAAATCCCAACGGGCCGCTTTGAACGAAACTGCCCCAATCCGTCCCGCTTCATAGATTCGCCTGGGTGCGTCGTTAGCGCAATCTTCCAGGACGCCGGCCCAAGCCACGTCTCCATCGCCTTTCACTACGGCATGCGCTCCTCCGAGTTGATGCGCCTCTTCAGGATAGAGGGTTGCGTGAATCCCGCCAAAAACCACCCACGCGCCACGGCTGCGCGCAACCTGGCCAATTTCATAGCCACGCAAGGTATTGCCGGTATGAATGCTGATTCCCACCACGTCACCACTCCCAATCACAGATGGATCTAGCGGCTCCAGAGTCTCATCGACAAGGTTTGGATCTCCATACTTGGCCGGTGTGGCAGCGGCAAGCACGTAGAGCCAGCGTGGCGTAATGACGGCCGTTCCAAAAGATATGCTGCTGGGATTTACCAGGTGGACCTTCATGCGCCGCAGGCTCCTTATGAATGTGGGAGAGACATGCCTCACTTGCTTTGCCCTGCTTCCCGCGCCGCAGAAGTAACGTATTACTTTTTGAGATCAGGAACTCTTCCTTAATAATTTTGAAGGAATACAAATCAGGAAAACTGTGCCATAGTGCACACTTTGGCCGAAACAAAATATTGCCATTTTTGAGGAGGTTGACAGCAGCGATCTCATTGCCGAATGCATCTTATATTTCAGCTAGTTCTGTCCTTTATAAATCCCCTCTAGAAAAGAGAATTCTTGCCCAAAGCCAAGCTTTACCTGAAAGAATTTGCTTCCGTTTCTTTCCGAAAAGGAAATGTTACCGGTCAAACGGAAATTTCATCCATTGAGATAACGGAGTCAGAGGTTATCAACAAAGCCCAGGAAGGCGACCTCGGCTGCTTTGAAATGCTTTATGAGCGGCACAAACGGCGAGTGTTCTCGCTTTGCCTGCGCATGACCCATAACTATGCCCAAGCAGAAGACTTTACGCAGGAGGCATTTCTACAGCTTTACCGCAAGATCGGATCATTTCGTGGCGAATCGGCGTTTTCCACCTGGCTGCATCGGCTCTCCGTAAACATCGTGCTGATGGACTTCCGAAGAAAAAGTATTCCCGAGGTTTCATTGCAGGAAAAGCTGGAGTCGCAGCATGAGGACTTCCCCGCCAAAGAATTCGGGAAGAGAGACAATGTTTTAAACAGTTCCATAGATCGTATGACCCTGGAATGGGCCATAACGGAACTTCCGCCGGGATATCGTATGATCTTCGTACTACATGACGTTGAAGGGTACGAGCACAATGAGATTGCAGAAATGCTTGGCTGCTCAATCGGGAACAGCAAGTCTCAATTGCACAAAGCGCGCATGAAGTTGCGTGGCATGCTTCATCCTTTGCAAAAGCTTGAGGCGGCGGACTATCAAGTCGCCGCCTGAAATTGAATAGTATCTGATTAGCCGTTCGTGTTTGATCTGTTCAGTCGAGCCCGGTGTCTTGCCCGCTTTTCTTTTTTCTTGGTTTTTCTGACCTCGGCAAATTTGTCATTGGAAGTGAGCTGATCAAAATTGGCCCTCATTTTGGGCTGTGTCGCATTCTTCTGCGGTTCGTCTGCTGGAACGATGTTCATCATTTCTCCTCATTCTGTGTATATGCAAGAGTACGCTCACGAGAGCCGACGAAATGAGCACTTTTGCTCGTTGTATACCGAAGGTCACAATACTGTTCTCAATTGCACAGCTACGCCGTTTCGGTTGTGAGACAGTTGCCTTATGCCCGAATTAATTGTTCTTGAAAGAATTGACGGATGTCCCGTCGCGTGGCGGTGTTCGGATTGCCGTGAGAAATTCTCGGTTCGGGGCAAGCTGACGCTGCAGCAGAGACGCAGGCAAATTACTGCCGAATTCAAGGCCCACTTAGAAGAACGGCATAAAGCTGAGAAAGGCGCATCAGCCATGGCATTCGCTGCCGGAACAGCGCTGCCCGAGTGAGAGACCGCGCCGAAGGTTAAAGCACGTTTGCCAGACTGTGAAGCGTTGAGCTGATCACTTCAGAATCGACGATTGAAGGCGGGTCTTCGATCATGCCTGCCAAAATGCCCAAAATCTTTTGATATACGGAATTGTGATAGGCATCCACCGCTTCACGGCTTTCCCAGTAGCTGGTGGCGACTACGTCTTCTCCCATTGCGGTAATAACAGCCACCTCTCCCCTGAATCCTTTTTGCTTCTTGAGAATGGACAGAACCGTCTCATCATAAGCCTCGATAAACCGCATTAAATGGTTGGGCTGCAGCTTCAAAGTCATATTGCGAGCAAACATTTAGAACCTCACAGAAATGATTGCATGCCGGGCAGGCAAAAAACTGTCTGGAATTGAACAGGGCTGCTGGTTTTCGCGCCCAGCCATTCGCATCCTGAATGTGCAATATAGCTCAGACTTGCGCCTAAGAAGGATGGATACTGTTGTTAAATGATGTTTCCGGGCCGGGACGGACCGGCCGTAGAGCTTACATGAAGACGCCCAACTTGGTGGAAGCCGCTTAGCCAGGCACAGACTCAATGCATCAGCAGGAGGTTCATTGATGCTTAGAACAATTATTTTCGTGGCTGTGGCGATCTGGATGCTTGGACTCATGCTTCAATTTGGCGAAAGCGTTCTCCCTTTAATGCTTGTGGTTGCAGCAATCGTTCTAGTGATCAAATACACGTTTCCGCGCCGGTCCCTCTATCGGCGTGGATAATGGATTCAAAAGACCGGAAAGTTCAACTTCACCACAGGCTGAGCAATTCGCCGGCACCGCGCCCAATGAAGCATCTTTCGCACCGAGATGACGGCGCCATTATGGGCAAGGCTGCAAAAGTGTCCCTTTTGGCTCAGATTTGTAAGGCAACCCAATGCGATGATATCAGTGGAGCGATCCGCAACTACGCTTCAAAGAGGGCTTATGCCTCAAGTTCCTGCAGCGAATGATGGCTCGGCAGTTCGGGCAACAGCTGCGCCGCCCATGACATGGAATGGAACCCTGGTGGACGCTGCCGAGACGGAAACATATTATCTTCATCTCTCAGCGTTTCCGTGTGAGAAGTGCAATGGGCCGGTCGTTGCCGGCTTCTTAGGAACGCGGCGTGATCACATAAGCAAAGAGACAGACATCAGGAAAATCGGAGCTGCGTGCATTAGCTGTGGTTTCCGCCCGATTGTCATGCTAGAGCCGTCTGTGGACCATCATTTTCGCCCTGTTGAATGGAAATGGGCGATCAAGGACCAGACGGCAGATCCCAGCGGCGCATCCTCGTTCTTGGCAGACCAAACGCCGGCTGAGCTATGAGATCGCTCCTATTGGCTGGATTTACAGAATGAACGCACCATTTGATGCATCCGAGCAATGATTTAAGAAGTAATGAAAACTCGCCTCACATCAGGCCGTAAAAGCAAGTCGTTTCAACCAGAGACCTTTCTTGCCCAGTCCGGTCTCGGCCGGATCATTCTTGAACTTAAGAAGGACCAGACTGTGTTTTCGCAGGGGGATGCTGCCAATGCTGTGTTTTATATACAGAAGGGCAAGATCAGGCTTACCGTGGTTTCCGCGCGGGGCAAAGAGGCCACTATCTCGCTCCTGAGCTCTGGCAGCTTCCTGGGAGAGGAATGTATCGTCGGCGTTCACCCGCAGAGGATGGCTACGGCGACCGCACTTGTCCCAGCCACCATACTCAAGATTGAAAGAGCTGAAATGATCCGAGTGCTGCATGAGGAAAAATTATTCTCTGAGGTTTTCGTCACCTATCTTCTCACCCGCAACGCCCGCATTCAGGAAGATTTGGTGGACCAGCTTTTCAATTCCAGCGAAAAGCGGCTGGCCCGGGCGCTGTTGCTGCTGGCCCAATTCGGCAAAGACGGCGTACCGGAAACAGTGATTCCCAAGATAAGCCAGGAAGTACTGGCGGAGATGATAGGAACAACCCGTTCGCGGGTCAGCTTCTTCATGAATCGCTTCCGCAAAATGGGTTTTATCGAGTACAACGGCACTCTAAGCGTTCACAGTTCGCTGTTGAACGTTGTTCTCCACGATTGAGTGAGCCTCAACTTATAAATCAATTTGCTTCCGCTTGAGCGGCCATTTCTGATGCAAGCGGGGTCATTGGTCAGAACGCACATCGGGGGCGTTAGTGCACCGGTCTGTGCGTCCAAATGGCGCCGGCATTTATGTGCCAAAGGTCGTGAGCTGTTTTGCTCAGACCATTAAAGCTGCTGATGTCAGACTTGGAGAGAAAGAGAGACCCCATGACCAATCTTCCAAAACATGAAATTTTAATTGTGGACGATGAAGGCGCGGTTCGTAACAGCCTTGCCCTGTTGCTGCAAGCCTCCGGATATAAAGTTACTCTTGCCGTAAACGGCTTTGACGCTCTTTTGCAGTTAAAACGAAGGCTACCGGCGATCGTGCTTTCTGATCTCAACATGCCGCAAATGTCAGGCTTTGAGTTCCTGTCCGTGGTGCGCCGCCGTTTCCCCCAGATTTCCGTGATTGCCATGAGCGGCGCCTATCATTCCGGGGACTCCATTCCTGGCGGTGTGATTGCCGACGCTTTTTATGCTAAGGGGCATAGCGATCCGGAAACGCTTCTGCAAATCGTCAGCAACCTGATTCGGACTTATGCGGCGCATGCAGTAGACCATCAGCGGGAATCCGCTCCGGTTTGGATACCTCGAAACGGAAAAGATTCGCAGGGGATTCCCTACGTCGTGCTGACCTGCACTGACTGCCTGCGGTCATTCCCTTTGAATGTGACGACCGAGGACCTGGAGAAGATCCAGGAAACTCCTTGCTTGTTTTGTCCTAACACGGTCAGATACATCATTGATTTCTCTTTGGGGATTGCTTCGCCGCGCCGTGAAGCGGAAGCCGCTCCCATGGTTCCCGCATTTGAACTGCGCAATGCGACCACGGGTAGATGGCAATCGTGGTGTTCCAGTGTGTGAACATCAGGACGCCAGCTTGCCGCCAGCTGCTTTTGGATCTGATCTTATTTGCTTCTGCGCTAGTCTTTCTGGGTGATTCGATCAAATGAACAGGAGCCAGTCTGATGCGACAAACATTACACAACTATTACTTCTCTCCAGTTCTCCGTTGATCCATAGGTCATCGAATCATATAGAGAACAAATAAATGAGAATCCCAGCCATATTCAAGCGCGACAAAACTTTCGCACAGCCCATCGAGTGGGTCACAACGCTTTTCATGATTCTGTTTCATATCGGAGCCGTTGTGGCCCTGTTCATGTTCAGCTGGAAGGCCTTGGCGCTCGCAGTTTTATTGTGGTGGATCGCCGGGAGCCTCGGCATTGGTATGGGCTACCACCGGCTTCTTACTCATCGTGGATACAAAGCCCCAAAGTGGATTGAATATCTTCTCACCATCTGCGGCACGTTGGCGCTGGAAGGCGGGCCCATCGCGTGGGTCGCGACGCACCGGGTGCATCACCAGAATACCGATAAAGAAGGAGATCCACATTCTCCGCGCGATGGAGGCTTCTGGGCACATACGGGCTGGATCATTACGGGGAAAGCGATGCATAACAAGTCGCAGGAACTTCTGCCTTATGTTCCCGACCTGCGCAAAAGTGGTTTCCATGTATGGATCAGCAAATGGCATTGGGTTCCCATCAGCGTATTGGGGCTGGTCATACTTGCTTTCGGCGGCTGGCAGTTTGTGATGTGGGGCATCTTCTTCCGCACGGTCTTTGGTTTGCACACTACGTGGCTGGTGAACTCTGCCACGCACATGTGGGGATCGCAGCGGTTCGTCACTCGCGACACTTCCAAAAACAGCTTTTGGGTCGCTATGCTCACTTTCGGCGAAGGCTGGCATAACAACCATCATGCGCATCCCCAATCACCGCGTCATGGGCTCGCCTGGTATGAATTCGATCTGAACTGGTATGGCATTAGAGGATTGCGTCTGCTCCACCTCGCATGGGACCTCAAGCTGCCGCGGACGGAGCAATGAGCCAGCCATCGTCAACTTTAAATGTGCCGTCAAATCCATCTACAAGCCAGTTTTGGCAAAGATTTCAGACCGCAGGCCGAATCACAGCAGGCCCGCGCAATCCCGCGCATGGTTCTCGATCACTGCGCCACAACATAAGGAGTTGATGTGGGTTTTGTAGCCTGAAGGGCCAAAGAGGAGATCAAATGGCTATTTATATTTTGCGCCTGCGGGACGGAAATTGCGTCGTCACTTACGCCGCCAACGAGAATCATGCAAGAAAAAACGTGGAACCGATAGCAGCAAGCGAAGTAGTGACGGTTCGGGAGCTGGATGCGTTTGTCGCGCAATTCGTTTTGAAGGACGACGGTGAACTCAGCGCCACTTTGCTGGACAAGAAGACAATTGCTGATCTGCATCAGCATGAATATCCGATGCTTGGGGCCGCGAATACGCAATCTTATGCCGATTTCGGCACCTCTGAGACCGACAGCAAAACACAGGCGGTACGCTTTAGTTCTCCCGCTAGACGTCACGCTCAAAAATGGGACGAGCGCGATAAGGAGATAGTCCGCTATGCAGTGGAGCAAGAGCGCAAGCGATTTGCTCACTGAAGTCAGCTCGGCTCAATTGCTGCAACTGGGACATCGAGGCTGTTCGTCTGGCTTTCCTCTTTACCCTGGCGTTCTCTGAGTTTGTGTGCGGCAATCAGAAGCAACGACTGGTTGATGGTTTCCGAGGGCTGTTTGGGGCCCACTTGCAGCCGACGTGCGGATACCGAAGCCACCCGGCAAAGCATGAACCGGTTATTTATTTCTTTAGCAGCGGCGAATACATATTCGGAACGCATTTGTTCTCCTACTCAGTCACGCTAGGCCTTTAGACCGGCGTACCACCCATATGAGCCTAAGTGCTAACCACATGCCCAATCTCTTTGTTGCTGTTCCAACATACGCTCGGCTCTGCTCTGCAGCAGGATACCCTTCTGTATATGGAATGAGTGGGCAAGAATCGCGACGTACGGCACTCCTAAGAAATGTGCCTCGGTCAGTTGTGTGATTTCTGTGCAGTTAAGATATTCTTTGCGACTCAGAGCCAATATCCTTCTGATACCTCTGCGACGGGCCTCAGGTCCCCAGCCCAATTGGAGCACTTTCATCTCTCCCGCGATAAAGAACAGATGCAGGCCGCTGAGAGAGAGTCTTTGACTGAGGTTGGAACTGTTCATTTTGTCCAGAACACGCCAGGTGGCTGAAAAATCGAGAGTCCCTATGTTGGCTGAGTCAGGGAGGAGAAAGCCCTGGCGCATCAACATCGTACCGGCCTGAATCACAGCGGCGATACGAAGCGATTTGCCAAGATCGGGAACCTGGCAGAGGCCTCCAGACACCGAATGAGCTTCTAGCATCACCGGAGCAATCCTATGTTCGCCATCCCGTGGGATTGCCTCAAAGGCTTCTATAACGAGTTCTCCGCGGCTGCCGTGGCCGCCAAAACGGATAAGCCACGCAACGCAACGCCGCACATTATCTTCGCTGACATTGAGTTGACCAGCGATCTCATCATTCGCGAATCCGCGGCCAACCAGGCGATACACAGGGCCGAGTATCCCTAGCTTTTCCCAATGAACACGCATAGGTTCCTCATTTCACATCAAAAAACTAGCGCGCGATAGCGCTTCCGTCGCCGTTCCGGCCTGGCTTTTTGTGCCGGGCAATGATCAGCTTGTAATAGACAACAAACACACCGACGCAAATGACATCTGGCCAAAATGGACCGTTGCCAGTCAGTGCGGGATTCGTTGGCGTGAGCACGAGCGCGACACCGCCCAGAGCGCCCAGCCAGAGATATTCGGCGCGGGTACGTGAAACGTAAAGGATAACGACAGCAGCGAACACGCACAGTACCAGATGGAGCAAACCCCAGTAGCCGTGTTGGCCCGCCACAGCGAGCCCAACCCCGAGTAGTAGAACAAAGAAAACTAAAATCAACAGGTGTAATCGCGTCATATAAATGCAGTTAGAAAACACTTCAAGTTCACACGGTATAAAAAGCGCTTTCAGCACTGACTGCTTTGTAAGGTCTAAGGTGGAGAGACTCAGATGGTCTGCCTAGTCAGAGAACCTGAAAAGTGAGGAAGGAGAACTCGCTCTATTATGACGCTACGCCCATTGTAACGGCATGTCAAGTTGCGGCCCATCAGCGTTCGCCTGATCCAAGCCATTTAAGCACAGTAGCGATGTCCGGCGCACCGATTGGCTGTTGTCCGATTAAGATTCCCGCAGCGACAGTTGCGAACGGACGTAGTATGTCATCCAAAATTGTTGTCTTCGATCCACTGCGCCCATGGGATCCCATGCGGTTATTCGACAAAGTCGGAATGAAAAAAAGGAGTCTGCGAATGCAGGCTCCTTAAGGTTTGTAGGTGCTTTTTTTGAGGCGCTAATCAACTCCTCCCTTTACTTG
Organism: uncultured Acidobacteriaceae bacterium; assembly: GCA_964541925.1. Lineage (GTDB taxonomy): Bacteria > Acidobacteriota > Terriglobia > Terriglobales > Acidobacteriaceae > Angelobacter. The sequence goes on along the minus strand of CAZISB010000014.1, from coordinate 34,850 downwards.
TTTTTTGTCTCCATTGATTGAATTGCTGCAAGAGCAATAGATTGGTCCGGATGCTTTGAACTTTTTCGGCAATACCGGTAATTGCGCCGAGAGCAAGCAGAAAATCTTCGTTGCTCAGCGCTTTGAGGCACTCGTCGCATCGTTCCCGCGCATGCGATAATGCGCTCCTAATCTCGACGACTAGAAAATCGAAGAGCAGATCAGGGCTCGTCTCCTTGCGTTTCAGCATTTTCGGCTTCTGGCGCTCCCGCCAGTACTTCTTCCGCTTTCTTATCGGGCAAGCAAAATCTTACGCGCAGCATCTCTACATGCGCGACATTCTTCTGCTCGATCTCCTCGATGTTGACGTGCTTGAGGCAGAATCCGAGCCCGGAGCTCTTGTTCTCCGAATTCTCGAAGCTCCTTTTCTGCGGCCTCATGGCTTAGATTGTGCAGTACGGGTTTGAATTTTTTCTGTTCTTCGTTGTACAACACGACGGTCTTGAGTAAATTGGACTTCATGGTGTCCTCCTTGGTTGTGACTTTTGGGGATGTGGTTAATCCAGCCAATGTGGGAAGGGCTGGCGCGAAGAGTTACGAAAGTCGGTGATAAGGGACCGGACCTCGTCTCGCCGCTCAAATCAATCTGTCTAATAGACGCGTCAGGCCGGCAACATCGCCGACATACTCTATTCCCTGAATGCGGCCCAAAGTAGGTTCGAAAGCGTCCCACCCCAATAACAGTTTCGTATGCAGAATTGCGGGCGTAAACTCCCCTGAGCGCACCACCCTTCAAGAACTTGCTTCACAAATTCCCGAAACGTGGAGGGCTATTGCTTCAATGCCGGTGAGTGGTCATTTCCGGATCGACCGCTGATCGATGAACACTGCTCGGTACTTCCGCTCGTGGCGACGCTTGACGAATACAGCCTGGCGACCGTCGCTGTTGCAGGTCCACTTGTCAAACGCAAGCACACGGGCGAAGTCATCTCTATTCTGAAGTCTGCTGAACATGGATTCAGGTAAGTAATCGAAGATATGATCTCGTTCGGGATCGGCCACGTACCGCGACCCCAGTTGACTCCCTGCAGCGCAGGGAACGCGTAGCCCTGCAGCATCAATACGCATTTCGGGACTGCGTTCAATCAACCAGTCAGATACTTCGATCACCCGCACATCTGGCATTGGAAGTCCGAGGAAGGAGCCGAGCTTGCTGCCAAGAAACTCGTTGGCCAGTATGCGAGGGTCTTGGGGATTGTTCTGGAATTTGGTGACGTAATAGTTGTTGTCGGAGGCGCGAAGAAGATGAGCTTGAGCTCCCCCACGCATTTTCCGAATGTGCTGAACGGCGTAAAGAGGAGCATGGTCGTCCATGATTCTGTGTTGTTGACCTCCTTGGAAATGGACTTACTGCGGAAGGGCGTGTCTGTTTTGCGGCCGCTCTGGGTTAGGGTTGTTTAGCCTTGGAGAAGAAAGCTGATCAGAAGAATGAGCGCAATGACCAGAGCAACTTGGGGCGAAATGATGATGATCCCGAAGGCAATAGCGACCAGGGAGAGCAAAGCGAGCAGGTTAGTGACTGCGATCGGAAGTCCCAGGGATGACAGAATTCCGAACACAATGTTGTAGAGGATTGTGATCACTTTCATGGTGATGGAATTTAATTGTGAGTGTGGGTAGACTCAGCGAGCAGCGTGTGTTGCGCACGCCTTGCACTGCGGGTTTCTCAACACATGCATGCTCTGGATCTCAAATGTCCCGAGATCCACCTGAATGAGATTTCGCGGGGGCTCAGGACGACGGCGCTGAAGGACGAGCCCAAGTGCTATGTGCGCAGCTATGGCCGCCGCTGCGCCGACTACTGGACCAAGTAAGCGCTGGTCACGATTGGCATTAGCCCGCAAAGAACTAGTGCAAATCGGGCAAGCTCCGGAAGTGTCGGTCGGGTCAAAGATCCTCACCCCAACTTTCGACCCTTTGCGCGCATCGCAGACGCCTACGTCAATTAGAGGTATGCTCTGCCGTATCGCAATTCCTGTGCTGTGGAATCGGCTTTCGTATGTATTCGAGCAGCAGATAATGAGGTCGGCCTCGCGATGGAGTTTCTCAGCCGCAGGGTCTTCAGATGGACGCTGCAGTAATCGGATCCGTTGGTGGGGGCGGCAGCGCAACATCCGCCAAAGCAGGCGAACCTTCGGGATTCCGAGATGCTCGACGGATGCAAACGGGATGCGATTCAGGTTATCAATCTCGATGGTTTGTGGATCGTTTGTTGAAATGCATCCGACGCCGAGCTCGCTCAGGAACATGGCAACGTGAAACCCTACTCCTCCCAGTCCAGCCACGTGAACTGTCGACCTGCTCAGCCGAAGCTGTTGAGTTCGGCTCAACACATTCTGCTGAGCCGTAAATACTTCCAGATATTCCCTCTTGGTCCACTTGCGTACCCTCATGCGCGCCCCCGAGGTGCCCCTTTCGGCCCCTCAGCATTGCACCCCATATGTGCGGCCGGATCGCATAACGGCGGAAGGTTGTGCCTCTGGTATCTCAGCAGCATGCAATCGGAACAGATGTCTCGCATACGGTCGACGCCGATTGCCATTTTTGCACTTGTCACATCCGAGACCTCCGAGCTTTGCAGACGTTCGAGAATTGCGTCTTCCGTCGCCATGACGCGTTCACGGAACCGGAGACATATTTCATGATCTCGGAGTTCCTCCATGTCATCGATCACCAAGGCGTCAGCGGCATAATGGTGAATTGCATTGCAGTTTCCAACCACCTGTTGAAGAAGCGCTCCCAGTTCGAGCGCCTGTCGGTCCGGCGCGTTTGTCGCCCATGCGGATGGCCTGAAGGATGATGCTCGAAAAGCTCCAGATGCTTGGGCGCGGAGGTCGCGTTTTGCTTGCCACCTTTGAAAGCTGAAACTTGCCGCGCTGTATGAAGCAGAAAGCGAACCCCCCACAAGTTCCCAGGCACCATTGAGAAGGTGCGCCGTTGCAATGACTAGCCAGGGGAAAATAGCTGCGACGAACAGCAGCGCAAGAAACACGATTATCACAAGAGCTACATTGTCCATAGAAGGGTATGAGGGCTGCTGTTGGCAGCCCTCTTGCTGACGCAATGCCTGACATCGTCCATGCGGCAGTGGGCCACGACCTGACTTTCCGGGTGCGAATTGAACTGAAGACAACGGATTCGAAAGCGGCGGACACGCTTGCAAAGATCAACAAAGCCCTGAAGGATGTCGCACCTGAACTTGTGATGAATTAATTGCTGCCCGTTCCAATGGTTCTTCAGATCGAGCACGGCCGTATTTGTCTGAGGCTATGACCAGGCTGCTGCGCGAATCGTGTCGGCACTTGCCTTCCGGGATGAACCTGTTCGGGATGAACCTGCGACTTTATCAACAAACGCGAGTTCTATCTGGTTTGACCACGTCCGGAAATCCTATGTGCCCGCTTTGCCGATAGCAATCACAGTACCGGCGTAAATTGCAAAAAACACGGCCCCTAAGAAAAAAGTCCCAGTCATTCCGAGCCACACCCAGGATAGATTGAGATTATCGATCTTCACCACCCCCGGTGTATTCCGGTATCCTGGTTCATTCATGTTTTCAGGTGTCCGGTGACCCCTGTGATATTGATCCCACAGCCGTCCATTGATAAAGCAACCCACACAAAATCGCAACGAGAAAAAACACCCACGACACAATCAGTGGCCGAGGGCACGATCCTAGAAGGCCCTTCTCGCTCCTTATCTTCCCTAGCATTGCTTCCTGAAAAAGCAGTGGAAGGGCCAGAGCTGCTGAACTTATCTGTACATAGCTCTTCGCCGTGTCGCAGAAGGCCTTCGTCATTTCCAGCTTTGCTTTGAATTCTTCATCGCCCAGCTTGCGATATTTAGGCTCCCTCTCGACTTGGAATTCGGCGCTGGCCGGTGGCACCGGTTGGGAAGGATTTTCAGACTGCGATTGGTCGGGCATAACCAATCATATTCCCAAAAGTTCGCTCTCGGAGCCGAATCGCCGTTAGCAACGCGAGAGAAATGAGGACTTGCGCGCTGAGGCCGCGCAGGAGGTCGTGCCGTCAAGAACGCCATAAGGAGCACCAGCCCGGTCGCTGCAAAACGTGCACTGCTGGCAATCGCGCTTGTTTGACCATCCGAAAGAGTGGTTTCCAATGGCGGTTGAGGGTAGCTCGTGGTTTTGCCAACGCGCAGTGTCCGGTGTAAGCATTCATCTCCGGACTGGCATTTTCGAACAGTGTCTTTGACCATAACAAAAGAGCCTGCGCGGCAGGATTCAATGGCACAATATTGATTTAGCTATTTGCTTGAAATTGAAGGCACAATATGTCAGACCATGCCGCTTTAGTGTGGACAGCAATTGGGACTATCGCCGCCGCTGGCGCAGGCTTTATCAGTGCTTGGATCGCTTATTTCGCGATCAGGCGGCAGACAGCGCAAACGCAATTGGCACTTGCCGCCGACTTGTCTCTCAAGCTTGAGGAGCGTTTCAATTCAGGCGAATTTTGCGCAATGCGGGATCGCGCAGCGAATGCCCTGCTGGAGGGCAAAAGCCTCGTGGAAGCGGATGACGTTTTTGGATTTCTTTGAAACGGTCGGGCTTCTCGTGCGGACAAAGACGCTGACAAATGAGCTTGCCCATAACTTCTTTTTCCACTGGATAAACCTCTATTGGCTTGCTGGCGAGAGCTACATAAAGACTAAAAGACAGGCAGCAAAGGCCCTATGGGAGGATTTCGAGAGGCTGTATTCGGATGTGCGGAAGATCGAGCAGTCAAAAGACCCCAACTCGGAGGAGCTGAAGCTCAAGCCGGAGCAGATCAGAGAGAGGTTGAAAGAAGAGCTGGCGGGCGTAGGAGAGCATTGAACGCGCACGGCCAAATTTCCAGTTTGGATTGGATGCAGGGAAGCGCAAGAAAAATTCCTAAAGGAACACCGGGAGTTCGTTCAAGAGTGCACTGAACTTATTGAATTGCTCCGCAGACTGTTCATCAGAAAGCTTGAAGCTCCTTCCCCGGCTGAGTTCAAAAAGCTGGAGGGGCTCACTGAAGACTCCAACCCCGTGAAAGAGTTTTACAGCCGTGTAATGGCAGACCGCATTATCTTTTACATGGGACGCATCGCGGCTGACGATTTCAGCGAGCTGTTAACTCTCGCCGCGAATGGGTACGGATTTGGCGCTCTGAAAATCCTGCGGAGTATGTACGACCATGTTGTGACCGCCGCATTCATCGCGAAGAATCCCACAGAATGGGAGGCATTCGCGAACGACAGCGCTATCAAAAGGCACAAAATTTGGAATCGGACTATTGCATGGTCACCCGAGATCGTCGAGCGCTATGACAGCGTGCAGAAAGATTGGCTTCAACGGACTTACGCCGAAGCTGCAGCCAGATATAAATCTACAATTTGCAAGAAGTGCGGCCAGCCTGTGACTCAAGAGGCAGGGACGCGGGTCGATTTGGAGACAATGGCAAGAAAAACGGATGTCAATTTGGAAGTTCTTTATGTCTCGTGCTACCTCCAGCCGCTTTGCCACACCCATGCGACAGCATTCGGGATGGAGTGCCATATCGTGGAGACAGAGGAGATGGTCACATACCGGGACTCGTCCCCCTAGGAAGCTCGGCAGGCCTGTCTGCTCGCTCACAATATAGTCTTGCTGCTGATCGCTCTCCAAAATGACAATTTCCGGCTTGGGCTCGGCGCTGAAATCAAAGCCCACAGCGAACGATTTGTCCACATATGGGACAACATTCATGCACGCGACAGTTGAGGGTCATGTTTTTCTTCGATGCTATGGTGAGCGTCGAGAATGATTTGCGCAGATTGATCGCCATGAGGGCGTGACCAGCCCCGTGAAACGCAACTCGGATCGGCGTCGGGGAACCCTACAGGGCGGCATTTTACAAGAGCCGATCCGTCATCGAGCTTCAGGTGCGGCCTATGTTGCACGACGGAGTGCGTTGCGGAAACGACTGTCTACAAAATCGTCTACAGTCGACCGAAATGGCACGTTTTGACACGGCCGTAAGTTGTTGAAAAGATTTGGTGAGCGCGGAAGGAATCGAACCTTCAACCTACTGATTAAGAGTCGGAAAAATGAGTTGGGGAATCCTGCCGTCAGTTGATTGCCATTTGTAGGTTTGAAATGAACGGTTTGGCAACTCGCTTGTGAAATTTGTTGCGACGGTTCAGTGCGCGAGGAAAAGCCGACTACACATTCGTCTACAGATCGTCTCGAAATTGAAAATAGCCGTAGTGTTGGACCGTGGGCTTACCCGATCACGGATGCAATTAATAGTTTGTCTAACGTGCTTCATAAACAGCCCAAATGACAGCCGCGGCGGACGAAGCCAACAGATCGACATCGTAATTTTTGATCGACATTTCACTCCTACCCTCCCCGACCAACAGAAACACCGGTATATTCCAGCAGAGGCGGTTTACGCAGTTTTTGAGGCCAAGCCGCATTTAGACAAAAACTGCCTCGAATACGCCGGGGAGAAGGCGGCGTCAGTAAGGAAATTACTTCGTACTTCGATTGAGATTCATCACGCAGGCGGCACTTTTCCTGCGAAGGCTCTCTTCCCTATTGTGGCTGGTATTGTGGCACCGAAGTCGAGTTGGTCTGATGGACTGGGGAAAAACTTTTGCAAGAGCTTGCCTTCTGGGGATGAAGCACGGCTCGATTGTGGTTGCGCACTGGAGGATGGTGCTTTTGACTCCTTTGACGGCGATCTGCGCGTGGTCCCTCCGGCTGGAGCACTAATTTATTTCTTGTTCCGGCTGTTAGGAAAACTTCAGTCTCTCGGTACGGTCCCAGCAATTGATTGGACGGCATACACGGCCATTATCGGAAATGGCCAAATATCGCCTCCCAACGAAAAAGAGGAATAAAAGTCGGCTAAATATCCGTTCTTCCTCGTTCGTTGATCTCTGAGGTTCTCGCAGCTACAAAATCGCCTACACCGCTGTGGGCAGCAGACCGGAAATTGCTTGTATCTGATTGAAAAAATTGGTCGGGGAGAGAGGATTTGAACCTCCGACCCCCTGGTCCCGAACCAGATTCCAGGGTGTATTGGAATTTGTAGAAATTTGTGGCTCGTAAGGTTGAATGGTAGAAAGCCCCGTACCTGTAAGTCCAGATCAAAGATCGCGCTACTCAAGCAATTGAGGAGATGGCTCTGGGAACAATGTTTTCAATTTTGTTGTTGCCCCGGCCATCAACTCATCGAGGAAGAAATCACTGGTGCGGCGGGTCAGGTAGCGATGAAGTGAAAGCGCAATTCCTGCGCTGCCGGTTGCGAAGTCGCAACTGAATCTGTAGAGCTCATATCCGGGGAAAGCGACCCCATTCTCGGTATCAACCTGGAACAGCAGCGTACCGGCGATATTGCGCTGCAAAGCTTCATGACACTTCGCTGCAAATGGCTCGATTTCCCCCAAATCGAGAAGGAATTCACCTATACCGGCCAAGCCGATGAAGCGTCCGGGATAGATTCCATATTTGCGGCATGTGTCGGGAAACATTTTCTCCAGTATCTCCCGATACTGTGGCAAGCCAAGAGCACGGTAATAGCGCACCAGGGCCAATCCTACACCGGCTGAACCGTATCTGAAATACGGCACTCCCGGTGCACCGGGAACGCGCCGTACCGGCCAGCTTATAGCGCCTTCAGCGTTAGGAATTGCGGCAGCGATATCGAAATCCAGCGCGCGCTTTCCCATGTTTAAATATCTTTCTTCCCCAGTTGCCAAATAAAGATATAGTAAAAACACACTGATGCCGCTTGAACCGTGCGCAAACCCCAGAGTGACGGCATTGCCCGATTGAGACCAGTAGCATCTGCCGTTTTCCTCTTTTGCGCTGGCCAGCAACAGGTCTCCCGCGCGCTTTGCCTGGGCCAGATACTCTTCGTTCGATGTATCAAAAAAAAACCGCAGCTGCGCTATCCCCCAACCCGCCAAGCCATAAAAAATATCTGGGGCCTCAGTCAATGCCGGATGTTCCCAGCTCATGCGCATGAGCTCTTCCGCTTCTTGTTGCAGGCCAAGTTCCTTGAAGACCCAGGCAATTCCTGCCATGCCAAGGTAAAGTCCCGGAGGATATAAATCGGCATTCACCGGCTGCTGCAACATCCATTCAGTTACGCGGGAGGGCACATCTCCGGTGATTTTTTTCAAGGCCCAAGCCACGCCACACGCGCCGAAGGCAATGCTGAGTGGGTTGGTAACAAAGATCTTTGGATCAGACGGGAACAGCCGGTCTGTGCGATCGTAACTGGTCACGTTCAGAATATGCTCTACTACTCCCTGGATCGACTTTTGCGCTGCTTCGGCAGTGTCATTCTCCGGTCGGTACGCGGGATCTGAATGGACATTCATCTTTTCCAACTCGTTGCTGACCTCTACCAGAGATGGGCGAAGGGCGGAATCGGAATGGAGCAGCCGGGTAATGAGCGGCTCAAGTTCTGGAGGCAGGCCGAAATCCGCCGTAATCGACTTTAGAAATCTGGCCGGAGCATCCGGATCAAGGAGCATCATGGCATTTACTGGCATGATGTAACTCAGCATAGTCGCGCCGAAAGCGAAATAGTCATGGGAGAAAGCGGGCGCTGCATTCAGGTCTGAGACTGAAACAAATCCGGGAGTCAGCAGATGGCTGGGGCCATCGCTTGCCATTTCGAACGCACCTTCCAGGTCGATCAGCTTCAGCCGTTCTCCGTCATTGCTGATGAGAACATTATTGTGCGAAAAATCCATGAACAGAATGCCATCGTTGTGCAGGGCCTGCAGAAGTTCCGCCACCCGCAAACATATCCGCTTGTATTCTGACCAGAATGCCTCTACTTTGGCGCGGGTGGGCCTGGTAAGGAGAACAACAGTCCTGGGGCCGCAATAGAAGCGCAGCGTGGTTGAATTGGCAATGTATTCTTCCACCAGATACGCTTGGTCATCTTCTTCAAAAAAATCCAGCAGACGGGGCGCGATTTCGCTCTCCTCTACTTTTTTAAGCAGGCGGTACTCACGCTTGAGCAGTCGCACCGCATCGTCGCCGCTGGGAGTGAAGTTGAGCAGCGGGCGCGCCTGCTTGATGACGACCTGGGTCTGAGTGAGAGTGTCCTCTGCCAGGTAAACACCACCGCAACTTGACCGGGCCAGAGGTGAACGGATTTTGTAGCGATTATTTTTCAGCGCGCCCGGCGACTCGCCCGGCGAGGCGGCATGAGGGCCGGGAAACGGATCAGTTACCCATTCGGGAAGTACGAAGCGGGAAAGACGCTCGTCGGGTACTGCACGCCCATCAGGGGCAAAGATCACGAGTGTTCTCTCGCCGCGGGCAGTCATAACTTCTTTGTAAGAAAGACCGCCATAGCGGTAATAAATTACCTTGCTATCGCCGTAACGGCGGTCTGAAACAACGAACGGCCCTTCCAACCCCTTGGTGGCGCAGTGCAACTCCTCTGCAGCGCTCACAAACTGCTCTTGGTTTTCAAAATAAACGGTAATAAATTTTCCTGCGCCAGCGCTGCTCCAACCTTTTCCTGTGATGATCGAGAGCACCAAAGGGTCCAGCGCAAATTTGAAAGGGAGATTTCGTTTTACCAGAACTGGAACAACACGCTCCAGCAGAGTCAGAGCATTTGCCTGAGTGGCTGAGACATGAATCTTCCACCCTTGTATTGGCAGCTTATATTCAGGAGGAGTCACATTGAACCACATACCGTGGCGGTCAAGTTTCCAATCTGCAGGCAGCATCTTCTGCACAGGATCGAAAAATGCGTCGTGATTTACTGCATAGCGGTCTAGCGGCTCATAGAAAAACCTGTCCGCGATGGTGAATAGCATTTTAGAAATGCTGGACATTGGCTTAACCTGGGTGTTCGGAACAGAATTGTAGGAGCCGGCATGCGGTGGATTACTCGGCCTGCCAGCCCCCGAGATCAAGATTACATCCTGAGCGCGTTACTAGGATCGATTCGTGAAGCCCGGCGTGCCGGCACGTAAGCTGCAATCATGGCAATGATCGAGAGCAACAGCGCTGCAAAAAAAATGGTGACTGGGTCATGTGGGCGGATTTCAAAGAGCAGGCTGCGCAGCACCTCACTTAAAGCCAATGCTCCACAAGTCCCCAGAACCACTCCTATTAGAATGGTAATTAGGCTTTGCCCCAAGACCAGAAAGAGGATCTTTCCCCGGGTTGCGCCCAGAGCCATGCGCACCCCCAGTTCCTGGGTGCGCTGGGTAACGGAATATGAGACCACTCCGTAAATTCCAAGTGCAGCCAGCGCCAGTGCAATTGCGGCAAAAAAGCCCAATACCTGGCTGTACAGCCGGGGCTGCGCAACCGATTCAGAAACAACTGTTTCGAGCGCAGTGGCGCTCAGCACGGCTTCATTCGGATCAATGTCGGCGACAATGTTCCTGATTGCATTACCCAGAGCCTGCGGAGAGCTTGAACTCCGGACTGCCAGCGCAGGAGGAAAAGATTTCAGCAGTGAGATAAACCCGGTGGGTACCTGTGTGTATGGAACGTACATTTCAGGAACACTCGCCGTGTCAACAGACGAGTCTCTCACATTGGTTACTACACCAATAATTTGTTTGGGAGCTTCTGCTCCATCGAAAATATCCAGATATTGTCCGATAGGGCTCTGCCCCGGCCAGTATTGTTTGGCCATTGCTTCATTAATCACAACTACCGATTGGCTGGTCTCCGAGTCGCCCTTTTCAATGCCGCGCCCTTGCAGAAGAGGAATGGAAAGAGCGGAAAAATATCCACGGCTCACCACCACATACTGCGCAGTAGGCGGATGGTTGGGCGACATGTCCGCACGGCCGCGAACGAGAAATGGAACAGAAGGACTGGGCGCCAACAGCGGGGGGCTGCTGCTGAATCCTGCGGAGCGCACATCGGGAAGATCAGATACCTTGTCCAGCACGCCTTCATAGAAGTTTTTCATCTTTGTGGTGGTGTCATATCTGCCGGTCGGCAAGGCGCTTAACCGCGCAATCAAAACCTGGTCAGCCCTGAATCCCAGATCGACGTTGCGCAGGCGCAAAATCGATTGCAGCATTAGGCCTGCACCCACGACCAGCACAACGGCCAGCCCTATCTGCCCGATGACAAGTACTGTCCGCAAGCGTGTACGCGCTAGTCCAGTGCCAGCCCTTGCCTGACTATTGAGATGATCGCCCATTCCTTTGTTGATGACTTGTACAAGCGGAATTGAACCGGAAAAAATCCCTGTCAATATAGAAACAACTGCCGTTATGAGAAAAACTCTGCCATTGATGGTCAGTGGGCCAATCCCTGCGAGCACAGCGCTTATGCTATGCCCCAAGGAACGAACTACTGTAATGGCCAATATCAGCCCCAATGCGCCCCCAATAATTGAAAGCACAATGCTTTCTGTTACCAACTGCTGAAACAAACGCGAGGGCGGCGCACCCAAAGCATTACGTATTGCCAGTTCTGATTTGCGGTCAGAAAAATAGGAGAGCAAAAGGTTGGCGACATTAAGCGAGGCGATCAGCAACACAAAAATAACTGAACCTAATAAAACATAAGCCTCTTTTTTATATTGCTCCAGACCTCGCGATTCCAACGGACTTAGCTGGATGGTACTGCTGTTTTTATCATTGACAGGTCCCGCGTCGTTATCTGCGATCGCACTCAGTTCTTGTTGGGCAGTTTCCAGCGAAGTTCCTGAATTTACACGCCCAATAACAGTCACCCAGATAGCGACACGATTTTCCAGCAGCAGCGGAGTCGAAACGACTCCAATCATAGTGATGGGAATCCATACTTCAGCCTTCTGCGAAATGCCCTGAAAACCGTGAGGTAAAACTCCTATAACGGTGAAGCCTTGGCCGTTCAGGTGGATCGTTTTGCCAATGATCTCTTCGTCCCCGCCGAAACGCCTCTTCCATAAACCATCACTCAAAATAGCCACTGGATTTGCAGCAGAAGAGCTGGTTTCCTCACGGGTGAAAGTTCTTCCCTTGGCGGCATTGGTCCGCAGTGCAGAAAAATATTCAGCGCTAACCAACTCTGCCTTGAGCGGTTCGGCGGCGCCTAAACCGGAGAGAATAACGTTCTGGCTGCTTTCGCCGGCAATCTCTTCAAAAGAACGGGCGGATGTCTTCCAATCCCGAAAACGCGGATAAGAAGTGGCTTCCAGTAATTGGCCATTTTTCAATCGGGATTGAAAAATGACGAGGTTCTTGGAATGCGCATAAGGAAGATTGGGGAACAACAGAGCGTCAAGAACCGTAAACATTGCGGTGTTTGCGCCAATGCCGAGCGCTAATGTCGCGATCACGGCGACTTTCAAAAAGGTATGTTTGGTTAAAAGCTTAAAGGCGAGCCGTGTGTCCCCACCAATGCGGTCCAGGTTCAGCATTTTCCACCCTACTTACCAAATTACCAGGCGCAGATCGGGCCGAGTATACCAAAGAGAGCGGCGCTCTCGCATCTGTACAATTGTAGTTCCAATTTGGATTTCTCTATCCGGCAGCAAACGTGCCGAAGGTTCATTAGACGTTTAGTGGCTCAAAATGTCTACAGCAGAGATCATTCCGCATGCCATTCCGTCCCAGCGGTTTCATTTTGGGAATGGCCAGCAAAAAAACTCATCGCTGCTATTGACAACCTACTTCAAGCATACGCTATGGTAGTCAGCGGTAACTGGAAAGTTTGCTTTCACCGTTGTTATTCCGTACTGAGTTAGCCGACATGCATAACTCAAAGTCATCCCCAGCTGTTCCGATCCACGACGGTACCACTTACGGCCTGCTAAAGGCATTTTTCAATGATTTTCTCTGGTCGCACAAGTGGTCATGTTTCAAGATAAGCCTGCTGATGGTGCTGAGCGTGGCACTTCAGCTCCCGTCGCCTATTTTGACGATGTATATTATTGACCGCGTACTTCCCCTAAAAAACTTATCACTGCTGAATGAGCTTATTGTCCTCCTGATGGCTTTGACGCTGCTGCGCCATATATTCAGCTATATAAATGAAACAACAACTTTGCGGCTTCGCGAATTAATCATCATGGAAGTTCAGAAGCGTTTAGCTTTGCACGTGGAGAGACTGCCGCTGGGCTTCTTTACTGACAAACAATCCTCTTATATTCAATCGCGCGTGATGAGTGATGGCCGCGCCATAGAAGGCGTGCTAATCAAGAGCTTGGTTTCGCTGGCTATTAATCTCATGCTGTTTCTTACCGGATTGATTTTTGTTTTTGTAATTCAGTACCAGTTTGTAATTGTCCTGGCGGTATTTATTGTGCCATTTGCTTTAGTTCGCTACTACGGAAACAAGAGAATGCGCGAGCTGAGCCGTGATTTGCAGGAGACCACCGCGCAAGCATCTGCCTTTGTCGCTGAAAGTTTCGCCGGCATCCGGGTGATCAAAAGTTACGTGAGAGAAGATTTTCAGCAGGGCATGATCACGGAACGCCTGGAAGGCTTACGGAAAATTTTTGTCAAAACCAATATGGTAGCGGTTTTCAGTACAGTCGCCACAAGCCTCTTGATGGCATTGTGCGCCGCTTTCACTCTTTGGTATGGATCACGCAGAATTCTGGCCGGACAAATGACGCTAGGCGAAGTGGTTGCCATTCTGTCAATGTTCAGCTTCTTCTACCAGCCTATTAATGAACTGGTAGCCGCAAACCTGAAGTTTTTGCAGGCTGCTGCCTCGGTGAAAAGAATCTATGAATTTTTTGGGCAGCAACCCGAGCGGCAAACGGGGCGGCCTATTACCGGGAAGTGTCTGGGGCGGATTGAGTTTAGAAACGTACATTTTTCCTACGTGCCGGGGCAGGAAGTGCTCCGTGACGTAAATCTTGTGATCGAACCCGGCCGGCATGTTGCTCTGGTAGGCAGGAGCGGCGCCGGAAAAAGCACGCTGGTGAACCTGCTGGTTGGCTTTTACAACTCGGCTTCCGGAACCATCACGGTTGATGGCGCGCCCATCTCTGAACTGTCTCTCGATTCCTTGCGGCAAAACATCGGCATTGTTGACCAGAACGCATTTCTTTTCAGCGGCTCAATTGAGGACAATATCCGCTTGGGCAAACCCGACGCAAGTTATGAAGAGATCGTTGAAGCATGCCGTCTATCGCACGCCGATGAGTTCATCACCAGGCTGCCGGATGGCTATAAGACCATTGTGGGGGAACGTGGCGTTCGCTTGTCCGGTGGACAATGCCAGAGGATCGCAGTGGCCCGCATGTTCTTGAAAGATCCTTCAATACTTGTGCTGGATGAGGCGGTGTCCTCGATTGACTCTGAATCAGAGGCGTACATTCAGGCCGCCGTACGCCGCCTAATGGCATCTCGGACGACCATCATTATTGCCCACAGGCTTTCTTCTGTGCTGGCCGCCGATGAAGTCGTTGTACTGGCCGAAGGTGCGATCGTGGAGCAGGGCACACATCAGTCGTTGCTTGAAAAAAACGAATCTTACGCGCGATTGTTCCGGGAGCAGTTTGGGCCTGCAATACAGGACCGGGGTTTCGCTGAGGTTTTTGCCGCAGGGTCGTAGAAGTTTTAAGGAGTCCTTATGGATCGAGTATTACTCCCCCCACGTTGTAGGTCGTGGTCAAAAGACGGCTGGCATGTTTACTTTGATCCCTACAACTTTGCCGTGGTCCGGGTAAATGACAGCGGACGTCTTATTTTGGAGATGTTGCGGCGGCACATGCGCCTGAGCGAAGTTGCCGCTGCCGTTTCAAAAAAGTTCGATATGCCGTTTGACCAGGCCGAGCAGGCCATTCGAAGATTTGCTGAAGGATTGATCAACGCCGGGTTCCTTCATCGGAATGTTTATACTGAGCGCTCCCGCGCCGAGTTCCCCGACGTCAACTTTCCTTACGACATTTATGTTCACCTAACTAACAAATGCAACCTGCAGTGCCCGTATTGCTACAACAAGACTGACCGCGAAACCAAAATCAAGCTGGAAAAACGCGGTCTGGTGTCGCCGACCATGAGTACGGACGAATTCAAAGAACTTCTGGAAAAGCTCGTCAAATATGGCGTACGCAGAATTTTGTTTACAGGCGGCGAGCCTTTATTGCGTCCAGATGTCATGGAATTAGTTGCGTTTGCGCGCGAACGGTCCCATGACCGGGTACGCGCCGGTGGCACTGCAGTGAATCTGGAGATGCTCACTAATGCCACAATGATCAAACCTCAGGTGGCAGAGCAGATGTGCGAATTGCTCGATACAGTAACCATCAGCCTGGATGGCCATGAAGCCCATATTCACGAAGAGCAGCGCGGAGAGCGCACCTTTGAGCCAACTATCCGCGGGGTGAAGACGCTGGTTGCAAAGAAGAAGGAGTTGGGACTGAAGCAGCCGTATTTGTGCATGGTGCCGGCGCTCACGGCCAAAAACGTCAGCCTGATGAAAGAGATTTTCGAATTTTGCCTGGATGAACTAGGGGCGGACGGCATGGCCCCCATCATCTTCCAGGCGGGTTACCATCAGCAATACAGCTTGAACCAGATTCCGGAGCTGAACCTATACCTGCGGGAGCAGGCGAGGACAGCTCAGTACATGCAGGAGCGAAATGCGCGCTTGGGCAAGACGCCCGGCAAAAGCGGCTTCCTGGTGCCGCGCCATCACTGCGGTGTGGGAAACCACGAGATCAGCATCGATCCGGGAGGTTTTGTCTATCCCTGCCAGTCTCTGCATTTTGATGAATTCATCTGCGGCAACGTCCGCGAAACCGACATCAAAGAAATTTTTGCTGAATCTCGCGTAATGAAGCAGGTTAGGGGGACGACCGTGGAGACGCTCCGGGTCTGCTCTCACTGCGATTTCAAATATCTCTGCAATGGCGGCTGCCGCGCGACGGCTTACAACATCTATCGCGAATTTGACCACCACAATGAAATCTACTGCAAGATGTTTGAAACCAATTCGGTGGCGAAGCTCTGGGCTGCTGCGGAAAACCAGGTCTCTGCATGACGGGAAAGGCTGTTGTTCTAAGAAGAAGGAGGTAGTTTATGTTCGATCCCATGGCTTTTAGTGCCGACACCCTGACGGGTGGAGCAGCAGCGGATTGCTCCTGCTCTTGCTTGTGCACGGGTTCTGGTGGCGGCAGCGGATCTGGCGGCGGCAAGCAGACCCAGTAACGCCGGAAGGCTTCCCTGCCAGCGATTGAGTTTGTCCTAAATACAAAGAAAGGAGGCACAATCCCCCATGTTCGACCCATTGGCTTTTGTCGCGGAGAATTCTGATCTGACGGCAGCTTGCGGTTGTACCTGTGGTTGCGCTGGTGGTGCTGGAGCTGGCTCTGGCGCAGGCGGCGGGCAGCAGCAGGCACAGTAAGCAAACTCAACTTGAAAGCACTATCCCCGCTGATCGCGACAGCGTGGGATAGTAGCCTTTCGCGGATTTGTTGAACCGAGGTGACCATGAAGTTTACAAACAAAACTATTTTGGCGGGCCTGCTTGTGTGTGGGCTCATGTTGGCAATTGGAGACGCGAGCGCAGCAGAGGGAAACAACCCGCTGCACCTGAAGAATGGCAAGATCACCATTAACAATCAGCAGCAACCAGGCACTTATTCTGCGCTGGTGAGCGACTTTAAATTTCTTTACTTCTATGTTCCCGGACAGGGCTTGTTCGTGATTTCCAACAATCAGTTTGGCCGCGCGGTGGAAGCTGGCAGGTTTGAAGATCGCCAACTACAGTTTGATATCTCAGGAATTGATTTCAAGCTGAGTTCGTCGCGGCCCATTTTGGGCAAAAGCAGCCAGCCCGTGTGGGTGTATTACGATCCTGGCTTTACGCTCAATGTGAAATCCATCATGTTCGGTTACGGAGACTCTGAGTCTGCACCCTATGACTGGCCAAAACAAATTGGAAACCATATTTAAGATCGCGGGATCTTCCTGGCGCGTGGAGCCGGGTCCGCTCATGTCGGAGCTGAAATCAGCCGAGACCAGCAGCCCTGGCACTACGCTGCGCGCCGTCCTCCAGCAGGGACGCAAAGCTGCGCTTGAGTTGCTGGATGACGCCGGTGTGCGTGGTCGCGCCGGCGGCGGCTTTCCCACCGGACATAAATGGTGGCTGGTTTCTTCAGCGGAGGCAGGCGAGAAGTTTTTTATCTGCAATGCAAATCTTGCCGAACCGGGCAGAAGCAAGGAGGGCTGGCTTCTACTTGCCAATCCCATAAAGGTGATCGAAGCTGTTGCCATCGCCGCGTATTGCGTAAACGCTCATTGCGCCTACATTGCAATACCGGAAAACGCGCGGGATGAAGTGGCCGCTGTGGAAAACAGCCTACGCGCCGCATATGACTCAGGCATGCTGGGCGCGAGCGTATTGGGCTCCGGCTACCAGTTGGATGTCAAGCTGGTTAAAACACCTTCTGTTCATCTATCAGGCGAAGAAACTGCCTTGATGGAATTTATTGAAGGCAAGGCTGTGCAGCCGCGCCGGAAACCGCCTCTCCCCACAAGCGCAGGTTTGTTCGGCAAGCCAACCGCCGTCAACAATCTTGAAACCGTACTGCAGTGCCGGTATGCGCTGAAATCAGGTGCTGCTTCATACCGAAGCGCCGGCGCAGATCAGTCACCAGGAACAATGATATTCACGCTGCGGGGTTGCATAGAACGTCCTGGCATCTATGAGCTGCCCCTGGGGACTTCGCTGCGCGAGCTGATATTTACTTACGGAGGCGGCGCTCACTCCCACACTGCATTGAAGGGCATTTTTCCGGGAGGGGTTGGTTCAGCTGTTCTGACCGGCGCTCATCTAGACACTCCACTTGATTTCGACTCGGTCCGCGATGCAGGTAGTGAGCTGGGATCGGGCAATGTCATTGTCTTTGGGGAAGACACATGCGCGGTTGAGCTGTCCGTGCATCTGGCTGAGTTCTTTCATGAAGCTTCCTGCGGAAAGTGCAGGCCCTGTAAAGATGGTACCGGCCGCGCGTATACCTTGCTCTCCAAAATCGACCAACTGGAGCAGCCCGGGCTGGATGTATCTGAAAGAATGCTGCCACCCTCCAAGCGGCCGCCCCAATCGCAGTTTACGATCATCAACAATCTGGCGCGAGGGATCAGCTATACCGACTCCAGTAAGGGAATCGACAAAATCTCGAACCTCTGCGAATTCTTCAGGTATCGCGGAGATTGCCATCACAGCACGGAGGCTGCAGGCGCTTTGATCAGCCTGATCCAAACTTTTCCAGAAGAATTCAGCCAACACATGCGGCACGGTGCATGCAAAGCGCCGGAATTTGAGCATGCGCCGGGCTCGGCAATGTTTGCAGCAAGGTAGTACCAGCATGTCGTGGGACAGCGCACAAAACGGCCACAATGTACTGGAAACGCCACAAGCTTCGCGGCCCGCTTGTGGCTGTTCCTCATTGCCTGAGTGTGGCCACAGTGCGCAAAAGCACCGAAAAGAACTAGCATTCTTTGCAAGAATGCTGCATAAGAGACACTACGTCTCCGGTTGTGATGGAAATCTTTCTGTGCGCCTGGACGGTGACCGCATCCTGACTACGCCCACGGGAATGTCCAAGGCTTTGTTGAAAGCCGAACACATGGTTATCGTCGATCTCCAGGGCAGAAAATTAGAGGGCATGCTCCAGCCGTCCAGCGAAATTCAAATGCATCTTACGATATATAACACGAGGCCTGATGTGAGGGCGGTGGTTCACGCACATCCGTGCGTAGCTACTGGCATCGGCTGTGCGGGCCTGAGCCTGAGCGAGCCGATCTGCTCTGAGCTGGTAATGACTCTTGGAAAAATTCCGCTGGCCCCTTATGCCATGCCGGGAACACCTGCTCTCAGTGATTCTTTGCTGCCTTTTATTGCCGATCATGAAGCCATTCTGATGCAGAACCATGGAGTTGTTGCCTATGGGACTGCTCTCTCCCAGGCATATCTGAACATGGAGACTGTTGAACATACCGCGCGCATTATGCTGGTGACCAAGTTGTTGGGATCACAAAAGACTCTGGAAGCGGACCAGGTAGCTCATCTACTTGACTTCCGGGCGAGAAAACACGCGATTTCAAAGTTACGAGCGTAGTGGCATTTTGCGAGCCTGATTTTCACTTTTTTTAAACAGCCTTTCACCTGCCCCAGACATTGATCTAGTGTAACGAGACTCTCCGCAAAGATGGCTCGCAACGGCCAAGAAAAGAATTAAACGGACAAAGCATCAATTCGATGTTTGTCACCACTTATGTGCAGGGGTTTCCGCTCCTCTCATAATCGTTCGCACACTACAGGCAAATCAGGTTCTGGCCCATCTATCTGAACGCAAGCTGGTGAGCAATTCGCGCCTAAGTAGACCCGCCCGCAAGCCAGAAGGCAGTCTGGTTGCGCGTAGGATGCCCAATAAAGTAGGTCTACTGAGGAAGTGAAGTAAACGCACAGATGAAAACTCCGGAGGTCGACACTGTCGCATTTTTACCTACGGCGGGAATTTTTCTGAGTTCTGAAGGCGTGTAACTGCTTGAAAATAAATGGTCGGGGAGAGAGGATTTGAACCTCCGACCCCCTGGTCCCGAACCAGGTGCTCGGATTGCGCAAGTTTTTGGGCGAACAAGCAAATTACTTCTCAAATGAAAGTTGCCGCTAACTTCAATACCGGCTACCGGATTCTGGACCGCCACGGCTTAATGGACTTCCGTTGGAAATGACCGTTTACAAAATCGTCTACAGTGGCTGAAATTGCGACGTGGTACGTGGCCGTAAGTTGTTGAAAAATTTGGTGAGCGCGGAAGGAATCGAACCTTCAACCTACTGATTAAGAGTCAGGTAAAACGCGCTCCAGGGTTTCGATGTCAGTTTGCGGAAATCTGTTGATTTGAAATGAATGATTTAGGGGCTCATTGGTACGCTATTGTAGTCGCGCTAGGATCTTATGGCATTAATGACTTCAATTTCGTCTACATCTGTGCGTGGAGTGAACTCTTACCCTGAGACAAATTTCCTTTCGACACTTCGCGTTCCTTAAATTCAACCGATCATTGGACCTCAAAATCTCGGGAATACCGCGACAAAGATTCAGCCCAGCTCAGAGCACCTAAGCCCCGCCCTGAAGATGAAGAAGCTTGACCACCTTTCTGATTTCCCAAAGGCCGAGGCGCAATCCGGACAAATGGGACCTGAAATCATCGTTCCCTGCAGTCTGGGCTACTCTAAAGCAATCTAGACAATCAATCAGCACAGGCTTTAAGGGATAATACTGATCTTTTTGGCTTCGAGCTCCACCTGATAGAGCACCTCGTGCTAACGCTAGAGCTTGGGACACACTCGCCGAATTCATTTTTAACTTTGCCAGAAAGGCAGCAGGCCAGCAAGACGTGAAAAGCTGAACCACGATCAACGTCTCTGCGTATACACCTCGACAAGAGCGTATTTGCAATTGCAGAGGCTTCGAGTTTGAGCTGACTGCAAGATTATCTCCGCGCACACGAAGATGGCGAGATGGCCAGAGCGCCTTGAGACATTGTAATCAACGGACTGCTCTATCAAGAGCGCCGAATCACGGCTGAGCCGATTTAGGATTTACGTGATCAACATCGCAGCAATTCGCAAGCCAACCCTTTGCTCCGAGCGCAAGAAGCAAAAGCGCGCTCTGCGCAAAGGATGGGGCACCCGGCGGTTCCATTCTAAACCTCACGACAAAGTGGGTTACAACAAACGCCGCCGGAAGGATGGGCCACCCGCCTCCTGCAGCAGGTTGCGAGAGTTGTGTAAGGCTTGTACTGTCGACGCCGATCAAAGGACAACCAAGTCGAGGTTATGAGATCTCGGAAAACTCTTGATGACGGAGCCGTCGTCTTTATAAATCTCCAACTCCTTGACAATGCCATCTACGACATGCAGTAAGACATGGATAATTATTCCGTCATCATCCCTCCCTGCAGCTTCTACTGGAATTCGCCGTATCACTTCCGCTTTCTTAGAGCCCGAAGATGGTTGCAGCTCAAGGCTACCTTCAGGGTCGATGCTTCTGACACGAACTCCATGTAGTTGATCTACTATTGCTGACTTGCCGGGAAACTCAGCTTCCATCAATCGGTGGAAGAGCTGGTGTTCATCTCTGGAGGGTGGGCGGAATCCTGATCCTTCCTTAATGGATTTCTCCTTCATTCAGCCTCCTTACGGAACATAATAAGTTCCTACATGAATTGTTCCGTCCAGTAGTGGAAAAGCTCGATACTCAATTACTTGGCCATTCACAGTCACACGCCCCCAAAACCCCCCACCCGTTTCAGTCGCGTTCGCAAGGGCACCCTTTACGTCCTGAGTAATCGCCGCTTCAACCTCTTTCTCAGTCAGGCCCGTTCCAGTCAAATGCCGTGCTCCATGCCCAAAACTTACGCCTCCAGCGCCTGCTTCACCCATTGCGCCTGTTGGGAATACGACTCCACAGGAAACACCTGGAGGGCAAGGGTTTAAGGCCTGGGCCGCGAAGAACTCTACCAGTGCGCGTTGGGCATCTAGTATCTGCTTATCTGTTGCTTTGTCAGCAAAATCCTGTGGCGACATGCCATTAAGTCGAAGATTCCGCATTTTTCTAATTTCCGCTCTCGCTTGTTCCGCCCGCTGATGTTGCCGGCGATTCCTTTCTTGCTCCGCCTCTGCGTCTTCGTTCCAACCTCCATCGGTAAATAAATTTTTGAGCTTAGTAAAGAAACCGTGGCCATCAAAGTCAGTTTTCGTGGTTGGCAAGCCGCGCACGTAGCCGAACAAATTGAGAGTCTGCGGATCGGTCAAATCCGCATAGGGCACTGGCACTGGCGTGGCTCTCCAGTCGGCTGAGATCCATCGCGCGATCCCATTCGAGTAGTAGCGTGCGCCGAAGTAGTCAAGTCCGGATTCAAGGTCGCGTTCTTTGCCAGTAAATTTGTAGTGATTGGAATCGTTATTTACGAACTGAAGCTCGCCACCCCAGGGGTAGTAGTCTGACTCAGCCTTGATATTACCTGCCGAATCAGTAATTACTGAAGAGCTTTTCAGGTGGTCTGAAAAATAATAGGCAATTGAGTTACCAGGAAAATCTTTTCTTGTCACACGCAGACCGTTAAAAAATACGTACTCTGATTTCAAGTTGCCAGTCAAATCTGATTCAGCCACAATTCCGGGCAGCATATACCAGTAAAGCGTGCCTGTACCGCCACTAACTTTTTGCACGCGATTTCCCTCATCATTGTAGGTGTAAGTTGTTGTAACTCCATTTTGCGTTTCCGTGGCAATACGGTTTTCGGCGTCGTAGGTAGTGCTCAGGTTATCCGTCGGGTCAGCAGTCATGTTTCCTGCGGCATCGTATTGATAATCAGTTCCGGTCGCGTGCAGCCGGTTCGACACGTCTACTGTCACATTCAGGTGTTCTGCCGAACATTTTGTGACGTTCTTCTGATACAGATTGCCCCAGGCATCGTAGCTGTAGCTGTTGCCCCAGAACTTTGTCTTGTTGCCCAACACAGTGGCCGTACAGTCCGTCCCGGCGTTCTGGGCCGAAATGAGACGATTTAGAGAATCGTAGGTAAAAGCTTGATTTCGGGTGGCGTCTCGATTATTGGTGATCCCGTACACATCTCCGTTATCACCATTGCCTATGTGAAAATCATAGGAGAGAGAAAGCACCGTCTGGCTCGGAGACGCAGCCGACATGGCTACTGGCTGCAGCCGCTTGTTATAGCTGAAGCTATTGGTGATTCCCGAGAATGTCCCGCTGTTTCCGCTCACGAATCCGGTGATCTGGCCGTCAGCCTGGTACGTTGCGCTCGTCACATAATTGATGTTATTGCCGAGGTCTTTGGCCTCTTGAAGCGAGCTGACCGTAGCTGTGCCATTGTTCCAAGGCGCGTATGTGATTGTCGCATTGCTGGGGTAAGTAATGGTTTTAATTGAGCCGTTGATCTGGTACGTATAGCTCATGTTCTTGGTGATGCCGCTGATGATCCGCTGCTCTGTGGCGATGCGGCCCATATTGTCGTAGGTATAAGTGCCGGAGCCGGCTTGATGAGAGAGATGCGTCATGCGCCCAATGCCATTCGCGCCCTGATCATAGGTGTAGCTGACCACGGCAGTTCCGGCGGGCAATTGCGTTCCCTGACAAGTCTGCGCAGAATAGGCCTTACCAGTTACTCGGTGCAGTTGGTCGTAGCAATAGCTGATGGTCTGAGTGGCTGTGCCGGTCTGGTTGGCGGCAGGCGAAGTCTTCTGCAGCAGATTGCCATCAACATCAAAGCTGTAGCTGATCTGTCCCGATTCCGGGTTGTTAGCTGTGAGCAGCCGGGAGAGTGAATCATAGGTGAAGTTTCGCACTCTCCATTGTGAAGATGGTGAAACCCCAGGGTCTCCCTTCTGCGTTACATTGATCAAATTGCCCAAAGCATCATAGCTGTACTGGGTAACGAAGTAATTGAAGTCAAGCGAAGGACCCTCGGGATTCAATCCGTTACTAAGGGTGATCCCAGCACAGGAAAATGAAGGACCAGTAAAATAGGCTGTCTGGCTGGTTGATGAGCTGCAGTTCACGGAAACATTCCCTGCAGTCCCAACAGTCTTGTATGTGATGGTGAGATTGGGACCCGAGGCGCTGGCCGTCACGGGGGAGCTGCCTGCGTTGAGCCCGATGGCCAACGCAGAGGCGACCGCCGAAGTCGTGTTGTTCGTAGTCTGGCCGTAGGAGACGCTGGCTTGAAACGTACCGATGCTAACGGTAACTGTGCCTGCGTCATACACCGTGGTGCCGCCAGAGCCGTTGCTGCCTCCGCCTAATGTTCCTGAAAGAGGGGTGCTGCTGAAAGAGCCGGCAGTCCCAAAATCTGTGGGATCGCTGCTAGATGACGTGAGATTCCATGAATAGTTGGTGGCTGCTCCGGTACCCCTGGCTGTAAGCGTGAGTACGCCGTTCGCAGCTGAGGCATTTACGAAGGACGCAGTATCCCCGTTGATCGCCGACGCCAAGCCGCTGGCAACGCTCGCCGTCGTGCTGTTTGAACCGTAGTTTGAGCTGTCAGAGTGACCATTTACGGTGATTGTAACGGTACCTGAGTCCCACAGTGTCTGAGGACAGGTTGCTGGTGGCGCACCAATGGGAGGAGTCTGGTCGGCGCATGGGTCTGTGGTTATGGAATTTTCTGCACCGGTGATCGTGACACTGCCTGTGCCAGAGGTGGGATTCGTTGCACCTACTCCGGATTGACTCTGCAACGATCCGTTGACGGCCAGCGTCCCAGCAGCGTTGGTGCCGGCGAAGGAATCACCCGGTTCATCCACTTCGATTAGCTCGCCGAAGCCGTTATGGCACAACCGCCGTTGTTTGCCGGCTTCATCCGTATTCGTTACGCATGTTCCATTCACAGTTCCGGAGACAACGCTGAATTGAGCGGTGGCTATACTGCCATCCTGACGAGTTGTGTTGATCCCCCTGCCCAGGCCATCATACGTGGTTTGCGAAATGCCATACGTTGGATCGGTAGTTGCAAAATACGGGTTGCTAACGGACGAGACTCTGCCCAGGGGATCATAAGTGGTATCCACTTTTGCAGTGCCGGCCGGCGTAATGTGCTGGGTCTCGCTGAGTCGTCCCAGACTGTCGAGAAGCACGGACGAGACGTCACTCAGTGCGGAAGTGATCTTTGTGGTTCTTGTGGTGGTGGTTGCGCTGGGGTAGCTTGTGCAGCTCTGCCCGCCGTCCGGCGCGTTCGTGCAGAGCGGGCGTAGCATGGAGTCGTACGTGTACGTGGTCGTATGGGTAGGGTCACCCGCAGAATTTCCGTTAATGTCCGTGGCGGAAATCAGTGACCCCGTATTGAAATCGTAATTCTGATATGAGCATTGAGACAACGCGTTACATGTCTGGGTGGGGTAAGCACCAGCAAACGCAGGGTCATAAGAAAAAGTTGCCGTGTGGCCCAGCGGATCAGTGGATTGATAGATTTCACCTGTGTCAAACCATGCGGTGCTGCTGATTATGTTGGAATTGGTGGTATTCAGCCACTTGCTCACCGAAGTGAGGTTTCCTCGCGGACTGGTCGGGGTCGTGTGCTGAGTTGTGATATTGGAGGGCTGCGGGGTTCCTCCGTCGTAGGCGTAAGTGGTCTTTGCGACCTGCGTTCCGCCTGGCCCGAGATTTGTGACGCTCAGCGGAAGAGTGAGAATATTCGCATTCACATATGCGGGATCAGTGACATAGGTTGTATCGACTTCGCGATCCGGAGCAGCCGCAAAATTACCATTCTGCTGATAATCCCACATTTTCTTCGAGATGACGTTAATGCCGTTGGAGTCGTAGCAATACTCTACCTTCTTACTGATTGCGCTGCTAGGCCATGTGAGGGTTTCTCTAACGAGGACAGGGACGAGAGAGCTGCCCATCGGCCCCTGGCAGGAGTTATTGGTTCCGTTGTTGTATTCCTTGGTCAGCGTTAGAAGAGGAGTGCCGGACGCAGAACCACGGAAATACTGAGCTTGAGTGAGCCAAGCCCCTCCGCCGCCATTGGCGCTGGCGAAGACAAATGAGTAGACGTGATTGTCCGACGCGGTGAGGGTTCCGTCACTGTGAGGGGGCGTGGTGACGGTAACCTTTAAACCATCTCCGGGAGCGGTGCACGAAGCAGTAGTGCAATTGATAGCAGGGTTGAATGTCCAAGTGTTGCCCCCTGCAGTCCGCGAGGTCAGCCAGCGATTGATCTGGTTGGGCGGAGTTGTATTGGTATATCCGTAGGTGACCTGCCCCCCGGTTGGCAGGGTCATGCTGGTGATCTGCCCGTAAGAATCGTACCCAAACTGATAAGAGCTCCCGTCAGGGAAGACGATATTCTGCACTGCCGAGGCTGTCCCAGTATAGTCTCCGCCATTACCGAATTGGGTAGCCAAGCTAATTGGCACCAGATTCACGGTTGCACGAGAGCGGGTGCCCTGTGGGTTCAGGTAATCGAGAAAGACCTGGTTCACGGGACTTCCTGAGAATGAAGAAATAACCGGTTCACGCCCCACAGTATCGATGACATGCTCAACCTGCTGAATGCTCTCTGTAAGAAAATTGCCATTCGTATCTTGGATAGCCGGAGAAACCTGGGTGCCATCCGGCGCGTAAACGGTGATGCTATTGCTACCAACCTGTCCAGAGATCACGAATTTATATCCACTGTTGTCCGAGGCAAAAGCGCTGCCGCTGAGGGTCGTGCCCCCACAGGCGTTCTGTACCTTAAAGAGCTTTCCCGTCCTGTGGTTCGTCCCGTCGGATGATTGATAGTTGAAGTTCGAAAAGGTGGTCACATATGCCCACTGCAAGCAGTTCCCATTGTCCATTGTTAGGGTGCACGCGCACTGCTTGGTGCTAACGTCATTGTCTTCGGTGCCAATATCGCTGCTAGTGACCAGCCTCCATCCCACGCCAAACAGCCCCGGACCGCCATTGACCCCGTTTGGAAGCCAGCCACCCGGTTGAGTGTCGGTGGTTGGCGTATCGACCCAGAATCGGCTGTCGTATACGAGACGAGCCTGATATTTAAATCGGGAGCCTCTCTGCGGGTAGGAAGCAATCGGAATTTCCAAGTGCAGGTTGCCATTGGCGATGTTGATGAATCCGTGTTCAACAGGAAAAGAAGTGGTGAACTCCGGTATTCCGGGCTCGTCCAAATAGCTTTGCCCAAATGCCGTAATAGCGCATAGTAACGTAACTAGACAGAGGACAGCCTTGCGCAGATCTTTCATATGTTGTGCTTCCTAGCCGCTGTGGGGGTGAGACAGCTAGATCAAGTTTTGAGGGAGACTAATTGTAGTTCTGGAATCTGTCAAGAGTTACTAGTAATTAAACATAGATTTAATATGTTCTGATTGTGGATCAAACTACAACATGGTGGTTAATAATTAATTGGTAGGTGCGAGGAGATAGATTATATTTCAGCACGTCCACTTAGGCGAGGACGTTAGTGGAAATCATGCGATGCGATTTCAGCAGCACTCACCGTCAATGGTGTGATTTGCTCGGCTCTCAAATGCACAATTCCATCCTGTTTTTGCACCGTGCCAAATACGCGCACAAATTTCGGCTCTAATACAGCCCTACGGTACTTTTCGTAAATACGAGACCTTGCGGTGTGTTCAGGACCAGCGACTGATCCTCGGGAATATTGTCTTCCACCAAGCCGTTCGGCGTCTGCACTCTCCCACTCACGCTCCAGTTGCGCTCGGGGTACTTCCGCGGTACGGGTCCGCTCAGCCACGCGCCCGGAAAGATCTCCACACCTTCAGACTGTTCAATAATTTTTCCGCCGCTCGTTTCGTAGTCTTTGCGGATGGCGATCATCTCGTTGGCCTCGCCCTTGGCGGACGGACGGCTGTAAAAAATACCCTTGGCTACGTACGCTACTGACAGCGCCGCCGAGTTCTTTTTCATCAGCTCGCTGTGTAACGTCATCAGTCCGCGCACATGGTCCCAATGGTTGTGCGTGAGGATAACTTCGTTCACGTTCGAGAGATCAACCTTCAAAACACGTGCATTCTCCAGCACAGTGTCTGGATGCGATCCTGTATCCAACAGAATGCGACGCCCATCCGCTTCGACCAGCGCAGAAAAACCCCACTCCCCGAGTTCGGGGTCCGGTGGGCGAGAGTCAGGACGAGACTCACCTACGAGTTGAGTGGAAAGAATAGTGATTTTTAGAGCTTTGATCTGAGCTGGCGGACGCGGAGAATCGGTCGAGGTTACTTGTGCTCGGGCGACCAATGTCGCAACCGTAAACTGAGCGACGAACACTAATGTTACGAAGAAACGTGTGTTGATCCGCACAGCCATAGAATTCTCCCGCACCACACCTGCTTAGAGGAAAAATTATAGCAATGATGGATCAACGCGCGATAAATAGTTCTTATCGTAACTTACACATGCCGGTCGTGGAGTACTGGGTGTGTATCTGGCTATACCGGTAATGGCTGCCGCACGCATCGTTTGGAAGAGGGTGCGGCACCATCGCAAAACAAATCAGTGGTTATTGTTCCCAACGACGGGATACACCACTGACGATCTAGCGGGTTTTTATCGCAAGATAGCCTCAGTATTGCTGCCCCATCTAGTTCATCGGCCAGTCACGTTAAAACGCTTCCCCGATGACATTCACGGCGAGAGCTTTTGGGAAAAGGACTTACCTGCATTTGCACCCAAATGGATCAAAACCTTCTCTGTCCCTCGCGTAAATGAACCGACTGACATTCACTACATCGATATGGCTGATGCAAAGACGCTTGTATGGGCCGCAGAAATGGGCTGCGTAGAAATACACCCATTTTTGCATTGCTACCCAGAAATTCACCGGCCCACCAGCATAGTCTTTGATCTTGATCCCGGTCCTCCCGCGAACATCATTGATTGTTGCCACGTGGCGCTCATGGTGCGGGACTTCCTCGCCAAGTACGGGTTAAAAACGTTAGTCAAAGCATCTGGATCGAACGGACTGCAACTCTACATTCCTCTGAATACTCGCACCTCATACGCGATAACCCAGCCATTTGCGAAGCGAGTTGCGGAGGTTATGGCAGGACGCAACCCCGAACTGATTCTGTCGGAAATGGCTCGTGATTTACGACCGGGCAAGGTGTTCATCGACTGGAGCCAGAATGCGTGGCATAAGATGACAGCGGGCGTGTACTCCGTTAGGGCAAAGCGGGAACGACCGTTCGTTTCAATGCCGCTGAAGTGGAAGGAAGTGCAGGTGGCGCTGGACTCAGGCGAGGACGGCCCGTTGTATGTGGAACCGGAGGAGGCAATATCTCGCGTCGAGCAGATGGGCGATTTGTTCCATCCAGTGCTTCAACTCACCCAGGAGCTTCCAGACAAGCTACTCAGGGAATGGGAGATCGACACCACGATTCCCTCCGAGTCTGCAAGGCCGATTCGATCTCGTAAGAGAAAGGCTGCACCGGGATTACCACGTAGCAGCGGGCAGGGCGGTAGAAGACTGTTTGTGATCCACCGAATATTGTGGGCCGATTGGGAATACGAACTGGCGATCGAAGAGAAGAGCGAGTTCATTTGCTGGGAGATGGGATTCGATTTGCCGTTGACTGACGATGCCGAGGTTGTAGCAAAGCAGTCATACACCGAGAACCTGAGATACCTAACCTTTGAGACACACAACAACCTTGTATGGGACCTTGGCACCTATGAAATCGTTGAGGGCAGTTTAAAGAAGGGTGCTGTTCGCATTTATTTGTCGGGCCAGAAGGTGGAAGGGGAGTTGTCCGTTAGCAAGCTCGACGACAAGAAGTGGCGCGTTCTCAACTCCGGCTTGGCGTTGAAAGAAGGTGCGCCCAGCGATGAATCTGCGCTCACGCCGGCAGACGTTCCGGGCAAACGTTCTAACCCTAAACCGACCATAAACGCACAGAGTAGTGTTGAGCGGGCTATTGATGTTGCAGGGCTGCCTAAAGCCGAGCCGGTATTCATCAGGCCGATGGACTGTACGGAAGTACGCAGTCCAGAACAGTTACCGCACGATCCGGCGCAGTGGATGTATGAGGTTAAATGGGACGGCTTCCGCTGTGAGGTCGTAAAGAGAAATGGCGAAGTACAGATGTTCACACGTCGCGGCAACGAACCCAATGCGCGATACAAGCACATTACGGAGGCCGCGGCGTCCAGCACATTAGCTGACTGCGTTCTCGATGGCGAAGTGGTCGCACTCAACAGGGATGGCGTACCGGAGTTTCAGTTGCTTCAGAACAGCAGACACAATGATGCGCCCGTTGTGTTCGTCGCATTTGACGCGCTGAATTATGACGGAGGCGATCTGACTGGCGTACCACTCGAAAAGCGTAAAGAGTTGCTGCTTTCACTGCGGCCCATTCTGCCGGCGACTAGCTTTCTCCTATCTGAGCCGTTGGAAGGCGACCTAAGCGAAATAGTAACCGTCCTGGAACAAAGAGGACTGGAGGGCGTCGTAGTAAAGCGCCGCAGTTCCTTGTATCACGCTGGCAAAGACAAATTCGAGGGCTGGGTCAAATATCGCATCGGCGAGGTTGATGAGTTCGTAATAGGCGGCTACATGCGCCGGAGCGATCCCGCGTTGGACGCCCTGGTTGTAGGCCAATATGAAGGCCGAAAGCTGATCTACAAAGAGAAGATTAGATTCGGCTTTGAAGGCGTCGATAAAAGAGCGATTCTGAAGATGCTGCAACCACTACGCACTCCGAGGTGTCCCTTCGACAATTTGCCCCAACGAAAAAGGCGTGGTGCTCTGGATGAAGCACAGATGCGCGAATGTACATGGGTTCGGCCAGGACTCCTGTGCGAGATGGAATTTCCAGAGTGGACGAATACAGGTGAGATTCGCGGTCATGGTAAGTTCAGGAAGATGATTGGGCGCAAGCAGGAGGCCGCGTAGTAAAGTTCCCCGCCCTTCTAGCGGGCATAAGGTACGACATCGAGCAGAGCAGTAGGGGGCTGGATTGGCAAGGAGCGTAATCAAAATATCAAAAAGCGAACCGGCGCACAATGCTCAGCATTAGCCTCAGTGTAAATATGGGACAATCTGGATTACTATCTTTAATATTCATGAATAAATCGTTCGATGAACGGTTTCAATTTGGCGAAAACTGGGCGAGGTTTCTTTCCAACGTTGACGAACAGCGCATCGCCGATGCCGCGAAATGCCTCATTGAAAGCTTAGGCGACCTCACCGGGAAATCGTTTCTTGATGCCGGATCTGGCAGCGGCATCCATTCCCTCGCTGCAGTTCGCCTCGGGGCTTCACGCGTTCTCTCGTTCGACTACGACCCAAAATCAGTGGCGTGTACCAACGAACTCAAGCGCCGCTTCGCTCCTTTGGCCCACTGGCAGGTGGTCCGGGGCTCCGCTTTGGATCGCGATTTTCTTTCCTCCATCGGCGGCTTTGACGTTGTTTACTCGTGGGGCGTGCTGCATCACACCGGGAACATGTGGCAGGCGCTGGAATTGATCACCGTTCCGGTGAAGCATACTCTGATGATCTCCATTTATAACGATCAGGGATGGCGAAGCCGGGCTTGGCGCTGGCTCAAGCGCCTGCATTGCAAGTCTCCGCGTCCGCTGAAATTGCCACTGACACTCATTGTCTTCATGCTCACATGGGGAAAGGCGTTTCTGTTTAAGCCACACCGGGCAATCCGCAACTGGCGCAGCTATTCCCAACAGCGCGGCATGTCCCCCTGGACCGATGTTGTGGATTGGGCCGGTGGCTACCCATATGAAACTGCGAAACCCGACGAGGTTGTTAAGCATTTCCTCAGCCGGGGATTCAACCTCGACACCTGTAACGTGACCAGCGGCATCGGCTGCAATGAATTCGTATTCCGGCGTGCTATGCAATCCACGTAAAAGGTGCGTTATTGGAGACTGCCGATTACTTCTTTTCGGCGGCGAAGAACAAATTCGCACCCTGTCCATGCGATCCCAATGCCGCGAGAACTACCAGTGCAGCATTGAAGATTTTGCCCTTCCAGTTGGTCTGCCACATCGGGAAATACTTGGGCCTGGCCTCACGGACCGTAAATTGGCTTTCCAGCAGTTGTCTCATCCGCGCTTCATCAAATGACTGCTGATGCCCCCAGCGGTGCGATTTTTGTCCGCAGTGCATACACATGAACTCGTTATTCTTCAACTCTTCCCGGTACGGCGTAGTGCCAATGAGCATACCGCCCGGTCGCAGCACTCTTTTGATCTCCAGTAGTCCGGCTGCAAGTTGCTCATCGCTCAGGTGCTCCAGAACCTCGCTGCAGATCACAACGTCGGTGCTGCTGTCTTCCAGGGGCAACGCTTCGATTCCACCTGCTCGCGCTTTCACACCTTGTTCCGCAAGGCGGGCCATTGCTCGCGCATCCGGATCAACTGAGAATGCCTGCCAGCCGCGCTTCAACCCCTGAAGTTCAATGTAACCGTCGCCACAGCCGATATTCAGCACCGCCGCCGGCTCCATTCGCGCAGCGTAATTCAGCAGGTAATTGTGCCGGGTCTTATCGCCTTGAAAAACAGCTATACCTTCATTTTGATAATGTGCCCAAATGGTTTGTTGCGACATTCAGTAAATTTTAGCACTGGACCGTTGGCACAAGATGCAGGGTGTCTCTCAGCGTTGATAAAATAGCCCATGCGCGTGAGTGCTGGTCAGAAGAATCGCGATCTCCTAGCACCCGGCAAATATCGCAATGTCTAATGATGAAGCAACGAATCCAAGCCTGCCCAGAATAGACCCAGCGCAGATGAATGGCACCGAGCTCGTGACGCACTATACGATGGCGCTCGTTCTGCCTGGTGGTCTTCCCTACATCCAGCGCCTTCAAGCGGAGCTCTTAAAGCGGGTCAGGCGACTGGATACAATCGAAGGGAAGATCGCTGGAAGCTGAAACAATGGCAGGTGGCGAGCCCGGCAGGATTCGAACCTGCGACCCTCTGCTTAGAAGGCAGATGCTCTATCCAACTGAGCTACGGGCTCGCTGCTGCCATTTTAGCAGCGGCTCGCCGTTCGCCGAAAATTCCCGGTGACATTTCATAGTCACGAGACTATCACCCACCTAGAACTCCTTGGAACGCAAGGACCAGCTCCAGCGCGGCGTCTTCCGCAATCCCCAATCGCTGCGCAGTGGCTCTGACAGCACTCAGAACTGGAAGCGTGCCGTTGTGTCCCGACACGTTTGTAGATTTCTTGTGAGGGCCCGGCGGCATCAAGCGATCCACCGCCGCCTTTTTGGCTCCGATCCGAATGTGACTATAATATTTCATCGCCTTTTCCGTCCCATGTCCCGCAATGGCGCGAACGGTTTCATCCGGAGCGCCGCTCTCGAGCAGCCTGGTAATTGCTTGATGGCGAAAAGTTGAAGGTGTAACCCTGGGAAGTCCGCAGGCCTTTCCAATGGCGCGAAATGCCGCCCGAATGAAACACGTGCTGGCTGGGCGGTTCGGATCAAACTCCCCTTTTTTAACCCTAAAAGGAATTAAATGATGATTGAGCTCGTACGATCCACGTTCCAAGGCTTGGGAGACAAGCTCTTTGATCGCTGTGAGCGCAATCGCATTCAGTGGCACGCTGCGAACTCGATTACGGTTCTTTACTTTCTCGGGAACGAGTACGACGGGCGGATCTTGCCCCAACTTCAAATCGGCAAGCGTTAACATGCGCAGCTCGCAACCCGCCAAGGTCGTGTTTGCGGTTATAAGTGCCACATTGAGAGCGGTCCGCCATGTCGCTTTCTTGCCGGCAAAGCGAATAAAACGATCTTCCTCCTCCGGTGTCATGACCTTCGGCGGTCTCCAACTTCTCTCTGGCAAGCGTTCGTAGTATCTGCTGATCGGATGCCACAGTTCTGCCAGATCTAGCAGCTGGGAAAGAGCATTGAGTTCATGATTAATGACGGACGCCCCAACACCTTCACCGAGCCGGTGCTTTTGATAATTCCTGAAATGATCCTCGTGCAACGTATCCAGCTTTTGATCAGGCGCGAAGAACCTCTGCAGTGAACGAAAATGATATTGGTACATCTCGTATGATCGTGGCGTTAGCTTGTGTTTGCGTCTGTCGAGATATGACTCGCAGGCTTGCTTGAGACTCATCTCTGGAGAAAGTGGCGGCTCGGGCGGCTCAGTCGACCTTGGCTGTGACATAGGAACGAGCATGTGGTCTCTTCTCCTAACGTAAGTAGGTGAGTTTTGTCTTCGAAGCAAGATGCGAAGGTTCTCTATGGAGTTGCAGCATTGGCGGCTGCCTGACTGATCCGTCGCAGGGTATCGAGGTTGTCGATGCATTCGGCTGATTCAACTTTGAACTGATTGAGAACAGCTTTCATCTCTTTCCTGCTTAGTTTTTCCTCAGCGGTTCTTAGGGTTTGCAGTTCGCGTTGTGCCAGCTCCATCGCCGAGAATACCTTCATGAGCAATTTTCGATTACGAATATCAGCCGGTTTCCAAACTTTTGCCGTGCTCTTCAATGCCGGCGGTACAAGTTCCTCCCAAGAGTGGCCGCCATTGCTTCAATTTGCTCGATGAGGGCGACAGTCTCAGGGCTATGCCCGGCATTCAAGGTAGACTCAGTTTCCGATGCTGCCGCACAATGCGGTGGCCTCACACCTCGTCGCCATCCATCATGTGTGGCCCATGCAAAAACTCAGGAGTTTGCCTCGGTCGTTGCTGCTCATCAAGATCAATCCAGGTGTGGGTGAAATTGTAGAGGTACCGGCCTAATCCAAAACAGGCGCATGCTCTTTTGAAAGCCTGTGGTTCGGCAATGGTTCCCGCATTAGGATTGTCAGTCCATTCTTCACAGTTGGCAGAATGGGATCCACGGGCTTATACGGATCGGTTGAATAGCGTTTTTACGCCGGCGGGATGGACCAGACATTACGCACTGACTACCAGCGCAAACTTTCAAAGCGCCTAAGACAGCAAATTAGTTGCGAAGGTATTCGTGACCTGAGATCTAATCATTCATGGTATGGGATCCCACTGTGGTTATTCGACAAAGTTAGAATCAAAAAAGGAGTCTGCGAATGCAGGCTCCTTAAAGTACGCTAATCAATTCCTCCTTTAATGTTTTGTCTCCATTGATTGAATTGCTGCAAGAGCAATAGATTGGTTCGGATACTTTGAACTGTCTCGGCAACGCCGGTAATAGTGCCGAGGGCAAACAGAAAAATCTTCATTGCTCAGCGCTTTGAGGCACTCGTCGGATCGTTCTCGCGCATGCGATAATGCCCTCCTAATCTCGGCTATCAGAAAATCGAAGAGCAGATCAGGGCTCGTCTCCATGTCTCTCAGCATTTTCGGCTTCTGGCGCTCCCGCCAGTACTTCTTCCGCTTTCTTATCGG
>CAZISB010000013.1:0-115849 GCA_964541925.1 uncultured Acidobacteriaceae bacterium | reverse complement strand
GCTCCTGAAGCTGACTTCGCTACACAACGCGACGTGAGCCGCCGCAAGCGCGACATCAAAGCCATCAGTCTAAAATTGGCCGTTGATAACAGCAAAAAGAATCTTGTGCCGGGAATGACCGCAGAAATTCTGATTCCCAAGTCAAAGGTGAACCCGTGAACCCGGCTGCACCCAAAGCGATAGAGGTAGTTAACATCGTCAAGCGCTACGGGAACTTCACCGCCGTGGATGGTGTCTCTTTCGACGTGGCAGAAGGAGAAATCTTTGGCCTGCTTGGGCCAAACGGCGCCGGCAAATCCACGTTGATCCGCATGATGACCACACTGCTTGAGATCACCAGCGGCACTGCATTGATTGAGGGCTTCGATGTGCGCAAAGATCCCGAGCGCGCACGCCGCGCCATGGGCGTGATCCCTCAGGCCATGACCAGTGACGGCGACCTCACCGTGTGGGAAAACTTGAGCATCTATTCCAAACTCTACGGAATCCCTGCTGCGGACCGCGAGCAGTCCATCAAGGAACTCCTGGAGCTGGTTGACCTCACACAATGGCGTGATGCGCCGGCGCGGAATCTTTCAGGCGGCATGCGGCGCAGGCTTGAGATAGCGCGTGGCCTCGTGCATCGGCCAAGAATCTTCTTTCTCGATGAACCTACCACAGGCCTTGATCCCGTTTCGCGCGTTGCCGTCTGGGAGATGATCACCAATATCAAGCAGAAGCGCAATCTAACAGTTCTGATCACCACGCATTATATGGATGAAGCCGACCGCCTCTGCGACCGAATTGCCATTGTTGATCATGGCAAATTAGTGGCGCTCGATACGCCGCGCGCTCTCAAGGCCAGTATTCCCGGCTCAAGCGTGATTGAAGCGCAGTTTGTGAATGCTCCCGCAGGCTGGCAGCAGACACTGGAGAAGCTGGCGGCCGTACAGTCCGTGCAGCCGGAAGGCGCGGAGATGTATCGCATTCTCACTGACGACGGCTCCAGAACCACAACTGATCTGGTGGAGACAGCCGTTCGTTCGAAGGTAGTAGTGAAAACCCTCACGGTGCAAAGCACCACTCTGGATGACGTTTTCGTTCACTACACCGGCCGCCAGCTGCGCGATCAGATGATTGACGCGCCTCTCTACCAATCTCCCGTTGCCTGGGGAAAATAAGATGCGCAGCTTCTTCCAAAGCGGTCGCATGATGGCCATCGTGGAGCGCGATCTGCGGAAGTTCTTTCGCTCCCCCGCGCTGATGATGGCTGCTATGGTCTTCCCTCTGGTACAGCTCATCGTGCTCGGCAATGCCTTCGGCGGCAAAATCAAAGACGCAAAGCTTGGAATCGTCAGCCATGATGCTGGTCCTCAGGCAATTCGCGTCGTTGAAGCCTTGCGCGCTGTCCAGAGCAATGCACGCACCTTCCAGCCGGTTGTTTACAACGACGAAAAAAGCATGGTGAACGCCGTACGAAAAGGCGATTTGAACGCGGGATTGGTGATTCCGCCGCAGTTTTCGCGCGATGTATATGAGCATGCCCGCCCCCACATCGGCCTGGTGCTGGATAATACAGATAATTTCATGACCTCCACCTTTGAAGATTCAATGGCTCAATTGGTGGAAGCACTGAACCAGCCGGACGTTCAGCCACGCGTGGTGCAGCAAACCGCGCTTCAGGTGGTGGAGCTTTATCCCTACATTGAATATATGAAGTACCTGCTGCCTGGCTCAATCACACTGGCCATGTTCGTGAGCGTGATGATAGGCGGCGGCATCGTTTACATCGACGACAAAGCCCGCGGCGTGCATGAAGGCTATCTGGTCACCCCGATCACCAAAATGGAGCTGGTTGCGGGTCTCAACGTGGCCGGCGCGCTCAAGGCCATGGGCGCAGGAATTGTGCTCACGGTGATTGGTTCTCTGATCGCGGGGGTCGCCTCAACTTTTCAACCTGCCAACCTGCTCTGGCTTTTCCTGCTCATTGCCGCTACTTCCTTCGCATTCATCGCCATGATGTTCTTGATGATGGTACGCGTGAACGATCCGCTGATTCCGCGCGCCATCTTCGGCATTCTGAATACGCTGCTGTATTTTCCCAGCGGCGCTATCTATCCGGTTCAAGCCTTTCCCAAGTGGCTGCAGTGGATCGCCTGGATTGATCCCTTCACGTACTCCGTGCATGGCTTCAAGGCCGTATTGCTCAAGGGCGTTGGGCTGGCTGCAATCTGGCCTGACCTGCTGTATCTTGGAGGGTTCGCGACCGTGGCTTTCATGCTTTCAACCTGGCTGTTCAAACGCACTCTTTAAGGACATTCGCATGACACTGATGGATGCAAGAGAATACGATCCGCGCCCGGCCCAGCGGCGCAAGCGGATCATCACCACAGCGGTCCTGGTCATTGTGGTTCCGCTGCTGGTCTGGTTTTTCTTTTTTCGATATTGGCCGGAACAGCATGTCATCAACAAATTTTTTCAGGCCGTCGAACACCAGGATTTTGACGCGGCCTATGGCATTTACCAGGGTGATCCCGATTGGAAGCAACATCCTGACAAATACGCGGCGTACTCACTCAACCAGTTCAAGCTCGACTGGGGTCCTTCCGGCGAGTACGGAGCAATCACAAGCCATCGTGTGGATTGTGCGCTAAAGCCAAAATCTTCTTCTACAGGCGTTGTGGTGGTGGTAACCATCAACAACCGAGCCGAGCCTCGTTCCATGTGGGTGGAGAGCAAAAGCAAATCAATCAGCGACTCGCCGGTTGGGACGGTACTTTGCCGCGGGCAGCAGTAGCATCCATCATTCTGTACGCTTCTTTTTAGCGCTGATGCGACTGAACCGTTTGCCGTCCCAATGGAAGATAACGGTGCTGAGCGCTGAAGGACAGCAGTGAGCATCCGTTTCTTCGAACACCACTGCGTTCACCGTCAGGGAGTTGTCCTTAGAGTTAAAAAATGCGCCCGCCCCGCTTCCGTGTGCATCAGCCTCGATCTGTTGCGTGATGAAGACTTCATCTCCGCGAAGTTCAACCACCTGGATCACGATAGATTGTGTTGAGCTGCCGCCCACCCACTCCCATTCATAGGCGGCCACCAAGTGTTCTGCATCGATTCCGTGTTGCCATTCAAACCGTACTTGCGTTGAATTACCCGCTACCACCCGGCCTTGGCCATCAAATTCGACCGTTTTACCGCGTCCCCTGTTAAGGACTTGCCATTCTCCGATCCTGCCATTTGGTTCAAGGAACACCGCTCGCGTATTTTTCAAATCTAAGTTGGTGAAGCCGGAAACTGATTTAGTAAATAGTCCCGCTTTGGAGGAAACAAAGATTCCCAAATCCTCATTTTTTAACTTTTGTGAAGACAGGAAAGTGGCAGCACCGACAAGGAAAACCAAGGCAGACTTAAACATGGAAATGAAGAAAGTCCGAAGGGATTCTATTCTTTCGTAGCCGCCGCAAACAAATTTTCCACCTTCTGCACGGAAGCTTCGTCTTCGGCGTTCAGGCAGCTCTGTGAGCGATCAATCTGGCGCATCAGCCCGGTCAGCACCTTGCCCGGACCAACCTCGACAAACGTCTTCACTCCCAGATCAATCAGCGTCTGCATAGATTTCGCCCATTGCACCGCGCCAGTGACCTGGCGCACCAGCGCATGGCGCGAACCTTCAGCCGTCGTTTTCGGCGCAGCGTCAATATTGCTGACTACAGGAATTTCCGGGTTATTGAAGCGAAGATCGGTAAGATCTTTTTCCAGGCTGTCCTGCGCCGGCTGCATCAGTGCGCAATGAAAAGGAGCGCTCACCACCAGCATCACTGCTCGCTTGGCGCCACGCTGTTTGGCCAGGTCGGCTGCGCGCTCCACCGCCCTCTGATGGCCCGAAATCACAACCTGGTCCGGGGAATTGATATTCGCGGGCGAAACAACCTCGCCCTGCGCTGCTTCATTGCAAACCTGCTGAAGCTGCTCCAACCCCATTCCCAGGATCGCCGCCATGCCGCCTTCACCTGCAGGAACTGCCTCCTGCATGTAGCGGCCGCGATTGCGCACCGTGCGCACTGCATCGGCAAAATCCAGCGTTCCGGCAGCAACGTGGGCTGAGTATTCGCCCAGGCTATGACCGGCGGCAAACTGCGGAACAATTCCCTTTTCCTGCAGCACCCGCATTACCGCAGTGCTCATGGTAAGAATGGCCGGCTGAGTATTTTCGGTTAACTTCAGCTGCTCGTCAGGTCCCTCAAAGCAGAGTTTGGAGATTGAGAACCCCAGCGCGTCGTCGGCTTCCTGAAAAGTATGCCCGGCTACGGGATAGAGCGCTGCCAGCTCTTTTCCCATACCTGCTGCTTGTGATCCTTGTCCTGGAAAGAGAAAAGCAATGGGAGTATGGCTCATGTGGATGGATTGGCCTCGCCGGCAGGAATCAAATTTTCTACACGAGTAGCACTGAGCTCTTGCTCGATCATTGTATTGATGCCCGACTCATAAAACTCTTTCGCCACTCGAATCGCATTCTTAATGGCATTGGCGTTTGAGCGGCCATGCCCGACGATCGCCACGCCGCGCAGGCCCAGCAGTGGCGCTCCGCCATATTCGGAATAATCGAGCTTGCGGCCAAAGTTCGTAAATGCCTTGCGCGCCAGCAGCGCGCCGACTTGAGAGGTAATTGTGGAGGTGAGGGATTCTTTCAGCAGGAAGCGCACGGCTTCCACCAGCCCTTCGGAAATCTTCAGCGCCACGTTGCCGACAAAGCCATCGCAAACGATCACATCCACTCTGCCGTTATACACATCGCGCCCTTCAACGTTTCCGACGAAATTAATTGGCAGCTCTTTCATCAGAGAGTGCGCCTTGCGGGTCAGTTCGTTACCCTTGCCTTCTTCCTCGCCAATTGAAAGCAGCCCCACAGTGGGATTGGAGGTTTTAAAGATCGCCCGAGAGTACATCATGCCCATCAGCGCGAACTGTGCCAGATTGTAGGGCTTGCAATCCACGTTTGCGCCCACATCCATCAGAATGGAGGGTTTGTTCTTGCCTGCAGAGGTAGGAAAAACGTTTGCCAGCGCAGGACGGTCCACTCCCGGCAGCGAGCCCAGCACCATCTTGGCGGCGGCCATCGCCGCGCCGGTGTTGCCTGCAGTCACAAATCCGACTGCGCGCTTCTCTTTTACCAGGCGCAAGCCCACGTGCATGCTGGAGTCACGCTTGGTGCGGACAGCCTGCACGGCCTTATCATGCATTTCAATGACCTGTGTGGCGTTCACCACGTCAACGGGAACGTCCTTGGCAACAGGATGGTTGGCTAGCTCATGGCGTAAGCGGTCTTCAGGACCAACCAGCAAGACACGAACGCCGTAGTTCCGCGCCGCCAGCAGAGCGCCTTCGATCTCCGGCTTGGGGTTCCGGTCTGAACCCATCGCATCGAGAGCTATGACGGTTTCCACGGATCCTCAGCCTAGCTGGTCTCTTTTACTTCTACTACCTCACGCCCCTTGTAATATCCGCACTTGGGACAAATACGGTGCGGCATCTTTTTCTCATGGCAGTTCGGACACTCCGCCGCGGAGTGCGCCGTCAGATAATCATGTGCGCGGCGATTCGAAGTACGTGACTTTGAATGCCGCCGTTTTGGATTTGGCATTTTTTCCTCTCGTTCTTTTTTCCTTGCGCGCCGGTAAAGCACGAGCGCATTGATTTCTATCGTTCTAATTTCTTGCGAATGTCTTCCAGGGCCGACCAACGCGGATCAGACATGCTGGTGACGCAGTCACAACTTTCCACGTTCAGGTTCTTTCCGCAGTGAGGACAAAGTCCCTTGCAGGCGGCCTGGCAAATCTGTTTTACCGGAAGGGCAAGCAGTATCTGCTCTTTCAGCACATCTTCCAGCAGCAGCCCTTCTCCCTGATAATATCCAATCTCTGTCTCAGCCTTGCTGATGGAAACTTCCTCGCTCCTCGCATCTATT
Organism: uncultured Acidobacteriaceae bacterium; assembly: GCA_964541925.1. Lineage (GTDB taxonomy): Bacteria > Acidobacteriota > Terriglobia > Terriglobales > Acidobacteriaceae > Angelobacter. The sequence goes on along the minus strand of CAZISB010000013.1, from coordinate 109,905 downwards.
CCCAGGGGACGATAGAGCAGATCAAACTTCTCAGAGATCGAATTATGTACCGGTTCCAGGCAGCGGGCACAAGAATTCTCCATCTCTGTGGAAAAGCTGCCCACCAGCCTGATGTCTTCTATGACGTTGTGAGCGCCCCGGTTTTCCCGGATCAGCTCCGCCTGTCCGTTCGTTTGCAACGGAGCCGTTTGCACAAGGTCTTCCCCAAAATTAATCACCCCAGGCGCAAAGCTCTCATTGAATTCTAATTTTCGGAGCTCAAGGTCCTTTATTTTTATAAACATAAGGGGTGCTCCGAAATTTAATACATCAGGGGAGACACTAGGGAACAGATGTAAGAATAAAGGGCAGAGTAAGGGAGTGTCAAGAATAGCGGCAAGGTGAATAACGCCGCCAGGCCGCCTGATTCAAGGCAAAAACAATTCCCCCACCCAAACTTTCTCTCAAAGCGATGGGAGCGTAGCGACAGGCTAAAGCAAGCGGCGGATGCTATCTGTTCCGCCGCCCCACGCGTTAGTTAAAGGCTGCGGCTCTCTGTGCCAGTTGCTTCGCCGCCAGCAAACCGCTCAGCTTGCCCGCGGATCGCGGAGACTGTGGTACGAACGCGCTCACGGCCCTGATCAACCAGGTCCCGAGCTGAGTCTGCCAAGTCATTGGCACGCTGTGTCAGATTACTGCGGGTTTCCTCTCCGCTCATAGGCGCGAAAAGAATTCCCAAACCAAGACCAATTCCCAATCCTGCCAAAAAGGACTTCATAGTATGCTCCTCTGGATTCGGCGAAGACGGGTTTGTCTGTCGCCAGCTTAAAAAGTAGAGATTGCGGATTTCCCGCGAAGGTTGCCGCAGTTTGAGAGAGCCTGCTGGTTTTCTAAAGGAAACTCTCCCGCGCCTAAGCTGCTGTTGCCCTATTTTTTGTTCGACAGCTTCTGTGCTGCCACTTGTCCGGCCGGGCTGTTTTGCGCTTCCTTCTGGAGCTGCTGATAAATTGCATTCGCCTGCTGCGGATCAGTCTTCTCATACATCTCAGCAAGCTCTAACTGCGCCATTGGTTTGGAAACGGTGCTCGTTGGATGGTCTGATAAATCCCTGTAAATTTTCGCTGCTTCAGCCTGGCGGTTTGAGTTGCGATAAATCGATGCCAACGCCATCTTGGCCAGCGCGGCAACGCCCTTATCACCAGAGTTGCCGGCCTCTTTTAACTGCTGCTCCGCCGCCGATGCATCGCCGGCCTGCTGGAGCGCTATGCCATCCATGTAACGTGCGATTTTCCCCGGCGCCACCATGGAATATTTATCGGCAACAGCCTTGAATTGCTTGTCCGCAGCCTTGGCCCGCTCCGCTACGCTGGGGAACGTGGGACTATCTCCCGCTGCCGGAGTTCCGGGAGCGCGTAAAGGGGTTTCAAAGGTCTTCATGGCAGCGGCAAGCGCGTCATTGCCCTGCTCCACCTGGCGGCTATGCCAGGTAAAAATCCCGGCTCCGATCAATACCACTGCAACAATCGCAACCACGCCCCACACCACTGTGCGGCGATGGCCTGTTGCCCACTCGGCGGCGCCCTGGGCTGTTTCGGCAAACTTATCTTGTTTTAACTGACGACGGGTATAACCTGGCACTTGGAAACCTTCTCAGGTGGGATAAGTGGCTATGAAACCTTAAGTTTAGCAAGAGATCGCTATCTACGTCAATGCAACCGTATATGCTTAAACTGGCTTCCAATCTAACAGGGAAACTCTGCCCCCAATTGAATAGCGGCTTTAGAATCCATTGCAGCGGAAAGCAGGAACACTCATGCGTAAACTCGGAATAGCAATTCTGGTGATTGTTGTGCTGCTGGTGGGAGCAGCGCTGATTGTTCCGCACCTGATTGACATCAACCAGTACCACAGCCAGATCCAGGCAGAGCTGGAGAAACGCCTGGGACGGCAGGTTACGCTCGGCAACATGCACCTGAGCCTCTTTCCACCATCATTTCAGGTGGAAAATGTCACCATTGCAGACGACGCTCATTTTGCTGCGTCCCGTCCCTTTGCAACTGCGGAAAAACTTGCCGTGAGCGTACAGTTCTGGCCGCTGCTGCATAAAGAAGTCGAAGTTAAATCACTTGAGCTGGTTCGCCCGCATATTGAGCTGATACGCGATGCTCAGGGCGCATGGAATTTTGCTACCCTCGGACAGGAAGGCAAACCGACCCCCGCGCCAAGCACGTCGCCAGCCCCGCAGCAGAAAACACAAAAACAGCAACCGCAATCTCAACCATCGCCGGCCGCTACGCCGGTCACAACTACCGGCCCTCAAGGAAAAGGGCCTGCAGGCCAGTTCTCGCTGGCCAATCTGTTTATCAATGACGGCCAGGTCGCCATCACTGATCTGCAAAAACACCAGTCGCGCGCCGTTTACGATCACATTGATCTCAACCTGAGCGACTTTGCTCCCGATCAGCAGTTCTCCGTGAAGTTGACGGCGCACCTGCCCGGCCAGGGCAAGCAGACTCTGATGCTCGAAGGCAAGGGCGGGCCGATCAAGCAGGCAGACATGCTCAATACACCTTTCAACGGCACGCTGCGCCTCGATCAGGTCTCTACCGGAGCCGCAGAAAAGTTTTTGAATTCGCAGTCGCTCAACGGAATTGACGCCGTGGTCTCGGGTGACGCAAAGGTGCAGAACTCTTCCGGCAAGCTGGCTTCCAACGGAACTATACGTCTGGATAACGCGCGCATTCACAATGTGAATGTCGGCTATCCAATCACGCTGGACTATGACGTGGCCGATGATCTCTCAAATGATGTAATTCAGATTCACAAAGGCAATCTGAAGCTCGGTGCAACGCCCATCACCATTGCTGGGACCATCAACAGCCGGCCGAACCCTTCGCAGATTGATCTCAAGCTGACTGCCTCCAATGCCTCGATTGCCGAAGCAGCGCGTCTTGCTTCTGCGTTCGGCGTAGCCTTCGGCCAAGGGACTGACGTAAAGGGAACCGTGAACGCCGACATCCAGGCACGCGGAGCAATGGACAAGCCAGCCATGAATGGCCAGCTCTCTGCGCGCAATCTGGAGATCAGCGGCAAAGAGATTCCGCAACCAGTCCGCGTGAACGAAATTGCGCTTACGCTCACGCCGGACATGATCCGCTCGAATGATTTTGCCGCGACTACAGGCTCAACAACCGTCAATGTAAATTTCGCATTGGCAAACTATAGTGCGCCCAACAGCACAATCAATGCAGCGCTGCGCGCTCCCAATGCACGCATCGGCGAGATTCTCAGCATGGCCAAAGCCGCAGGCGTGAGCGCCGTGGAACGTATGTCTGGCGACGGAACGCTTAGCCTGGACGTACACGCGCAAGGCCCGACAAAGAACATGTCTGCACTGAACTTCGCCGGCACAGGAAAGATCAGCAACGCTACGCTGAAAATGCCATCTCTTACCAAGCCGGTGCAGATACACAATTCTGACATTCGCTTCAGCCAGAATTCGGCGATGCTGCAGAACGTCTCTGCCACACTAGGCCAGACCAATGCCAACGGCACGCTTACGCTCAAAAACTTTGAAGCGCCCCAGGTGCAGTTCACACTGAATGCCGACAAAGTGAACGTCACCGAGTTGCAGCAGATGTTCAATGCTACTCCTGCTCAGCCGAACAAGCGTGCTGCAGCAGATCAGGGCTTCTGGAACCTGATTCCCAAAGCTGAGGCCCAGCAGCCGGCAGCGGCAAACAGCCCGAGCATGCTCACCAAAATGACTGGTGGCGGAACAGTGACTGTCGGCACGATTCAATATGACCAGCTTGTGCTGAATAACGTGCATAGCAACGTAGCGCTGGATCACGGTCTCATCAAAATGAATCCGGTTACTGCGGATATTTATAACGGCAAAGAAGTTGGCAACATTGTCATTGACATGCGACCGGCCCAACCTGTGTATGCGGTGAATCTGAAGACCGAGAAGGTTGACGCCAACAAACTCATCTCGTCCGTCTCAGATCTCAAGCAGACGCTCTACGGCCTGCTTTCTTCAAACGTGAATGCTTCGTTCAGCTCGGCTTCTTCCGATAGCATCGCCCGCAGCCTAAATGGCAGCATGGCCATCAATCTCACGAACGGCAAGCTAATGAATCTTGATCTGCTGCATGAACTGGCGTCGGTAGGCAAATTTGTGGGCAACAATTTTGGACCGCCGAAAAATTTCACTGATCTGGTTCAACTAACCGGCAACTTTGACGTGAAGAATGGCGTAGCGCAGACCAACAACCTGCAGGCTGTGATTGATGGCGGCACGCTCGCCGCTGCCGGCCTTGTGAACCTTGCTGATCAGTCGCTCAACCTGCACGTAACTGCCGTTCTGAATAAGGCTCTGAGCCAGCAGGTCGGCGGCACCCAAGTCGGCGGATTCATGAACACCGCTTTGGCTAACAATCAGGGTGAGCTCGTACTGCCAGTGCTTGTGACGGGAACATTTCAGCATCCGCAGGTCGCACCGGACGTTCAGCAGATCGCGCAGATGAAGCTCAAGAACTTGCTGCCCACCAGCAAGAATCCTGGCCAGCTGACAAACGGAATCCTGGGCGCGATTCTGGGAGGCAAGAATCAGGGCGGACCCAATGGCCAGCCTTCAGGACAAGGCAAAGGTGGTATCGGCGGAATTCTCGGTGCTATCAGCGGCCAGCAACAACAGCAGCAAAATCAACCGCAGCAATCCGGAAATCCAGCCGTGGGCAACAATCAGGGTCAGCAGCCGCAGGCGACGCCTACTCCGGCGCAGGCCCCCAAGTTAGGCGATGTGCTCAACCAGGTGCTGAATAAAAACAAGAAGAATCAGCAGCCAAGCCCAACACCCACACCGCAGCAGCAGTAGCATTCGGAGAGAGATCGGATCGGAAAATTCTTACCACGGATGAACACGGATTGAACGGATTTTGAAAATCATAAGGTTGAACTTTTAAATCTGCGCAGATCAGCATTTATCCGTGTTTATCAGTGGTAAGGTTTTGGTTTCCGATTGCCGTTCGCCTGATGAACTGATCCTGACTCCCCAGCTACCTCCGCCCGGCGACTCAACTCTCACTCTGCTGCCTTTCTTCAGCCGCACGCTGGCTTTACCTGCGAGAACTTCGCGGCTGCCATCAGTTCGCATGATCTCTGTCTTTCCCGGCGCGCCGTCAGCTCCGCCGTGCAAGCCATACGGCCCACGGCTGCGACGATCGGCCAGGAGCGTCACCTGGGCATCGGCCAGAAGCTCGATCTCGCGAACAATGCCATCGCCTCCGCTAAACTTGCCTGCGCCGCCGCTTCCCTTTCGCAAGCCATACTGCGTCACCCGCAGCGGATATGCATACTCAAGCGCCTCAGCAGGCGTATTCAGCGAGTTGGTCATGTGCGTATGCACGCCGCTCACTCCCGGCCTGTCAGGACGCGCACCCATGCCGCCGGCAATCGTCTCGTAATAAGCAAATGGCTCTCCTGTGCGTTCGTCAATGCCGCCGATGGTCAGGTTGTTCATAGTTCCTGAAGAGCCTGCAGGTACGCGGTCCGGCATGGCTTTGGCTAACGCGCGCAGCAGCACGTCCACGATCCGCTGCGAAGTCTCTACGTTTCCGCCTGCAACAGCCGCGGGCGGCCGTGAATTCACAATGGTTCCCACAGGCGCGATCATCCGCACTGGACGCATCAGCCCGGCCGCTGCAGGAACATCTTCCTGCAGCAGACAACGAAAAACATAGAAGCATGCAGAATAGGTGATGGCCTCAACGGCATTGATGCTGCCCGCAACCTGCGGCGAGCTGCCGGTAAAATCCACCATCACAAGCGGCTTGCCTGCAGACGCCGCCTGGAATGTGAGCGCCACAGCAACGCGCACCGGGCCGGAGCCCGTGCCATCGTCATCAAGGAAATCCTCAGCCTCATAGCGACCATGCGGTACCTTGCTGAGGAACGCCCGCATCAGCTTTTCTGAATAATCCTGCAACTCACGCAGCACGCGCTGCACTCGCGGCAGACCGTAGCGCTCCACAATCTCCAGCAAACGTGCCGCGCCAGTGTGGCAGGCTGCAATCTGCGCATTGAGATCGCCCTCGCGCTCCTCCGGCGTGCGAACGTTGTTCAGCAGCAGCCGGAAGACACCTTGCTGCAGCTCTCCCGCAGAAATCAGCTTGACTGGAGGAATGCGAATGCCTTCCTGATAGATCTCTCGGCAGATGCCCATCGAGCCGGCATACGTTCCTCCCACATCGGCGTGGTGAGCACGCGATGCGACATAAAAAGCAGGTCGCGTTTTGTTACCTCCTCTCCTGCCACTTAGAAACACTGGCGCCACCAGCGTAATGTCCGGCAGGTGCGTGCCACCGCAGAATGGATCATTCAAGATCGCAACATCGCCCGGGCCAAGCGTCAGCTTCTCCACCGCAGCGCGCACTGACATCGGCATCGATCCCAGATGCACCGGCATGTGATCGCCCATGGCAACCACTTCCCCGCTGCCGTCGAAGACAGCGCAGGAGTAATCACGACGTTCTTTGATGTTGGGTGAGAAGGCGGTCCGACGCAGCGCTGCGCCCATCTCTTCTGCTATGGAATGAAAAAGGCTTTTAAAAATTTCCAACTCAACAGGATCGCGCATGGAAGGCTAGTTTAGCCGCGCGGTAGAAAAGTAACAAATGAAGGGCGATGCAAACTCACACTCCTGAAGCAGCGCGCAAAACCGGCAGCTTGCCGGCATAACTTGCAGCTGCCTGCTCCAGCCTGCTCTGCTCCGGAGTACCGCGCATGGCGTTGGCCGCCATTTTGCAGTAAGCACAGCGGAAGACCGAATAAGCATGAATAAAATCTGCTACTCTGCGGCTCGCCTTGTCACCAGTGAGACTGGTATAGCGCTCCAGGAAATAGCTCGCCTGCTCGGAATCCATCCGCCACTCAACAATGGCTCCCACCAGGTCCCATGCAATGTCGGTCGGTCCGGGGAAGAAATGATCATCGCCGTGGCTGCCTGAATCCGTTTTCAGCATCTCTCCAGTTTCGGTGAGCAGCCATTCGTGGGGTTGCATGCGTCCATCGGCGATCACTGGCCTCTCCAATTTCAGCGCGACCGGAAGATTGATATTGAATTGCTGCAAGTTGTGCTCTGCCATCTCCTGCAGCACGGCTGCATCCCCAACTTCAGTCGGAAAGGCCTCGGCCCGAAACGCGCAGTATTCTGCTAACCGAGTAAGCAAGTCGCGAGAAATATCCTGAGCTGTCATCGGCCTGGCTTCCAGCCACGGATATGAGACAAAGCCGCCGCTCTCCCGTTGCGGCTCTGGCCCGAATCCAGCCGCAGCTACAGCCTGTTCATGTTCGAATACCTGGTCACCGTAATGGCCCAACCCGGCAAACTTGAACAGCCGGCGCGGCTCCCGGGTCGAGAGATACTTCAGCCGCTCCATGCTGGTCCACGACTCCGGCCATTTGCATTCATCCTGAGAGAGAATTCTTCGCCACTCACCTGCGCCTATAAACGTCTCTGCTTCCGCAGGTCTGCGCGGCTCTGCAGTCACAGCGACCGACCGAAAGCGCTTCCACCTCTCAGCAGCATTGGCTGCGCACAAGCCGTTCAAATCTGGTTCATGGCCGCACAGCAGAATGATCTGAGCGGCAGGAACTCCCGCCGCTTCCAGCGCTTCTGCAACTGAGAGAAAAGTTGATCCACTGAGACCCGGGCCTTCATCCACAATCAAGAACTTCGCCCCCGAGCCAGAAGCATCTTGAATGAAAGCTTTTTCCGCGGAAGAAAGCTCTGCTTTCCGATCATAAGGATGTCCGCCAGGCCGCACCGTCATTCGCGAAACAGTCAGCCCGCGCTGCCGCGCTGCTGCAGCAGTCATGGCGCTTAAAGTAGTTCCAATACTCCTGATCCCGATAACGACGACATGGCTGGGAAGCGGTTGCAGTTTCTCCAGCACATCTGCGTAGCCGAGAGGATGCAAAGCGTAATGAGCAAAGCCCTCAGGAACGGAAAGCTCCGCCTGCTCCGGCACAGAAGCGCGAAGCACAGCATCTTTAAACTTGGGGAAATTGAGTGGGATGTGATGGTGTAGCAGAGCTTCCGAGAGGCATTCCGTAAGCTCCGCAAACGGCAGCACGTCAAAGCCATCAGAGTCGGCTACACTGCATTCGAGCTCGCCGGCGCGCAGAAGCGCAGCCATAACCGCGTCAGAAGAGAAGCCATCATCTAAAGGCTCCAGCGCCTGCAGCAGCGTACGCTTTAAATCCAGCCCACGCGCGCGCCGCCGGCCAGGACGAAATACCAGCAGGTTCAATCCCTGTTGAGCGCTCATCCGTGCCTGTGGCTAGGCTACTTTCTTGGTCCGGCGTGTGGCCCGCGGTGAACGCGCCACGTCCCCCTCTTTGTCGATGAAATACAAGTACTGGTTGTCTCTCTCAATAGCGTTCGGCACCAGCACCTGGTTTTCACCCTCGCCCGACTTCGGTTTCTGGCAAACGTTGCCGCTGCCATCAATAAAATAGAGAAACTTCTTGTAGTCTCGTTCCAGATTTAACTTTTTTACCTTTTCTGCCATACCCTCCTTTGACGGTAGAAGAAGGTGGCTGGATGCCACAGAGAGAAGGCAATCGAGTTCAGCTGGAAGCTAATGAATAAAAAGGAGTTTAATGCGAGCTGCGCCTGCTTTTTTTGCTGTGTGGCGCCGGCGGCTCTTCTCCTGGCGCAAGTACCCGCCTCACAATTGGGGGATTGAACTTGTATGTCTTCTCCCGGACCGTGCCCTCATCCTTCACTCGCAGGGTGAAGGTCCGCAGATTTCCTTCCTTGTCAAAGTTCTGCCGCCCCAGACTTACGGGCAATACGCCGTCTAAATTGCGCTCACGATAAGCGGTCTCATACCTATGCCGCTTGGCATTCCAGGTAAAGACCCGCGCCTGATTAAAGTCGTAAGGCATTCCGTCTTTATTATCTGTATAAAGGACAAGGTACTCGGGAACTTTCTTGTCCTCGTCCTGCACCTCATCGAGAGGAAATGCGGCCACCATGCGCTGGCCTTCAGAGTATTGGGCCACTTCCTCCGGGACATCCAGATACAAAGCCCGGCCCAGCACCCAACCCACGTGCTTTTGCCCGTCACGCACAAGCCACCAATCTTCACGGACGGCGGGCGGAGCAGCGTTCTCCTTCGATTTCGGCTGCTCCTCATCAGAGGTGTCAGGCTCGGAATCTTTTTCCTTCGCGCTCTCTTCTTTTATCTGCAGTGGCGGCGCGTTGCGATCTACGGTTTGCCGTTGCAAGAGATCAACTTTCTGCTTCTCATTCAGCAGATACAAATAGCCCGTTTTCCGGCCGGGAAGCACATGGACCTTGACCTGGTCTTCCGTGGTGGCAGTGGCCTGTGCCGGCGTGTCTTTGTACTGTTCTGCCAGGCGCCGAAACTCGTCAAAGGTCTGCTGATCGGTTAGATAGCGCTCCTGGATCCAGCCCTCTTCACCTCGCGGAGACCGAACACGCAAAAAGCGCTTGTTCTGCATTCGCTCCAGTACCTGCAGGCGCTCACCGTTATGCACCACCCCGGTTTTGTTGTAGATGGTGGCAACGTGGTCTCGCAGCCCGGCCTCGGTTACCGCAACATAGACATATTCTGCGCCACCGGAAGCGCTGCCGCCGCTGCATCCTGTAAAGATGGACAGCGCAATGGCAAGGAGGAGCCCGGCAAAAACCATGGCCTTGCTGATTGGAGAACTGTGCATTTGCGTTTACTGTTAAATATAACAGCCAATCCGCCCGCGATGCAGATGCCTTCGGTCTTGTCCAGCGGGCCGTGGTCTGATGCGAAGCTTGTACTCTGCGCTTACGTCCAAGTGGCACATTATTGCTGCTCTCAGCGCGCTGCTCCAGCAAAGATGATGTGGTTACTTAACCAGAAGAACTTCAGCCGCTATACTGCTGTCACGTATGACAATTCGCAACAGAGCTTTTTCAGCGTTTATCTTTTTCATTTTCATTTCTCTCAACTCAGTTGCGCAGCAGGCCGCCAGCCGCGAAGCAGACGAGATTCGGGGCACAATGGAGTTCCTGGCGAGCGATGCGCTCCAGGGCCGCGGCAGTGGGACGAAAGACGAACTGCTTGCCGCCGTCTATCTTGCATCTCAGTTGCGCGAAATTGGTGTTGAGCCCGGCGGAGACGGCGGGGGTTACATCCAGAATGTTTCCGGGGAATTCAACTTCTATCGCGAAGGCAAAAAGCAGTGGAACACGCGTAATGTGATCGGCGTGCTCAAGGGCAGCGACGCGAAGCTGAGAGACGAGGTGATCCTGCTCACTGCTCACATGGACCACGTCGGTATTCGGGAGGCGGTAAATGGTGACAACATTTACAACGGCGCTGACGATGACGCCTCAGGATGCGTGGCTGTGCTGCAACTGGCGCGCGCTCTGGCAGGGAAACATCCGAAACGGACTGTGCTGTTTGTATTCTTTGGCAGTGAAGAAACAGGAGGCCAGGGCGACCAATACTTTCTGCAGCATCCGCCCATGCCGCTCAAAAATATTGTCGCCAACCTGGAGTTTGAAATGATCGGCCGTCCTGATCCGGCAGTAAAACCGGATGAGCTGTGGCTGACCGGCTTTGAGCGCAGCAATCTGGGCTCTGAACTGGCAAAACACGGGGCCAAGCTGGTGGCGGATCCGCATCCCAAGGAAAACTTCTTTCAGCGCTCTGACAATTACGCGCTGGCCAAAAAAGGCGTGGTTGCTCAAACAGTTTCCAGCTTCGGCCTTCATGCGGATTACCATCGCCCCAGTGACGATCTGGCCCACATTGATTTCTCGCACATGGAACGAGCCATCCATTCCATGCTGGAACCAGTAGAGTGGCTGGCCAATTCAGATTTCAAGCCGGAGTGGGTGGAAGGAAAGAAGCCGTGACGTTTTGACATCCCGAGCGGAGGGAGGGAGCCCTACGGTCTTATTGGTTACTTCAGCCCTTCGCGCTTGATTATCCGTAAGATTGCGGAAGCCATGGATTACGCGGAGGATTTCGATTCCGTCTGAAGCCGGCAGATAAAGCACCAGCATTTTTTTCAAAGCCGGTAATCCTGAAAAAACGTAAATCGGTTAATTGGGGATGCTTGAGCCGCGAACGCCAACCAATTCCAGGGTTGGAAGCAAGCAGCGTGAATGTCTCATGGGCGGCGAGAAGGAACCGATGTCCTATCTCAGATCCAGCTTGGTGCGCTAGATAGAAGGCTTGCTCCTCAAGGTCCTGATCGGCTTTTGGTCGAATGAGATAGTGAGCACTCACTGAGTTTTCTTCAATCGTTCTTCAAGACGACGATGTTTTTTCTTCCCAGTAGCCAGCTTCTATCTGAAGGGGGGCTCCCGAATTTAACCCCTCTAATGCCAAAGCTTCGAACTCGGCCTCGCGTTCCTGCTCGGCACGGACCAAGCGCTCCACGTAGGCTTCCACTGTAAGCCCCTGTGCCTCCGCACGTGCGCGTAGTGTGGTTTCAAGGTCAGGATGTATAAAAATACTCATTTTCTTTAGTCCGATTCTACTCTGCTCACCTTAGCTCGGCTTTTCTTTTTTGCCGCCGCGAAGAATGCGGTCATCGATGGGTTTGCGGCCGCGGAAACCCTCTTCCAGATCATGCCAGAATTCGATCTTCTCTTCTCCATACTTCCAGCACAGCAGCACAATCTCATCTTCCACGGCGCAGGGGAAATCCAGCAAGCCGATATCGAGGTCTTTTACCTGGACGCCGATGGCATCAATCTCTGCCAGGACATCTTTGATCGCCTGAAGTGCTTTATCATGCTCGGCCCGGCGATGCGCAACAGCGGGGACATCCACCATGAGCCCGCCGCTCAGCAGAATGCGGTGCTTCAGGTCTTGAAGTTCTTTTTCAACGGCTTCAATCAGCCTTTTGCCTTCCATGGCGCGCTTGAGCAGCGCCTGAAGCACCGGAAGCAGTCTCTGCGCTTCCTGCAAAGTAAATGTCTTCTGTTTGGCCATAAGGTAATTTAGTAATTGAGTAATTTGGTAATTGGGTAAATGATCAAAGGGCGGCGAAGTTCGTCAACTCTCAGGTTTCAATTACCAACTTACCAAATTACCAATTCTTCACCGTATCTCCAGCATTCTATCCAGCGCCACGCGCGACCAGTGTTTTACATCGGCGGTAACTTTAATGCGATTGACCACATTCCCTTCCACCAGATTTTCCAGCGCCCAGCACAGGTGCTGCGGAGAGATGCGGAACATGGTGGTGCAGAGGCAGCCCGATTCATCCAGCGTGATAACCATCTTGTCCTGCTTCGCAAATTGCTTACCCATGCGATTTACAAGATGGATCTCTGTGCCAACGGCAAATTTACTTCCAGCCGGAGCATCCGCGATCATCTTGAGCAACCCTTCAGTCGAGCCGATTCCATCCGCCTTTTGGCAAACCTCCCAGCGGCACTCAGGATGCACAATGACTTTGATATCGGGATAGCGTTCACGAACTTTGTCCACGTGCTCAGGCAGGAAGCGCTGATGGACCGAGCAATGCCCCTTCCACAGAATTACCCTGGCGCGGCGCAGCCGCTCGGGATCAACTCCGCCCATAATCATGAATGGGTCCCAGACCACGCAGTCGCTGAGGGGAATGCCCATGGCAAAGGCCGTATTGCGGCCAAGATGCTGGTCAGGCAGGAAGAGGATTTTTTCGTTGCGCTGAAATGCCCATTTGAACGCCGCAGGCGCATTCGATGATGTGCAGACTAACCCGCCGCGCTCGCCGCAGAATGCTTTGATGGCGGCAGTGGAGTTCATGTAAGTCAACGGCGTGATGCCGTCGCCTCCATCATCGGTGAGACCAAGCGAAATCAACTGCTCCCAGCAGGCTTCCACCTGGCCGATCTCAGCCATGTCTGCCATTGAGCAGCCGGCATTTAGGTCTGGCAATATCACCTGCTGGCCATCGTGGGCCAGAACGTCAGCGCTTTCAGCCATGAAGTGCACGCCGCAGAAGATGATGTATTCCGCGCTGGTGCGCGCCGCTTCCTGAGCAAGCTTGTAGGAGTCGCCGCGAAAATCGGCAAAGCGAATGACCTCGTCGCGCTGGTAGTGATGACCGAGAATTACTGCGCGTGAGCCAAGCTCGCGTCTGGCGGCAGCAATCCGCGCATCCATAGAGCGGTCAGAGAGAACAAGGTAGTTATCGAGCGAGCAACTGACGCCTCGCTCTTCAGCTGGAGCAATTGCAATCGACATTTTTTCCGCCTTCAGTCCCGCAACAAGTTGTCGACGGAACGGAGATGTTGAAAGCATCCACAGGCTCCAGCGGATCCACTGCGCCGGTTAGCGCCCGACCCGCGGGGTTGTTGAAGCCCGCAGCCCTACAGTATTTGATGGCCTATGCCGCGCAAAGACGCAAAATCATTATTTAGCATGCGGCTGAAAAAGCCATGATTTATTGTGCCATTGCAGCGCCTGGAAGTGCAAACCGTGAGTGGCGGAGAGTTATGGCGCTCTGCCGCGCGCGAGCGCCATCTATGGTTTCTACTTCTTCTTCGCCTCAGCTTTGGCAGCGGCTTTTGCCGACGCTTTAGCGGCTTTGCCTTTGAATTCAACCAAAATCACATCGAACGCTTTGTCTCCTGTGTTTTCAGGCAGGTGGACGGTTGCCGGCGTAAATATTGCATCGCCTGCCTTGACTGTACGGTCCTCCGTCTTGCCATCGGGATAGGTAAACTTCACATTTCCGTCTGTAAGGAACACCGCCACCAGATCGGGATGGCTGTGCATCACCGACTTCTCATGCGGCCCATAGTGAGCTTTCACAATTCTCGCCTGGGCGTTCTCACTGACAACGGTGTAATGTTTTGAATCAACCTTGGTTGGGTCCTGCGCGAAAAGCGTGGACGCCAAGCCAAGACACAGTAGAACCCCAAAGAAAACAGATTTTCCTTTCATGACATTCTCCTGAGCTTGTGATTTGCCAACTTGGCAGGGAACCTTACTCCCGCAAGGAAGAGATGTCAATGAGAGAGCAATGGGCGATGCATTTCTGCTGATTCAAGTCCGCTGTGGTCAATCCAGGATATGCGGGGAACTACAAACGCCGCTGCGCCAATCAGACAGGTGATCAGCAGCTAAACTATCAATACCTGATTGATGTATGCTACTGAGATGGAAAAGAAGCCGCCCGCCGACGATTCAAAGAACCGGTTTGCCGAGGTCATCCGCAAATCGCAAGAGCGCCGCCAAGAGCTGAATAACAAAGCTAAAAAGAAACAGGCTGAAGAGATGGCCCCGCCTCCGCGCGATGAAGAGACTCCTGAAACGGGAGATGAAGGATCCGGGATCTAGCACCTTTGTTGATTCGGAATAACTAGCGCTCTTAGGGCAAACAGTTGGCTACAAGCTTGTCTTTCATCCGCCTGACAAAAATACAAGACAAGCCTTATCACTAATACTTTGGGACCTTCGGATCAATACGGTCTGCCCAAGCCAGGATTCCGCCGGCAAGATTTTTTGCCTTGGTGAATCCGGCCTGGCGCAGGAATCCTACAGCGCGTGCGCTGCGGGCGCCGGAGCGGCAGTGGACCACCATCTCTTTGCTGGGATCAAGTTCACTCACGCGACGCGGAAGATCGTTCAACGGAATGAGATGGCCGTTCAGGTTGCAGATCTGGTATTCGTGAGGCTCGCGCACATCCAGGATGAATAAATCTTCTTTGGCGTCGAGCCGTTGTTTCAGTTCTTCCACGCTGATCTCTGGAACTCCAGTGTTCACAGGCTTCTCTTCTCCTCGCAATCCGCAGAACTCTTCGTAGTCAATGAGTTTAGTCACAGTGGGATGCGTTCCGCAAACCACGCAGTCAGGATTCTTGCGCAGCTTGAGCTCGCGGAACTTCATGCCCAGGGCGTCCACCAGCAGAAGCCGACCGATCAACGGCTGCCCGCTGCCGAGAATCAGCTTGATTGCCTCAGTTGCCTGGATCAGCCCCACGAGTCCCGGCAAAATGCCGAGAACCCCGCCTTCCGCGCACGAAGGCACCAGGCCGGGCGGAGGCGGCTCAGGATATAAGCAGCGATAGCACGGCCCGTCTTTTGCAGCGAAGACGCTGGCCTGGCCTTCAAAGCGGAAGATGGAACCATACACGTTAGGCTTGCCGGTGAAGACGCAAGCATCGTTGACCAGGAAACGCGTGGGGAAATTGTCAGTCCCATCCACAATGATGTCGAAGTCGGAAAAGATGTCCAGCGCGTTCTGGCTCGTAAGTTTCGTCTCAAATGTCTTTACGTTGACAAAGGGATTTATCGCAGAGATTTTCTCTTTGGCAGATTCCAGCTTGGGGCGTCCGACATCGCCGGTGAAGTGGATCACCTGACGCTGCAGGTTGGTGAAATCAACTTTGTCAAAATCCACCAGCCCGATGGTTCCCACTCCGGCGGCCGAAAAATAGAGCGCCAGCGGCGAGCCTAAACCTCCCGTGCCGATGCACAGGACACGCGCTGCCTTGAGCTTTTGCTGCCCTTCCATGCCAACTTCCGGCATGATCAGGTGCCGGGAGTAGCGCAATACTTCTTCATTATTTAATGATGGCAGTTCGTGGAGGGCCAAGGTTGTTGCCATGGGGGAATCCTTTCGGCTGGATAGCTAAAGCTTATACTAGCTTCGCGCAAAAGCGCGCGCGATGCAACGTGAGGCTGAAAGGCGGTCAGGCTCCAACGCTCAGAGCTGCAGCCGCAACATCTTCATCGCGGATGGTCATCAGAGTAGCTTGGTCAGCATTGACCAGCGATACGATACGGTTTGCCTGATTCTCAACCGTCTTCTCGAAAAGATTGCGGGCAAAGCGAGCATTGCCGAAGTTTTTCGTACGTGCCTGGTAAGCTTTCTCCAGGGTATCTTGAATAATGGCATGCGCCTCAGGGCTGATCTTATAGTCGGAACTCCGGCAGAAGCCTTCGAAAATGGACATCAGGTCTGCGCCGTTGTAATCCTCGAAATTGAGGTACTTGTTGAAGCGAGATTCAAGCCCGGGATTCGACTCAAGGAAGCGTTTCATCTCTTCCGGATATCCTGCAACTACAACGACAAAATCGTCACGCCGATCTTCCATCAACTTAAGCAGTGTATCAATGGCTTCCTGGCCAAAATCCGTACTATCACCGGTTTTGAGCGTGTAAGCCTCGTCAATGAACAGAATGCCGCCCGTGGCCTTATCCACAACTTCCTTGACCTTGATTGCAGTCTGGCCGACGTATGCCGCCACCAGTCCGGCGCGATCTACTTCCACCAGTTGGCCTTGCTTTACCACTCCCAGAGCTCGATAAATTTGTGCTATCAGCCGAGCGACTGTAGTTTTACCCGTTCCCGGATTGCCGTAGAACACCATGTGCAGCGAGACACCCGAGGTCTTTAGACCCTGGGCTTTGCGCATCTGTTCGACTTTGATGTAATTCGCCAGTTGGCGTACATCGGCTTTGACTTTGGCGAGTCCAGTGAGGGAATCTAACTCAACCAGCAAAGCGTCAAAATTCTTCGGCTGGGTTTCGTTAGAGCCGGACTGGGCTTCGTTGGAGCCGGAGTTGGTTGTAGATGCAGTTTCGGTTGTGGGAGCCGGCGCCTGCCCTGGATTTAGATTTTCAATGAATGCTTGCAAACACACCTGCGGCGCAGTCGCCAAAGGCGTGAGATATGCCACAGCCATTTGACCGAGTCTGGTGAAAAGCTGGATGGCCTGAGCGGTTTCCTGGGTTCCGTATCGCTGATCATATCCTTCAAGGTAGTCCAAGACAGGCGGACTTAAGGTGCGAATACCAGGATCCGCAAACTTTTCGTGAAATGTGGCCGCGATGCTCCGCAGTTGCTCGTCAGTGCAATTCGCGAACTGCTTGGGTTCGTCGAATAAGTCGTAGGCATCCAGAAACATTCTTATGTTAAACAAAGTAGGAACAGGATCAAGGGCGAGAAAGCCTTGTAACACCACGCCCATGCTTTGCGCTAATGCCACATCATAAGGCGCAATCGCAATCACCTGTCCAGAGTTGTCAACAAACTTTGTATGCGCAAGGTGCTCTTCCATGTTCTGCTTGGTGCGCCAGTACAAATCCAAAAATTGCGCCTTTAGCTGTTCAAAGTCTTGTTGCGCACGAGTTCCAGCCCATGACATAACACCTCTCCTACGTGGATTGATAAGGTAAGCGTCAGCTCAGGCGGACGCAAATGATGGGGGAAGTATAAACCGATTTGCGCCTGAGCAGCAGGGGATTCCGCGCGCAGAATTAGGTAGCGTACAGAAGAGATCGCTGGTTGGCCAAGATCTCAATGCTTTCTGGATGAAAGCTCTTCTGCTGCTCCGATCCCGTCAGCACGTAGGAAGCGGTCAATGCCGGCGCGCCCTGCTCCACGCTGGTAATCACGTATGAGCAATCAAACCAGTGGGCTTCCGCTAAATCAGTGGAAGAGTAGTTGGGCGAATGGTCAGGGTGAGAATGATAAAAGCCGATAATGTTCTCGCCGCGGTTACGCGCGAGCTTCAGCGCAGCGATCACCTGCTCAGGATTAATGCTGTAGCGGTCAGCTGGCGAGTCAGTCCGCATATTTTCACAGGTCAGCGTCATGGTGACCACGCGATGGCCATCCACTACATTCCCAAGCAAAATACCGCAACATTCATGAGGATAGCTACGCTGAGCTTCCCAGCGTATGAGATCGTAATCAGCCTTGCTGATCTTCAGCATTGAGGGTTCTCCTGGGAAGTGGCGGCTTCACCAGTTAACTTTCTCGAGCGGGCCAGACTGAACGAACAAAAACAGCTTCAAAAACTGTGCAGACGAAGGGTGATCATCATAGATGATCTGGCACGGAATTGCATCATTCTTGCAACAACATTAGTCAACTTTTCATAGTCGGAACTGGAAATTATGCCAGCTTTGCACCATTAAATGTGCAACTCTGGATTTTTCCACCTGACAATCCTGTTAAATAGCAAATCGCCTGCCAAAGTTCTGGCATTCCCCCATCCACTGGTTTTCCGGCTTGTACCTGGTACCAAATTGGGCTATAGTTCGCCCATGATGACCTCACGTCCTAATCCGAGCCAGGCGGCGTACCCGCTTCCGTGTGCGGCTGGGGCGTGGCGGCAGATGTGAAGGCATAAGCAAACAGCACTCATATCCAAGGCCCGTTGCCCCCAATCAGGCAGCGGGCTTTTTGTTTCTGCCCATTCACGCGCAATGCGGAGCGTGAATAACAGCTTATACGAGGAAGGAATACACCGATGAGCTCGACCACACAAACACAGATTGGCAGCTCTGCCACTACGCAGGCGAAGAAGAAAATTGCCATGCTGGGCTGCGGCAAGATGGGCACGATTCTGCTGGAATCATTTTTGGAGCGCAAGCTGATCACACCGGAAGAGGCTGTGGCGACAGTGCAGCATGGCGATCGCTCTCTGGAACTCTCGCGCGAACTGGGCGGCGTGCCGGTTGGGACAGATAATCGCGCAGCCGTAAAAGGCGCAGCCACTGTTGTGCTTGGGGTGAAGCCGCAGGCGCTAGGACAATTGCTGGATGAGATTGCTGCGGCACTCGATCCGGGCACGCTGGTCATTTCTATTGCCGCTTCTACGACGACAAGCTTCATCCAGCAAAAGCTGGGGAAAGATGTTCCCGTGGTGCGCGCCATGCCGAATACGCCTGCGATGGTGGGCGCAGCGATGACTGCAATCTCTCTTGGACCGGCAGCGAAGCTGGAGCACCTGGAGACGGCCAAACATTTGTTTGAGAGCATCGGGCGCGCGCTGGTGGTTGATGAGAAACATATGGACGCGATCACGGCGCTTTCAGCCAGCGGGCCGGCATTTGTGTTCGTGATTTTGGAATCGCTTGCGGAAGCAGGTGTGAAGGTGGGCTTGCCGCGCGAAATGGCAACCACGCTGGCTGCCCAGACACTCTTCGGCTCGGCGCAACTGGCGCTTGAAACCGGACACCACCCTGCTCTGCTGAAAGATGCGGTGACGACTCCCGCTGGCTGTACGATTGAAGGGCTGATGGAGTTGGAAAAAGGCGGTTTGCGCGTGACGCTGATGAACGCCGTGATCAAGACGACGATCCGAGCCAGGGAATTGATGACGAGCTAGAGCATGCATTCCAGCAGAGAGTTGGAATAAGATAATTATTTTCTACAGTTTACAATAACGATCTTTACTTGAGTGAGAAACACTCAACTTTTACCCTTGACACCTGCAAGCCTACTCCATATAATTAGCACTCGATGGGCATGAGTGCTAGCAGCTGCCTGTCAGCCTGCAATACATCTTGGTACATTCCCACAATTCAGATTTTTTTTGAACCTCGAAAGGAGTAGTCGCATGGCACAGAAATTGACCCCGTTGCATGAGCGCGTCCTGATTCGCCGGATTCAGGAAGCAGAGACGGTACGTGGTGGAATCATCATTCCGGACACCGCAAAGGAGAAGCCCCAGGAGGGCATCGTGATCGCGGTTGGAACCGGCCGGTATGACAAAGGCCAGCACGTTCCCCTGGCAGTGAAGGAAGGCGATCGCGTCCTGTTCGGAAAGTATTCCGGATCAGAAATCAAAATTGACGGCGAAGACTTCCTCATCATGAAGGAAGATGAAATTCTGGGCATTCTGAGCGGCTCCAGCAAGGGCGCAGAGAAGCCGGAAAAAGCCGGAGCAGCAAGACGGTAATTGAGCAATTGGCAGCTAGTAAATAGCAATTAGCTCCAGCCTGATTTCGCTAATTGCTAATTGCTGCACTTGGAGTTTGAAATTTGCCGCAAAAGGCGGCGCAACTTTTGATAGGAGATTAGAAGCAATGGCAAAGATAATCGTACACGGTGCGGAATCCCGCCAGGCGATTCTGCGCGGCGTAAATGTGCTGGCAGATGCAGTGAAAGTGACGCTGGGCCCCCGTGGCCGCAACGTCGTAATCAACAAAAAGTTCGGCTCTCCGGTCATCACCAAAGACGGCGTGACCGTGGCCAAGGAAATCGAGCTGGGCGATCATCTTGAAAACATGGGCGCGCAGATGGTGCGTGAAGTCGCCTCGAAAACCAGCGACGTTGCCGGTGACGGCACCACCACCGCTACGGTTCTGGCCCAGGCCATCTATCGCGATGGCGTCAAGAGCGTGGCAGCCGGCGCGAACCCAATGGCGCTAAAGCGCGGCATTGAGAAGGCCGTGGCTGCAATCTGCGGCACCGTCAACAAAGACGGCGAGCGCAGCAAGGGCTTCCTGGACGGACTTTCCAAGCCGGTCAGCGGCGACATGATTGCCCAGGTGGGCACCATCTCCGCCAACAACGATGAGACCATCGGCCGCATCATTGCTGAAGCCATGAAGAAGGTCGGCAAAGACGGCGTGATCACCGTGGAAGAGTCGCGCACCATGGAGACCAGCCTGGAAGTCGTGGAAGGCATGCAGTTTGACCGCGGCTATCTCTCACCTTACTTTGTGACCGACCCTGAGCGCATGGAAGCCGTTCTGGACGACGCGCTCATCCTCATCAATGAAAAGAAAATCAGCACCATGAAGGACCTGCTTCCGATTCTTGAGCAGGTGGCCAAGCAGGGCCGTCCGTTGCTCATCATCGCGGAAGACGTGGATGGCGAAGCGCTGGCGACTCTGGTGGTGAACAAGCTGCGCGGCACGCTGCAGGTTTGCGCTGTGAAGGCCCCGGGCTTCGGCGACCGCCGCAAAGCCATGCTGCAGGACATCGCGATCCTGACCGGCGGCAAAGCCATCACGGAAGACCTCGGCATAAAGCTCGAGAACATCGAGCTGGCTGACCTTGGCCGCGCCAAGAAGATCACGGTGGATAAAGACAACACCACGATCGTGGAAGGCAAAGGCAAGGGCGCTGAGATCGAAGGCCGCGTGCGCGAGATCCGCAGCCAGTCCGAAAAGGCCACCAGCGACTACGACCGCGAGAAGCTGCAGGAGCGGTTGGCGAAACTGGTCGGCGGCGTTGCCGTGATCAAAGTGGGCGCTGCTACCGAAACCGAAATGAAGGAAAAGAAAGCCCGCGTGGAAGACGCGATGCACGCAACCCGCGCTGCCGTGGAAGAAGGCATTGTCCCCGGTGGTGGCGTGGCCCTGGTGCGTTGCGCCAGCGCTCTTGAAGACCTCAAACTGAAGAATGAGGACGAGAGAACCGGCGCTGACATTGTTCGCCGCGCGCTGGAAGAGCCGCTGCGCCAGATCGTGGCCAACTCCGGCGAAGAGGGCGCAATCGTGGTGGGCAAAATCCGCGAGTCCAAGGAAAACACCTTTGGCTACAACGCTCAGACGGAAAAGTTCGAAGACCTGGTCAAGGCTGGTGTGATCGATCCTACCAAGGTGACACGCACTGCGCTGCAGAACGCGGCTTCAATCGCCGGGCTCATGCTGACCACGGAGGCCCTGGTCTCCGACGTGCCGGAAGATAAGAAAGCTCCGGCCGGCGGCGGCGAGCACGGCGGCGGATATCCGGGAATGTAATTCGATTTAGCTGTACGCTCCTACTAAAAGCCCTCGCAGAAATGCGAGGGCTTTTTTTATGTCGCTGCAATCCAAACTGCTTAGGAATTTTTTCGCCGTGAAATGTATTTCGGCTCCTGTTGCAGAGCGCTCGGCGCCAACCGGGCCTGGCTGCTTGAGATTAAGAATAGTGTTTATGTCTCTTGCGCAACTATGCAATTTCAGTTCGGGACTACTTCATCTTCACGACCCCATCCCGTGAACCGAATTGAATCCGCTGCTGCTTCCACGTACGAGAGATCTGCCCGCCGCTCTTCAGGTGGAAATGTGCAGCTGATTGGTTATTAAAAATGGAACATGTCACATCCGCGCTGCCAGATAACTTGAAGGTTAAGTCTAGTCTTTCAAGTGTAGCGGAGCCGATCCCTCTGGCCTCGCGAAGCCAGCATGCAAGGGCAAGCAACGATTCAGGCTCGGCCTTCGATGGCGTTGTCATGGACAATAGGTTTCCAAGAGCCACAAAAAAGCGCACCGGACGGCCGGTGCGCTTTCATTTTGGACCTAACTAAACTACACCCTAGAAGATGAGCTTCATGGCAAACTGCAACTGCCGTGAAGAACCGGAGTCGCCGGTTGCGAAGCGCGTGTTGCTGATCACACCAAAGGTGGTGCTGCCAACCTGAGCCAGGCGGCCTGGCTGTCCGAAGTTGGGATGATTGAACAGGTCGAACGCTTCGAAACGCAGTTCGTTCGAGAACCGCTCCGTGATCCTGGTCTTCTTGATCAAGGAGAAGTCCACGTTGTCGAAACGCGGTCCGATGATGGAATTGCGGCCCATGTTGCCAAAATGGAGGGCCGTCTGCGGTGCAGTGGTGACGCCAAAGGCGGCATTGCTGCATGGCTCGGCGCAAACCGTGGACGTAAACCACTGAATGTTGCCGTTGGCCAGTGGCTGGTCGACGTACTGGGTTGGGGCAAGCTGGTCAGGGCGCAGGGTTCCCACACCGGTAAGGCCGCTAACTCCGGCGGCCACCAGGTTCACAGGATTACCAGTCTGGTCAGAAATGATGCTTCCCACCTGCCAGCCCTGGAACATACGGTTCTGCATCAAGGCTGGTACGTCATAGATGAAATTCATCACAAAGCGGTGGCGAGCATCGAAATCCGACAGCCCATAATCCCCAACGGGATTGAGGCTGTTCTGGATCACGATACCCTGGCCGTTCTGTGAAGTGTAGTCCAGTGACTTGGAGAAGGTGTAAGACGCATTGAACTGCAACCCGTGCCACGGACGCATGTTGGAACTCACCCACAGAGCGTTGTAATTAGAATTCCCAATGCTCACATTGTCTGAAATATTGCCTACTAGAGCATTTGCGTCCACCGGACTGGAAGCGGAAAGCCGCGTAAATGGGCGTATCGGCTTACCTGTGCCATCGAGAATGACATGCCCGTTAGCATCCAGCAGGAACTGGTTCAAGTTTACTCGTGTGCGCAGATGGTGACCTTCGGAGCCGAAGTACCCAACCATCAAGCTCCAGTTCCTGGAAACCTGCTGCTGGACATTCAAGTTATACGACTCTACATAAGAGTTTTTGAAATTTGGATCAACCACGGTGGGCGCCAGACCACTCGCTCCAGCGTCAGCAACCAAGGTGGTATATGTGGTTCTTGGCTTCAAGCTGGTTGGGACAAAGTTCAAGGGATTGCCAAACGGCGGATTTCCAGTTAGCGGCGTAATCAGATTCGTGATCGGCTGGTCGGTCAGTATTGCATAGCCGGAACGTACGATGGTGCGGCCAGTTCCGAACACGTCAAAGGCAAAGCCGACACGCGGCTGGAAGTTCATGTTGTTCTGATTGTAAGGCGAACTCACCGGCTGCAGGAGCGCCTGGCCACCGGAGACAATCAGGTTGGAGAAGCGGTCAAGGGCTTCGGTGGGAGTCTGGTTCCAGTCATAGCGAAGTCCCAGTTCGAGCGTCAGTCTCTGAAAGACCTTCCAACTATCCTGTCCAAAGAAGCCTAGCTCTCCGGTAGCAATGCGGCTGGGCAGATTGCCGGGAGTTATGGCGAACGCAATGGCCCTACCATTTGTAAAATCCGTCACGTTGTTGAAAGCCAAGGTGCCGGCGTCACCGTTAAAGTTGTTGTTGTAGAAGCGGCGGAACTCTCCACCAAATTTGAAGGAGTGTTTCCCATGAATATAGCTCAGCGTATCAGAGACCACTGCTGTGGTGTCGCCTCTGCCCTGGGGGAAGCCAGCGGGGCCGCCGAGATTGATGCCCGTGCCGCCAATGCTGATCTGGGGCAGGCCGGCATTGAAGTTGTTGCCATCCTGAATGCCAAAAGCCACTGGGTTGCGGGTATCGTTGGGTGAGAATGTAATGTGGATGCGATTGAAGCCTACGCGGGCTTCATTCACCATGCTCGAAGACAACGTATGATCCAGCCCTACGGTGGCAATCTGCCGCTTTGATTCGCGCGTGTCGCCAAAGCCAGGGATGGTGTTGCCCTGCAGTATCGGCTCCTGCCGCAGATCATGTTGGCCGGCATAGTAGCCGTGCAAACGCAGATTGTTGCTAAAGTTGTGGCTGATGTCCGCCGTGCCCTGGTCGATATCGACCGGCGCTGTGGCCGAGCCGAAGAATTTGGTACCGGTAGGATCGTTCGCCGTCGGGATCAGCCCCAAAATCGCATTGCTGACGGCGTTCCCGCCTGCGGCGACGATAGCACGTTGTGTCGTCGTGAGCACATTGGTGCTGAGCGTCAATCCCTGGCGCTGCCGCAGCCCTTCATAGCTCAGGAAGAAGAACGTCTTGTCCTTCTTGATGGGGCCGCCGAAGTTGGCGCCGAACTGGTTCCGCTTGAAGGGAGACTGGGCCACACCCACCGGGTTGAAAAAGTTTCTTGCATCGAGAGCATTGTTACGGATGAACTCAAACAATTCACCGTGGAAATTGTTTGTGCCAGACCGTGTGGCAATGTTCACGATTGCTCCCGAGTTCCGCCCGTACTCCGCGCTGTAAGTGGAGTTATCCACTTTAAATTCAGAAACTGTGTTGATGGAGGGCTGGAATGTGATCTGGTTCTGCACCATGTCATTCAGATTGACGCCGTTCACCATGAAATTCACAGTGTCTTCGCGATTGCCGGCAGTATTAAATGCGAATGAACCCTGGCCGCGCAGAGGAGCCGTAAGAAAACCGTTCTGCGGAGGAGTTACTGAACCGGGAATGAGCAGGCCGAGATCTACAAAGTGACGGCCATTGAGCGGAATCTCCTGAACCGTACGCTGATTGATGGTTTGACCGACCGTGACGGTGGTGGACTCGATCATAGGCGCGGTTGCTTCAACCGTTACAACCTCGGTTGTGCTCGCCACTTTCAGACCGAAGTTCTGGACTGAGTTTTTGCTTACCTCAAGCACCAGATCCTTCGCCAACTGCGTCTCAAATCCGCTCATTTGGACCTGGACGCTGTACACGCCGGGCGGCAGAGCCGGGACCTCATAAGAACCGGTGGCATTTGTCTGGGTGGTGCGCTCAATTCCAAGAGCTGCGTTCTTTACCGTGACTTTGGCGCCGGCAACTGCCGCTCCACTTTGATCGGTAACAGTTCCTTGGATACTCGCGGTGGTTTGGGCAAATGCAGTCGTGGCGCAGAGGAGCAGCAGCGACAGCATCCATGGAGAAAAAGTTTTTCTTAACATCTCATCTCCCTCCTCAGGGAACGGCAGTGTTTCAACACAGGAAAGGTCAGATCTATCCAGAAAATGTAAGGTGTGTTCCAGAATATATCTAAATTTCTTCGTTCATGGTAGCCGACGAAGTTTAATTTCTTTTGTGCATTCAGAGTTCCAATTCCTGGAAATTTTTTGGGCTTTGTATTTCAGTGACTTAGGTAACTGCATTCGCGAGGTTATTCCAAATTCTGTAACTGATTGAATTGGCGGGTACTGAAATTGGAAATTCTGAGATGTAAAAGCTCCTTTGCGCGAATGCATCCGTTCACAAAGCAGATCAGAGAGGGTTCAAACAAGCTTTTCTAGAGACGCTTGCCTTTTGAAAACCGCATTGTTCATTTTTGCGAGAAAGACAAAAACCTGGAGACTGGGACGATGTACTAATTCGCGCTTTTCTTTCGCCCTGAATTACGCTAGCATACGCCAGCGCTCTTGTTTATGGAGTAGTAATTTTTGCGTCCAGCCTGCCCTGGGATCTTTGGGATGAGCTGGGCGATGGGTGCTTGGATCAACCCTACGCCAATCTGGGATGGTTGGGATGAACCGGGAGGGGGTAGGGGGGAGTAACTTATAGATAATTTTTGGTTAGTGAGAGCCGCACAAGCGGTGGAAACAGCAAGTTCTTTGACAATCTTGCCAAGCACAACAGGCTTTCCATGTGGAGGAAAGCCTGTGAAGAAGTGATGCCTGTTTGAGAACTTAGGGAATCTTCCGCGCCCCTAGGTGCCTCTGTGATCAAAGAGCTACTTCGCTGCGGTGACTGAAGTCAACTCCGGCGCAGGATACGTCGGCAGTTTTTCGCGTGTACGGTTTGCGCGCTGGATTTCCAGCTCGCCGAACAGCAGCGACGGCCCGACGATCGCGCTGGGCAACGGCTCGGCGCGGTTGTAAACGTAGTTGTCGTTCCCCGCGGCCACAATGTCACTGCGCAGAGCGCGGGTATCAAGCTGTTTGAAGACCGCTCCGCGCACCAGCTCCATGTGGCCGTCATTCACATAAACCCGCCACAGCAGCCGTGGCGAGAGCTGCGGGCCGGTGGTCTCCACGTAATAGCCATAAGGGCGGCCCTGGTCTTTGCACATTTGAATCAGTTTTTTCTTGAGCTCTTCAAACGGCACGCCATTCGCGACTTTGAAAATCAGATTGGAGATTTGCGGGCGCGGCGCTCCGGCCAGCGCCGTGCGTCCGTGGCCGTTGGAGTGCGGGAAATCGCGAATCGGCGTGCGGCCCAAGAGATAATTCGCGAGCACACCTTTATCAATCACCGTTACAGCCTGCGCTTCAACGCCTTCGTCGTCCACGTCGTAGCTGCCGGCCAGGGTTTGATGATCCATCTCTTTCACCTTGGGATCGTCAACAACGGTGAAGCTTTCCGGCAGCACGCGGTTCTTGTAATACGAAGCAAATTCACCGTTCGTGCGCGCCGGATTTCCCAGTTCAGGGCGGATGCCGAGGATATTCGGCACGATCAAGCGCTCAAACAGTGATGTGGCTGCATCCGCCGAAAACAGCACCGGTCCGCGATATTGATCTTCCACCAATGGCGCTTTTTTAAGCGCGCTAAATGTGCCGATCAGCTTCTTTGCTTCATTCTGAATCTCGTTTGCCTTGGGCAGCTCTTCCGGCCTGGTCACCACCCAGCCGTGGCTGCGCTCAATCCACATGCCGTCATCAGCCTGAGCAGCGCCGGAAAAAAGATAGGAATAGATTGATCTGCCGCTGCGAGTGACCGTACCTTCCGTATTCACAAAATAACGGTTCAGGACACGGAAGCTCATGAGTGAGTTTGAGCTTTCCAGTGTTGGATCACTGCGGAAAATATCTGAAGTGGAACGCAACATCTGTTTCCACTTATCCAGATCGGCGCCGAGCTTGCTCAGTTCACTGACCGCTTGCGCCGGCTTTTCCTGCGAAAAATCCACCAGATCGTTTTCTGTCTCGACGTTCTTAAGCGCGGCCTGCTTCTCCGTGAAGCCGCTCAGCGCCGCCTTGTATGCCTTGTCGGTTGCAAGCCAGAGCTGCCGGCGAAGCGCAAGCTCCTGGTTGTCAGTGGGCATCACCTCCACTGCGCCAGTGCCTTCACCGAAGTAGCTATCCTGCTTGTAATCGCCAATCCTGACCACAACTCGCACAAGCCGCCCGATGTGCGCCTGATCAGTGCGTAGCGCGCCCAGCGTAGCGTCAGCGGTATAGTCCTGCAGCTCGGTTACCTGGTAGTCAATGTAGTAAGGACGCTGTAGCTGCCCCAGCTGCAGCTTCTCCTGCGAGCGCTTCAACTCCGTAATCATCGCCTTGAGCACGGGATCGCCGTGATCGTTCATAGCGACTGATGTCGTACTCGGGGCAGCATTGTCACCCGCGAATGCCGCAACAGATATCGTTAGAAAAACTAGAGCGGACGAAATGAAGCGGCGCATTATCGGCCTCCAGGATTTGAGCTTTGCTGTTGACCGGCCACTTCCGGTTTTTCAACTCCCGGAGGCGGCAGCACCGGCGGACGATCATGCCCTTGCGACACCTTTTGCACCTCGATCTCTGAAAACAGCATGGCTGGCGCTGCTGCAGCCACAGGCACAGAGCCGGACTCAGCACCGCATTCGCCGTTGAAAACTTCCATTCTTTGCCCTGTAAGCAGGATGCGATTCAGCGCATTCAATGGCGTGCCGATAATATCCACTCCGCGCACCAATTCATCTGGCCGCCCATCGGGATAAACCTTCCACACCATCAGCGGCTTTACCTGAAATGCCTGCGGCATATTGCGCATAGTGAGCGTGAAGCCGCCCGCGATATCTTCAAAATAAAGCCCAAACGGCTTCTTCTGCCTTTTGATCTCGTTAATTAATTCCTGGCGAAGCTGAGCATCTGGAATATTCTTGCTGGAACGCACAATCAAATTACCCTGGCGTCCCACCGGCATCAGGCCGCTCTGCGCGCGTCCATGCCCGTTGGACTGCATGAAACCCTTCACCGGCATGCGCGACATCAAGAACTGCTTCAGGATGCCCTTATCAATCAGATCAACACGCTGGGCCTTCGCGCCTTCCTCGTCGTAGCTGTAGTTCCCGCTCAGCTCCACGCCTTCCAGCACAGGCAATGTTGGATCATCTTCCACGCTCAAGAATTTTGGCAGCACTGCCTGCCCGATCATCTTGGTAAACGTCTGCCCTTCATTCTCGCCACGCTGCCTCTGCCCCTCCAGACGATGTCCAACAACCTCGTGGAAGAAGACTGCGGCCGCGCGTCCTGAAAGCAGTGCCGGACCATTGAACGGCTCCACTACCGGGGCCTTCTTCAGCTTCTGCAGGTCCTGCGCAATCTTCTCGATTTTTGCCGTAATCTCCTGCTCGGAAGCCAGCTTGTCAAACGACGAAGCATCAAATGTCTCCGAGCGCGCCAGTTCCATGCCGTCGCTTGAGCGTGTGTTCCCCAGCGCCAGCACGCGGATCAGCGGTTTGGAATCCACCAGCCGTGAACCTTCACTGGAAACAAAGTACCGCGTGGCATCCTGCACCAGCAGCACCACGGTGGAATTTTCAATATCAGGATACTTCGCGAAAATTGCAGAATACCGGCGGATCCGCTCTTCCCACTCATGCTGATCAAATTTTGGCGCCGAGGTGTCTTTCGCCGTGAATGTCTGCGGCTTCTCAACTGAAAAATCCGGAGAAGAATCTTCTTCTTCCGCGCGCACCTTGGTATCGGTCTTCACTTCAAGGTAGCCCTGCACCGCCTTCTTATACATGCGATCCGTATTCAGCCATAGAACTCGGGCAATCGCATCAGACTTGTCGTCGAGCGGCAGGGAGGCGGAGGTAATCGCGTTGAAGCGGTTTTCGCCGTGCGTATTGTCAAGCTCGCGGCTGCCCACGCGGACGGAGATGTCCGCTGTGCGATCATGCCGCTTGATGTTCGCAACCAGCGCACCGCTGCTGGCCATGATCACCGTGCCGAACTCTTCATTCACGCTATAGCTGATGAAGTATGGCGCCGGGTCGGCCTTGCCCAGCGACGACATTGCGCGATCCAGCTCCTGCTGCATAGTTTTGAGCAACAATGGGTCAGCGGCGCCAGGGGTGGCTGATGACTGTCCAAATAACGCCGGAGCAACCAGCATGCATAGGAAGAGACGTGCAGATAAAGACTTAAAAAATGACATAAGTTTATTGATGAGTGTACCTCAAGCTTTAGACACCGCGGAATGTTACGTTAGGCTTCCTTCCATGCCCGTAGTTGATTTACCTGATTTTCACCGCAAAGGACGCTAAGGACGCAAAGGAATTAGGTTTCAGAGCCCATTCACAATGCGTCTGATCCCATCACGAAGGTGTAGGGTATTGAAATTAATCAGGATTCCCAGCTTCTTGCCGCTGAGCTTGAGATAGGAAATAACTTGGGCCTGGTGTATGGCGACCAGGGATTCGGCGGATTTTATCTCCACAACGACTAAATCCTCAACTAACAAATCCAGGCGGTATCCAACATCGAGCCGGACCTCTTTGTAAACCAAGGGAAGCGGGACTTGCGTAAGAACGGTCAACCCTTCGTTACGCAACTCGTAGGCTAAACAAGCTTCATAGGCGCTTTCGAGCAATCCAGGACCGATCGCCGAATGGACTCTAAAAGCCGCATCCAGGATGATCCTGCTCAACTCATTTTCATCCTTCGCGTCCTTTGCTCCTACACT
This sequence comes from uncultured Acidobacteriaceae bacterium, assembly GCA_964541925.1. Taxonomy (GTDB): domain Bacteria; phylum Acidobacteriota; class Terriglobia; order Terriglobales; family Acidobacteriaceae; genus Angelobacter. The sequence goes on along the minus strand of CAZISB010000013.1, from coordinate 80,012 downwards.
CACTCTTTACATTCTCCGACGAACCTCAGTGCTTCACTAAAAGCATCGCTCAAAAAATAGCTGCCTTAATCATTTTTTTCCTTCGCGCCCTTTGCGCCCTTTGCGGTAAAAATGGTTTTCTTATTCCCCAGCGGTCTTCGCAGCGGCTGGCCTCCACCTCAACACCGGTTTCCTAGCCGCTGCAGTCTCGTCCAGGCGACGAACGCGCGTAGTATGCGGGGCATTCTTCACCAGTTCGGGATCTTCTTCCGCTTCGCGAGCAATTGACTTCATTGCATCCACCAGCAGATCCAGTTCTTCCACTGATTCGCTCTCCGTGGGCTCAATCATGATGGCTCCATGCACCACCAGCGGGAATGACACGGTATAAGGATGGAATCCATAGTCAATCAGCCGCTTGGCAATGTCGCCGGTCTTTACGCCCTTTTGTTCCTGAAGATGATCGCTGAAGACCACCTCGTGCATGGACGGACTTGGGTAAGGCAGCTGATAATCGCCTTCCAGTTTTTTGCGGACGTAGTTGGCATTGAGCACTGCGTCCTCAGTGGTCTGTCGCAAACCATCAGGACCATTTGCCATGATGTAGGCCAGCGCGCGCACATGCATGCCGAAGTTTCCATAAAACATGCGCACTCGACCGACTGACTTTGGCCGGTCATATTCCCAGGCCAGAGTGCCGTTAAGCCGCTCTACGATCACCGGCTTTGGCAAAAATGGTTCCAGGATTTTCTTGCACGCCACCGGCCCTGAGCCCGGCCCGCCGCCGCCGTGGGGTGTGGAGAAGGTCTTATGCAAGTTCAGGTGCATCACGTCCACGCCAAAGTCGCCGGGACGCGTCTTGCCTACGAGCGCGTTCATGTTGGCGCCATCCATATAAAGAAGGCCGCCTTTATCGTGCAAAATGTCGGCGATCTTATGGATCTCCTGCTCAAAGATTCCCAGCGTGTTTGGATTAGTGAGCATGAGCCCGGCGACGTCTTCATTCATCTGCGCCGCCAGCGCGCTTACGTCCACCATGCCGCGCGAATTTGATTTGAGATTTTCAACCGCATATCCGCAAATCGCCGCTGTCGCCGGATTGGTGCCATGCGCCGAATCAGGAATCAGGATTTTCTTGCGCGGGTTCCCTTTTGACTGCAAATACGCATGCATCAGCAGAATTCCGGTCATCTCGCCGTGGGCGCCGGCCGCGGGCTGGAGCGTGATTGCGTCCATTCCGGTGATGTCAAGCAGGCTGTCAGAGAGCGTCTTCATCACGCGCATCGCGCCCTGTGAAACCTCTGCGGGCTGGAATGGATGCGCATTAGCCAATCCGGAAAAGCGCGCGACGACTTCATTCACGCGGGCGTTGTACTTCATAGTGCAGGAGCCCAGCGGATACATTCCCAGATCGATTGCGTAATTCCAGGTGGAAAGCCGGGTGAAATGGCGGATGATCTCCATTTCGCTCACCTCAGGCATGTTCCCCAGATCTGTGCGAGCTACAGAGCCGAGCGCTTTCTGGTAATCGACCTCCGGAACGTCAAGCGGCGCCAGCCGGTACGCCTTCTTCCCCGGCGACGAACGCTCAAAGATCAGCCCTTCATTCTGGTTGACGTGCCGCGTGGCTTTTTTAATGTCTTTGTCACTCATTGGCCCACCGCCTCCGCTGCTGCATCAATCTGCTCTTTGGAGTTCAACTCGGTGCAGCACCACACCGCAGCGTTCCCCAACTCGGGATAATGGAATTTCAGCGGGAAGCCGCCGAGTATCTTCTTTTTGAGCAATCGTTCGTTGATCTTGAACGGGTCTTCCGAAGTCTGGACCACAAACTCATTGAAGCGTGGCGAGCCGGAGAAAAGGATCTTCCCTTTTTTGGCGAACGCATTTGCCGCATAAGCCGCTTTTGCCAGATTCTGCGCCGCAAGCTCCTTCAGCCCTTCGCGCCCGTAGATGGTCATATAAATGGTGGCCATGGTGGCGATCAGCGCCTGATTGGTACAGATATTTGAGGTCGCTTTTTCACGGCGAATGTGTTGCTCGCGCGTGGAGAGCGTCAGCACAAAACCACGCTTGCCATCTTTATCCTTGGTCTCGCCCACAAGACGGCCCGGCATCTGGCGGACAAACTTTTCTTTCGTTGCCATCACTCCGGCGTAGGGGCCGCCATAGCCCAGCGGCACGCCAAACGATTGCGTCTCCATGGAAACAATGTCTGCCTCCACCGGCGGCTTCACAATTCCAAGCGAGAGCGCTTCTGCAATTGAGACAACCAGCAGCGCACCTTTTTTATGAACCAGATCGGCCACGGCGGCAACGTCTTCAATGGTGCCGAAAAAATTTGGAGATTGAATCAGCACGCAGGCTGTATCGCCGGTGATCTTCTTTTCCAGATCGGCCATGTCAACGCGGCCATTTTCCTGGAAATTGCATTCAGTAATCGGCAGCCCCTGGTGCTGGGTGTAGGTGTGCATCACCTCGCGGTATTCCGGATGCACGCTGCGCGCCACCACCGCGGCCTTGCGCCCGGTTACGCGGACGGCCATCAGCATGGCTTCGGCGGCGCCGGTTGAGCCGTCATACATCGAGGCATTGGCCACTTCCATGCCGGTAAGCTCGCAGACCATGGTCTGAAATTCAAAGATGGCCTGTAGCGTCCCCTGCGCGATCTCCGCCTGGTAAGGCGTGTATGAGGTCAGAAACTCGCCGCGCGAAATCATGGCATCAATCACTACCGGCCGGTAGTGATGGTAAGCGCCGGCGCCAAGAAACATCGCATATCCAGCAGCATTGCTGGTCGCGCGCTCGTGGAAGGAATCAATGATCTCCGATTCGGCCATCTGCCGCGGCACTTTCAAGTCGCGGTTGAGCCGATACTCCGCCGGAATCGGCGCAAACAGATCATCAATGGACTTGCAGCCGATCTCGCGCAGCATCTGCGCACGATCAGCGGGCGATTTAGGTAAGTAGCGCATGGGAATTTGGTAATTGAGTAATTTGGTAATTGTGTAATTTCAGATGAATTTTGTGATGCCATCACCGTGGCAACTGAGCAAGAGGTGATTGGGGGCGCGCAATTGAATTGGCCGTGCATAGACCCGGCAAAATTACCCAAATACCAAATTACTCAATTACCAATTGCTTACTTTTCTTCCGCGATGTACTTCTCGTAATCCTCGGCTGACATCAGCCCATTCGCTTCATTCGGGTTTGAGAGCTCAAGCTTGATCATCCAGGCGCTATGCGCATCCTTATTAATGGACTCCGGCGCCTGGTTCAGGCTTTCATTGATCTCAATCACCTTGCCTGAAGCCGGCGAATACAGCTCAGAGACGGCTTTGACTGATTCAACAGTGCCAAAGCTCTTGCCAATCTCGAATTGCGCTCCGGTTTTCGGCAGCTCGACAAAGACAATGTCTCCCAGCGACTCCTGCGCGTGGTTCGTAATGCCCACCAGACCGGTGTTGCCCTTCACCTGTATCCACTCGTGCTCTTTTGTGTATTTGTAATCTTTCGGATATGCCATTTGTGTCGTTTTTTCTAGGGCGCGACAACGCTTCGCTGTTGCGCCCTCATGCTCCGTTCGCGCGGGCCAGCGCTCACTCCGCATTTCACCCGCTTATTTTTACTCCAGAACTTGCCTACCAACTGTTCCGTCACGATTTCTTTGCCCGCTTATAAAACGGCGTGGGCACAACCTTGCACTTGATCTTCTGTCCGCGAATCTCAACAAACACCTCATGGCCAATCTCTGAATGCGCTGGCTGCACATAGGCCAGAGCGATGTTCTTCTTGAGATAAGGCGAGGGCGATCCGCTGGTGACGTAGCCAATCTCTGTCCCTGCAGCGTCAAACACTTTGTAGCCATCGCGCGGAATGCCGCGATCAATTGCTTCCAGCCCGGCTAAAATCCGCTTAAGTCCCGCAGCTTTGGCCTTCTCCAGTGCGGCCCGTCCGATGAAGTCCGGCTTCTCCATCTTGCAGAAGCGGTCCAGCGCTGCCTCCCAGACGTTGATGGTGTCTGAGATCTCATGGCCGTAAAGCGCCATCTTGCCTTCCAGCCGTAGCGTGTTGCGCGCGCCCAGCCCGCAAGGAACAATGCCAAATTCTTTTCCTGCTTCCGTTACTTCATTCCACACGCGCTCGCTGGTGGGCACATCAGAAGGAACGTAAATTTCAAATCCATCCTCAGCCGTGTAACCCGTGCGCGCGATCAGCGTATTTGGCAGCCCGCACACTGTTCCGTGTTTGAACCAGTAGTTTTTGATTTGCGAGAGATCAACGTCAGTCAGCTTCTGCAGCGTGGCCTGCGCTTTTGGTCCTTGAATGGCAATTTGCGTGTAGTAGTCGCCGACGTCATCGGCGTGGCAGCGGAACTTGCTTACGTTCTTGCGCACCCAGCTATGGTCTTTCTCACGCGTGCCTGCGTTGATCACCAAAAGATAATCATTCTGGCCCAGTTTGTGCACGATCACGTCGTCCACGAACGTCCCTTCAGGATAGAGCAGCGCCGAATAGTGCGCCTGCCCCTCTTGCAGCTTTGACGCATCGTTCATGCTGATCCACTGCACAGCGTCAAGCGCCTGCGGGCCGCGGACAAGAATGTCTCCCATATGGGAGACGTCAAACATTCCTACACCGGTGCGCACCGCCATGTGTTCTTTGACCAGGCCGCCGCTTGACGGATATTCCACAGGCATGTGCCAGCCGCCAAAATCCACCATCTTGGCGCCTAGCCGCTGGTGCAACGCGTTGAGCGCAGTTTTCCTGAGCGTCTGGCTTTCTGCGGTCGAAGACAAACTTTTTTCCCTTCCTGAATCCGGAATAGAAGCTTACAGACCCGCGGGCGGGGTGCGACGAACCTTCAAGGTTATCATCCGTGTTTTGCAGGGGTCAATTGATGGCCGGTGGTTGTAATGCCGGCAAAACTGTTCTAAAGTGCTCCCTAGTAAGACCTTTCCGGTCAGAAAAACGTTTTGCTGCGCGTTTTTTCTGGAGTTTGTCATGCCTTATTACTTTGAATTCGATCCCGTCCACAGGATTGTGCGTTCCGTACTGATTGGCAACATCACGGATCAGGAGATGATCGAGTTCTACCGGGCCGCACGACAGATTAGGCGCCTCGATTCCATAGCTTCCATACTTGATTTGAGCGAAGTTACCTCTGCCAATTTTGCAACTTCAACCGTAAAAAGCCTGGCACAGTCAAAGCCTATCGTGCAGAATCTGTCACATCGGAGGTTTATTGTGGCTCCCACAAACCACCTTTACGGGTTGGCACGCATGTTCCAGTTATTGAGTGAGCCGGAGCGTCCCAACTTGCACGTGGTACGTTCCATTCAGGAGGTATATGACGCACTCAACGTCAAAAATCCTCACTTTGAACCAATCGATGAAAGGCCACGTGCAGTAAGCTGAAACTCTCGGCAGGTCATCTACTATCGGTCATTGCCTAACGGCGCAATTCAAGCTAATCTCCCGGGATGGCCAAGGAATTTATCTGCGGCATCTGCGACCAGACGGAGCGGAGCTGCTCCTGCAATAAATACTGCTGTCTCTGCCAGAGCCTCTACGAGATCCGCCTGTGTGAGGACGGCAACTATTATTGCCGTCCCTGCCGCGAAGCTTGCGACATGCAGGCGCAGTATGGCAGCAAAATCTAGATCGGGAGAGCGGGACATCGGGTGATCGGAATATCGGCGATCAACATTCAGGATGATCTAGAATTTAACTATTCTTGGCCTTCTTGCGGTGAGCAGGTCCAGAATCGCTGCGTTCATCAATGCCTTCTCTCGCACGCCAGATGTCCCGATGTCCCGATGAACCGATGACCCGATGGTCGCGACCCGCAGCTTCTGTCATCGAATATTACAGAGCTCTTTTGTCGCACTACGGCCCACAGAATTGGTGGCCGGCGCAGTCGCGCTTTGAGGTCATCGTCGGCGCATATCTCACGCAGAACACAAATTGGACCAATGTTGAAAAAGCCATGGCCAATCTGCGGCGTAGCCGGGCGCTCAACCTGAATGCCATGCGCGAGCTCCCCCTGGAGAAACTTGAGGAGCTCATTCGGCCTTCCGGCTACTTCCGTCAAAAAGCAAAGAAGCTCAAGATCTTTATTGCTTTTTTGGACGCAAAATATTCCGGCTCGCTTGACCGCATGTTCTCCCAGCCGACAGAGAAGCTGCGTGCAGAGTTGCTGGAATTAAACGGCGTGGGCCCTGAGACCGCAGACTCCATCCTGCTGTATGCTGGCAATCATCCAGTGTTCGTTGTTGACGCCTACACCCGCCGCATGCTCGAGCGCCATGGCCTCATCACCGCAAAAACCAGCCATGAAGTGATCCGTCTGCTAATGGAAGGCGCTCTCAGCAAAGCTGAAGCTGGGTCTCTGCTGGTGGAAACGCCTGGCTCAGACCCGCGCCATCCTGCTTCACGCATGAGCCGTATGTCGCGCAATGAACTTGCTCAGCATTACAACGAATTCCATGCGCTGATTGTCAGGGCTGGAAACCAGTTCTGCCGCGCTACTCCCGATTGCGCAGGTTGCCCTCTCAAAAATTATTTACCCGACTCCGCTGGTGCAACAGCGAGAAATGCCCCTGAATCCTATAGATCAAGAAAGTAAAACTGCATCTTGGGGGGATGAAATGCTTCTGTTGATCGGTATCGTTTTATTTGTGCTGTGGCTTCTGGGATTCACCGCGTTCCATGTGGCCAGCGGCCTGATCCATCTGTTGTTGATCTTCGCAGTGATCTCCATTATCTGGCATTTGGTTGCGGGACGACGGGCAACAGTCTGAAGTTTCAGTATCTGATGGCGTGAGCTTCTGGCCCGCAATTGCGGGCCAGGCTGCTTTGGGAGAAGCTTTACTCCGGCCAGATCGCGAGAGCTGTCTTGCTAAGGATCTGTTCTTTTACCGGAGCTGGAAGCGCGAGTTCCCGGAATTGGTCAAGGTTCTGCTTAATGTCTGGAATACCGGGACTAGGCCAGTCTGTGCCGAAGAGCGTCTTGTGCGCGATCTCTTCCAACCGCGGGAAATACTTGAGCAGGACCTTGGGCGGAATCCCGCTTATATCCAGGTGCAGGTTGCGATGGCGGCGTAAGAGAAAGAAAGCTGTCTGCATCCAGATGGGCCGTCCGCCGTGCGCCATAAGGATTTTCAGCTTGGGAAAATCCACGGCAACGTCATCAAGATAGATTGGATCGCCGTACTTGTTGCGCGCCGCAGGAAAAATGGAAGTACCGGTGTGGACCATCACTGGAATTCCATTTACTTCCGCCGCGCGATAAATGGTCTCCAGCTCCTTGACTCCGTTCAGGTAATCATTCGCATACAGCAACTGGTGCGGCGGATGAATCTTGATCAGCCGGATCCCGAGCCGGACCACGTTGTCCATCTCTTCCTGCACATTCAACGCGTGCCGCGGATGCACGCTCCCACATGGGATCAGGCGCTTAGGGTCTTCCTTGCAGTAATTTGCCACCCACTGGTTCACCTCATGAGTAAAGCCCATTGTTTCCGGCGCAACATAATTAATGAGGACTGCTCGTTCAATGCCGATTGAGTCCAGGTACTTCAGCAGCGCCTTCGGCGACCGGCAGTATTCCAGCACGTCGTCATAATGGCCGCGTGCTTTCTTCATCACCTCAAGCGGCCCAGCCTTGAACATCTCGGCAGGTTGGATATGGATGTGGCAGTCGGTGATCGTCATCAGTATTTAGTAATTAGTACTTAGTATTTAGCGGAGCGTAGCGTGGAAAAGAACCGCTTCGTTGCGTGCTTCTGCTAAATACCAAATACTAAGTACTAATTACTGCAGTTCATTACCGCCCTCTTCGCATACACCTTCACAATCTCCCTCCGATACTCCGGCGTCAGTGCTGAAGTCGTCAGCGGCTTGGCTGTCTTGGCCGCCAACTCTCCGATCACTGTGGCCACGTGCTCATCAATCTGCTTGCCCACCAGCGCATTCTCTGCGCCCGCGACCAGCAGCGGCGCGGGATTGACAGCCGTTATCGCCACTCGCGCAGCCTCCACCGGCCCACCATTTTTCTTAATCGCCACCGCCACGCCCGCCAGCGGGTAGTCAATCGAGCCGCGAATGCGTAGCTTCATGTAGCTTCCCTTCCAGCCCGACGAACTCTCTGGCAGGAAAACGCGCGTCACCATCTCATTGCGCTCCAGCTTCATCCGCGCGTCGCCGGCCTTGGTGTAAAAATCCTTGAGCGCCGTGCGCCGCAAGCCGGTGGGCCCGGCGATCTCCAGCTCCGCGCCCAGGCAGAGCAGCGCGGGTGGCGTATCGCCGGAAAATGCTGCCCAGCAGAACTTTCCGCCCGGCGCTACGTGGCAAAGATCGCCATCTTTCTTGATGCAAAACCCGCACGACCTGCGCCACTGCAGTGACTGGTTATACCAGACGCAGCGCGTGTCCAGGCAGATGTTGCCGCCCAGCGTGCCCATGTTGCGCAGAATGGGTGAGGCCACCGTCATTGCCGCCTCATGCAGCACGCGGTAGTTGCGGCGAATGAACTCCGAGTCCTCGATCGCGGAAAGCGGCGTGAGCGCGCCAATCTCCATCCCCGCTCCCGGACGCACGTGAATGCCACGAATCTCCTCGATCCCGCGGATGTCCATCACGTAGACAGGCGTGAACAGCCGCTGCTTCATCGAGGGCAAAAGGTCCGTGCCGCCGGCCAGGATCATCAGGTCATTGCCGTGGCGCGCCAGGTGGTCGACGGCTTCACGCAGCGTGCGCGGACGAAGAAGTTTGAAGGAAGGTAAACTCATGTTCCGATTTAGTAATTGGGTAAATTGGTAATTGGGTAATTGAGCAACTTGCGACCGATTGACTTATCCCTCGCAGACTTTCATTTGCCAAATTACCAAATTACTCAATTACCAATTCTTCCGCGCCGGATCCAGCTCATGCCTCTGCGGCCCTTTGCCTTTGAACCACAACGATCCCCCGTGTTCGCGGAATGTGGTCGGCGCCCCGGGGTCACTGCCGCGCGTGATCTCAAGCGCTTTTTTCTCGGCGTTTTTGGCTTTCAGCGCGGCCAGCACGCGCTCGGGCGTAAATGGCGCTTCGCGCAACCTGATCCCAACCGCATCGTAGATCGCGTTGGCGATTGCCGGAATTGTAGCCGCCAGCGAGCCCTCGCTCGCCTCCTTCGCGCCAAACGGCCCTTCCGGATCCACTGACTCTACGATAATGCACTCCACGTCAGGCGATTCCGTAGCCGAAGGCGATTTGTATTCGAGCATGCCGGGATTGATCAACAGGCCGTCTTTCCATACCATCTCCTCCTGCAGCGCCTGGCCCATCCCCATCCACACTGAACCTATCACCTGTCCTTCCACGGAAACCGGATTCAGCGCGCGCCCGCAGTCATGCGCGGCCCAGACTTTGTGAACTTTGACCTCGCCTGTCTCCTCATCGACGCTGACTTCGGCGACCTGCGCCGAATACGAATACGCCGGCGAAGGGCCAACGCCTGCGCCTTTGAACTGTCCTCCGCGCGCCTCCTTGGGCGGAGCATATGAACCTGTACCGGTGAGCGCTCCAGTAAAGTCGATGGCTGAGACCACCGCTTCTTCAAAGCTCATCTGGTCCTTCGGGCCTTCTTCTTTGCGCTTTTGCTGCAACGATCCCCGCAGCGTCTGCCCTTCCACGCGGCCGGAAACCTCTTTCACGTTGCCGCGCGGCGTATCCACCTTTTCCAGAATCTGCTCGGCATGTGCGCCGTTGCCAGTCGTCAGCTTGGCCCCGCGCTTCCACACACGGTCGTCGCGCATAATGACCTCATCTAGCGCACACTCCATCTTGCGTGCTGCCGCTGCGACGATCTTCTTCTTCACGTCTTCTGCCGCGCGCAGTGAGGCGTTGCCGTTCATGAAGGTGACGCGGCTGGAATACGAGCCAATGTCGATCGGTGTCAGGTCGGTATCGGCGGCGATCACGCGAATCCGTCCCAGGCTGATGCCCAAAACTTCGGCCACGATCTGAGCCACCATGGTGTCCGATCCCTGCCCGATGTCGGATGCGCCGGTATAAACCACCACGCCGCCGTCGCGGTCAATCTTGATATTGACCGTCGAGTGCGGCATGTCTGAACGAATAATGCTGTTGGCCGCGCCGCTCACGTAGTGGCTGCACGCCACACCCAGTCCACGTCCGTGCGGAAGCTGGCTGCGCCGCTCGCGCCATCCGGAGCGCTCAACCACCTTCTCAATGCACTCCGGCAAGCCGTAACTTTGCACGCGCAGATTGTTCACGGTAATGCACGGCGGCTTCAGCAGATTGATGCGGCGGATCTCAGCCGGATCGATGTTCAACTTCGCCGCCGTCTCGTCCAGTTGCGACTCAAAGGCAAAGCGCACGTTTACCGTGCCATGCCCGCGCATGGCGCCGCAGGCCGGCTTGTTGGTCAGCACGCGATAGCCGTCATACCTGATATTGGCAATGTCATAGAGCGCCCCCAGCAGCGCGCCGGAATAAAGGATGGTAACCACGCCGTACGAGCAATACGCGCCGCCATCCTGGATCACCTTTGCGGCCACCGAAGTCAGATGCCCGTCTTTCTTTGCGCCGATTTTCAGATCAATAATCGTGCGCGGCCGCCCGCGATGCGCCCAGAAAACCTCTTCCCGCGTGTAGGTGATCTTCACCGGCGCTTTGGCCTTGCGTGCTGCCACCGCCGCGATGATCTCCAGCGGAATCACCTCGCTCTTGCCGCCGAAGCCGCCGCCCACCAGCGGCTTGATCACGCGTATCTGCTGCATCGGCAGCTCAAGCACGATCGAGAGCTTGTGCTGCAGGTAGTAAGGCACCTGCGTCGATGACCAGACTGTCAGCCGGCCCGGCTTGCCGGTGAGCGAATCGATTTCAAACGATGCAAGCGTTGAATGCGGTTCCATGGCCGCGTGTGTGACCTCGCCGGCGATATAGCGGTGCTCGGTGACAAGATCGGCTTCGGCAAAACCCTTGTCGGGATCGCCAAAAACGTGGTGGTAGTCTTTTTCAATATTGTTGGGACGCTGAGGATGGATCCAGTCGCGCTCGGCCTTCATCGAGTCTTCCGGATCGAACCACGCCGGCAGCGGCTCATACTCGACCTCGATCAACTCCAGCGCCTGCTCGGCAATCGCCTCTGAAGTTGCGACCACGCACGCCACGTTGTCGCCGACATAACGAACTTTTTCCACCGCCAGCGCGGTCTCGTCATGGCCGACAGGAAGAATGCCGTACTTGTTCGGCGCGTCGGGGCCGGTTACGACGCAGACAACGCCTTCAAGGGCTTCAGCTTTGGAACTATCGATTTTCTTAATTCGCGCATGAGGCAGGGATGAGTGCAGAATCTTGCCGATCAGCATTCCTGGAAGCGAGAGATCGTCCGCATACTTCCCCTGGCCGGTGGTCTTGCCGGCGGAGTCAACCAGGGCGACGCGTTTACCGATAATGGAAAATTCATTCATATGAATTTAATAAGCTTCCGGAACAGAAGGGCGCGCAATTCTGGCGTAGCGGCCCTGATTGCGCCGGTCGGGCAAGATGTGCCGAAAAAAATAAATCAGCTTGAACCAGCCGGTGGTCTCAAAGATAAATAGCGCACCCCAAAGCTTGCTGTGATTCCCGATGTACCGCTCTTTCCAATGCCACACCGCCAGCAATTGCAGATGGATAAAACACGGCGCCAGTAGCAGAAAGCCAGCAAAGCAAAGCGGGAGCACTACTGCCCAATCGGTGGAGGGCGTCAGCAGCCCGAAAAAGAAGAGAGCGATTCCCGGCACAATCATCCAGGCGAACCTGATCATCCACTTGAATTTAACTTGCTCCCAAAAACTCGCTTCAGAGCTCATTTTCAGCGTCCTTCCTGCTCCGCAACAATCGCCGCTTTGATGGCCTGGTACATCTGCGTGTAGCCGGTGCAGCGGCAGAGATTCCCGCTCAGCGCGTGGCGAATCTCTTCCTCGCTCGGATCAGAATTGTGGTCCAGCAACGCCTTCACCGTAATCATGAATCCAGGCGTACAGTAGCCGCACTGCGCTCCGCCCCAGTCGCCATAGGCTTTCTGGATCGCCGCCAGCGCTCCGTGGTCGGAGATGCCCTCCACCGTCGTGATCTCCGGCGCCGACTGCTCGTCCGACGCATAGCTCATGGCCAGTGCCGTGCAGCTCAGAGTAGGCACGCCATCGATCAGTACCGTACACGCACCGCACGACGAGTCGTCGCAGCCGCGCTTTGAGCCGGTCAGCTCGAGCTCGCGCCGCAGTACGTCGAGCAGCAGCTCGCTCGGCTCGATGGCCAGCTCGTGGCGGCGTCCGTTGACCCGGAGTTCGATGAGTTCTTTTTTCATATCTGAAACAGCATGCTATTTCAACTCTTCCGGACGTTTTACTGAGCCAGAACAGGCATCCCCTTCCTCAATTCCAGTCAGCCATTTTTTCAAATGCTTTGTCCGCTCCTTTATAAGTTCCGTTCGATAACCAGCTTCGCACACAGGTTGAATGGACCCGTACATATTTCGATTCAACGGATACTTCATCTTCAGCTCTGCATCACGGAGCTGAAGCCATATTCGCTGCGCTTTTCGCATTTGTTCAACAAACTCCGGCTGGTCGGAGTACTTCTTGATGATCTCCTGATATGTTTTGTTCAACTCAAGATCAGCGGCAGCCTCTTCTTGGCCTGCACACTGATTCATTTCCGACTGGGCGTTAGCCCGTGCATAACAGTCGTCGCTTTTCTGCGCGCTGGTCAAAGGGATCGTGAGCAGAACAACTGCGCAAAGCAATGCTGTTATTCGGTTCATTCCAAATCTCCGATTGAGAATTTGTCCTAATACCCATAATCCGTCTGCGCCGCATACGCATGCTGCTTCACTTCCAGCTCCGCCACCCGTTCCGTTCCCAACTGCTTGGCATAGCCATCGCGATCAGCCACACCCTGCACCCAGCGCTGCGCCCAGCCTTCAAAGTCGGCTGGCGTCTTTGTCTCGGCGTGGTATTGCTGGAAAAAAGCGTCGTCTCTCTTATAGTACCCCTGCACGGGTGAAGGATGCGCGCCCAGACGGCACTCCACGACAGCACTCACCAGGAACCCTGGAATCACGGTGCGGTTAGGGTCGCTCGCGATCACCTCTTCGTCCACGATCTCCTCCGCGCAGACAATCAGCTTCTTCGCCGCCCGCATGCCTTCCAGCATCACTCCGAAATTTCCCCAGCAATGCGCGTTGCCGTGCTTGTCCGCCCGCTGCAGATGCACGATGGCCACATCCGGCACAAGCGCGCGCACGGCCAGCAACGTCTCCTTCGGCTCGAAGGGAGAGATGATCTGGTAAAAGAAGTGATTGCCCTTGGGCACGTCACTGCCCATGGCAGTGCGCGTGGGTAGGAATGGCACACCCATGGCCCCGGCCTGCAAGGCCAGCGCCAAGGTGAAATTCGTCATGTTAAAGACACGCAGCTTCTCGCCCGGCGTGCCCGGGTTTTCAACTTCGGTCGCGTGGCGAAAGTTATACGCTGAGCCCATCATCACGTTGCCCACCCAGGCCGCGACGACGTCCTTCACGCACCCGGCGCCGATGAGCTGGTCGAAGAGGATGTCGGAGATCGGCCCGATCAGCCGCAGATCGCGCTTCTTCTGCCGGATCATCTCGTGTCCCGCGGCAAAAGGAATCATCTGCTCAAGCTGCAAGCCAAGCGCCACGCTCGCGCCGTCCGGCACGTGCTCAGCGATTGCCTGCCGCATTGTCATCAGCTTGGACATTTCCTCTGAAGCTCCAGATTACCAAAATGGTATGCTCATGCGGCACATGAAACGCCTTCGCATCGTTTTGGTGGCTATTCTTGCGGTCCTGGTGATTGCCCGGTTTGCCGTTCCGGCCATCGTTGAAAACCGCATGAATCAAGTCCTGAAGCCGCCGCCATACCAGGCGGGCGCCGCGGCAGAAGAGCTGCACAAAAAGCTTATCGTCGCCGATCTCCATGCTGACAGTCTTCTTTGGGGGCGCAACCTGCTCAAGCAGTCCAGCCGAGGCCACATTGATCTCCCGCGCCTGCAGCAGGGCAACGTTGCCATTCAGGCTTTCACCATTGTCACTACAAGCCCGCGCAATCTGAACATCTACAGGAACTCGGACTCAACCGACCAAATCACTGCGCTCGGCATTGTTGAGGGCTGGCCTCCGCGCACATGGCGCAGTCCAAAGCAACGTGCGCTTTACCAGGCAGAGCGGCTACACAATTTTGCTGCTGATTCTAAAGGCATGCTGGTGGTGGTCCATTCACGCGCAGAGCTGCAGAAATTTCTTGCCAACCGGCAGCCCGGACAGGTCTCGGGATTTTTAGGAACAGAGGGCGCACAGCCGCTGGAAGGTAATCTTGCCAATCTCGAGGATCTATACGCAGCCGGCATTCGCATGATGGCGCCCACGCACTTCACTGACACCGCTTTTGCCGGAGCCGCTGCAGGCATAAATAAAGGCGGTCTCACCGATCTTGGCCGCCAGTGGGTGCGCGCCATGGAGGCAAAGCACATGCTGATCGATCTCGCACACGCCTCGCCCGCAACCCTGCGTGATGTTACAGCTATAGCGACTCGTCCGCTCATCGTCTCTCACACGGGCGTAAAGGGCACCTGCGACAATCCGCGTAACCTCTCAGACGACGAGCTCCGAGCCGTTGCGCATACAGGCGGTGTGATAGGCATTGGCTTATGGGATACCGCGACCTGCGGCACAGACGCGCAAGCCACTGCTCGGGCCATTCGTTACGCAGTGAATATCGCCGGAATCGACCATGTCGCTCTTGGCTCGGATTTTGATGGCGCAGTAACCACGCCCTTCGACGCCCGTGGCTGGCCCCTGCTCACGGATGCCCTGCTCAAACAAGGCTTCTCAGAAGAAGCAGTCCGCAAGATCATGGGAGAGAACGTGGTGCGAGTGCTGCTGGACGTGCTTCCGTAATCGATTCCGTCCAGTGCGTTCCGGCTAAATATTAAATACTTTCTCCGCACCCAGCCTGCATCTCTCCAGTGTCTCCTGCAGCTGCTGGTGCAGGGCGGACATCTGCTCGTCCGTGGCATCGGCGGGGACGTGCATAGGGCCGCTGCCGTAAAGCGCAGCGCGTGAGAACGGCTTGGGAATAATCATCATGTCCCAGGAATTCAAAATCCATGCTCGCTCCACCGCAACATAAAAGCAGGAAACCGGAATACCGGTTTTTTTGGCCAGCAGGACTGGCCCCGGCTTGGCGACATAGCGCGGGCCGCGCGGCCCATCAATGGTAAAAGCTACGGAATGGCCCTGCTCCAACTGCTGGCGCATGCCGAAAAGTGCGCCCACCGCGCCCCGCGAACTGGAGCCTCGAACTGCGCTGAAGCCAAGCTTCTGGATAATACGGGCAATGTATTCCCCATCAAAGCTGCGGCTGGTCATGACGGCAATTTTCTGTTCGCGAAATTGGTACGCTGCCGGAATCACGCAGCGGTGCCAGAAGCACCAGATGGCAGGCGGTCCCGAACCACGTACGTCAGCAACGCAGCCGGGTTCACGAAAAAATTGATAACGCAGCGTCGGGCAGATTAACCGGATCAGCAGGTACCCGGCGCAGGAGATGAGCCACAGCTTGAGGCGGTCGCCGAGCGAGAAGGAGCGAGTCAGCTCGCGCTCAACTGCGGGTTGGGCCACCTCATTCACAAGGTGATTGTATAAGGGTTTCGCGTGAAACCCCGAGCTGAGTTCAGGACAAGAAATCTACGCGTACTTGATCCACTTCATGATTTCCGGCAGGTTCGGCTTTTTGCCGTACATCAAAATGCCGACGCGATAGATCCGGCCGCAGAGCCAGATCATCGCATAGATCGTGGCGATCATGAGCGCAATGGAAAGGCCGATCTGCCATATTGGAGTATCAGGCTGCATTGCCACGCGGCTGAACATCACCAGAGGAGCGGTGAAGGGAAAAAGAGAACCAAAGACCGCGATCGACGAATTCGGATGCGTGAAGATATTCGTGATGAAGACGATTGCAAGAATCATCGGCATCATCACCAGGAATTGCATCTGCTGGGCTTCCTGCTCAGAGTTCACCATGGAACCGACTGCTGCACAAAGCGTGCTGTACAAAACGTACCCAAGCAGGAAGAAGACTACAAAGTAAACCAGCAGCGCGGGATTCATGGCTGCCTTGACCTGTTTGAGAACGCCGGACGTAGCTACAGCATAACCAGAGAAACCGGCCAGCGCCGCAGCCCAAATACCAACCTGCGTAAGACCTACCGCTCCCACGCCAAGAATTTTTCCCGCCATCATTTCTTTGGCGCTGGCTGTGGAGAGCATGACTTCCATGATGCGGGAGGTTTTCTCTTCCAGAATCGAGCGCATCACGTTAATCCCATAAAGCAGGACCGTCATATACATGACCATGACAATGCCGAGCGTAGCCACAAACATCGTCTGCGGATTGGGAGCGTTTTTACCCAACGGGCTTACAGGCTCAACATCAACCGGCTGAAGGGCCGCCTCGATATCGTCTTCCTTCAAGCCCTTGGTTTTGAGCGCGTGGCGGCGCAGGGCGTCACTTACGGTTTGGCCGAGAATGCCATTTTCAATGAAGCTGGAGGTATCATGCGTGACAAACTCGAGCTTCCTGGCGGCGATGGCGTCCGGTGTTGCCCATAGAAAACCATCCAGTTCCTTTCGATTGACCTTGTCTGTAAGCGAAGCCCGCTCCTCTGGCGTGGTGGCCGTACTGATCTCTACCGTGTAGTGCGTTGGAGGCAGGCCGCGTTTTGCAGCTGCCGAATTCTCCGGCTTGTTCGCCGGCTGCTCCTGCTGCTGCTCGATCCTGCTGCGGATCATCTCCGCCGTGTCGCGATCGGACGCGACCACGACCATGCGCTTGGCCTCATTTGTGCCGCGCGTCATCAGCATGGTGGGCAGTACGGTAACGCCAAACATCAACGCCGGGATAAAAAACGTCATGATCACGAAAGCGCGCGAGCGCACGCGCTCCAGGTATTCACGCTTGGCGATAAGAAAGATGTTATGCATTGGTTTTGCCCACTGTATTAATGAAGATTTCTTCCAGCGATGGTTCCATCAGCTCAAACTTATTTACCCGCGACCGATCAGCTACCATTCGCAGCAGCTGCTGCGCGTCGGCACCGGGCGCGAGCCTCACTTCCACGTAATTGCCGTAATTGTTATAGGCGCTCACCAGCGGATTTTTATCCAGAAAATCGCCATTGCCCTCGTATTCAATCTGCACGTTGTTCTTGCCGTAGCGCGCCTTGATGCTCTTGAGATCTCCCTGCAGGACGGCCGTGCCCTTGTTGATGAGACAGATGCCGTCACAGAGCTTTTCCACCTGGTCCATGCGATGAGTGGAGAACAGGATTGTCTTGCCTTGCTTCTTGAGGTCGAGGAGAACATCTTTCAGCAGCGTGGCATTTACCGGATCGAGGCCAAAGAAGGGCTCATCCATAATGATGAAGTCTGGGTCGTGCAGCAACGCAGCGATAAACTGAATCTTCTGCTGCATGCCTTTTGACAGCTCTTCCACTTTTTTCTCAATCCAGGCATCGATTTCCAACCGCTTGCACCATTCAACCGCCTTCTGCCGAGCCGCTGTCCCTGACAGGCCATGCAGTTGTCCCAGGAAGATGAGCTGGTCAATGATCTTCATCTTTTTGTAAAGGCCGCGCTCTTCCGGAAGGTAGCCGACTCGATTCAGGCTCTTGCGTTGAAAGGGCTGGCCAAAAAGATTGATGGAGCCGGAGTCAGGCACGGTGATGCCGATCATCATGCGGATGGTGCTTGTCTTCCCTGCACCATTCGGCCCAAGCAGCCCGAAGACGCTGCCTTGCTCAATACTGAAAGAGAGGTCATTTACGGCCACAAACTGGTCGTATGATTTGCGTATGCTGTTGAGTTCAATGGTTTGCATTCAGGCAGAGTCCTGCTTCAGATAAGTTACGTGGGAGCGCTCTAAGGTTACACGATTTCCAGATATTGGTCGATCCAGCTTCGGACTCTCAGGCGGCGGTCATCTGTGGCATCAAAGCGCAGGCCATAAACTTTCTCGTTCTCTCTGTGCCAGCAGACTGAAGCGCGCACGCTCAGCTTCTCCAGGCCGGGAAGATTCAGCAGCAGCCGAAATACGTCTGACTTCGGCAGAGGAGTGTCTGACCGCACGGACATGCCGCCGGAGCTGATCTCAACCGTAGTCACGGGCGTGTTGGCCTGGGATCCGCTATCTATTTCCGCCTGAGTTATCACGGGGATACGCACATAGCGCCGCAGTTCATGGATCACCAGCAGGTGCGTTGCACGGACGATCTTGAGCACACTCTGGCGGTCCAAAGGCTCGTCAAGAACGGCGTTGATTCCGTAGTTCGCGTAGCGAAGCGCTTCCTGGGTATTTCTGGCAATTCCATAGATCACCATGCGCCGGTTGGAAGCGGAGCCCCGCGCAGCTTTCAGGATCTTGTCGGCCTCGGGATCATAGAGACGGACCACGCAAGCCTCAAACTTCTGCCGCTGAAAGACAGCCACAGGATCACCTTGCACCGGAACCACGCTGATTCCAAATTGGCGGAAGCAATCGCCCAGAAAAGTATTGCAGGCCGGATCAATATGGACAGTAGCAATCCTTGCTGTGACTTTCCCCGGGATACCCGCAAGTGAGGGGTTGCTCATAGAATCTTATGGATTTGCTTAACTTGAAGCAGAGACTTCTTTCTTCATGCCGGCTGAAGCCACTTTGTTTCGCCCTGCCTGCTTGGCAAGATACAACGCCGCATCGGCTGCGGCAACCACTTCGTCGCGCGTAATGCCGTGCGTTGGATAATCAGCCACGCCGCAACTGATGCTTACGGGGCGCGGAACGCCCGGGAAAAGATGTGTTTCTACCTGGCGGCGCAGTTTTTCCGCCACCTTCATGGCGCTCTCACCGCTTGTCTCCGGCACAACAATGGCAAATTCATCACCGCCATAGCGGCACACCATGTCCATTTTGCGTAGCTGCTGCTTCAGGATCGAAGAGACGGTGCGAAGCATTTCATCGCCCAGCAAATGGCCGAATTCGTCATTCATCTTCTTGAAATGATCAATATCGATCATGATCAGTGACATGCGGCCCTGGAAGCGCTGGGCGCGCTCCAACTCTTCCACAATGCGCATCTCGAAGTAGCGGCGGTTATGGATGCCGGTAAGGCCATCCACGTAAGCCAACTGCTTCATGCGGTCAAAGTTATGTGCGTTCTGAATGGCAGCTGCACAGATGTCGGCAACGGATTCCAGAGGCCGGATATCTTCCGGATCAAAGGCGTCTTTCCGGGCGCTCTCCAGCGCCAGCACACCGAGCTTTTCACCGAAAATAATCAGCGGCACGCACATTTCTGACTGCGTCTCAGCAAAGCCGGCAATGTAGCCCTCTACATTCTTCACGTCGTTTTCGATAACGCTCTTCCCTGTACTCAGTGACCGTGCACCCAGGCCTGCGCCGGGCGTAAGAATGTATCCCATGCTCAAATTGGGAGTGAGCCTGCCCTCATGGGCGCGGATGCGGAGAGTATCGCCTTCCGCCAGCAAGACAGCAACGTGGTCAATGTGGAACCAGTCAAGCAGCAGGCGGCAGACCACGGTGAGCAATTCATCGAGATCGAGCACGCGTGTAGTTTTCTTGGCAACGGCGTTGATGGCCTCTAGCTGCTCCGCGCGGCGGCGCTCCATTGAGTAGAGCCGCGCATTCTCCAGCGCCAAGGAAGCCTGCGTGGAAAAGAGCGTGAGCAGGTCAATCATTTCGGCATTGAAGTAATCGAGCTGGTGGCTCTGGAAATCCAGCACGCCAACTACCTCGTCGCGAACCAACAGCGGAATGGCAACTTCAGATTTGGTTTCCAGAACCTTCGCTAAATAACGTGGATCCTTACTAACGTCTGGCGCATAAACCGGCCGCTTGATGGCGATGGAAGCCCAGGTGAGTCCCACACCTTTTGGGATACGGTATCCAATATCGAGATTGCTTCGGCCCAGGTGCGCACGGACCTGGAGTTCCTGCTTGTTTTTGTCGAGCAATAAAACAGCGCCGTTCTGAAGCTGGAAAAAATCGCGGATAATGGTGAGGATGCGGTTGAGCACCTCATCCAAATCGAACGTGGAGAGAATCGCCTGGCTGGCGTCATACAAAATGGCGATCTTTTGCATCGATTCGAGCAAACGAAACATTCTCCAAGTGGCAATGGGCTACGGCTCCCGGCGGGATGACTAACCTTGCCGGAGGGGGATGTGAGCACGTTTTTGCAACTAGCTGTAAGACGAATTTTACAGCGGAAAGCCTGCCATATAAAAGAAGTTTCATCCGGACTTTGCAAATCTTTAGTCATTTGCGCCAAAACATCTGTAAATAGAGGTTCTACAGTTCTCCTCTTTAGAGGAAATTTACATACTCATTCGTGAATCGCCTGAGATGGCGAGGGACGGGAAGGGCCCCTAGTTCAGGAACTATTGCGGGCAGTAATTAGCGCTTGAGCAGGTCCACAGGTTCCTTAATGTCCGTTACGCGGAAGTAGCGGGCCAGCGCAGGATGTTTCTTCGCCACTTCTTCGTATATGGCATAAGCGACATTACGGTAGGAAAAATGCCCGGCAGCGCCGCTGCGCAGCTCGGCGATGTACAGCGCTTCAGCAAAATCCATTTTGAACAGCGTGCGCTTGCGGAAGGCCATGGGCAGCAGATACAAGTTGGCGTGTGGGCCCGCCGATCCAAGCTTTTCACACATATGAACAACTTTCTGCATGGCGGTCTTGTAGCGCGACTCCAGGCTTGCGGCCTTCAAGTCCGGCGGCGTGTCATAACCGAGGTGCCGCGTAAAGCCCTGCTCAATCTGCGTGCAGCGGCGGTGGCGGTGCATGTCACGGAAGCCGCCAATATCCATGAGGATATCGAACTTGAATTGCTGGCCGGCATGGAAGCTGCGTAGCAGCTCGTCATGCGGGCCACGATGGCGAAGCCCCAGGTCGATGATCTCACTGCGCTGCGCCGCCGTGAGCGCCTGAACCCTGTCCTTGATCTGGCGATAAGAATGATGCCCCGCGGAATAGAGCAGCGTGGCAGCCATCTCAACTTCGAGCGGGCCGTTCTCCACCAGATCAACCAGAGGCACGGGCTCCAGAGGCACGCCTTGCATCAGTTCGGCAACGGCATGCTGAAGTTCTTTGCGCGTCTGGATCTCATAGTTACTGGGATTGGCGTACTTCACCAGCGTGGACGCGACGCGTGTGGGACGGAGAAGCTGCTGTGCCGCTTTCTCTCCCAACTCAGGATTTACTGCGCGAATTTCTTCTACCAGCCCACGCAATGATTCAGCCTGCACGTTGTATGCGGCGTCACGAGCAGCATCTTTGAGCAGAGCGCCCAGATGGCGCACTTCGTCGTACGGGCTGGAGAGCAGGCGGGAGATTTGCGTCTCCAGGGTGCGCGCGTTCACAATCTGGCCGAGTGAGGTATTGGTGGCCAGCGGCAGCAGATAGCGCGAGTTATCAAAAGCCCGAGCGCGCAGCGTGCGCGTGTACTGGTCTTCCGCCATTTCGGCTGGGCGCGGGACCTGCGCGGTGTAGTACCGCAGCATCTCCTGGGTGAAGGCGTCGTATTCTGCGAACAGAAAATCAATCGTCGAGCAGTACTGCGCCTTCAGCGCCTCGTCGCCACCAAAATCGGGAATGAAGTAGCCGCTCTTCTTGAAGTTCTGGTAGCGCGTGGAGCGCTCCTGGCCGTCCCAGCGCTGCTCATCAACCAACACGATAGCCGCCAGTATTGAGAGCTTCTCAATCGCAAATGCCAAGTGCGCCAGGTCAGCGATAGAGCGATGGCCATATTGAAAGTAAAAAGTATTGAGAAACTGCTCGGCCTTCTGCTCGCTGATCTCCTTGAGCGATTCCTTCATCGAAAGCGCCGAGCGCGAATACTTGGCCATGGCATAGGCCTGGACCTCAGGATCAACGCCGTGCACGGCAAAGACGTTCACCTGCGGGCCGGAGCTGGCCCCGTTCTTTTCGATCACGGAGGGGTTGGTGGTGGGATCAGGCATGAGAGTTGATTTTATTCGATTCCGTCATCGAGAACGTTGCTAATTTCAGGTGTCTCTCTTCGCGATGCGCCATCCCGAACCGGAGCAGGACAACATGCAGGACTTTCAGTGCTGTCGGTGCGAACGGTGATGGATCTGCTCCGCCCAGTTTAGGGAGCACAAAAATCGAGAACCGAAAGAGCAGCGGAGCCGATTCCTCGGCCTCACCGATCAGTTTGAAAGCTCCTATCTGAAATCAAGTTCGGTCTCGGAATGGCCGCGGCAGGAGGATAGAGGAAGTAGCACGCGGCAGAGGCAAAAATCATTTGTTTTTACCCTCTTATCCACAGCAGCTCACCTTCTCTCACATGACCGGAGATGATAAAATTTATAAAATCCACTCTCCGGAGTTGCGATGCAGGCAATTCTTGCGCTGGAAGATGGACGCATCTTCAGCGGCAAAGGTCACGGCGCTAAAGGCGAATGCTACGGGGAGGTTGTTTTTAACACCTCCATCACTGGCTATCAGGAAATTTTCACCGATCCTTCTTATGCAGGGCAGATCGTTGTCCTGACCAATCCGCAGATCGGCAATTACGGCACCAATCCTGAAGACAATGAGGCCACGCATCCTTATATCGAGGGCCTGGCGGTGCGCGAGTTTTCGCCCATCAGCTCCAACTGGCGCTCGCAGCAGGTAACTGACGAGTACCTGGAAAAGTTCAAGATTCCGGTCATCTCCGATATCGACACGCGCGCGCTGGTGCGCCATCTGCGCACGCACGGCGTAATGCGCGGCGTGATCTCGTCGATCGAAAGCGATCCGGAGAAGCTGGTGATGAAGGCCCGCTCCATTCCCAAGATGGACGGCACCGACCTGGCGAAAGTCGTTACGACCAAGCAGCGTTACCAGTGGCAGACCGGGACACGCTCGCATGAGCCAACCGAGATTGTGGGCGTGAAAGACCAGACGCCCAGCAAGCATGTGGTGGCTTATGACTTTGGCATCAAGCAGAACATCCTGCGCATGCTGGTGGACCAGGGCTGCTGCGTGACGGTGGTCCCGGCCATGACCAGCGCGGAAGATGTGATGGCGCTGCAGCCCGACGGCGTGTTTCTATCAAATGGGCCGGGCGATCCCGAGCCCTGTACTTACGCAGCGGGAAATATCCGGCGATTGATGGGCAAGACGCCGATCTTTGGAATTTGCCTGGGCCATCAGCTGGTTGGCCTGGCGCTGGGTGGCAGGACGTACAAGCTCAAGTTCGGGCACCACGGCGGCAATCATCCGATAAAGCAACTGGAAACCGGCAAGATTGAGATCACAGCGCATAACCACAACTTCGCTGTCGATCCGGATTCGCTGAAGGAATCAGAGATCATCAAGACCCACATTGATCTGAACGACAACACGCTGGAGGGACTGCGGCACCGCTCGCTTCCGCTGTTCACCGTGCAGTATCACCCCGAGGCTTCGCCCGGGCCGCATGATTCGCATTATCTGTTCAAGGATTTCATGGGGTTGATGGAGGAGTGGAAGAAATAGATGCCGCGCCGCAATGACATCTCGAAGATCCTGATCATCGGCTCCGGGCCGATCGTGATTGGCCAGTCGGCTGAGTTCGATTATTCCGGCACGCAGGCCTGCAAGGCGCTTAAGCAGGAAGGCTATGAAGTGGTGCTGGCGAACTCCAACCCGGCCACCATCATGACCGACCCCGAGACGGCGGACCGCACTTACATTGAGCCGCTGACCAGGACATATCTGGAAGAGATCATCCGGCGCGAAGCCGAGATGATGACGGCCGAGGACACCGATGAGCACTCTCCGCTGGCGCAGAAGAGCAGGCAAGGCAAGTTTGCGTTGCTACCGACCGTGGGCGGGCAGACAGCATTAAACCTGGCCGTTGAACTTTCAGACGCAGGCGTTCTTGAGAAATACAACGTCGAGCTGATCGGGGCGCAGCTCAGGGCCATCAAGATGGCTGAAGACCGGCTGCTCTTCAAAGACGCCATGACACGCATCGGGCTCGACGTGCCCAAGTCGGCGCTGGTCAATAACCTCAAAGACGGTTTGGATTTTTCCGGCAAGATCGGCTTTCCGCTGATTATCCGGCCCTCATTCACGCTGGGCGGAAGTGGCGGCGGCATTGCCTATAACCGCGAAGAGCTGCTGGAGATCCTTGCCCGCGGCCTTGATCTCTCGCCGGTGCATGAAGTGTTGATCGAAGAATCTGTTCTGGGATGGAAAGAATATGAGCTTGAGGTGATGCGCGACCTCAGGGACAACGTGATCATTGTCTGCTCGATTGAGAACTTCGATCCCATGGGCGTGCACACGGGCGACTCGATCACTGTGGCCCCGGCGCAGACGTTGACTGATCGCGAATACCAGCACATGCGCGACGCCTCAATCAAAGTAATCCGCGAGATCGGCGTTGAGACCGGCGGCTCGAATATTCAGTACGCCGTGAATCCCGCCAACGGGCGCATGGTGGTGATTGAGATGAACCCGCGCGTCTCGCGCTCGTCGGCGCTGGCCTCAAAGGCGACCGGGTTTCCAATCGCCAAGATCGCGGCCAAGCTGGCCGTGGGCTACACGCTGGATGAGATTCCCAACGACATCACCAAGAAGACTCCGGCCTGTTTTGAGCCGACCATCGATTATGTGGTCGTAAAAATCCCCAAATGGCAATTTGAAAAATTCCCCGGCGCTGATGAAGCGCTGGGGCCGCAGATGAAGTCGGTCGGAGAGGCCATGGCGATTGGCCGCACCTTCAAAGAAGCGCTGATGAAGGGCATCCGCTCGCTGGAGACCGGGAAGAAGGTCGGGGCGGAGCGGATTGAGCCACGCATCCTGACGCAGCGGCTGGTCACACCGCATCCGGAGCGCCTGACGTATGTTCGCTACGCGCTGCACCAGGGCATGACGGTGAAAGAGCTGCACAAGATGACCAGCATCGATCCCTGGTTCCTCTATCAGCTCAGGGAGATCGCGGCGATTGAGGCGGAGATTGCACAGCATTCTGCAGACACCCTGAGCCTGGAGCTGCTGCGCAGGGCCAAACGCGCCGGCATTTCTGATGAGCGGCTGGCGCTGGAAACCAAGACCGGCGTGCAGACCGTGCGCCGCATGCGCGAAGAATGGAAGCTACGCCCTGTATATAAGCTGGTGGATACATGCGCCGCGGAATTTGAGAGCTACACGCCCTACCTTTATTCAACTTACGAAGAAGAAGACGAGGCTCCGCCCACAGCAAGAAAGAAGATCATCATTCTGGGCAGCGGGCCGAACCGAATCGGGCAAGGCATTGAGTTTGATTATTGCTGCTGCCACGCCGCGTTCGCGCTGCGCGACGACGGTTACGAGACCATCATGGTCAACTGCAACCCGGAGACGGTCTCCACTGACTACGACACCAGTGACCGCCTCTATTTTGAGCCGCTGACGTTTGAAGATGTGCTGGCTGTCTATCAGCACGAGACGCAGGGCGGCGCTCCGGTGGGAGTGATTGTGCAGTATGGCGGGCAGACGCCGCTCAACCTGGCGCTGCCGCTCAGGGGTGCAGGCGTAACCATTATTGGGACTTCGCCTGAATCAATCGACTTGGCGGAAGACCGCAAGCGCTTTGGCAAGCTGCTGGAGGAGCTCGATATCCCGCAACCTCCGGGAGCCATTGCCACCAGCGTAGATGAAGCTGTGGCGGGCGCTCGCAAAGCCGGATATCCTGTGCTGGTGCGGCCCTCCTATGTTCTCGGCGGGCGCGCGATGGTGATTGCCTATGACGACGAGAGCGTGATCCGTTACATGAAAGAGGCTGTCGAGTATTCCCAACAGCGTCCTGTGCTGGTGGACCATTTCCTGGAAGACGCGATTGAGGTAGATGTGGACGCGCTTTCCGACGGCGAGGACGTCGTGATCGGCGGGATCATGCAGCACATTGAAGAGGCGGGAATTCATTCCGGTGACTCATCCTGCGTGCTACCTGCAGTGAACCTTTCTGAGCGTGTGCTGAGCACCATCCGCGAATATACCTTCAAGCTGGCGCGAGCGTTGAAGGTGGTCGGGCTGATGAATATCCAGTTCGCTATTCAGAACGAAAAAGTTTTTGTAATTGAGGTCAATCCACGTGCCTCGCGCACGGTTCCGTACGTTTCGAAAGCGACAGGCGTGCCGCTGGCCAAAATCGCCGCGCGCCTGATGACGGGACGCAAGCTGCGTGAGTTCCTGCCGGAGAACGTGGAACAACACGCTGATCTTGCAACCGGTGCGGGTTACTTTGTGAAATCGCCGGTCTTTCCGTGGAACAAATTCCCCGGCGTGGACACGGTGCTTGGCCCGGAGATGAAATCCACGGGCGAAGTGATGGGTTCGGCCGATACCTTTGGCGAGGCCTTTGCCAAAGCACAGCTTTCGGCTGGCCAGGCGCTTCCCACGCGCGGCACTGTCTTCATCAGCGTGATTGATCGATACAAACAGGAGTCAATCGAACTGGCGCGGCGCTTTGTTGAACTTGGCTTTAGCATTGTGGCTACGCACGGCACGGCTGATCGCCTGGAAAAGGCCGGCTTGAACGTGGAGCGCGTCTATAAGGTCAAAGAGGGCCGGCCAAACGTGGTGGATTTGATCAAGGGCGACCGCGTGCAACTGGTGTTGAACACCCCGCACGGCGCCGAGCCGTGGTTTGACGAGAAGGCCATTCGCCGCGCCGCCGTAACAGCGCGCATTCCCACCATCACAACCATGGCTGCTGCCTGGGCAGCGGCTGAAGGGATCTCCGCGCTCCAGCGCAACGAGGTGAACGTACGCTCCATGCAGCAGTGGCACGGAGAAAGCACGCAGCAATCGACGGTGAGCACTCAGCCGTAAGCAAGTGGCACTCTCAAGAAATCTTTTTCTTTCTGCGCTCCGAGTGGACGTTCAAACCAATCGCATGGCTGAATGCCACAGTTATAATGAAGACCAATGAACTTCTCTGAACTGCTGCGAGGTGCCGGGGCTTCGCACAGCGGTGGCGATCCGCAAATTTCAGGCCTTGATTACAACTCCCGCCGCGTTCAGCCGGGCTGGGTCTTTGTTGCCATGCGGGGCGAGAGCAGTGATGGCAATCGCTACATTGACGCTGCGCTTAAGCAAGGTGCTGTTGCCGTGGTGACGGATTCAGATTCGGAGCAGCCGCGTTCCAATATTCCCTGGGCAGTCATTTCACACGGCAGGCGCGCGCTGGCGCAGATGAGCGCTAATTTTTATGGTCACCCAGCGGAGAAGCTCAAGATTATTGGCGTGACCGGCACCAACGGGAAGACGACGACAACGTTCCTTTGTGAATCCATCCTGCGCTACTGCGCAAAGCCTTCAGCCCTGATTGGGACGATTGAGTATCATGTGCCGGCCCGCGGTGCAGTGGAGGCCGGACAGCCAGCAGCGTCCAAGGTTCTGCCCTCGCCGCACACAACGCCGGAAGCGCTGGAGTTGAATCAGATCTTCGCGCAAGCTCGTGAAGGCGGCGCAACGCACGCTGTGATGGAAGTCTCTTCCCATGCGCTGGCGCAGGAGCGGGTCTGGGGCATTCCCTATGACGTAGCAGTATTTACCAACCTAACGCGCGACCACCTTGATTATCACAAAGATATGGAAAGCTATTTCGCGGCCAAGAGCATGCTGTTTCGCGGCTGTGGAAGCAAACCGCCGCGTGTGGCGGTGATCAATGCAGATGACGAATATGGCAAGGCGCTGGCACAGATCAGGAGCACCCGCAGCGAGGAGACGGTTCTGTATGGAATTCAAGCAGGTGATTTTCGCGCGGCCAACATTGATTTGCGTCCAGATGGCACGGCTTTTGAGCTGGTCACTCTTGAACGCCGCATAAAGATTCAGAGTTCTCTGCTCGGCAACATCAACGTTTACAACCTGCTTGCAGCGGCTGCCGCCACGCACGCCTCTGGATGTTCACTTGAGCAAATTGCTGATGCCATTTGCCACTTCAAGCAGGTTCCCGGCCGCTTTGAAAAAGTTGATTGCGGCCAGCCATTCACGGTTGTGGTTGATTACGCCCACACTGATGATGCTCTGCGAAACCTGACCGCCATTGCCCGTGAATTTGTCCGCCGCGGCCAGAGCGCCGGGCGTGTGATTACCGTCTTCGGCTGCGGCGGCGATCGTGATCGCACCAAGCGCCCGCTCATGGCTGAAGCCGCCGGCCAGGGCAGCGATTTTGTGGTCCTGACTTCTGACAATCCACGCAGCGAGGATCCACAGCAGATCATCCAGGATGCTTTACCGGGACTCAAGAAGACCAATACTCATTTTGCAGTTGAACCGGACCGCAAAAAGGCCATCCATCTGGCGCTGCATGAAGCCCGCGCGAGTGATATGGTGCTGATTGCCGGCAAGGGGCATGAGAAAGTTCAAATCATGCGCGAAGGTGTCTTCCCTTTCGATGATGTACTTGTAGCGCGAGAAGCGTTACAACAGATGGGTTACGCTAGGCAGGGAGGAGCGCGATGAAGCTTCCGCTGTGGCGGGTGGCTGAGTTTACCGGCGCCAAGGGCGAGTTCGACCATGAACTGGTTGCCATGGGCTACTCCATTGATTCGCGCACAATCAATTCTGGCGACCTTTTCATTGCAATTGCAGGCGAGCGCTTTGACGGCCACGACTACGTCCAGGCGGCGCTCGACAAAGGCGCGGTGGCCGCGATTGTCCAGGCGGAAAAGAAGGTCGCAGCTGCTCCGCAGCGCCTGTTGCGGGTGGATGATCCGCTGAAAGCGTTGCAGTCATTGGGCGCGGCGGCGCGCAGGCTCTGGGGCAAGCCGCTTCTGGCGGTGACGGGCTCAGCCGGCAAAACCACGACCAAGGAAGTTCTGGCCCACATTCTTTCTACGCGTTTCCGCGTGATGAAAAGTTCGGGCAATCTGAATAACCATATCGGAATGCCGCTGCAGTTGCTCAAGCTGGAATCTGAGCACGATCTTGCTGTGGTCGAGATGGGCATGAACCACGCCGGCGAGATCCGCGCGCTGGGCACGCTGGCACACCATGATCTGGCGGTTGTAACTGTGGTCGCGCCGGTGCACCTGGAATTTTTTGATTCGCTCAAGGAGATTGCGCGGGCGAAGTACGAGATCATTGAGACCCTGCACCCGGGCGGAGTAGCGGTTCTGAATGCCGATGATGATTACGTCTGCCAATTCGGCCGTGACTTCAAAGGCAAGGTGGTGACGTTCGGGATCAAGCGGGCCGCTGACGTGAGCGCGCAGAAGATCAAGCTGAACGGGGCTGAAGGGTCCACGTTTGAGCTTGTTGCCGGCAGCGTGCGTGAGGCCGTAACGTTTCCACTTGTGGGCGAGCACAACATCTATAACGCTCTGGGCGCGGCTGCGGCAGCCATAGAACGTGGCGTTACGCCATCGCAAGCGGCATTGGCGCTATCCAGTATTCGTCCGCCGGAGAAACGCGGCCAGGTGCTGGAGATCGCCGGCGCTACCCTTATTAATGACTCCTATAACTCCAACCCGCGGGCGCTGGAGGCGATGATCGACACTCTGGCCAGTATGAAGGCCGAGCGCCGCATATTGGTTGCGGGAGAAATGCTGGAACTTGGCCCCACGGCTGAGGCATTGCATCGCCAGTGCGGCCTTCATGCTGCCGAGAAGAGAATTGACGTGGTGATCGGGGTGCGTGGCCTGGCCAAGGCACTGGCAGAAGGCGCCTGCGGCGCGGGAACGCAAGCCCAGTTTGTGGAAACGCCCCAGCAGGCCGGTGAATGGCTCTCCCGCAATCTGCGGCCTGGCGATGCGGTGCTGCTCAAGGCTTCTCGCGGCGTAAAGCTGGAACGGGCACTGGAAATGTTGCAGGAAAAGATACCTGGACACAGTATTTAGCCCTTAATATTTATTATTAGAAACAACCTAATCTCGGAGGAATATTGCTCTACTGGCTTCTTTATCAACGTTTATTCCAGCACTTTCCTCCATTCCGCATTTTTCGTTATGTAACCTTCCGGACAGCCTTCGCCAGCCTTACTGCGCTCTTCATGGGGCTGATCATCGGCCCGGCGATCATCCGCCAGCTGCGCGAATTCCAGATCGGGCAATACATCCGGGAAGAAGGTCCACAGGCCCATCAGAAAAAGGCCGGTACGCCGACCATGGGAGGCGTACTGATCACCATTGCGGTGATTGTTCCTACGTTGCTGTGGGCTGATCTCTCCAATGTTTATATCTGGCTGGCTGTTTTTGCCACCGTGACCTTCGGGGCGATTGGCTTTGCCGACGACTATATTAAGGTTGTCCGCAAGCGCAATCTCGGGCTGACCGGACGCATGAAGCTCGTTCTGCAGTTTTTGGCAGCGGGGCTGGTGGGCGTGGCGCTGGTGACGCTGACGGCAACGCGGCAATATTCCACGCACCTGATGGTGCCGTTCATGAAGCAGTTCCGCCCGGACCTTGTGATTGAAGGGCTGCGGCATTATCCGCATTTCTGGTGGCTGGCCTTTATACCGTTTGTGCTTTTTGTGATGCTGGTGCTGGTCGGCTCCAGCAATGCGGTGAACCTCACTGACGGCCTCGATGGCCTGGCGATCGGCTGTACGGTGATTGCTGCCGGAGCGCTCACAGTCCTTACTTACGTGAGCGGACATGCCAAATTGTCAGAGTATCTGGAGCTGCAGATCATGCCGCAGGTGGCTGAGCTCACCATCTTCTGCGGAGCAATGGTTGGCGCGAGCCTGGGTTTTCTCTGGTACAACGCTCATCCGGCAGAAATCTTTATGGGCGACGTAGGTTCACTGGCGCTGGGCGGAGCCATCGGCACCGTGGCTGTGATTATCAAGCAAGAGCTGTTGCTGCCGTTCATTGGCGGCATCTTTGTTCTGGAGGCGCTCTCGGTCATCATCCAGGTGGTCTCCTATAAGCTGCGCAAGAAGCGAGTGTTCAAAATGGCGCCGCTGCACCACCATTTTGAGCTGGTGGGCTGGTCAGAATCGAAGGTGATTGCGCGCTTCTGGATTGCTTCGCTTATTTTTGCCCTCTTTGCCTTGACGACGCTGAAGCTGCGCTAGGCCGTATTACTGCAGAGTTGCTCTGGCGATTTCCTCAGTCGCTTCAGCTTGCGCAAAATCAGATTCGTGGCACAATGAGAAATCAGATGGAGTTGAAGAACAAACGAGTTTTGGTCGTCGGATTGGGGCGCTCTGGCGCGGCCTCGGCTATTTTCTTGCAGGACCACGGAGCCAAGGTGATTGTGTCCGACTCCAAAAGTGAGGCGCAGTTGCAGCGCGATATCCCGTCACTCCTTGACCGCGGCATCTCCATTGAAAGCGGGCAGCACGGCGAACGCACCTTCCGCGATCAGGACCTGATCGTGGTAAGCCCTGGTGTTCCCTCTGACCAGCCGCAGCTTCAGCATGCGCGCTCAATGGGAATCCCGGTGATCGGCGAGGTCGAGCTGGCGTATCGGTTCCTGCAGGGCAAGGTGCTGGCGATTACCGGTTCGAATGGCAAAACCACGACAACGACCCTTGTTGGGGAGATTCTGGCGAAAAGCGGAAAGAAGACGCTGGTGGGCGGCAACATCGGGACGCCGGTGATCTCGCTGGCGGAGAAATCCACGCCTGATAGCTTCGTTGTGCTCGAAATTTCCAGCTTCCAACTTGAGAGCATTCATCATTTCCGGCCATGGATTGCCGCAATCCTGAACATCACGCCGGACCATTTGGACCGCCACCACACCTTTGATGCCTATGTTGCTGCCAAATTAAGAATTTTTGAAAACCAGCAGACCGGCGATTTTGCCATATTGAATGCAGATGATCCTGTATGTGTCGGCCTGAAAGAAAAGGTCAAAAGCTCACTGCTCTGGTTCAGCCGCAAGCAGCGTGTGGAAAATGGCACATTTTTGAGCGGCGACCAGATTGTCTTTCGGCAGAATGGGCAGGAGCAGGCCGTGCTCAGCCGCTCTGACATTCAGCTCAAGGGCGATCACAACCTGGAAAATGTGCTCGCGGCGGTTACGATGACGATGATCGCCGGCTGCACACCGCAGCAAGTGCAGCAGGCTGTAAAAGAATTTCGTGCAGTGGAGCACCGGCTGGAGCTGGTGGCGAACATCAACGGCGTGACGTTTTATAACGACTCCAAAGCCACCAACGTTGATGCAACCGTGAAGGCGCTGGAATCTTTTCCCGGTAATATCCACATTATTCTTGGCGGCAAGGACAAAGGCAGCGACTACACTGTACTGAACCCGTTGCTGCGCGAACGCGTGAAGCGAACTTATCTGATCGGCGCGGCAGCGGACAAAATTGCGTCGCAGGTGCAGGGAGCCACGGAGCTGGTGCGCTCCAACACGCTTGATCGCGCGGTACGACAGGCTTTTGACGCCGCCAAGCCTGGCGACATTGTTCTGCTGGCGCCCGCCTGCGCCAGCTTTGACCAGTTTGAAAATTACGAGCAACGCGGCCGCGTCTTCAAAGAACTGGTACAGTCACTCATTCCAGTGGCGACAGGAGACAGAGCCTAGTGGCAAAACGGGTCGGCATTGATAAGTGGATGTTCGGTTCGGTTTTGCTTCTGGTTGTGCTTGGCGTTCTGATGGTATTCAGCGCCTCTGCGGTTATGGCCGGCGAGCGCTTTGGATCGCCATACCACTTCTTCCTGCGCCAGCTTGGCTGGGCCATCGCCGGACTGGCTGCCATGGCCGCCGCCATGAACCTGGACTATCGCCGCTGGAAGAAACCGGCCATTATCTTTTCGTTCCTGGGTGTCACTACGCTGCTGCTGCTGGCGGTCTTTTTTCTTGATCGCTCGCACAATACGCATCGCTGGATCAAGCTGGGCTTTATGTCTTTTCAGCCTTCTGAGTTGGCCAAGCCGGCGCTGATCCTGTTTTTAGCGTTCTTTCTTGAATCGCGGGCCAAAGCCATGGATGACTGGCGGCACACGCTGCTGCCGGCAGTTCTTCCGGTGTTCCTTTTTGCCGGACTGATTATGAAGCAGCCGGACCTGGGAACTGCGCTGGTATGCCTGGGAGTAGCGGCTGCGATCTTGTACGCCGCCGGCATGCGGCTCCGCTACTTTGCTTATGGACTTGTGCCGATCATTCCCGTGCTGTGCTACATGCTGTTCTTTGTGCCCTGGCGGCTGGCGCGCATTCTGGTCTTTATTCATCCTGAGCGCGACCCACAGGGGATTGGCTTCCACATCAATCAGTCGCTGATTGCAGTGGGGACCGGCGGCATTACCGGCCTGGGATTGATGGAAGGCAAGCAGAAGCTCTTCTATCTTCCTGAACCGCATACCGACTTCATCTATGCTGTGACCGCGGAAGAGCTGGGACTGATTGGCGCGATACTGATTGCAGCGCTGTTTTTTGTCTTTGCCTGGCGCGGCTTTCGCACGGCCTTACGCTCTCGCGATAACTTTGCCCGTTATATTGCGCTGGGCGTAACCACGATGATTGTGATCCAGGCCTTCTTCAACATCAGCGTGGTGCTGGCTCTGCTGCCGACCAAAGGAATCCCACTTCCCTTCATCTCTTATGGCGGATCGTCATTGTTCGTGATGCTGGCGAGCGTCGGCGTGCTGCTGAACATCAGCCAGCAAACGGAATAGCCGGCCTGACAGATCAAGTTCCCATAAACCATACGATTGATAAGAACCTGGCTTGACTTTCTTTATCTATGGATAAAATGCAGGATCTTTGAAGGGGTCTCAGGCAAATCTGCGTTTTAAACTCATTGAAAACTACAAGAGGTGAGCCATGGGTTGCAATCTCAAGTTAAGTCCCACCGGTGACGTGGATTTTGTAGGTCCATCCGGGGCAAACGTGACACTCAAAGTGACCGCTCCACAAGGTGTAGATGCTGAAATTGTCCATCTACGTTATGCGGGCAGCGGGGTATCACAAGCACCATTCAAGTTCACGATCAAAGACGGCACCCATGTCCTGGTAGTGGTGGTGGAAGCAAGCAAAGCGGGCGCTTTGGTGCAGCTGAGAGAGGATTGCGGCGATGGAACCGACAAGGTGCTCTCAACCTTTCACTTCGATCCTAAAAATCCTGCGCCAGGTTTCTTCGTTAAAAGCGTTTAGCCGCAGCGCTCATGACAAGGAAAGGATTTTTCATGGCAACACATATAGCTTTTATTCTGACTTTTATGATCGGGTCGCTCTCGTGTCTGGCAGCGCAGAAAAAACAGCCCGTTGACCGTTACGTGCAGGACACTGGCGATTTCAACGACGTAATATCAGCGCCGCCGGGCAGCCGCACCGCAGACCAGATTTCGAATATATTGCCCCTACGTAAATCCACGAATTTTGCCAATTATGTTTCAGCCAAAACCGAGCAGGTGGATTTCGCGGTCTTACTGCAGGACATCCAAAAGCTGCGCATGAACAAGCAGGTCGAAAATGCAGGAGGGCCATCCGGCATCACGAGCCTGGTCTCAAACGTAGCTGCACCGGCCCTGATCGGATTGGGGACGGAGTATGGCAGTATTCTCCAAACCACCAGTAAGAATACGACTACTTTACGCGCTAACCTGCTTGGTGTTTCCAGGATGCTGTTAGGCGAGCAACAATTTCCATATTGTCCGGTCATCGATCAAGCGAGCTGCACGCCGGCATCGCGCTGGTTACGCAGATTTTCCGGCAGCACCGCCTTTGAGAACGTGAATAACACCACCAAGGCAGGTACAGCAGTCCCAGTAAACTCAACCACTCCGACCGCCGTGGACCTGTTCGGCAACGGATTTCGCATGCTTTCCTGGGGAGCGCGTTTTGATGTGACGAAAAACGATCCTTCAGATCCAGGGTATCTTGCCAGCTTCCGGAAGACGATCAATACATTGCGCGGGGACCAGACGCCGGGTGCTTTGGCAACAGCAATCGAATCCTTATTTGGCGACGATAAAATTCAGCCGGTCTATCTCGCATGGCGGGCGGAAACCATTCCTATACTTCAAGCCGCCAAGCCGGCCGAGTTCAAGCAAAAGCTGGCGCAACAGCTCGACATTCTGATCGATAGACTGGCGGCAGCCAGCCCGGATTTTTACTCCAAGGTCGGCACGTTACGCCGTGCTTCAGAGAATTATTTCGCAGAGCGTGATGCTCTTCTTCAGGAAATTCAGAGCAACAAATTCAGTGTTGAATACACCAATCTTCACGCACAAAATCAACCCACCACCTCCAACATCCGCGCCATCTATTCATACCAGCCATCAGTGGCTCCAACTCTTATCACAGTCAACGCAGCGGTGACGTGGTATAACTCGCTACCAGCCGGAGCTACTACAGGGCAGATGCGTGACGTGCAAGTGGCGGGCAAACTGGATCGCCGGCTTGGAGCAATTCCAAATCTGGGCAATGCCGTTGTAACCTTCGCCGGATATTATCAGTGGATGAGGGACAATGCGCTAATTCAGATCGGACCCGGCAATGTTGCGCCCGGAAGCGGCATTGTTTTGCCAGGGACGGCGGCGACTTTGCTTGGCACTAAAGGCAACATTGGAGTGGTACAGGGAAGGGTTACCGTGCCCATGAACAATACGATCAAAATCCCTCTTTCACTGACTTGGGCAAATCGAACAGAGCTGATTAAGGAAAGTGACACCAGAGGACAGATAGGCCTTACGTTCGATATCGATAGCCTTTTTAAATAATTATTTGCTCCGCGTAACGCACAGAATCACACAGGCCTGAACACTCCGATGCCAGCCGGCCCCACTTCTAACCTTTGTGCCGGCGGGTCGGGTAATGAGCGCCTGTTTAAACGCCCTCTCTTCGCACGCATCGCTAAATCCTGATACCCGGTGTGGACCAGTTTTCAACTGGTCCGCACCGTGCGCTCTTTCTCGCTCTCATTTATACTTGCAAGTTTCACCAGCGGGTGGATGAACGACTGTTCATCCGCTGCATCTAAGCAGTGTTGGACAGGAAACATTCGAACTTATGAAGATTCTGGTCTGCATGAAGCAGGTCCCGCAGAAAGACGCGCCTCTCAAACTGAACGAAAGCGCCACATGGATCCGCGAGGACGTCTCTTATGAGGTCAACGAGCCGGACGCTTACGCCCTGGAAGAGGCGCTGCGGCAAAAAGAGAAGCACGGCGGCGAGGTAGTGGTGATCACTGCCGGCCCGGCTCGGGCGCAGCAGGTGCTGCGCGAGGGGCTGGCCAAGGGCGCCGATCGCGCTATTCATCTGGAAGATAACGGCTTTGTCGGCCTGGACGCTTTCAATATGGCCAAGGCGTTTGTTGCCGCGATTAAAGACGAGAAGTTCGATCTGATCTTCACCGGCCTGCAGTCGGATGACTACGGCTATGCCCAGACCGGCGTCATCATGGCCGAACTGCTGGGATGGCCGCACGCGACGATCATCATGGAGATCCAGAAGAGCGATGCCGGAATCAAGGTAAAGCGCGAACTGGAATCCGGCTTCTTCCAGCACGTGAGCATGCCGCTGCCGGCGGTGCTTACGATTCAGTCCGGCATCAACAAGCTGCGCTACGCCACGCTGCTCGGCATCAAGCAGGCCAAGAACAAGCCTCTGCGCAAGGTCACAATGGATGAGGTGAAGTCCTCACTCGGCGAGAACATGCAGAAGATCGAGAAACTCTATATCCCGCAAAAGACCAAGAAGACGGAGATGCTGGAAGGCCCGCCCGCTGAAGTGGCCAAGAAGCTGGTGGAAAAGCTGCGCAATGATGTGCGCGTTATCTGATGTAAACAAGTTTTTCTGGCAAGGAGTATCCCATGGAGCGAATTGACTATGACCCTGAAGGCGGAAATTATCAGCCTATAACCGAGCACGAAACCGGCTCCACTTTTATAGTGGTGGGACTCATCATGCTCATTGCCGCGTTGGGATGGATGATGTTTGTAGGTTGGGACATCCGCGCGGGCGGCAAGCTGATGCAGGGAATCTTTTTCGGCGACGTTGGGATTGCCTTGTTCCTGATTGTCCTGGGATTTATCAAAAAGAAACGGCAAATCACATAAATGGCAAACACAATTTTAGTCATTGCTGAGCAGCGTGAAGGCAAGCTGAACCGCGTCTCACTGGAAACCATTGCAGCCGCACAGGCCATTGCAGCCGAAACCGGAGCTACGATTGAGGCTGCAGTTTTTGGCAGCGGCATCAGCGGGATTGCGCAGGAGATCGCCGGCAAAAAGCTGGCCAAGGTATATGCGATTGAATCGCCTAAACTGGCGAAGTACGAGCCTGACGGCGTGGTAGCGGCGCTCAAGGCGTTCATCGAGCAGAAGCAGCCTACGCTGGTGCTGATGCCGCATACCTACCAGGTGCGCGACTTCGCGCCGCAGCTGGCAACAGCCCTGGGACGCACGCTCATCAGTGATTCGATTGGCTTCCGCAAAGATGGCAGCAAGCTGTTGTTTACGCGCCAGATGTTTCAAGGCAAGTTTGCCGCTGACGTGTCATTCGCCTGCCCTGCACCGCATTTTGTCACCTTCCAGTCCGGCGCTTTTCGCGGTGATAAAGCCGAAGCCGGCGCATCGGCCGCTCCAGTGGAAACAGTGAACGCGCAGATTCCCGACGGAGTGCAGCGCAACCAACCGGAAGATCCGTTCAAGGAAGCGAAGCAGGCGGTTGACCTGACGCAAGCGGAGATCATCGTTTCTGTTGGTCGAGGAATCAAGGAACAGAAAAATATCGAACTGGCTAAAGCTCTGGCCGATGCGCTGGGCGGCGAGATTGCCGCGTCGCGCCCGATCTGCGACTCCGGCTGGCTGCCCATGGATCGCCAGATCGGAAGCTCCGGCCAGACAGTTTCTCCCAAGCTCTATCTCGCGGTCGGCATCAGCGGCGCAATTCAGCATATTGTGGGCATGAAGGGCTCGCGCAGCATCATCGCTATTAATAAGGACGCGGAAGCGCCCATTTTTGAAATTGCCGACTTTGGCGTGGTAGGGAATTTGTTCGATATCGTGCCGGCGCTGACGGAAGAAGTGAAGAAAGCGAAGGGAAGTTAGCAATTAGCAGTCAGCACTCAGCATTCAGCCCTACACCCTTATGGATTAGGACAGAAAAACCCTTGAACGCGGAGGAAAGGAGTAACCGGAGGAAATTGGAATTTAGGATTCATGAATTTGTCTCACTTACCAATTACTAAATTATCCAATTGCCAAATTCTAACCTCCTTCGCTCCTCCGTTCCTCTGTGTTTCAAAGTTTTCGTTTGTTCCACCTTAGGGTGTTAGGGCTGATGCTGAGTGTTGAGTGCTGAATGCTTACTTTCCGCAAACCCATTGAAGGAATTGACCGTCCGCAAATGGAGGCCGACGTCGTCATCGTCGGCGGCGGGCCAGCCGGACTGGCGTGTGCGCTGCGTCTTTCGCAGCTGATTGACCGCCACAATCGCCGTAATTCCGATGCCCAGCTCAGCAAAGAAAATATTTATGTGCTGGAGAAGGCCCGCGAACTCGGCCAGCACTCGCTCTCCGGCGCGCTGCTTGATCCGCGCTCCATGGACGAGTTGCTCCCGGGCTGGCGCGCCGAAGCACCGCTCGACGCCGAAGTCGGGCACGAGGATGTTTATTTCCTCACGGAAAAAGGCGAGCACCGCCTGCCCATCACACCGCCGCCGCTGCAGGATCACGGCAACTTTGTGATCTCCATCAACCGTTTTGTAAAGTGGCTGGGCCAGAAAGTTGAGGAAGCCGGCATTACCGTGTTTACCGGCTTTGCCGGAGCGGAGCTGCTCACGGAAGGCGAGCAGGTGGTGGGCGTCCGCACGGATGACAAGGGCGTGGATAAGCAGAACCAGAAGAAATCAAATTTCGAGCCGGGCTACGATCTGAAATCGAAAATCACGGTTCTTGCAGAAGGCCCGCGGGGTTCGCTGACGAAACAACTCGTTGGCAAATACGATCTGCAAAAAGGCCGCAATCCACAGATCTACGGCATCGGCGTGAAAGAGCTGTGGGAGATCCCCTCCGGAGTAATCCAAAAAGGCCAGGTTATCTATACCATGGGCTGGCCACTGACAACTCAGGAATACGGCGGCGGCTGGATCTACGGATCGAAAGACAACATCGTCTCGCTTGGCTACGTGACCAGCCTGGACTACCAGGACCCGCGGATCGATCCGCAACACGTGCTGCAGGACTTCAAATCGCATCCATTCATCGCCAGGCTGCTCAAGGGCGGAAAGATGATCCGCTATGGCGCGAAAACTTTTCCGTATGGCGGATGGTTTTCCATGCCGCCGCTCGCCGGCAATGGCTGGATGATCGTTGGCGACTCCGCCAGCTTCCTGAACTCACAGCGCCTCAAGGGCATTCACCTTGCGATCAAGAGCGGCATGCTCGCAGCCGAGACCGCTTTTGCCGGACTGCTTGAAAACAATTTCAGCGAAGCCAAACTTAAACAGTACAAAGAAAATGTGGACTCAAGCTGGATCAAAGACGAGCTCTGGGAGGTCCGCAATTTCCATCAGGGCTTTGAAAAAGGCCTGTGGGCCGGCCTGTTCCACACTGCGATCCAGCAGATCACCGGCGGCCGCGGCCTGCATGAGTTCTATCACGTTGAGCCTGGCCACAAACGCATGAAGCACCTGGATCAGCTTCCCTCCGATGGCGGCAAGCGCGCGCATCTGCTGGGCAAGGCCAAGGGCGATGGCAAGCTCACCTTCGACAAGCTGACCGATCTCTACCACTCCGGCACCAAACACGAAGAAGATCAGCCTTCGCACCTGATCATCCATGACACAAACATCTGCAACACGCGCTGTGTGGTGGAGTTCGGCAATCCATGCCAGAACTTCTGCCCCGCCAACGTCTATGAGATGGAAGAAGACCCTTCAGCGCCTAAAGGCAAGTCGATCCATCTGAACCCATCCAACTGCGTGCACTGCAAAACCTGCGACATCATGGATCCCTACGAAATCATCACATGGGTCCCGCCTGAAGGCGGCGGCGGCCCGAATTATGATGGCATGTAAGACTCAATGCTTTCTCAGTTCGTTCACCCGCTTGAACTGAGGCAGCTTAAACCAGTCATTAACCTGCTTTGATTCCTCAGCGAGTTCGCGATCGCTCAGCTTGGGCACCACTTCGCGCAGCTTTTCAGCAGCGCCGGCAAGCTTAAGCTTCGCCGCAATTGCATACCAGAAGTAAGCCTCTTTTTCGCCCTGATGCGTGCCACTTTCCAATTGCAAACGCGCGGATTCCATAAATCCGTCCCCCAAACCAGCCATGGCTGCCTTGCGATACAAAGATCTTGCCTCTGGCAGGTCCTTCGGTCCACCCAATCCTTTTTCCGCCATGCGTGCAAGCACCACCAAGGCAAAAGGGGTGTCGGTCTTTTTGCACCAGGATTTTGCCTCGGCATAATCCTGCGGCACGCCTTTTCCCGCCGCGTACAACTGGCACATCTTGTACTGTGCGGGACCTGCGAAGAGTGATTCTTTAAAATTCTTCTGCGCCGCTTCCTTATACATAGCGACAGCCGCGGGAAGGTCCTGCGGAATCTCATCTCCTTTTTCGTACAGAGCAGCCAGATCCATCTTGCAGCGATCAAAATGGCCATTCAGCTCCTGCCCAATATGCGTCAACGCTTCCGTAGCCTGTGCATCGCCTTTCCGCTGCGCCACCATCATCCAGCTGCAAGCCAGCCCAATGTTCTCTTCTGACCCCTCGCCGTTGTAGTAGGAAATAGCTACGTTATAGATTGCCTCCGGCAGTCCTAGCTTTGCTGCCTTCTTATACCAGCGAACGGCTTCTTCTCGATCGCGAGTTACTCCGCGTCCCAGCGCATACATCACGCCCAGGCTGTTTTGCGCCTGCGCATTTCCCTGCTCTGCTGACCGGCGAAACCATTCCACGGCCTTGGCATCATCCTGCGGCAGGCCTTTTCCGTCCTCATAGGCGCGCGCCAGCTCGAACTGCGCTTCGGCGTCGCCTGATGTAGCACGCTGCGTCAATGCAGAGATAGAAGATGGAGCCTGCGTCTGCGCTGCGATGGATAGTCCAGCTATAGATATAAATAGGATGAAGAAAAAACCAGCTAGTCTCATTACCCATAAGTTTTACTCCATCGCTTAAACAGTAAGCAATTCTCAAATTGTCAAAGAGCTCTCGCTTCGCCGCCTGGGCGGCTCTTGCGTACTATCCAAACATTTATATCTGAGTTATCCCCCTACCCCTCCCCGGTTTATCCCAACCATCGGTAATAATATACTTGACTCATGCGAACAAACCATGTATCCTGTTTTCATGACAGGCGAGATTAAAGAACCAAAGACGCTGCAAGAAGCGATCACCTATTTCAGCAATCTGGACAACTGCATCGCGTATCTGGCTAAGAAACGCTGGCCAGACGACAAAGTGATCTGCCCTACTTGCGGCAGCGACAAAGTTCATTACCTTTCTACGCGCCGTCTCTGGCAATGCATTAACGACCATGAACGGCGGCAATTCAGCATTAAGGTTGGAACGATCATGGAAGATAGCGCCATTGGCCTCGACAAATGGCTCTGCGCAATCTGGATGATCGTTAACGACAAGAATGGAATCAGCAGCTACGAAATTCACCGTGCGCTCGGAGTCACGCAAAAATCCGCATGGTTCCTTGGACACAGAATTCGTCTCGCTCTGCAAAATGGCTCTCTGGCAAAACTGCAAGGGCACGTCGAGGTGGATGAAACCTTCATCGGCGGTAAGGCCCGCTTCATGCACAAAAACAAACGGCGCAAACTGGACAAGATGGGCTGGGGAAACAAGACCATCGTTGCCGGTTTTCGAGATCGTGACGGCGGCCAAGTCAGAACCATTGTGATTCCAGATCGTGAGAAATCCACCATGCACACTATGGTGCAAGACAACGTGGAATATGGTTCCTATCTCTCTACTGATGATTGCCATTCCTATTGGGGACTGGATAAGCAATACGTCCATCAGATCATTGACCATGCTGAGGCTTACGTAGATGGGCAGGTTCACACTAATGGCCTTGAGAACTTTTGGAGTCTTTTGAAGCGTGGCCTTAAAGGAACTTACGTTAGTGTCGAACCGTTCCATCTTTTCCGTTACCTCGATGAGCAGGTATTTCGTTACAACAACCGCTCTACTGCAAAACGTCCTATGAATGACAGCGACCGCTTCCAACTGGCTCTCTCCAACATTTCCGATAAGCGGCTCACTTACGAATCTCTCATCGGCAGAGAGCTACTGGAGAAACCCAAGCCCGAAGCGTTTTAAGGGATTTAAGCCTCGCCGCCAGAATCGCGGGAAGAGGCGCGTCCGCTGGTAGATTTAGCCCGCTTCTTGCGGGCTTTTTTCTTCTGGATTTTCTGCTGGACGGCAGAACCAGGGACAGCGAGAATTTTTTCAATAGCGCGGTCAAACGTGCCGAATTCATCAGCGTTTTTCGGCTCGTATTTGTCCGGTACTTTCATGCTTATATCCTGCATAATACTCCTATTCGGGAACTCTCAATCCAACAATTAAGGCCACTCCGTGATAGACCAGAACGATAGTAATGACCAACAGAGAGCAACCATAGAGCAACCTCTTCCCAAGCCTCACGTCGCGGCGCGTGAAGAAATACAACTGACTGGTGACGCTACAAAACAGCGCGGCCAGCAAGAGGCTAGTTCCAACAAGCCATTTCTTCGTTTTGAAAAAATTCAACTTTGGATGAATGGTTTTGGAATATTCGTCGGTGCTGTTGTGTGTGTAATCTATGGCTTTCAATTGCATGTTATGAAGTTGCAGCTTGCCGAGATGAAAGGCGGCTCTGCCGATACGCACGAACTCGCTGTGCAGGCCAAGAATCAAGCCGATGCTGCGAAAGCCCAGTCCGATGCCACGAAAGCCCAAGCAGACTCCACCAAAGCTGTTGCACAGAGCGGCGTGGATCAGGCCAAAGCTACAAACAGGCTCGCCACCGAGTCCGCTCGATCTGCTAATGCCGCCATCGCTAATGCTAACGCCGCGAAAGAAGCCACCGTCACCGGACAAAAAAGCCTCAATCTTAGTGAACGGATAATGTTCGTTCAAGAAAGACCATGGGTTGGCATAAACACCTTCAATGCCACCATAGATGATACCGGCAAGATCACTGGTACAATCGGCTTCAACAATTTTGGCCGATCTCCCGCTTTCGATGTTGAAATGCGTACTACTTGTACCTTCAATAAAGCGCCAGACCTCAATATTGAGCGGACTTATATGTTTGCTGCTACTGGCAGCAAATCTATCCTCATGCCTAATAGCGGTGGCAAGAGCAGTGACGGGATGACTTGCGAATTGCACCTGTCCCCCACTCAATCCAATTTGGTTGAGCAAGGCTTCACGGCTATTTATTTGTTCGGGTTGATAACGTATCGGGACAGCATCAATACGAATAATCCGCTTCATACCACGAGGTTCTGTGGACGGTGGAACCCCAAAACAAAAGCCTTTGATGACTGCCCAGTTTACAGCTCCGCAGATTAGAAGAAATAGAACCAGCAGCCCTGTCACGGCAGCTCCAATATGAGCTAAACCGCAACATGAGTCAAGTATATTAGTGCCCAACCATCCCAGATTGGCGTAGGGTTGATCCCACACAAAACTCACAATCTATCCCAGCTATCCCACCTGGAAACAAAGCCGCAAATTACTATTTCATTAATAGATATTGCTGGCAATACTAGCCCAGCTTGAGGCGAAAGAAAAGCGCGAATTAGGACATCGTCCCAAATCGCCGCTCAGCCGCATCCAGCTACTCACAATGTCCAGAGGGGCATGCCGGCAGGTTAAAGTTTGGTGATCATCAGTTGCCCGCGCTCACCAACGCAGCCAACTCCGCCAGGCTGCTGACCTGATACGTCGGGTTGGCTACGCCAGGCTTCGCGGCGCCTGATCCGGGACGTGCCGACGGCCGGTTGACCCAGACGTTCCGGATGTCGAGCGCATTGGCCGGAGCAATGTCATGGTAGAGGCTCTGGCCGGCGTGCAAGATCTGGTCTTTGGGCAAGCTGCTGCGGCGCAGCGCTTCTTCAAAGTTCCGCAGCGAAGGCTTGTAGCTCTTGACCTGCTGCGCCGTGACTACGAAGGCGAACTCCACGCCGAGCTTTTTGCACGTTTCGGCGAACAGGTCATCATCTATGTTCGAGATAATTCCCAGCCGGAATTTTCTGCTGAGTAACTGCAGCGCAGATACTGTATCGGGAAAGGGCTCCCACTGAACCAATGAATCGGCAAACGCTGCGCCCTGATCGCGCGAGATTGGAATGGCCAACTGCCGTCCCATCGCCTGCGCGCTCTGCGAGAGCACCTCTCGATACTGGAGATAAGGCCCTGCTTCCAGTGCGGCTTCAGCTTCGCCGTACTGTTCGAGAAGCTCCTGATCGGGAACGGGCTTGCCGTTGCGGGAAAACATCGGACGCAAAGCTGCGAGCATGCCGCTCTCCCAGTCAATCAGAGTGCCGTAGCAATCAAAGGTGATCAGGCGAATGGAGTCAAAGCCCATGCTCCAAGGATAACGACGGCAAGGCGGAGCTGTCGAACGGACTCCATCCCTGACTACTGGAAACCGGTGAAGAATCGCTGACAGTGAAGGCCGGGCAATCCTGCAATTTACGGCTCCGCATCAGACTGAGCAGGGAGGGACCAATGCCGGAAAAAGAAACTCTGCAGCGAGCACAGCAGGACAAGCGCGAAGGCAAATCACCAAGCACGCAGGCAGGCGAGTTTGTACGTGAAGAGATGGACCACATCCGTGAAGGCAAGCATGGCGCACGATCAACCAAGCAGGCGATCGCCATTGGGCTTTCCAAGGCGCGGCGCGCTGGAGTGAAGCTGAAGC
The DNA here is from genome assembly GCA_964541925.1 of uncultured Acidobacteriaceae bacterium. GTDB lineage: Bacteria > Acidobacteriota > Terriglobia > Terriglobales > Acidobacteriaceae > Angelobacter. The sequence continues at coordinate 35,148 of CAZISB010000013.1, read as the reverse complement.
CGCCGAAGAAAGGCTCTGTTTCCGCCAGCACACGCAAGTCCGCAGAGCGCGATTATGAACGCGGCCAGGGCCACAAGAAGAAGGCCACATCCGCCGCCCGCTCACGCAGCCGGCTGAAAGCTTTGAAACGCGAGCCACGCTCCGCAGCTTCACACCAGGCGCTCTCACGGCAGGCCCGGAGCGCGGCGAGAAAGAGATCGCATCGCAAAGCCGCCTGAGTCATCCTGAAACCAGCGCTCAGATGAGTGGAGGATCGCTTCGCCGGCTGGGGTGGATGTACCGCTGCTCGCCAGTGGCGCCGCAGAACAGGCATGCGATGATGAGCGCATCGAAAACGGCAATTTTATTCCCTTGACGGCATATGCCATATATGGCATATTCTGTTCATGGCTTGGGAAGTGGAATTTACCGATGAGTTTGGCCAGTGGTGGGAATCACTCACGGAAGCCGAGCAGGAATCGGTGACCGCTTCGGTCAAAGTGCTGGAGCAGCTAGGCGCGACTCTCGGCTATCCGCACTCATCAGGAATAGCAGGCTCCAAGCACTCACACATGAGGGAGCTGAGAATCCAGCATGAGGGCAAGCCGTATCGAGTGCTCTACTGCTTTGATCCACGCCGTGTTGCCATCCTGCTCATCGGCGGAGACAAGACTGGCGATAACCGCTGGTATGAGACTTACATTCCGCTTGCAGACAAAGTCTACGATCAGCATCTCCGCGAGCTGGAAGCTGACAAGAAAAAAGGAGGTTGATTATAAATGGCCAGAAAGTTTTCTGAACTCGAAGCCAAGATGAGCCCGGAAGCGCGGGCCCGTGCGCGGAATAGGGCACAAAAGATAATTGAGGAGATGCCGCTGGAGGAGCTGCGAGCTGCGCGGGAGCTTACACAGCGGCAGCTTGCTCAGATATTGGAGATCGATCAATCAGCGGTTTCAAAGCTGGAACGGCGAACGGATATGTACCTGAGCACGCTCAGCGGTTTCATCAAGGCCATGGGCGGCAGCCTGGAGATCCGCGCGGTATTTCCTGATACCGGCGCCGTGGTTATTACCGGATTCGGCGACTTGGGAAAGCGCTAAAGCATTGGGGAAAGAGCATCTTCTAGCCCCACCAAAATCCCACAGCGCGCACTTTGGTGGAAGAGCGCCCTTTAGGGCCGCGGTAAGAACCGCTTACTTGAGAGCGAGCCGCGGGAGCGAAGCGACTAAGGCGAGCAACACAACGCGCGCTTTCACGCCGCTGACTGTTTTGGAAACAGCATTGGTTCCAGCAGCACCTGCCGCGTCTCTTCTGAGGTGAGTCGTTCGTCGGCGGAATAGAACTCCACTCTCCCGCCGCGGCACTGGCGCATGGAAAGCATGCCGCCTTCAGGTGCGCCTGCGCTCCGGCTGTTCAAAGCCGCATAGTTGTAGCGCACATTTTGGTTGTCGAAATCGGCGGTCAGCGTGAGTTCCAGGCCGGAGTCGCCATTCCTGATCCGCATGGTGTTCTCGTCGTCCTGTGAGAACTCTGCTCCGGACCGATACGAGTTGAACTCCGCTACGTCAGAGCGCAATTCCTCGCTCAGTTTGCGCCAGCGCTCGCGCGCGGCATCAGTGAACTGCTGTTCTTGTGGCCCGTTCTGTAAAGATTGCCGGGAATCGCGGTGAAGTTGGTCCTTTATCCAGCCCATGGCTTATGGGATGAGATTTTCTTCTCTTCAGATGGCCCAATCGCCCTGCCATCCCTGGCGGCGAACCATGCACATCTCGACTCAAGCCGGTCACGGTTTAACTAGCTAAAAATTTCCAAAGCTCTGCCTGACATGCGCGAACGAGCAAGGGATAATTTCTCTCGTTTGCGTCGTTAGCGGTGGAAGGACATTCTCGTTATACAGCTCGATAATGAATTTTACAAAGCCGTTCTGCGCGCGAAAAGGCCATCGCAGAGGGGCTATCTGATCTGCTAAAAGGTCAAGCAACCAGCGAAGCCGCCGAAGAAAAAAACTCGGAACTATAACGAAAAACGCTTAGGCCGTAGTCGCTTCGGCTTCTGTTGCATCGTCCTGCACAGGCAATTCGTAAATCCTGTATCCCTCGTGCTGGTACAGGTCAGGCGTGGCGTGAACCAGGTCAAATAAGACATCATCGCAGCATTTGGCGCAGCAGGGGAAATTATCATTCCTTCGAATCATGACTTCATGCGGTAGGCGGTGGGCATTATGCACCACCCTGTAAATCCCTGTAACAGGCGCGATATCGCCCGTTGCGTATCCCTTTGGACGGCCCATATCGGGATGTGATTCTACCAGAAACGGGATGTTAGAATGGCTGCGCATCCGATTCGCTCAGATGCGTTAAACCTTAAAAAGGTTGGTCAAAGGGGTAAACTCGAAATTTCCATTGATATGTCGTATTGCGATCTGATACCCTCTTGCGCTTGGAAGTCTTCCGGCTAAGCGCTGGCGATCAGCCGGCCATCGCTTAGAGCCGTTCAGCAGGCTGAGCATCAATCCAGCAAACGCAAGCTACTTCAAAAGAGATGAGGACCTCAAAGGCCATGGGTGCACTCTCCTTTCTTGATCGCAGTCACTCTGTTGCTCAACCAGGATTCAGCCGCTGGCTTGTTCCGCCGGCCGCTCTTTCCATCCATCTGGCCATCGGCCAGGTTTACGCTTTCAGCGTTTTTAAAAAGCCTTTAAATTATCTGATCCAGGTGGCAAGCTCCGGCGGCGGCCTCAAAGCCCTGCCCGGCGTGGACAGTCCCAATCTCGCGGACTGGAAGTTCACTGATCTGGGCTGGATCTTCAGCATTGCGATTGTTTTTCTGGGACTCTCCGCCGCGGTCTTCGGCAAGTGGCTGGAACGCGCCGGCCCGCGCAAGGCGATGTTCACCTCCGCGGTGTGCTTTGCCAGCGGATTTTTCATCTCGGCTATTGGCGTGCAAATCCACCAGCTCTGGCTCATCTATCTGGGCTATGGCGTAATTGGCGGAATCGGGCTTGGCATTGGATATATCTCGCCGGTTTCTACGCTGATCAAATGGTTCCCTGACCGCCCCGGCATGGCGACAGGCATGGCGATCATGGGCTTCGGCGGCGGAGCGCTCATCGGCTCACCGCTGGCCAGAAACCTCATGGACTACTTCCGCACGGAGCACGATCTCGGCGTAGAAAAGACCTTCCTGGTAATGGGAGCGCTCTATTTTGTCGCCATGATGTTCGGTGTCTTCACCGTTCGCGTCCCGCAAACGGGCTGGAAGCCGGAAGGTTGGGTTGCGCCGGCTAAGCCCAAGGCTCTGGTTACCAGCCACAATGTCGAAGTCAACACGGCTTTCGGCACCGTGCAATTCTGGCTGCTCTGGGTTGTTCTGTGCATGAACGTCACCGCCGGAATCGGCATTCTGGAGCAGGCCTCGCCCATGATTCAGGAGCTGTTCAAGGGCAGGGTCACGGCGGGCGCAGCCGCAGGCTTCGTCGCGCTGCTCAGCCTCTTCAACATGGGCGGACGCTTCATCTGGTCATCCGTCTCTGACTACATCGGCCGCAAGAACACGTATTACATCTTCTTTGTGCTGGGTGGGATTCTTTACTACCTTGCTCCGCGCACCGGCGCCAGCGGTCTGAACAGTGTGCCGATGTTCGTAATCGTCTCCGCCATCATCGTCAGTATGTACGGCGGCGGTTTTGCCACCGTTCCGGCCTATCTGCGTGATCTGTTCGGCACCATGGAGGTCGGCGCCATTCACGGACGCCTGCTCACCGCCTGGTCCGCAGCAGGAATTTTCGGGCCTGTGCTGGTGAACTACATCCGCGAATATGAGAAAAATCACGGCGTTCCGCTGGCTGACTCCTACTCCACCGTCCTTTATGTAATGGTCGGACTGCTGGTTGTTGGCCTGCTCGCCAATGCGGGTGTGCGTCCGGTGGATTCCAAGCATTGGTACAAGCAAGAGACCGCTGAAACGGCAATTGCCTGATTACAGCCGCACCCACTCATAAGGAGAAAAGACGATGGAACAAGTCAGAAAAACACCAAAAGTGCTGGTCGCCTTGGCGTGGCTGTTGGTCGGCGTGCCGTGGGCGTGGGGTGTTGGACAGCTCTGGAAGAACGCTCAGAAACTCTTTCAGTCGCCGCCGCCGGCAACAGCTCCCGCGGCTGCACCCAACAGCAAGTAACAGCAGCATTGATGATTGCTGAGGATGGAGGGCATTTCGCCCTCTATCCTTAGCGGCAAAAGTGCTACGATTTTGGGTAGCATTTGTGTAGGGCCCTTATGTCTATCACAAAAAAAGGCCGTCTAACCCAGCCGCTGGTGCGCGAAAACGGTGGTCATCGTCCTGCGACATGGGATGAGGCGCTGGATCGCGTCGCTGCAGCTTTCAAAAGATCCATTGCCAAAAACGATCCGCGCAACTTCGGCATGTTCAGCTGCTCCAAGACCACCAATGAGCTGAACTATATTGCGCAGAAGTTCGTCCGCTCCGTGATGAGGACGAACAATATTGATAGCTGCAACCGAACTTGACACGCTCCCAGCGTCGCCGGTCTGGCGGCGGTTTTCGGAGCAGGCGGTGGAACAAGCTCGTATCGTGAGGCGGAAGACGCAGATGTGATTCTGCTCTGGGGCTCGAATGCCCGTGAGACCCACCCCATCTTCTTCCATCACGTTCTCAAAGGCATTCGCAATGGAGCAAAGCTGTACGTCATAGACCCGCGCCGCACCAGTTCGGCGCAATGGGCGGACACGTGGCTGGGCATTGACGTGGGAACGGACATCTCGCTGGCCAACGCTATGGGCAATGAGATCATCAGCGCCGGCCTGGCGAATGCAAAATTTATTGAGCACGCCACCAGCGGCTTTGAGGCCTATCGCGAGCACGTAAAGAAATACACACTGGAGCGTGCGGAGCAGGAAACCGGAGTGCCTGCCGAAGCGATCCGCCGCGTAGCGCATGCTTACGCAAAAGCGGAACGCGCGCAGCTCTGCTGGACTCTTGGCATCACTGAGCACCACAACGCCGTGGACAACGTCGTCGCGCTGATCAATCTGTCTCTGCTCACCGGCCACGTCGGGCGATATGCCAGCGGCGTGGTTCCGCTGCGCGGCCAGAACAACGTGCAGGGCGGCGGCGATATGGGCGCCATCCCTGACCGGCTGCCCGGATTCCAGCACGTTGAAAATGACGAGCTGCGCGGCAAATTTGAGCAGCTCTGGGGCGTGAAGATCCCGCCCAAGCGCGGCTGGCACATCAGCGGCATGCTCGATGCCATAGAGCGCGGCGAGCTTACAACTCTGTATTGCCTTGGCGAGAACCCTGCCGACTCCGAAGCTGATCGCCATCGCGCCATGAAACTGCTGGGCGGCTTGGAATTCCTGCTGGTTCAGGACATCTTCTACACAAAGACTGCCGAGATGGCTGACGTGGTCCTTCCCGCTGCCGCGGGCTGGTGTGAGAGCGAAGGCACCGTGACTTCCAGCGAACGCCGCGTGCAGCGCGTCCGTGCTGCCGTGCCACCACCGCCGGGCGTGCGTGACGATACTGAGATCATCTTCGATATTGCTCTGCGTCTTGGCCATAACTGGGGTGAGCCCAAAGCAGAATGCATCTGGAATGAACTGCGTAAGCTCAGCCCGATGAATGCCGGCATGAGCTATGCACGGCTGGAACAACTCGGCGGCATTCAATGGCCCTGCTATGACGAATCGCATCCCGGCGAGATGTTCCTCCATGGCCGCCTCTGGCATGATCCGCTGATCGGTCCGCGTGCGCCCTTCCATGTGGTGGAGCATGAGCTTCCGGTGGATCAACTGGATGCTAGCTATCCCATCCGGCTTACCACCGGCCGCCGTCTTGACTCATACAACACCGGCGTGCAGAGCGGCGCGTATGCTTCGCCGTTGCGCAATGGAGAAACCATAGACCTCGCGCCGGAAGACGCGCGCAACTACGGCCTGCGGGAAGGAGAAAGAGTCCGCGTGCGCTCGCGCCGCGGCTCAGTAATCGCTCCGGTGCGCTTCGATCCTGGATTGCGTCCCGGCCTGGCCTTCATGACCTTCCATTTCCCCGGCGAAGTTGCGACCAATGATTTGACGATCGACGCAGTTGACCCAAAGTCCGGAACGTCAGAGTTCAAGGCAACTGCCATTCAGATCGAAAAGTTTACGGAGGCATAGTTGGATCTTCATCTTACTGAAGCGCGCGCCACCGCTGAGGAGCAGGCAGCAGTTGATTCCCTGCTTGGCCCTGCGGAATCAACCTGGGAAGGCGCTCCTCACCAGGTAAATGGCGATGCGCGCCTGTCCGCTGCGGGCACTGAAAAGGTAGAGTCGCGCCGCAACCTGCTTCTTCCCGCGCTGCATGCTATCCAGGAGCGTATCGGCTGGATCAGCCCCGGCGCGTTGAACTATGCCGCTGTGCGGCTCGGCTTGCCCCCAGCTGAAGTTTACGGCGTTGCTTCTTTTTATGGCATGTTCTCTCTCTCGCCGCGGCCAATGGCCGTAGCGCATGTCTGTGATGACATTGCCTGCCTCACGCGCGGCGCGGATAAACTCTGCTCTGAGCTGGAAGCGCGGTTCGGCCCTCAAGGAACTCCCTGCATGGGAAAGCGCGCAACCTGGCTTCGCAGCAACTGTCTTGGCCTGTGTGAGCGTGCGCCGGCCGTCCTGGTGACCAAGGCTGGTGAAAAGGTCCAGGAACGCGTGCTTGCCCCGGCCACTGCAGAGCGCGTTGAATTATTGGCGAAAGATGCGGTGAACAACTGCATGCCCGCAGCGCCGGACGCATTGAACACACAGCTCTCTGTCCCGCAGGAAGGCTCAAAAAATCTCCGCCTCCTGCGCCGCGTAGGCAAGATCAATGCCACGCAGCTCGATGGCTATCAGCGGCTCGGCGGCTATGATGCGCTGAACAAAGCTTTCGATCTCGGTCCTGAAGGTGTGCTGCGCGAGCTTGCCGCCTCCAAACTTCTTGGCCGCGGCGGCGCGGCATTCCCTGCTGCAAAAAAATGGGAAGCGCTCTACCAGCAACGCGAGCAGCTGAAGAACGGCTCCGGCCGCAAGCACTACCTCATCTGCAACGCCGATGAATCCGAGCCCGGCACCTTCAAAGATCGCATCGTCATGGAAGGCGACCCCTTTGCCGTGATTGAAGGCATGACCATTGCAGCGCTGGTAACCGGTGCGGAGAAAGGCTACATCTATCTTCGCGGCGAATATCCGTTTGCCGCGGAGCGTCTGGGGCATGCGATTGCAGCCGCGCGCCGTGAAGGATTTCTCGGCCAAAATGTTCTCGGCCGTGGCTTGCGCTTTGATATCGAGTTGCGTCGCGGTGCAGGCGCTTACATTTGCGGTGAAGAGACGGCGCTGTTCAACTCCATTGAGGGCCATCGCGGCGAGCCGCGCAACAAGCCTCCCTTCCCCACGCAGGCCGGCCTCTTCCGTCAGCCCACGGTCGTCAACAACGTGGAGACTCTGATCAACGTTCCGCTGATCATGCGTGAAGGCGGCTCTGCCTACGCTCAGATTGGAACAGAAAATTCCACCGGCCCGCGCCTCTTCTGCCTTTGCGGCCACATCACACGCCCTGGCATCTATGAGATTCCAATGGGCGCCACGCTGCGCCAGTTAATCAACATGGCCGGCGGCATAGGCGGCAACGGACGCCTGCAGGCAATTCTGCTCGGCGGCGCGGCGGGAACTTTCGTCTCGCCCAAAGAGCTTGACGTTCCGCTGACGTTTGAAGGCACGCGCGCCATCAGCGCTACGCTTGGCTCCGGCGTGGTGATGCTCTTTGATGACAGCATTGACCTGAAGCGTATTCTCCTGCGCATCGCTGAGTTCTTCCGCCATGAGACCTGCGGACAATGCGTGCCGTGCCGCATCGGCGTGGTCCGCCAGCAGGAGGCGCTGGAACGGTTGATCGGCGCGCACCCGCTCACCACCAAAGCCAACGAGCTTGCCATGCTGCGGGAAATGGGGCAAGCCATGCGTGATGCCTCTATCTGCGGCCTGGGCCAGACTGCCTCCAGCGCGGTGGAGTCTGCACTGGCAAGATGGGACCTTTTTGCATGAATGACACTACTGTTGTAACCGCCAAAACCGCGTCCGCGCCGGAAGCTGCGCCAACGCCGCTCATTCCCGTGCCTCGCAGCCCAGTGCCGCAAGTTCCGCCGGAGCGCGAGCGCCCCATGGTCGAAATCACCATTGACGGCCAGACAGTCTCGGTCCCGCAAGGCTCAACCATTCTGGAAGCCGCGCGCAAGCTCGGTATCGACACGCCGACGCTCTGCTTCCTGGAAACCCTCACGCCCGTCAACGTCTGCCGTGTCTGCGTGGTTGAATTGCAGGGCTCGCGAACTCTGGTGCCGGCCTGCTCGCGCAAGGTCGAGTCCGGCATGCAGATCAAGACTGACTCAGAGCGCGTGCGCCTCTCCCGCCGCATGGTGCTTGAGTTTCTGGCCTCAGCCGTTGATATTTCAACCGCGCCGCAATTTGCCGCCTATTTGGAGCGTTATGGCACGCAGCCAGAGCGTTTTGGTGCAGCCACCGCAACCGTGAAGCAGCCGGTAAAGATTGATAACGATCTATACGTCCGCGACTACTCCAAATGCATTCTCTGCTACAAATGCGTAGAAGCGTGCGGCGTGGATGCGCAGAATACCTTTGCCATCGCTGTCTCCGGGCGTGGCTTCTCCGCCGGCATCGCCACTGAGTTCGATGTCCCGCTGCCTGAATCTGCCTGCGTGTACTGCGGAAACTGCATCGGAGTCTGCCCCACGGGCGCGCTCATGTTCAAGAGCGAGTTCGATATGCGCCAGGCTGGTGCCTGGGACGAGTCGCGCCAGGACCAGACAACGACCATTTGTCCCTACTGCGGCGTAGGCTGCAACCTCACCGTGCATGAGCAGGATGGCAAGATCGTAAAAGTCACCTCGCCGCTTGACCATTCTGTGACTCACGGCAATCTCTGCATCAAAGGACGCTTTGGCTGGCAATTTGTGCAGATTGAGACAGAAACGAAGAGCTGATCTCTTCGCATGGATTTAATCATCTTTTTATCGACGCGCCATCCCGAGGTCGAACCAGCACTACTGTTAGAAGCTTTCACTGTGCTTTCGTGAGACCGAGGGATCTGCTCCGCTGCTCTCAAGGAACAGCATGCCGCAAAAGAATAATGTGGCACAGGCACTCTTGCCTGTGCTGCTGATGAAAGATACATTGGCAATTCGTGCAGATTGGGCCGCGACCGGCTAAAAGTATTCCCTCAGCCGCTGCTTGCAATAAGGTCAAGCATTGAACGCGAAAGCGGTTCTGCTCAGGAACGCAAAAAAAATGTGGCCCCGGCTTTCACCGGGGCCAGGAATGCAGGAGGGGGACTGCATGAAGAAACTATTTGAGCGGCAGAACGATCTTCTTTTCATTGACCGTGTACACAAGTTCAAATCCGTCTTTCGGTTTTTTGGACATGTGAAAATAGAGATAGCCGGCCACCGGCTCCCAAGCGCTGTTTTCCGGAAGGCCCTTTTCCCTGAGCTCGGCTTCAATGGCGCGACGATCATCAGCCGCTGCCTGGTCAGGTGATTGCGGCTTACCGCCAATAGGAATGCCTACGCCAACGCTCTGGCGCTCGTAAACTCCGGTGCGGGTCGTAGTTGTACCGGAGTATGGATCGCGGCTTGTGCCGCGTTCATAGCCAATGCCAGATTCAGTGCTCACGCCGGCCTTGTGCTCGCGATCAGGTATCGCCGGCCGTATTTGAAGCTGCGCGGCCAGAACATCAGCGGTAGAAGGTTTGATCCCGATATCCTTGCCGGTCTCTCGCAGAGTAAAGTCATCCAGAGAGATTTTTACGAAATTATTTTTCGGCGGATAGAACGCCACCTCCACTACCTGGCAGCAATCGTTCACATCAGCGGCAAAAACCTTTTTGGCATCTTTATGCGACAAGAGCGTGGCCCCAATCTGCAGGCCATCCTGCTCGGCATGCGCGGAGTAGCTGGTTGCGGCAGCGCGTGGCGCCGTTCCATGTGGACCTTGTGCAATGAGAAGCGTAGCAAGCAGAAGTAGCAGTGCGAACGGCTTTGCAGGGTTCATGGGGAAGCCTTTCGAATGCGGCGATCAGCAATTCTAGAGCATGTTTGGTGCCAGTCGCTCCAGTTGATAATTGGGTAAATTGGTAAGTTGGTAATTTAAGGAGGTAAGAGGACTTCCGCTCTCCCACAAGGCAAAACCAATTACCAACTTACAAAATTACCAACTTACCAACTGCGACAACCGGTGCTTTTCAACCACCTCTTCCGGCTGATTTCGGCCAGCAGAGCCGCCAAAAATGAGCTATTGGCATCAAGTTTATCTGGTATATACTTGCCGCCCGAAAGCAATGATCGAAGATCGAAGACCGAAGGTAACACCCCCCGGAGCTGAGCTCTTATGAATGACCTTCCTTCGCTGTTGCAGGTTGCACCTGCTTCTTCTACTGCCGTCATTATTCCTGAAACTGGAACCTCTGTAAGCTATGAATCTCTGCGCCGCCAGGTCATGAGCATGGCGGAGAGTCTTGCCGCTCTGGGCATTCGCCGTGGCGATCGCGTTGCCAACGTGCTGCCGAATGGGCTCCCAACCATCATGGCGTTTCTGGCTGGTTCCATCGCCGGTACAGCCGCACCGCTGAATCCCGCGTATCGTTTCGACGAATTTTGCTTCTATCTTGAAGACACCAATGCCAAGGTCCTGCTTGCGCCCCCGGATGGTGCGGAAGAGGCGCGGCGTGCCGCACAGAAACTGAATATCCCGGTGTATGCCGTGGACATGGATGAAAAGGGCAACGTCAGCATCGTGAACGCGCCCAAGGGCGTTTCCGTTGCGCCGGTCTCAGGCGATGACGTGGCTCTGATCCTGCATACCAGCGGAAGCACAGGCCGCCCAAAGCGCGTGCCGCTCAAGCACAGGAATCTCGCTGTTTCGTGCCGCAATGTTGCTAATACCTATCAACTCAAGCCGGACGATGTCTCGCTGTGCGTGATGCCGCTCTTCCACATTCATGGCTTGATCGCCTCAACGCTCTCCACTTTTCTCACCGGTGGAACTGTAGTGGTGCCAAACAAGTTCAACCCCATGAGCTTCTGGCGGACTGTCCGCGAGCACGGCGTAACCTGGTATTCCTGCGTGCCCACCATTCACCAGCTTTCAGTCGCACGCCTGAATGAGAAGCCGGAAGGAATCGAGAAGCTGCGCTTTGTGCGCTCCTGCAGCTCCGCGCTCTCGCCGGCGCTGATGGAAAAACTGGAGAACACGCTTGGGGTCCCGGTGCTGGAAGCTTACGGCATGACAGAGGCTTCGCATCAGATGTGCTCCAACCCGCTGCCGCCCAGGCCACACAAGGCCGCTTCGGTCGGACCCGGAACAGGAGTCAAAGTCGGCATCATGGATGAAGCCGGCAACCTTCTCCCCAGCGGGCAGCTCGGTGAAGTTGTAATCCAGGGGCCAAACGTAATTGAAGGTTACGAGAACAATCCTGAAGCCAACGCAAAATCATTCACCAACGGCTGGTTCCGCACCGGCGATCAGGGCATGATTGACCAGGACGGCTATCTCCACCTCACGGCGCGCATCAAGGAGCTGATCAATCGCGGCGGAGAGAAGATTGCTCCGCTGGAGATTGACGAAGTCATGCTCTGTCATCCTTGCGTGGCGGAGGCCGTGTCCTTCGGCATGCCGCATCCCACGTGGGGAGAAGAAGTGGCCATTGCTGTGGTACTGAAAGAGCCGCAGAGCGAAGCTGCATTGATTGAGCACTGCAAGCAACGCCTGGCCGATTTCAAAGTCCCCAAGAAGGTCCATATCGTTGACAAAATTCCGCGCACAGCAACAGGCAAGATCCAGCGCCGGGCCGTAGCAGCAGCATTCTCAGGCGGTCAGCAGTGAAGTTTTTGATCGTTGGGGCCGGGGCGGTTGGAGCGTACATGGGCGCGCTCATGGCGCGTGCCGGGTATGACGTTACGCTGCACGCGCGCGGGCCGCACCTGAAGGCCATGCAGGAAAAAGGCGTGCGCGTGATCAGCGCCGACGATGATTTTGTCGCGCATCCGCGCCTCGTGGCTGACCTGAAAGATGCCGGGCCAATGGACGTCGTCTTTCTCTGCGTGAAGGCCCACGGACTTCCGCCGCTCGCTGCACAACTACCTGCTGTGCTCGGTCCGGAAACCGCTGTGGTCAGCACGCAAAACGGAATTCCCTGGTGGTACTTCCAAAGCGACAGCAGCCCTCTCAAAAATATGCGCCTTGAACGCGTTGATCCCGGCGGAGTCGTCTCGCAAGCCATCGAAGCTCACCGCGTGGTCGGCTCGCTCATTTACTTCGCCACTGAGATCATCGAGCCCGGCGTGGTAAAGCACAACGAGGGCAATCGCATCTCGCTGGGCGAACCAGACGGCCAGCGCACAGAGCGCATCCGCAAGATTGCCGATGCGCTGATCGCCTCCGGCTTGCGCGCCCCGGTGTCAGCCCATATTCGCAATGAGATCTGGGTAAAGATCCTGGGCAATGTGGCCTTCAATCCCATCAGCGCGCTAACAGGCGCAACGCTGGCGCAAATACTGAACAATCCGGAGACCACGGCGCTGGTTCGCAACATCATGCAGGAGACGGAGGCGTTGACGGAAAAGCTGGGCGTGAAGATGCAGGTTTCAATAGACCAAAGAATGGCAGGAGCAGCCAAGGTGGGTGAGCACAAGACCTCAATGCTCCAGGACCTTGAAGCAGGGAGACCGTTGGAGTTGGAAGCAATTGTAGGCGCGGTGCTGGAGGTGGCAGAGCGGATCGGCCTGCCCATGCCGCACACCCGCGCTGTGTACGCTTGTACCAAGTTGCTGGCCGAGCGTCGGGGTCCCCAGACCGCGCCGCTTTTGCGCGGGCTGGGGTGAGAGCGCCGGGGCGCGGCGGCGCAAAAAAACTAAGTTTGAGAGAGGAACAAGATGACCAAACGCTGGATTCAATTCGCAAGCGCCCTCGTCGCGATGATCATGATCGCAAACCTGCAGTATGCCTGGACCTTGTTTACCGGGCCCCTTCAGGCCGGTCATAAGGACTGGGGCGTAAAGGCTCTTGGGTTCGCCTTCTCCACCTTTATCTTTCTGGAAACCTGGATCACACCGGTGGAAGGCTGGCTGATTGACCGCCTGGGCCCCCGGCTGTTCTTGACGGCGGGCGGCGTACTGGTGGGGATCGGCTGGACCAGCATGGGCTACGCCCAGACCCTGACACAGCTTTATGTGTTTTACGGCATTGCGGGTGTTGGCGCTGCCTTCATCTATAGCGGTTCAATTGCCACTGCGCTGAAGTGGTTTCCGGACATGCGTGGGCGGGTTTCAGGTTTGATCACAGCGGGCTTTGGCGCGGGCTCGGCACTGTTTATTCCCACCATCGCGCGCATACTCAACCATTCCGGTTACAAAACGGCGTTTTTATACACCGGTATTTTTCAGGGACTGCTGATCGTTATCGCGGCGCAGGTTCTACATAATCCCGGGCCTGATTTTCAGATCTCGCCCGCAGCTAAGAAGCCCGTCTCTCCCCGCATCCGGCGCAATGCGCTGGAATTCAACAGTATGCAGATGATGGCGACACCGCATTTCTGGGTGCTCTACGTTGCTTTTGTTCTAACTTCCATCGGCGGGCTGATGATTACTGCTCAAGCTTCACCCGTGGGGCGGAGCATGCACATCGCTGCCGCGGTAATTGTTGCTGCGGTGGCGTGGAGCCGCGTGGCCAACGGAGCAGGCCGCATCTTCTGGGGCTGGTTCTCTGATCTGGTTGGGCGCGAGATGGCAATGTTTATTCCTTTCACGCTCCAGGCGCTTAGCTTATTGGGCGTGCTCAGCCTGGGCCGTCTTTCCGGAACGTGGTTTGTCATCATGATGACGGCCGTGTTTTTCACCTGGGGCAGCATGTTCTCGCTCTTCCCTGCGATCATTGGCGACTATTTTGGAGCCAGATGCGCCACCTCAAATTATGGCTTCCTCTATACGGCCAAGGGAGTGGCTTCCATTGGCGGCGGTGGCATTGCCGCAATGCTTTTCCAGAAATATGGAAGCTGGAATGTGCCGGTTTACTGGACCGCTGGGCTGACTTTGGTTTCTGCCGTGCTGATCCTGGGGCTGCGTGCATTGCCATTGCCCGGCCAGCGCCGTCTGGAAAAGCCGGCATTGGTGACTGCGAAAGCAAGCTAACAAGTTATAGAAAAAGGGCCGCTGCTGTAGGGGAGCAGCGGTCTTTTTTTTGAGTAGATTTTCGTGTAAGGAAATTCCCTGCTGAAAAACAGAGCAAGATCGTGCCGTGAGTGCATTCCTGATAATGAAAAATGCAAACAGCTTTTAAACAAGAGCGCAAGTTTTCGCTGGCAAAATTCGTGATGGTGCTTCTGGCAATTGCAATTCTTCTGGCCGGAGTCTTACGTTATGCCAAAGCAGGGTGGTTCAGCCTGGGACAGGCGGGACTCTGTTTGCTGGCGATACCGCTGGCGCTTGTCATACTCATGGTGCTTGACTATGTGCTGCACCACGCGCGATTAGTCGCAATAATGGTGCTGCTCGCGATTGTTTTGCTGGCAGTTCAAACTCCGGCTTTTTGCGTGGGCTTGGGGCTGGCCCTGGCGGGAATGGTGCTGGCTCAGCGATAACACTGCTTGATAACAAACCTGCTCGGCAACATCACTCAAGAAATGCGACCGACTGCACGCCGGCAACCTCAAAGCGTTTGCGGCAGCGCACATTTTTGCAGGCGACCATATCTTCCCGGCGGACCATGTAGCTTTTTGCTTTGGCAAACTTGGCGCGGTCGCGGTCATCAGCGCGCGGCGGCAACTGGCGCTTTTTGGTGCGCACCAGCCATGAGATTTCGTATTCGCCCGACTGACGGCAATGTGGGCAGATAAGTGTGTGGGGCTTCCTTGATTCTTTCTCGTCAAAAAAATCGCGCTCTTCCATCTTTACTATTTAACCACATTGAAACTCAGAAGCCACCGGGAATCTCCGCTCTCCAGTACCGCTATGTGGTTAAATGGAGCTGTGCCAAAGAAGAAATTAAAGAAGTTTCGCGCCACCACAGCCGTAAAAGCAGCGTCGCGCGCTGTGTTGGGGACGCCTCCGCCGGTGCGGCGAGAAGAGGGCGCAAAGCGTCGCGTTCGCAAGGAGAAGCACAAGCCTAATCTGGGGAAGCTGCTGGCTGATGCCGATTAGTGCAGAAAGCTGCTGGTCAATAAGCTAATTAGAACTGCCCACCGCCAATGCACTTTCAATCTCTGCTTCTTCATCAAACAGAAACTCTTCCTGCACTTCAGTGCACATCCAGACCGGAGCGAATGAGAGCCGATGCAGCGGCGTTGGGCCATGCTCGCGCAATGCGGCCAGATGCTTGGGCGAGCGATATCCTTTGTTCGAAGCCAAATCATATTCCGGATAGACCGGAGCCCAGCGGCGGATCATCTCGTCACGGTGGACTTTGGCAATGATTGAGGCGGCGGCAATCGAGATGGAGAGCGCATCACCGTGGATGATCTTGGTCTGCGGGCACTCCCAGTCAATGCGCACCGCGTCAAGCAGCAGGTGATCTGGCGCAGGCGAAAGCTGCGCTACGGCCTCGCGCATTGCCAGCAGTGATGCCCAGTAGATGTTGATCTGATCAATGCGCGCCACGTCCACGGCAGCAACGGCATAAGCGATAGCATGCTGTTTGATCCGCTCCGCCAGCTTCTCGCGTGTCTTCTGGTCCAGCAACTTGGAATCGCGCAGGCCTTTGATTCGATAATCACGCTCCAGAATCACAGCGCCTGCCACAACCGGTCCAAACAAGCTGCCGCGACCGACCTCATCCACGCCCGCAACCAGCTGTGCCCCTGCAGCCCACGCCAGCTTTTCAAATTTCTGCGTGCACTTCAGGCGCTTGAGCAGGCGCATTTTCATTGTGCCTTTGGAGTAAGGCAGTCCTGTCTCTGGATTGATCGGGATCGGTTTCCGTTTGCGCTTCACGTGAGAGGGTCCGTCGGTTTCTGACATTATGGCAGAAATTGGGAAAAAATTAGCTGCAGAATTGCCGGTTTGTCCGAAAAAGATCTGGATTTTTAAAATAGTTCTTTGCAGGCAGTTAGTTTGAAGCGGTTCATTGATATTCCACAAGAAATGATCATGTTAAATCGTCTTAAAAATCGTCATCCCGAGTGGCCGTTTAGCGAGCGAGCGTTTTCTTCAGCTCGCGAGTAGGCCCGAGGGACCTTGTGTTTCTTCTGTTTGTGAGAACATCCCGTCAGAAAGCAGTCCTATACCAGTCGTCGGCCAAGTCTTTCCAGCCTGGATTCATTGACTCGACCAGTTTTGTCTTCTTCTCGCGACGCCAGCCTTTGATTTCCTTTTCGCATCAATTGCCGCCAGTATATTTCCATATTCCTCGTAGTAGACCAGCCGATGGCACTTATATTTCGTCAACGCGTTTGGCAGCATAAAACAAACCAAGGCGGATATTTCACCACGGTCCCTCAGGACTACTCGCCCGCTGATGAAAGCGCGGGCTCGCTTACACCCTTCGGGATGACGATCTAAAAAAAGAAGAGGATTATACTGCGAACCTTATCCCCGCCGGAACTGCGATAACATTACAATTCACCTACAATGAGCGTCGCCCTCCCCCAGCCCACTGCCGTCCCCACTTCGCCTGCCTCCCGCTTCACCTCTGGTCCTGCGTTCGTCCTATATATAGCGTTCGCCAATCTCCTTTTCCACCTGCTCACGGCCACGCGCTATGGAATTTTTCGCGATGAGATGTACTACTTTGCCTGTTCGGAGCATCTCGCCTGGGGCTACGTGGACCAGCCGCCATTGATCGCGCTCATCATCTGGATCACGCGGTATCTTTTTGGCAGCTCTCTGCTGGCGCTGCGACTGCCGGCGGCTCTGGCCAGCGCCGTGCTCCTATGGCTGGCAGGCAAGCTGGCCCGCGAACTTGGAGGAGGACGCTTTGCCCAGGCCATGGCTGCTCTGGCCGTCTGCCTGGTTCCTATTTACATGATCTTCTTTCACTGGATCACCATGAACGCCTTTGAGCCGGTGATCTGGTTCGGCTGCATATGGTGCGTGGTTCGCGCCATCAACAGCAATCACGATAAATATTGGTTCTGGTTCGGCATTCTGGCGGGAATTGGGTTTGAAGCAAAGTATTCGATTGCATTTTTCCTGCTCGGCATTTTCGTGGGCGTAGTCGCCACGCCGGAGCGCCGCTTCCTCAGGAGTCGCTGGCTCTGGCTGGGAGCGCTGGCCGCATTCGTCATTTTCTTGCCGAACTTCATCTGGCTTATCCGCCACCATTTTCCTTTTCTTGAGCTGATGCACAACATTCGCATGACCAGCCGCGACGTTGTGCGCGGCCCCATTGCCTTCATCCTCGACCAGGCAGTCATTATGGGGCCATTATTGTTTCCGCTCTGGCTTGGCGGGCTGCTCTGGCTCTTCTTTGCCCGCGACGGCAGGCAGTATCGCGTGCTTGCCTGGACGTACGTTGCTGTGCTGGCGACGTTCATCGCCCTTAAAGGCAAGAACTATTATGTTGTCCCGATCTATCCCATGCTGTTCTCTGCCGGAGCAGTTGCTTTTGAACGGCTCACCAACAGGCGTGCTCAGTGGACGCGCGCCGCATACATCGCCGTACTGGTGCTTGCCACTGCTGTAATTACGCCACTGTTCGCGCCAGTTCTGCCGGTTGAAAGTTTTATTCGTTACCAGAAGAAACTTGGCATTGAACCGCCAAAATCGGAGAACCAGCACACCGGCGCTTTGCCGCAGTATTATGCCGATGAATTCGGCTGGGAAGACATGGTGCGGGAGGTGGCACGCATCTATAACGGCCTGCCGCCCAACGAGCGCGCCCGCACCGCGATCTTTGCCAATGACTATGGCCAGGCCGGCGCGATTGACTATTTTGGCCCAAAATATGGCCTGCCCAGGGCCATCAGCAATCACCAGAACTACTGGTACTGGGGGCCGCGCAACTACACTGGCGATATCGTGATCGTCCTAGGCAGTGACGGTAGCGGCGACCGCGAGCATTTTAAAAGCGTCCAGGTCGCAGGCCGCGCTGACAATCCTTATTCAAGGATGGATGAGCGCTATAACATCTTTCTCTGCCGCGGATTGCTCTGGAATTTCAAAGACGTCTGGCCGCGGCTAAAGAAATGGGGATGAAATCAGCAATTAGCAGTTAGCAATTAGCCAAACCAAGTTCTTACAGCGATGAACACATACCATCGATTGGAACCATTCCTGAATCCGTGGCATCTGTGTTCATCCGTGGTGAGATTTTGTTTTACTAATTGCCAATTGCTATTTGCTAATTGCCCTTTTTGCTCACCATCACCGCAACTGGGAAACTGTAAAAAATCTTCCCGTTTTCCTCGCGCGTATTGAGGTCGAGCGCATTCGTTGGTATAGACTCAGCAAAAATCTTTCGGATTTTCTTTTCATCGCCCGGATTGGGAAATGATCGCGAGAGCAGATCATCCAGCTCGCACTCTACGCGATAGTGCCCGACGCTCGGCTCCGGCAATCCGGCCTGCACGAACAATTCAAGCAGTTCCTGCTCCGGCATGGCGCGCACATGCGAAGGATCGCGCAGCTTTTCTTCTTCGTTCAGCGCATCCGCTTTCTCCGGCGTGGGCGCCATGTCCGCCACCACCACCCGCCCGCCAGCATGGCAAACGCGCTTCATCTCTTTCAGCACCACCAGCGGTTCTTCCAGATGATGGAAGACAAAACGCGAGCTTACGATGGAGAAATTTGCATTCGGGTAAGGGAGCGCCGTCACATCTCCCCGTTGCCAGCTCACGTTCGTGAGCTCCTGCTCCTGTTGGATTTTCTGCGCCTGCTCCAGCATGGCTGGCGTCAGATCAATTCCAGTGGCATGCCGTACCACGCGGGCAAAAGCGCACACCAGCAATCCGGGGCCGCAGGCCACGTCCAGCACAGTGTCTTCGGGTCCGGCACCCGCCGAGCGCACAATGAAATGTAACGCCTCCTGATTGCTCACGCTGGGCGAATGCGAAAAAGGAACCGCCTGGCGGGTAAACTGGTCAAGGATACGGGAATTGTGGGAAGCCATGCAGGTATCTTACGCTCGGAACAGTCAAAACAGCCTCCTTTGCAAGGGCCCAAACATCCAATAAAATAGAGTTATGAGCGATCATCTGGTTAATCCCGATACTGAGCGCGAACTGCTTACCAAGCGATTTGAAAACACTGCAGGTTACCCCGCAAGCGATCCCGGGCACGTGCGCGAAGTGTTGTTTGGTAGTGAGCTGCCGCAGGGGGTGATTCTCACCTCGCTTGATAACGTGGTGAACTGGATGCGCAAGAACTCCATCTGGCCCATGACTTTCGGTCTGGCCTGCTGCGCCATTGAGATGATGGCCATGGGCGCTTCGCGTTTTGACGTTGCTCGCTTCGGTGCTGAGGTCTTCCGGCCTTCACCGCGTCAATCCGATCTCATGATCATCGCCGGCCGCGTCTCACAGAAGATGGCCCCGGTGATCCGCCAGCTCTGGGAGCAGATGCCCGAGCCCAAGTGGGTAATCTCAATGGGTGCCTGCGCTACCTCCGGCGGCGTCTTCAATAATTACGCGCTGGTGCAGGGTGTGAATCAGGTCATCCCCGTGGACGTTTATGTCCCCGGCTGCCCGCCGCGGCCTGAACAGTTGATCTATGCCATCACGCTGCTGCAGGAGAAGATCCAGAAAGAGCGTGGATCCTTCAAGCGGGCGTTGAACCTGGCGTAAAGCTTTTTAACCACAAAGAACACAGTGGGCTGAAGAAGAATTCTCTGGTTTTGTACTTCTTTGTGGCCTTCGTGTCCTTTGTGGTTAAGTTCGGGAACTAAGGCCACAAATCCTTTCCTCTTCTCTGTTGTTTCAGCGATAATGGCCCGAGTAGAAGGATGTGATCATGCGTAAGTACGGAATTCTCGCTCTTTTTCTGGCTCTTCCTGTTCTAGCTGCAGCGCAAGACAACTCCAACCAAAGCATTTTCACCATCACTATTGCGCCGCCCACGTCACCACAGGATGTTCAGGTACGTTATTTCCTGAGCGGCGACCCATCAGTGCAGCAGGCCAGCATCGCCCAGCCCGGTGACAACAAAATCGTGATCCAAACGGACGTTGCAGGCAAATCAGCCAAGGGCTTTCGCGCCATTATTTACTCGCCAGGCTGCCAGTTCGGCACCGTTGTGGCCGATGATCTTTCCTCCAGCACCCGCCAGGCAGAGTTCCAATGCCAGAAGCTTGCCAGCAATACTCTGCACGGCAAGGCTGATGTCTCGCGCTTCTCCGGAAAGCCACTCCAGGTAGAAGCGCTCTATGTCTGCCGCTGGGCAGCACAGTTCTTTCACGTGCCGGGACTGGCCATCTCGCCTTTTTCCGTGACCAAGGCAAAAGTTGAGAATGACGGCACTTTTGCAATTGATCTGCCGGACTTCAGCGCCGATCCGGCATGGGCCAATCTTTCTAAAAATGCTGCTCTCACCTTTGCGCTCATCGACTCTTCCAACGGAGAGCGCCTGGGCCGGCTCTCCGCTCCCAAAGATCTTTCCCGTGGCGACTCGCTGAAGGTCTCCGCCAGCTATCCTGCTGAAGTCGAATTCACTGTCAGGTAGCAGCTGGAATGGCTATCTCAATTTCCTGATCCATCGGCGTTCAGTAGCTGCGCGAGAAGCACAAGTCATTTAAAGGGCGGACTGCGAAAAAGATGATCAACTTTCTTTCCATTGTGGCCATTGGCTTTTTTCTCGGTGTGCGGCACGCAACCGATCCAGACCACGTGATTGCGGTAACAACCATTGTCAGCCGCCAAAATAAGGTCAGCCGCGCCGCCCTGACTGGAGCGTTCTGGGGCCTGGGACATACGCTCACCATTTTTGTTGTGGGCACGGCGATCATTCTGTTTGGCGTGGTCATTCCGGCTCGCATCGGTCTCAGCATGGAGCTTTCCGTTGCGCTGATGCTGGTGATCCTTGGGATCATGAATGTGGTGGCCTTCATGCGCTCGGCGCAATCAATTGCCAAAGTAGAAGGTGCCGCAGCCGCCACGCATAGCTATGCCCACAGCCACGGCGACTACATCCACACTCATCCGCACGGGCACAATCCGGAATCACACCCGCACGCGCCCGATAAAACTCCGCTGGCCCGCCTTGATCGCGCTTTTGGCCAGGGACTCATCTATCGCCATTTGCGGCCGCTAATGGTCGGCGTGGTGCACGGGCTGGCAGGGTCCGCAGCTGTCGCACTAATGGTGCTTACCACCATCCGCGATCCTCGCTGGGCCATTGCGTACCTGCTTGTTTTCGGCATTGGGACAGTTGCCGGCATGATGCTTATCACCATGAGCATCGCCTCCGCATTCACCTTCTATGGACGAAACCACGCCAAATTCAGCGCTCGCCTGGGACTGGCTTCTGGACTCATCAGCCTGGGCTTTGGTTTGCTGCTGGTTTACCAGATTGGATTCGGCAACGGGCTATTCCTCGGCCATCCGCAATGGACGCCAAGATAGCATTATTCCAAAGTTGCGATAACCCCGCGCATGCGCACGGTCCCTTTTTCTGATCGGGAATTCAATAACCGGAAAGCCTTCACCTTGACGAAGATCTTTGTACTTAAGAATTCTTCCTCGATTGTTCAGGTTGTGAGTCAACCTGATGCCGCCTGTTTAGAACGGCGCTGGTTGTAGAAACAATAAAAGGGACAGCAAAATTCGTGGCCAATTTCGCAAACAAGCGTCCAGTCAAAGCCCCGGCGCGAATCTGCTCAAACTGATTGGCGGCCGAAAGCACCAGGCCAACGAAAATGGCAATGAGAGCATTGGTCCGCAACATTTTCAGTTCAATCGCGTGGCGGCAGTTCGCCAACAGCCTTCGGCGATAGCCAAGGGCGATCGGTGCCGCTTTATAGAAGCACGCCTGGTTAAGGGAGCCTGGAACATCAGAAGGAGGCATTCTTTACCTCATTAATCTTATTGAATTAATGTATCGAGGGCCGTCTCTGCCTACGATTCACAGAATGGGAAAGAGTTACAGAATTATCAGCTTTTTTTGGCCACCGCTCCCAAACGGCACAGAATCTCTCTTCCGGACTACGCCTCCTGGAGCCTCTTGAGAAAGGAACTCCGTAATCGCTCACTGTAACCTGTTGGAATTTCAAGAACGCCCTCGTCGGAGTAAATCCTCAGCGTCTTTCGCGTCGTGTCAAGCACGACGGAACAATGCCGGCAACCCTGCAAGTGTTGCTCAATGGATTTGCGTAAATCGGGGTCAACAGAATTGTCGATGTAATTCGAGAGCTCGCGCAATACATGTTCGCAACTTACCATGGCTTTTTCCCCTTGAGGAATGGCAAACGGTCCGTCCATCGCTTTTTGAACAGCGGCGTCAGGTGCTCTCGCAACTGAAGTCGAGCTCGGTGCAAGCGGGTCTTCACAGCCACCACAGTGATATCCAGAATCTCAGCTGCTTCCTTCTCGCTCATGTGTTCCACGTCTCTTAGAAAAAACACCTGGCGATAGTGTGGCGGAATCTGGTCGAGCGCTTGCTGAAGCTTTTCCCGCAATTCCTTCCGTTCGAGGGCCTCGGAAGGGATCTCACGCCAATCGACAAACTGCCGAGGCATGATTTCGCTGCTCTCCCGCTCCAGCGCACCTTCATCCAACGACTCGTAGAGACGCCGCCGATCACGGCGGAGGCGCAGCCGGGCTTCGTTCATTGCAATCTGCAGCAACCAGCTCTTGAATGTCTTCTCTTCGCGCAGTTGGTCCAGGTGCTGAAACGCCTTGAACGCTGCTTCTTGCGCAGCATCTTCGGCATCTTCCTTATTTCGCAAAACCGAGTATGCGAGAAGGTACATGCTTCGCTCATAGGGCCGAATGAGATCGAGGAAAAGTTCCTTCTCTCCCGATTTCACTCGCGCAATTAACGAACTTTCTTCAACCTGTGCGATCTTCTCCGATGCTCCAGGCAACATCCCTCCAGCCACCGTGGTACTTTCGATCATTGGGGCGAAACAAATGGCCCTTCTTGAAGATACCTGGCCAGGGAAAAGGTTTCACTTTACGCGCATCTCGACTCGCGTTTGAAAATCTCGCGTATGAAACGTATTGCCACAATCGCTTCTTGAGCACCAATTCAGGCGGCTGTGATTGATCAGGCCGGCCGAATCAGCACGAAGAGGGGATGCATGATTCAAACAAACTAAGTGATGCGCTAACCGCCGAAAAACAACGAGGCCCCCACACTCAGCTGCAGTACGAGGGCCTCTTCAAGCTAGTGCATCGAGTAAACAGCAACATCGTGATGGTAAGGATCGAACTGATACATCCTTAAGCGTTGTGACGGCTCAAAGTTTACGGTTAACTGCACCTTGTGAACTCCGGGAGTGCTGCCATCGGCGCTCACAACTGGGATGTCGATCGCACCCCAGGGCCCACCGGCGTTTATCCACCACCAATCACGTCCGAACGTAAAGGTGCACCCGGTGCTCTGCGCCACGGTCGGATCGTCATTGTAGGATGACTGGAACTGGTTTTCCCATCCTCTGGCGCCACCGAAGTCAACGTTCATGTAACCGTGAGCAAAGTGGTCTCCATTTAAGAGAGTCATATTGAACGTAGCTCCCCGCTGTTGCCAGCGAGTGAGGTTAGGAAGACCGGTGCCGTAAATCGTGTTGTTGACATAAAACAGAGTGACATCCGCGTTGGGGTCAGCAGTTACACCGCGGGGCAGGTGGGTGCGGTCCTTCCAATCCTCGAATGATAAGCGCGCATCCTTGATCAGATTGAGCACCTGGGCTGGACTGCTTGTAAGCGCGGCATTGAGATCGTTCCACATGATCTTTGCCGGAGAGAGTTCCCCGATTTTCGCGATGGCAGCCAGTTGCGTAGAGCGGCTCATGCGCGGGGAGCCTCCGAATACCGAGGTTTCCCATTGCGGCAAGGTTTGGCTCACGCCCTGAGAATTCACCGCACTCTTGAGAGCGTTCTCTACCACCTGCACCCGGGGCGGATGCTCCCGCCATCCCCATGTATAGGTCAGGTTCCAGTACTTTGCAGGCGCCATGGCGATAGTAAAGACATAGCGATTGCCTTCGTGCATGGGATAGAAGGTTGCATCCAAGGCGGCGCCCGGCGGGCCGAACTGGCCTGGACTGGGTCCCTTGGGAGCGTCAAAGTACATAACATACGGCGAAAAGTCATCGGCGCCGCGATGCAGGACATCGATGGTGTAGGTGATAGTCCAGGAAACATTCTGAACGGCGGTGGGATCGATCATCGCGGTGTCGGACTCGATATGGTTGTCGAACCAAACCTGATGGACATTGACGTTTCCGCCAATCGTATTGCCATTTGCATCCAGAATCGCCTGAACCGATTTGATTTTCTCGGAGTCCGTATAGTGGAGCAAACTGATGCCACTGTACGTAGGACGGTTGGGAACTGCGTCGCCCTCAAGAATATTTATGCCCAACTGGATCATTTGTGTATCCACCGTCCCATTGGCGGCCTCATTGGCGACTTTCTTAAATATCGTATCCAGGTCGTCAGTAGGCGAGCTTTGGTCAATCGCCGTAACCGTGGGGGTACTCATTAAGTTGAACGCAACAGAGGGGGTTGAGGGCTCGGTATTGGGAATGAGATTTCCCGCTTTATCGTAAACGTTCGAATCCGCAGTCAACAGAAAGTTTTGGCCGACTGGCAGCGGACTCACTGGAGTTGCGACGGTGGTGGTTATCCCATCAGCCGACAGGCTTTGTGTGCTGGCGCCCGGCATTGGCTGGGGATGCGGATGCTGCGCCAACGCCCCCGTAACGGAGACGGTGGTCAGCAAAGCTGTAATCAAAAATCGCCTCATGAAAGTACTCCTATATTTCGAATGCGGGCATCGGCCCGGAATGTACTGCGATTTAGCCGTGCACGGGAACCGACTGCGAGATCTGCAGGTGTGCGGGCGACTTCAGCCCCTTTCCCTGTTTGACGACCTCCAGCCACGAGATATATTTCACTATTTCAACGGGATTCGACATTCCTGGGCATGCCCCCCAGCGGTCCATTGCCTCGTTGCCGTAGCGAAGTACGCCTGCGTGAGCAGTCTTGTCTCTGTCCACCACCGGATCGGAATCGTAGAATCCAAGCTTGTGGCGAAGGATTTCAATTTCAGAAGGAGAGCCGGTAAGGAATTTCCAGCCTTTAGCGGCTCCGTATTTGTCCGCATATGCGCGCAGCGCCTGGGGAGTATCGTGCTCAGGATCCAAAGTAATGGAGTACATGAAGATGTCCCGCCCCATGCGATTGCCCAGCAGTTCCTGGAGTTTGCGCAAATTCCCAGTCATGCGCGGGCATAACTCATCGCAACCGGTATAAAAGAAATTCAGCGTGACGATTTTTCCTTTGATCAAGTCGTCGTAAAACAAGGCTTTTTGTCCAGACTGATCAATGACGGAAAAATTCGGTATGCGGTGAGCACCCGGCCCGCCGGCTGGTTTGTTGCACTTGGCTCCTTCGGCATATGCCAACAATGGCAGCGCCGGGACAGCGACGATTGTGGAGCGCAAAGCTCCTTTGAGTAGATCTCTTCGATTCATAGATTTCCTCTCTTCATTTTTTCTCTGGCTCAGAATCGTGTCCTTAAACCACATCCCAGCGAATCATCATGGAATGATCTTCATGGACCACGTTGTGGCAGTGCATTACGTACCGTCCGGTGAAATCGCGGAATTGGATAAACAACTTCACCTCGTCATTGGGACCGAGGATAACCGTGTCCTTGCGCGACCACTCCGGGGTACCAGGCTGGATTTTTTTTCCATTTCTCTCCAACAGGCGGAACTGCTCAAAATGAATGTGGATGGGATGAGACCACCCGGTACCCATATTGCGCAGGGTCCATATCTCCGACGTCCCTTGTTGCACTTGCGCATCGGAGCGGTTCTCGTCGAACACCTTTCCATTGATCAGCCACGAGCCATTGAAGTAATCGAACTGCCATTCGCGCTGCTGCGCCACTTTGGATAGATCGATTTGCGGCAGGGGAACAAGCTGGCCAGGCACCTGGCTGTTGTCCGGTGCGGAGAGGGGCAGGACCACGTCAAAGCGCATGACCTGATCGCCTGGAGTGAGAAGATTCCCGCTTGGACCGCGGCCACTTAACTGTTCCATGCGATTGACCAGATAGAAAGAGCTCCCAAATGGAACCTGGGAGAAGTCGATGACCACATCGCAGCGATTGGCAACTCCGAGAGTAATGCTGTCCACCTTGATCGGCGCCGGCAGGAGATCGCCGTCATTGGTGATCTGAATGAACTGCATTCCATTACTCAGGAACAGCTGATAGAAGCGCGAAGGGCCGCCGTTCAGGATGCGGAACCGATATTTCCGCGGTTCTACCTGGAAATAAGGGTTGATCACCTGATTGACGGTGTATTTGTCGCCAATGATGCCATCAGTGTTGAAAAGGTCAAATAACTGGACACCATTGGAATCGAATGCCCGGTCATGCAAAACCATGGGCACGTCATACTTGCCGCTGGGCAAACGCAGAGCTGCGGGATTGGTGTCATTCTCATTACCCGAATCGCGATTGTCGAAGAGCAGGTAAAAAGCGGTGAGGCCGCGCGTTACGTTTTCCGCGGTGTGGTCCTGGCGGTGGTCGTGATACCACAACGTGCTCAGCATCTCACTGGGATCGCCGCCGGCGTAATAGTTGGGGTAGTGGTGGTCACGATAGTAACCAACATCTGTATAGTCTGCGGGGAAACCGTCGCTTTCGCTGCCGGTGTGGAGATTGTGAAGATGCGTGGCGAGCGAGGGCAGCCCCCAACCCACATGATTTGCCGGCAAATTATTGTGCATCCGCACGAGGATGGGAACACCATAGCGCGCCATGATCGTGGGACCGGGAATCATTGAGTTATAGCCCCACATAGTGTTTAAGGGCAGGTCAGGATGGAAGCTCCACTGAATCTCCTGCGCCGAGATCTCATAAAACAACTGCGGTGGAAAATCGTTATACCGTTGGAAGCTCGAAGCATTCGGAGCAGGGTTGAGCGAGGCAACGGGTTGTAGCACTGGCGGAATGGGAAGGGGCACGATAAACGGTCGAGTGGGAGGGCTTACCGGTGTGGCCGGATCAATTTCCTTGGTACAAATTTGGCCTAAAGCACGTGTTGGGGGGAACAATGATAATCCTCCCGCCACCAGCCCGGTTTTGAGTATGTCTCGTCTGTTCGGCATTGTGTCTGTCTCCAGAATCGTTAATGTTTTGAGGCGTACATCGGCCTCGTCGCGCATAGTCACTAATCCGCAACGCAAAGCACGTTCTTCTTAATGGGAAGAAATCCGAATGAGGCGTAAGTGATTTCGGACGTCCTGTGCGCAAAGATGTATGACTCTGCTTTCGGTTACTAATTTGAGAAACTTTTTCTTGAGATCTTGCATCTTGCATGCGCCTCTGCAACGCCTGTTGAGGAGCAGCAGCTGGAATAAGAAAATTTGTGTTGCCATGAAACTTTTAGGAGAACCGGACATCCTTGCTGTCTATGCGGCAAACAGGCTCGCCGCAATCTGAATGTGAGGGAGCGATATGCAGAGATTGAACGGATTGGTACTTGTCATGTTGTTAGCGACGGCGGGCTTCGCCCAGAGCAACGCCGGAAACGGTAAATCTATGAATAGCGCCCCACAAGCGGGCCAGAACACCGTGATTGAATGGGGCATTCCGGTGCAGATCAATAAAGATGGAAGCAAGACGGCGCTCATGAACCAGGTGCAGGGGCAACCGGAATCGGCCGATACCCTCTCGCCGAATTCACCCCAAGCCATGGCTGAACATGTGGCAACTACCCGCTCTGCATCGGCGGCACCGAAAGGGTGGCCGAAAGATGAAACGGTGAATCCTCCCTCTGTGCTCGTGATTACATTTCACTCTGGGGATTGCCAACCATGCGGACGCCTGGAAGCAAACCTCGCCTCCGCATCGCGCGAATTTGCAAACAGCCCCGCGTTATTTACGCAATTCGATCTCTCCGATGATTTCGGAAGGTCCCAGGCAGCACAGTTTGCGGCTCTGTTGGGCATTCAGGAGGCGTACCGCCAGAATGTGCACCTGACCGGTTTTGCCCTGGTTGTAGATTCCGCCACTAAGCGCGTTCTCGGCCGGATCACTGCCGATCAAAGCTCCCAGCAAATTACAGCGGCGTTGCGGCAAATTCTGCAGAGCTACACAAATTGAAGATTGAGCGACAGACTCGATCTTCTCAGTTTTGGCAGGCGCCTGTTTGGGGCGCCGCCAGGCGTGGAGCATCACTCGTGAATCTGCTAATTTATATTCTAATCACAGCTTTTTCCCTGACCGCTTTCAGCCAGTCCCTGGCTGGGCAATCTACGCGAAGCGATGTCGCCCGAAGAGGCATTCTGCGCGCTCTCGACGCTCAGATTCTCGGCAAGCCAGCGCCGGAAATGGCATTACACGATCTCGCCGGGCACCCGGTCCATATCTCGGATTTTCGTGGCAAGACGGTGCTGCTGAATTTCTGGGCAACATGGTGCTCGGGATGTCGCGCCGAGAGCCCATGGCTGGTCCAGGCGCAAAAGCAATATCACGATCGTGACTTCGAGGTGGTTGGCGTTGCACTGGACGACGCCGGGGTGAAACAGATCAAGGCGTTCATGAAAGAGCTGAAAATCAACTACCCTGTTCTGATTGGCGAAGAAGGTGCGGCTGACGCTTACATTGGAGTGATGGGACTTCCAAATAGTTTTCTGATTGATCGAACAGGCATCGTGGTCGAGCACTGGGCAGGCGTTATCGACCCCAGAAGCCTTGAGCAAATCTTAACCAGCGTGCTGGCGCAATCATCACCCAGGCAACATACTTTCCACCAGACTCCACAGTAGCGCGTGCCGGCGGCTAGATGGATCCAAGCGCAGCCTTTTGGCCACTGCAAGCAATCCGAGATAAATTACCGGGAATGAGTTCGTTCCGGCACCGGCATTCAAGACGGATCAGTGATTGGGAACGCGCACGTATGTTTTTTGTTATGCGAGTCGCGGCTGAGGGATCCACAAACTGAGTGGAAGGCAGTCTGGCGCCAGCAAGTTTGAGTATTAATCCGATGGGAAGTTCCATCATCTCTTGCAACTCAAGCAATTCAGTAACAAGTTCAGCTTGCGAACTGGCGAATGGGCCAAATCCATGTCTGGACTGTTGAGAACCAATTACATATAGATTCTTGAAATCTGCAGACACGCATCCAGCGTAGAGCAAGGCGAGATTATCTTTTTGGGACACTACGCCTTGCGGCAGAAACGGGAAGCTCAATTTATAGCCTGTCGCAGCAACAATCATGTCGAAGCTATCGCGAGTTCCGTCAACAAATTCTACGGAATTCCCGTCAAAGCGGCCGACCGCTGGTTTCGGTTTAATACGGCCGTGCCTGAGATGGTGGAGCAGTTCTCCATTAATTGTAGGAAGCCGATCGAAAATCCGGTCGGTAGGTTTGTCCAAACCATATCGCCGATAGTCGCCTACAGTAACGAATAACAGCATCCTTAGGAGAAGCCTCTGGAGAGGCTTGGGAACCCACGCCGGATACAACTCGCCAAGCGGACGACCGAAGAATGTCTTGGGCAGCAGCCACGCGCCTGCGCGGATACTAATGGCACAGCTGCTTGCCACGCGCGCTGCCTCTGAGGCGATGTCGCATGCTGAGTTGCCGCAACCAATTACAAGCACGCGCTTACCCTCCAGTTGAGCCGGATGCTTGTATGAATTGGCGTGAATGTACTCTCCGCTAAAGTGGCCGGGGTAGCTTGGCCATTGGCTCTGCCAATGGTGCCCGTGACAGACCAGGAGGCCGCGGTAGAGTCGCGTATCTCCGTTCGTAAGCGTGACCAGCCAGCGGCCATTCGCCAGTGGCCAACAGGAACGAACTCTCGTGTTGAATTGAATTTTCGCCCGAAGTCCAAATCGCGAAGCATAGCGCCGCAAATAATCCAGGATCTGTTTTGCATTGGGGAAATCGGGATACTCGGAAGGCATCGGGTATTCAGGAAATTGCGTCATCTTCCTGGAAGAGATGGTGTGAAGGCGGTGATAGATGCCGTTCAACCACACGCCTCCGATATCCTCAGCCGCTTCAAGCTGCTCGTACGGAATACCCTTGTAATTCAGCGCTCGAGCTGTGGCCAGCCCAAACGGACCAGCTCCGATAATGCAGTACGCATCGGAGCAGTCTTGTGTTTTCGACTTATCGTAACTTCCTATGTTCATGTCAACCGGTGCAGTGGTTGTGTCGCAGAAACCAGCGACGGATGGAAATAGTGAGAGTGCTGAGGGTATTGACCTCAACGGTTTGGACTACTACACCTTGCTCTCCAGGTGGTCCTTTAGAAAACTGTGCAGCCGTTCGCTATATCCGGCCGGAACTTCGATGATCCGATCGTCGCCAACGATATAAATGACCTTGCGCATGGAATCACAAATGACGGAACACCGCCGGCAGGACCGAAGATGCTCACTGATGGTCTTCCGAAGCTCCCAGTGCAGTTCGCTATCCAGATAGTTAGATAATTCCTGAAGAACTTCCTCGCAATTCACCATGGTTTTCTGCCTTTCAAGAACTTTAACCAGTCACTCGAGCGTTTCCGGAGCAATGGTGTCAATCGCTCACGCAGGTGCAATCGAGCGCGATGGAGGCGAATTTTCACAGAAGCTTCGCTAATGCCCAGCGCCACAGCTGTTTCATCAACGTTAAGGTGCTGCATATCGCGAAGCACGAGAACATCACGATAATGGTCCGGCAGACCACCAATCGCTTTCATGATGGCTTGACGGAGTTCATCTCTCTCCAGTACTTCCGATGGAATCTCGCGCCAATCGGCATACTGTTTTGGCAGCAATTCGCTCGTGACATCGATATCAATTTCTTCGTCCACCGATGTATAGAGATGTGCCCGGTCCTTGCGCCGGCGCATCCGCGCTTCATTCGTCAGGATTCGAAAAAGCCAGGACCTGAATTTATCTTCCTGCGAGAGGCTCTTTATATGCGTCAAAGCTTTGAGGAGCGCCTCCTGGGTAGCTTCTTCGGCGTCGGCATGGTTACGCAGCAGCGTCCACGCAACCTGATACAAACCACGTTCATAAGGGCGAATCAATTCCTCAAAAAGTGCCCGTTCCCCGGCCTTGATGCGCACAATCAGGACACGTTCGGCATCAACATTCGAGTTGATTGGCGACGCCCCCAGGCTTGTGCCCATTTCGGCCAAATTTGAGCCGTACTCCTTGGTGGCCGGTGTGACAACGTCGCTCGTTTCACTCTGCTGCATCGTTATCTATTCTAGCTTCCAGATCCGACCACGCCACCTAAGGCATTATTCTTTTCCGTTTATGAAAACTTCCCCTAGACGGAATTAAGCAAAAGGACTAAGCGAAGGTTTGGGGGCTGGCAATACCAGATTCATCAACTCTTATTTGGTTACACTGATTCAGAAAAAAATTCACGGGAATACAGGAAGCCATGCTGAAATGGGCTCGGAGCTCGGAAGCTTATAGGGGCGGCATGCCTCGGGACTAGGGGCAGATATATTCAGGCCTTTAAATGGACGCAGGCGAAAAAAGCGATTGGCCGGTCTGATCATGCAAACTGGAAGCGTAAGTCACGCATTTAGTGGAATGTTGTGAGATTATCGCCGCTGATGTTCGTAAGTTGTTGAAAAGCTGGCGGGGACGACGGGACTCGAACCCGCGGCCTCTGCCGTGACAGAGGTTGGCTCAGAGGTAATTGATTGAAAATCAACGACGCCGTTCGCCTGTTTTGGCGTTCTGAGTAATCCGTGGGAAGTGTTATCGCACCCTAATTGCACCCAGATTTTGCATTCTTTTTGTTCGTTTTATCCCGCCATACGGCAGCGCTCACGGTTCATAGCAGACGCATTTTTTTGAATCTGCCTGCAAATTGCGTCCAAGTTTCTCGCAGTGTGCTCCCCCGTCGGCTTCTTCTTCCATAGACTTTTCAAGCCTGAGCTGTCCCGACGAAAGATGCTAAAATCTGCGGGCATGTTTGGAATATTGAAGCTCCGAGCCAAGCCGCCAAGTGAGCCGCTTCCAGTGCCGGACACGCCGGAGGAAAGGCGAATTGTGCTGCAAAATTTCAAAGCCCACATCGGGCAAGCCGTGCCGCTTGATTTTCGGCCCCCAAGTCGATGGGAACGTAAGCTGTTTGGCTTCCTCACGAAGCGGTATTTCGAGTATGGCCCAATACTTTGGAATCATGCGTATGCACTGACGGAGGACCTGCCGGAAGATGAGCGGCAGCGGGAGATAGCTGAAATCAGGCAGTTGCTGGAACGAGCCGGATTGCGAGAACCCGCCACCCTGAAACGTAGGAGAGCCTGACCAAAATCCTGAGTATCAACGAAGGAAGCTATTGCTGTGGATTGCGTGGGCGATCCACAGCCTTGAGGAGCAAAAAAATTGCGGCGCAAGCCGCAATTTTTTTGCGACGTAAAAAGGGGGCACGTGGGAGCACGCACCCCGATTTTTACTTAAATGGCGAAAAGCCTGCCGTCGTGGTTGAAGAACTCGCGCAGGATTGGTCTTGCGCGTTTCAACAGATTGTTGACCTTGATCTTGTTTACACCCATGGCTTTAGCTATGCTTGTCACATCGAGCATGACGCGCGGGTTTGGGTTGTTCCGTGAGTTGATACGGCACTTCCCTTCGTAATAGTAGTCCGGTTGCCGCAGAGCTTTCTCTGGTCCCAAGGTGGCAATGGTCTTGAGTACTTGGGCCTGTTCCTCGCGCAGATGAGGGAAGGTAGTGACCTGCTCCAGCAGCTCGCGGGTAATCATGCCTCGCTCAGCGGGATTGAGTTTTCGGCTTGGAATGCGCTCAAACTTGGACACGTCTTCGACGCCTTCGATATTCCAATACTCCTGACGAAAACGAAACGGCGTCATCGCGCCATGAAGGATTGTCATAATGAGATAACGCTGGAACGGATTGGAGACATGGGGCATCAGCGGACGATGCACGGCAAACATTTTCAGGAGATTGGAAACTGCTCCGTCGTACATGGCTTCAAGTTGCCAGTCGGTCGGATGAGTAAATACCCGCTCTGCCTTGTGTGCTGTCATTTGCTGCGCCATCGGGAGGGTGCAAGCAAGAAAAACATTCAATGCCTGCGGGTCGTCGTGGTTGAGGTATGCGATTTCAGCAATGACAATGCGCTGATCTCGATCACGAAGAGCAAAAAGATGACTGCACAAAGTTTCCATCTCATCCCCGCTGAGCGCGGGAATCTTCTTTGTGCTCAGCATCTCATCAACGATTGCCAGTACGGGCGGCAGGTAAGGGGTCGCTGAGCTCATTAGTTCGCCCCCTGAGCAGATTTCGAGGGCGCCGCCGCACTCTCAGGGCTGATGGCCCCGAGAATGACGGCGGCTGCGCGGTGGACAACTTCAAGGCTTTCACCCAATAGGCGGGAATCGCCGTAATAAAGCTGGCAGTCAGAGAACTCAGCCTTGGCTTCAATTCCAAGGGCTTCGCAAACCACAAAAGCGGCGGCTTTGGTTTCCTGCTGATGTAGGACGCGGGTTACAAATGTCCGGCGCTTGATTGCATAGAGCAACTGGCTGGCTACTTCACGGAGCAATACCGGGAAAGCCTCAGCGAATTCCATGTTCGGCAGCAGGCGAATCTTGCCGCGATAGGAGCTGCCCTTATCCGGCCCAATCCAGTCGGCATACTCGATGGTCATGCCTTGTGCCTGAGCGAAGGCGGTGAGCTTTTCCAGCATTTCTGCGACATCAATGGGCTGGCTGGAGTCCGGCAGTGCCTCGCCTCCGGTCTGCGAAACATCGAAAACCCAGACGCCGCGAAAGCCCAAAAGCTGCGTTTCTGGCTGTTGTACTGGCTTGCCGGCTTTCTTACCCTTGCCGGCGTTCTTGCTAGTGTCCTGGGCCTGGCTCTGGCCGTTCTGCTTGGTTCCGACCATCGGGGCAAAAATACGGATTCCTTTTTCGCCGGGGCGAACGCTGCGGCCTAATTCGTTCCAGCTACGCATTCCCTCAAGGTGGGTTGCCGTGGGCCGTTGCGCCGCGATCAGCAGGACGTTGCGGGCGCTGTAGGTAGGAAACTTCGCCATCGTTTGCAGGTAGGTAAAAAGGGCTTCATTGCGGCCGGATTCGATGGCCTGAGCCAATTTCTCCACGCTGCTGCGGGCAAGCTGCCAACTCGTGTTGCTCTGACTATTGTTTGTGGTGTTAATCATTTTTACTTTCTCCTTTTTTGGTTTTTTTCTGGTTCTCCGCCTTTCAGGCGAGAGGAGCACATTCGTTTCATAGCGGCGAGGGGGTGAGCTGAGGGAGGCGCTGTCAATCCCCGGAGCGGAGCGGAGCCGGGAAGGGCGCGGAAGCGAGTACGGCGCGGGTTTGGTGTATGCGCCGCACGGAGCTGCACAAGCGGGATTGACAGAAGGAGCCGAGCGCAGCTCCAGGCTTTCGCCGAAACGAATGTGAAATACAGATCAGCCGCAGGCTGCACCGAGAAATTGGGTTCAAGGTCTTGAGCAAGCCGGATTTTTCACTGGCCGGCTGCGGATGCTGTTACCACAAGAGAAAGGGTTGCGGGTAGGGACCCAGGAGAAAGTGGGATTAGCAGGCGATGCTGAAAGAATGAAGGAAGGGGGTAAAGCAGAGAAGTTGTCTGCTGTGAAACGAAAGCAGGACACAGATCAGCTAAGATCACTGGCTCTTCCGTAGCAGATTGATTTCATTTTGGGACGCGAGGAACATTCATCGCCTTGTGAGCGACCGAAATGAGGCATTTTCAAGTAACCTGGGTAAGTACTGCAAAAACGACTCCCACCAGGAGAAACACGGAAAGGACTAACACTGGATTCCTAAGATCCAAAACTTGGACCAGAAGAACGTTGGCAGTTTCGGCTGGCTTCTTGGGTTCTGCAAGAACGGGAACGAAAATCAAGAGGCCCTTCTCGCCCTGCTTGATTCTGCGGCCTAACTCGTTCCAACCGCGCCAGTGTCAACGCTCATTTAGATCTGACCCCGTAGCGATCATTTAGATTTGACCCCCA
>CAZISB010000012.1:0-117844 GCA_964541925.1 uncultured Acidobacteriaceae bacterium | reverse complement strand
TTGTCCCATTTGCCAAACAGTTGCAGCTTTGGAGCCAGATAGCGGCCCATCTGGCGATCAACAAATGAGCTATTGCTCATACCCAGCACAACGCTTCTACCCTGAAAATCCAGGCCGAAATGTCTTTCAAACTCTCCGGCAACTTTAAGGTTGTACTTTTCGCCACGAGGCGTGCAGAGAACGCCCTTGCCTCTGACCTGCGGACCGCCATGACGCGCGCTTGTGCCCGGCACAAAGCTAACAAAGAGGACGAAGTCGCCGGCCGTGCTGGAATGCAAGCGTCCCCATCCCTGCCACTGTGGATAGAGGTGGAACTGTCCGCCCATGAAAAAGCCCCATGGGGTAAAGATGGCAGTGGTGGCAAAGCCGAACAGAATGGCGGCGAGAGCGCCGAAAATGAGCAACATCAGGCAGCCGCGGGTAGACTTTTTAGGAGATGGAACGGGAGGCGTTTCCGATGAGGAATCCATGAGTGGAGGTAAGTTTAGCGCATCAGGCAGAAATGTTTTGGCGGACGCGGAAAAGCGCTGCCCCCTAGCACAGCCTTCTTGCTCAGGGCAGCGGATCCCTCTCAGCCTGCAACACGCGGCGGGACATTTAAAGCTTGTTAGCTACTGGCGTCATCAACAACGCGGCTATTTATTTCCTTGAGCTACCAGCAACTGCACCACAGCATCCATCGCGGCCAGCACCTTGCTCGCGGGCAGATTATGGTTATTGCAGAAAATCGAAAACACAAAGCGCTTGCCTGACTTCGTCTGCCCGTAACCAGAGAGCGCATTCACGTGCGTGAGTGATCCCGTTTTTGCATGCACCAGGCCGCCTGCGGGAGTGTTCACGAAGCGATCTGTCAGCGTTCCATCTGCGCCGCTCACCGGCAGCGACTCTTCAAGCGCTGCACCCCACGGCTGTCGTGCAGCATAAAGCAGCAACTGCACCGTTGCCGCCGGCGAAACCAGATCAAGACGCGAGAGACCAGAGCCATCAATAAAAGTAAACTCCTCTCCCTTGAGGCCCGCTTTGATCAAAAACTGCTTCACTGCCGCGGCGCCGCCTTCAAACGATCCGCCTGCTCCCGTCAGCTTGCCGACCAGCCGCAACGCCAGCTCCGCATGCAGGTTCTCACTGGTCTTATTGATGACGCGAATATCATCCAGCAACGGCAGCGACAGATGTTCAGCCAGGACCTGATTTTGGGCGGGAACATCCGCCTGCGGGCCGCGCGGCGCGGGAGTGCCGGAGAGAGGCGCGCCGGAAGGAGTGCTTTGCGGCGTCGCTCCCGTGTTCGCGCCGAGTGTAGAGTTGGCAGCAGCTGGATTCTCGATTCCTGGCGCAGGCAGCGTTTGTGGCGTTGGTAGCTGATCATAAAACTGCGCCACCTCACCGTGCCGCGCGCGCACTTTGCCGCGAATCATGATTCCGCGCCGTTCCAGCATTGGCCGGAAGATCTGCGCCACGAACTCCGCTGGATCATCAATCGCCAGCGGCTCTTTCATACCGGCATCGCCCACCGGCAGCGATCCCCAGAGCACAATCTTCTTCGCTCCCGGCTCGCGATGGATCCCAATCTTCTTTGTGCCGCGCGCCGGCGCGGTCACAATCCGGTTTTCCAGCTCGTAATAGCTGTTCTCCGGCTCAATGGTGATCAACGCTTTTTCTCCCGCCTGCTCACCGGGCTGAATGTTCACAAAAATAACGTTGTCATTGAAGGTCAGGGCAGAAACCGGCGCGCCGTCAATCCACTGCAAATCATCCTGTGCCCAGCCTTCGGCGTAGCGCTCGAACGCGTAGTACGTGTCGTCGCCGATCAGATCTCCATCCACAATCTTGAGCCCGCTGCGGGCTACCTGATCTGCCATCTCTTCCAGAATCTGGGTGTGCGGCGGCGTGCGTTGCGTCTTAAGCGCATACGGCAAAGTTCTTCCGGAGATGTTGGGATCGCCTCGCCCCACAATCACCAGATCACCCATCAGGCGGCCATGATTGTCGATCTTCCCTTCCGCTTCAACCGTGGTGCGAAAGCGGTAATCAGGCCCGGCGATTGCCAGTGCTGCCGCGGTGGTGAATAACTTTGTGTTCGACGCGGGAAGAAAGAGCTTGTCCGGATTTCGCGAATAAAGCGCCTTGCCGGAACCGAGGTCCAGCACGTCCAGGCCCCAGTGCGCATGATCAAGCGGCGCTTGGCTCAGCACCGCTTCAATCTCTTTAGCCAGGTCTTGCTTGGGCGCGGCTTTTTTATCCGCCGCTGCGGAGAACTGAACCAGAGACGGAAAAAGCCACAACAGGAGTGTTAGCGCTGCAAACGCACGGGATGATGGCTTTGACATCGGCGTGCCGTGATTATACGAGATCGAGCTGTCTCAAAGAGCAATTCGATTACCCAGATTTTGGTTATACAATCGCCGCAGGTGAACAGACCTTTCTATATATGGCAATTGCGCACGCGCTCGCTGGAACTCGGTCGCCGCACGCTGGTGATGGGAATTCTGAACGTCACGCCGGATTCATTTTCCGATGGCGGCAAGTTCTTCTCCCGCGAGCAGGCCGTAGCACACGCGCTTGAGATGCTTGAAGAAGGCGCTGACCTGCTGGATATTGGCGGCGAATCCACGCGGCCTGGCGCCCCGGTGGCCGAAAGCGGTATTTCTGCAGCCGAAGAACTGCGCCGCATTATGCCAGTGATCAAGGACATTCTTCGGCAGCGGCCTGGCGCCGTGCTCTCTGTGGATACTTATAAGGCTGAAGTCGCCCGCGCGGCCGTTGCTGCCGGGTGCGAGATCATCAATGACGTGAGTGCGCTGCGCTGGGATGAAAAGATGGCCGCCACAGTCGCAGAACTTGGCTGCGGCGTCATCCTCATGCATACGCGCGGACGCCCGCAGGAGTGGCGTGATTTGCTGCCTTCAGCTGATATCGTCAGCGAAGTCAAATCGGATCTGCGCCAGTGCGCTCAGGCAGCACTCGATCACGGCATTGCTCGTGAGCGCATTGTGCTGGATGTGGGCTTCGGCTTCGGGAAAAAATTCGGCCAGAATTATCCGCTGCTGGCTGGCCTGGGTGAACTGCACGAATTGGACTTCCCACTGCTTGCGGGTACGTCACGGAAATCGTTTATTGGCCGAACGCTTGCGCGCGACGGCAAAGACGCTCCGCTTGAGCATCGTCTCTATGGCTCAATCGCTGCGGCAACAGCTTCTGTTCTCATGGGTGCGCACATCGTTCGTGCACACGATGTAAAACCGGCAGTGGAAGCCATGAAGATCGCCGATGAAGTGCTGCGATTCGGGATACCTTAATCTTATTGCGGTGTAAAATCCCGCAAGTTGCCCACTGTTTTGGCATCCAGCTTTTGCAGCACGGTCACCAGCAGCTCCACCATCTTGTCAAAATCGCCGCGATTCATAATGCCATTGTGCGCGTGGGTATAACGCACAGGAACAACCAGATTCACGGTTGGCGCGCCGCCGCTGCTCTTCTGCATCTCGGCGGAATCATCTCCGTAGCCTTGAATCACGTCCGGTTGCAGCGGAATCGACTTCTCTTTTGCCGACTGCTTCACCAACGCAACCAGCTTACGGTTGGGCAGCGCGCTGGAATCATAGAGAAAGATCCCAGGCCCGCCACCGAGCACCTCTTGCGCCTCTTCCGGACCAACCTTAGGCGAATCGCGGGTAACGCCACCCTCAATCGCAATGCCGATTTCTGGTTTCACCACATCGCTGGCCGTATGCGCGCCGCGCAACCCGATCTCTTCCTGCACCGTTGCCACCCAATAAATCTGGTTCGGATGTGGAACATGCGCCAGCCGCTTCATGGCTTCGATCACCACAGCGCAACCCACGCGATCATCCCAGCCCTTGCCCAGATAATTCTGCGTCCCATTCATCACCGCGAAAGGCGCATCCGGCGTCACCGGATCTCCAGGTTCAAGCCCCATTGCCGCGACCTCAGCAGCGTTTTTTGCTCCCACGTCGAGAAAAATCCACTCCCGCGGATAAACTTTGTTGCGCTCCTCCTGGGGCACAATGTGGATGTCACGGATCCCTGTAACCGCTCGCACCGGCCCCTTCGATCCGATGATTACCCAGCGCTGGTCCACCAGCGCCTGATCAAGCCAGCCGCCAAGCATCTGCATGGTGAGGTATCCATCGTTGGTAACGCGACGAATGATTCCGCCCAGCTCGTCCATGTGCGCATCCACCATGATGCGCGGCCCTGTGGCGCCCTGTACGGCGATTACAGAGCCAAGGCCGTCATAGCTGAGTTTGTCAGCCAGAGGCTTCATGTGCTCTACCATGATTTTGCGCACAGGCTCCTCAAAACCCGGAGGGCCGGGAGCATCTGCCAAAGCTTGTAATAGCTGTTGTGCCTCATCGCCGGAGGTTGTGGGGCGGGATTGTGCAAAGCATGCAGAAGTAGCCAGTAAAAGAAGGGCTAAAGCGAGGGATCTCATGGAGCAAGAATGTTACACAGTGGATGACCTTGCGGCAATCGAGAAAGTCAACTTGATCGATGGTTCCGGAGCTGCAGGGAATAATTTCAGAAAACCGGAAAAGCTGCGAACAACTTTTCAGAGAGTACAGATTTTCGTATCTATAGGGTTCCCACGCGTCGCTCGGGATGTTAAAACAACATCTCCGAATACAGCAAAAACGGCACCGGCCCGGAGTTAACCAGTTCAACCACCATCATGGCCTGAAACTGTCCGGTCTCACAGCGCAGTCCGGCAGCGCGGACTTTTCCTACAAAATATTCATACAGCCGCTTTGCCTCTTCCGGGCGTGCCGCATCATCAAACGATGGCCGCCGGCCACGGCGAACGTCGCCATACAGCGTGAACTGTGAAACCACCAGCACCGCGCCGCATGTGTCTTGAACGGAAAGATTCATCTTCCCTTCCGCATCTTCAAAGATGCGCAGGCCGATGACCTTTTCAACCAGAAAGTCAGCCGCGGCCTCGGCATCGCTCTTGCTCACGCCCAGCAATACCAGCAGCCCGGCCCCAATCTCGCCGGCAATCTTCCCTTCCACCGTCACCCGACAGCGGCTCACACGCTGGACTACGGCTCGCATGGAGATACTGTAGCATCCAGCTCACGACCATCACCGCAACGGTCGCGAAAGGCGCAAAGGCTGTTCTTGATCGTAAGCCGGACACAAAAGCCATATTGTTCAGGTTGCAGTTTTCAATGATTAGTGAATTTTTCCTTTGCGTCCTCTGCGTCCTTTGCGGTGAATAATAATGTTTCAAGGATGAATGTTGATTGCTGACCGCTGAGTGCTCGCTGGGACGAAATGCTAATTGCCAATTGCACTCTGCTCCCATAAAATCGCTCGTTCTTTATTCCTCCTTCAGGAGCTCACAAATGGCGCGTCGCTCTCATCTGTACGGGGTGATGCTGCTGACATTGCTTTGGGTGCTTAGCCATCTTGCGCTTGCGCAGCAGCCCTCAAATCCGCAGCAGCCTTCTCCCGCATCGCAAAATCCCACCAGCCCGGAAAAGTCCACGCCCGGCACTGAATCCAAATCCCAGGCAGTGACTGAAAATGCCACGCCGAACGAAAAATCCGCCGCGGCCCTGCCCACATTTCATAATGATGTTGTCATCAAGGGCGGGACCATCCTCACGGTGACGCACGGCAAAATTGAGAATGGCAGCATTTACATTCACAACGGCAAGATCGCTGCTGTGGGGCAGAACGTGAACGCGCCGGCCAATGCCACTGTGATCGATGCCACCGGCAAGTTCGTAATGCCCGGCCTCATTGACTCCCACTCTCACATCGCGCTTGACGATGACGTGAACGAGCCCACCAGCCCCGTGACGCCGCACATGATGATGAAAGACGCCTTCGACTACAACGACAAGATGATCTACCGGGCGCTGGCCGGCGGCGTAACCACTTCGCTGCTGCTGCATGGATCCGCGAATATGATTGGCGGGCAGGCCATTGTCATCAAGCACAAATACGGTTTGGGCCGCGACGAACTGCTCTTCCCCGGAGCACCGCAATCCATCAAGTTTGCCAGCGGTGAAAATCCCAAGCGCGTTTACGGTTCGCGCAATCAACTCCCCTCCACCCGCATGGGCAATTTTGAAGTGATGCGCGCCTCTTTCATTGAGGCCCGCGAATATATGCGCCAGTGGGACGACTACAACGCCAAGGTCAAAAAGGGCGACAAGGACGCCACTCCTCCGAAAAAAGACCTCAAGCTGGAAGCGCTGGCTGACGTGCTGCGGGGCAAGCTGCTGGTCCAGATCCACTGCTATCGCGCTGACGAGTTCCTCACCGAAATGGAGATTGCCAAGGAATTCGGCTACAAAATCCGCGCCTTCCATCACGCGCTGGAGGCTTACAAAGTTGCGGACAAGATCGCCGCAAACGGCGTGGCTATCGCCACCTGGCCGGACTGGTGGGGCTTCAAGTATGAAGCGTGGGACGGCATTCCCTGGAACGCCGCCATCTCCGCGCACAAGGGCGTGCGCGTCGCGCTCAAGAGCGACTCTGAAGATGTGACCCGCCGCCTCAATCAGGAGGCCGGCAAGGGCATGCATTATGGATTAACCGAAGATGAGGCGCTCAAAGCCATCACTCTGAATCCGGCATGGATTATCGGCGTGGATAATCGCGTTGGCTCCATTGACGTTGGCAAAGATGCCGACATCA
This sequence comes from uncultured Acidobacteriaceae bacterium, assembly GCA_964541925.1. GTDB lineage: Bacteria > Acidobacteriota > Terriglobia > Terriglobales > Acidobacteriaceae > Angelobacter. Next base: position 111,175 of record CAZISB010000012.1, on the reverse strand, counting down.
CAATCTGGAACAGCTATCCGCTCTCGTCTGTTGCGCTGGTGGATAAAGTGCTCATTGATGGCGATCTCTATTTTGACCGCTCGCTGCCCGGACTCGGTCTCACCCACTACAAGGAGGTGCAGTAATCATGTTGAAAAAAATATTCGTGCTCTTCATCCTTGTAGCAGCAGCGAACGCCCAGAGCAAAAAGTCTAAGCCGGCTGCTCCAGTAGCCCACGGCGCAAGCACAGCCGCAACGCCCAGTGAAACCATCGCCCTCAAAGGCGGCAAGCTGCTCACAGTTACTCACGGCGTGATTGAAAACGGCGTGGTCGTGATGCAGAACGGCCGCATCACGGCCATCGGCGGCGCAGGCACAGCAATTCCCTCAAACGCAAAGGTGATTGATGTAACCGGAATGACCGTCTATCCCGGCCTGATCGATTCGGAAACTCATCTTGGGCTCACGGAAGTCTCGGCAGATCGCATGACCAATGACGAGATCGAAATGAGCGATGAGATCATGCCGCACATGCATGTCTATGACGCATTCCACGCCGAGACGGCGCTCATTCCGGTCACGCGCATCAACGGCATCACCAACGCCATCGTAGCTCCCGCCAGCCAGGACACGCTTCCCGGTCAGGATTCTTTCATCCAGCTTGCCGGTCCTTCTGCCACTGAGATGCTGGTGGTGCGCGACATCGCCATGCCTCTCAACTTCACCGGCCAGCAGCGCCGCAACCAGAGCTTTGAACAGGCCAAGTTCCCCTTCACTCGCATGGGCATGGCAACGCAACTCCGCCAGGCATTTATTGATGCCCAGGACTACGACCAGAAGCTTGCGGCTTATGAGAAGAAGAAATCCGGCTCTGACGAGAAAGAAAAAGACAAAGCCGGTGCTCCTCCTAAGCGCGACCTGAAGCTGGAAGCGCTTCTGCCCTACCTGCACGGCAACAAGCCTGTGGTACTAGCCGTGGAAGAGCCCAATGATCTGCTCACCGCGCTGGACCTTGCGAATGAGTTTCACCTCAAGGTCATTCTCAACCATGTAACGCATTCGGCATCTCTGCTGGACAAAATCGCAGCCTCCAAACTGCCGGTGATTGTCGGGCCGATCTATGAGCAGCCGAAGCAGTCAGAGCGCTACGATGCGGTCTTCCGCTTGCCGGCGGAATTGGCCAAGCGTGGCGTGAAGATTGCATTTGCTTCTTACGACGCGCACCAGGCCCGCAACCTGCCCTATGCCGCTGGATACTCAGTAGCCTTCGGCTTGCCTGCCGACGAAGCGCTCAAGGCCGTCACCATCAACCCTGCGCAGATCTGGGGCGTGGACAAGGACCTGGGCTCGCTCGAAGTCGGAAAGCTTGGGAACGTGGTTGTTGCCAACGGCGATCCATTGGACGTGAGGTCAGACGTAAAGCACGTCTTCATTCAGGGGCAGGAGATCCCGCTGGTCAACAAGCAGACCCAGCTGCGCGATCAATACTGGAAATAAGAGAACTCAAAACACGGCCGGTGACAAACGCCATCGGCCTTTTTTTATTTCCGTTAGTATGGGTCTAGGCGTGCACAATGACGGATCTGGGAAAACTTTTGCTGGTTCTGGGCGGCGTCATCGTACTTGTTGGCGCAGTGCTGCTGTTGGCTGGAAGACTCAATCTGCCGTTAGGCCGCCTTCCCGGCGATATCGTTTATCGCGGCAAGAATACTGTCTTGTATTTTCCCATTGTCACCTGCATCCTGGTTAGCGTGGTGCTCTCGCTGATTTTCTGGCTGTTCGGGCGCGGGCGACAATAGTCCGGTTCAGAATAAATTTGTATCGAGCGCCGCAATGAACTGGATACCGGGAACGGCTTTGCCAGTCAGCCTGGCATCATTGGTAAGAAATAGGTCGGTTCCTACTTCCGCTGCACACGCCAAATGAATGCTATGTGCGGGTGAAATTCGATGCTGTGATCGGATCTTGGCATACTGTTCTGCGGCGGCAAGCGTAAAAGGAACGATTTCAATGAAGGGTCCTTCAAAGAAATCGCGGATTTGTTTGGCGGTGGCCATGTCGCCGGTCTTGTATGGTCCGATAAGAACTTCTCCCACAGTAAATGCGCTTGTGTAAAGCCGGTCGTGCCTCTCGTTCATTCGGGAGCGGATTTGCTGAACACGTTTCGCATAAATCGGATGGTTTTCAAGTAAGTAAACGAATAACATCGTGTCCCAGTAAATCCGGCTCATTAGCTATTCTCGCTTCGGCCATGAAATTTGCTTCTCTCGTTGCGAATAAAATGCTCTCCTCCCCCTAGTTTTTTGAAAACTTCTTTCGCGATTCCTCGTAAAGCGATCAGCGGATCATTTGAACTGGATTCGCTGACCTCTCTCCTCAGAACCTCATAAGTGTATGTGACAGTCGTGCTTTGACCGGAAGGAGGTCCCGTCACAGAGAGAACTCGCAAGCCATTCTCTTCAAGAAACTTTTTGGATTTTAATGCCGCACAAACCAAAGGCACCCGGTTGTGCAATCCTAAAGCTCTATGGACAGCCCCAACGTTGACGCTCACTGATCGGTCGCCGCGTCGCACCGCAGCCTTGATGACTTGGTCGCGCACATAATTCCGCACTGTTTCAGAATCAGACTTTATTGCAATTTGTGCCATCAGTTCATCCCCTAGCTTATCCCCAGCCTGCATTATAGCATGCATAGCTTGCATAGGCATGCTGAAAACAGGGCAAATGGAATCAGCTCCGCAAAAAACGGACTTCGATGCTGCTAAGGGCTCTCTGCTAAACTGCGTTCATGGCCTTTGCCGATCAACTCGGCTTCACCTTTGAGCAAGCGCCTGCGCGCCGCATATGGCGCGTGGCTGATCTGGTGAGCGCTGTCCGCACCACCGTAGAGCGAGGCTACACCGACGTCTGGGTGGAAGGCGAGATTTCCAATTTCCGGCCTTCGGAATCAGGCCATCTCTACTTCACGCTCAAAGATGGCGATGCGCAGTTGCGGATCGTGATGTTCCGCAGCCAGGCGCGGCTTCTCCGCTTTCGGCCTGAGAACGGGATGCAGATCATCGCCCGTGGACGCGTCACGATTTATGATGCGCGCGGCGAACTGCAGCTCTCTGCCGAATTCCTGGAGCCTGTAGGCGCGGGGGCGCTGCAACTTGCTTTTGAGCAGCTAAAAAACAGGCTGGCGCAGGAAGGACTCTTTGATCCTGCTCGCCGCAAGGCGATTCCGCCGCTGCCCCGTCGAATCGGGATCGTCACCTCGCCCCGAGGCGCTGCCCTGCATGACATGCTCAACATCCTTGGCCGTCGCCATGAAAATGTCGGCATTTTGATCTATCCGGCACAGGTGCAGGGCGAAGCAGCGGCCACCGAAGTAACAGCGGGCATCAGGTACTTCAACCGCGCAAAGAATGTTGACGTGATCATCGTGGCACGCGGCGGGGGATCGATTGAAGATTTGGCCGCCTTCAATGATGAAGGTCTCGCGCGGACTATCTCTTCATCCACTCTGCCAGTAATCTCTGCCGTAGGCCATGAGACCGATTTCACCATCGCTGATTTTGTTGCCGACCTGCGTGCACCTACGCCCTCTGCCGCAGCAGAGCTTGTCATCGAATCCAAGCACCGTCTCGCCGAGCACCTGGCGCATCTGCATCAGCGCCTGGCCCGCGCCACGCGTTATCGCATTCTCATGTCGCGCAGCCAGCTTCAGGAATTGGCTCAGCACGGGGCCTTTGCCCGCATTCGCGATCTCATGGCGCAGCGCGCGCAACGCCTGGACGATCTGACCTACCGACTGGTGGCTGACTATCGTACGCTGCTGCATGAGCAGCATCGCCGTCTGGAGATTGCCGCAGCCCGTGTGCGCCATTTTGATTTTCGCCGCTCTTTGGCTGCCACTCGTGCTCGGCTGGAATCCGGCACGGAAACCCTGGTGCGCGCCTTTCGCGCTTACCTTGCTGGACATCGCTCCCGCTTGGACCGGTACACGGCTGAGATCAACGCGCTCTCTCCTGTCAGGATTCTTGAGCGCGGTTATGCTCTGGTCTTCGATTCCACCGGCACGCTAGTGAAAGACGCGGCCCAGCTCGCGCCAGGCCAGGAAATTTCCGCGCGCGTCGCTCACAGCAGCTTCACCGCGGAGGTAAAGAAGATTGAGACGAAATAAACAATCGGCTGCCAATCTACAGCAGGAATCCACACATATAATTTGCTGTTAATAACGGATTGCTAAATACTAAGTACTCATTACTAACTACTGCTTTATGCGCAAACTTTTTGGTACTGATGGCATTCGCGGCGTAGCCGGCGAGTATCCGCTCGATGACAAGACCGTTTACGCCATCGGTCGCGCCTTGGGCGATCACCTGCCCGCAGGGCCGCGACGCGTTGTCCTGGGCCAGGATACCCGGGAGTCGAGCAATCGCATCGCCAGCCTGCTCGCACTGGGGTTGCAAACCTCCGGCGTTCAGACGGAAACTGCCGGCGTTGTACCCACGCCAGGCATCGCTTACCTTACGCATACACAAGGATTTTCTGCGGGCGTGGTGATCTCCGCTTCGCACAATCCCTGGCGCGACAACGGGATTAAAATCTTTGGCCCGAATGGATACAAGCTCCCTGATGCGGTTGAGCTGGAAATTGAAAACGAGATTTTCTCTTTACTGAATGCGGCGACTGAAGGCCAGATAAGTATTGCCATTGGCAGCAGCCCACGGCCTCTTCATGATGCTTATGTGAACTGGCTGGCTCGAAGTATTTCCGGCGGCGATCGCCTGCATATCGTGGTGGACTGCGCAAACGGCGCTGCCAGCGCCATTGCGCCGGAGCTATTCACGCGCTGCGGCGTTCACGCGGAGTTCACTCATGCCACTCCCGATGGCCGCAACATCAACGAAAACTGCGGAGCGCTGCACCCTGAAGTTGTGGCACGGGAAGTCGCCGCGCGCAAAGCCGATCTTGGCATCTGCTTTGACGGCGACGCTGACCGCGCACTCTTCGCCGACCACAACGGAAACGTGGTGAATGGCGACGCCGTCATGCTTCTGCTGGCGCAGGACCTCAAACGGCGCGGCGAATTGGCCAATGACACCGTGGTAGCCACAACCATGTCCAACATGGGTCTGGAGATCGCTCTGCGCAAAGATGGCATTCAGCTGCTGCGCGCCCCCGTTGGCGACAAGTACGTTCTGGAAGAGATGATCAAGTCTGGCGCTGTGCTGGGCGGTGAGCAATCCGGCCACATTATTCTTGCACGTGAAGCTACCACGGGCGATGGCCTGCTCACGGCCATACACGTGTTGGCGATTGTTGCTTCTTCAGAAAAATCTCTAGCCGAATTGGTATCGGGCCTCAAAGTCTTTCCGCAGACCATTAAAAATATCCGGGTGCGGGAGAAACGCCCGCTGGATCAGATACCGGAAGTCACCTCGGCAATTCGCGCGGCAGAGCAGCAGCTGAATGGCAACGGCCGCATCAATGTTCGTTACTCGGGAACCGAGTCACTGGCCCGCGTGATGGTGGAAGCTGAAGACGAGCAAACCGTAACAAGGCTGGCCAATAGCGTCGCGGCTGCAATCGAGTCGGCACTTGGAACTGGAGCCGCCGCGGGACATTAGTTATGCGTTCGGAAATTCACCCCTGGGCCCCGCGGATCGCGCTTGCTCTCTTTACGCTCATTGCAGCGTACTTCTTCTATCCTTATTTGGCATCGGCGTTGGGTGAAGGCTTCAGCGTGGTTTCCTCAGCGCTGCTCCTGCTCGCTTATCTGTTCGCGATCATTGCCCTGCCGCTGATTCTTTTCGCTCTGCTCAAATTTGCATACTCGCTTTTTGCGCGGCCTTATCTGCGGCTGTGGCGCATTCAGCGCATCCGCCATGCACGATACGTAAGAGAGGCCGTGAGACGCGGGCATTTTAAAGTGATCGTCAATCCACGTCGCGCCAATTCGGACCCACACCCATCTCCACCAGAAGAGGAACGCTGAGCGGATGGACGTTTTCCATTTTTGTGCGGACCAGTTCGCGCATGGTTTCGATTTCCGACTGTGGCACTTCAAACAGCAACTCATCATGCACCTGGAGCAGCATGCGTGACTTGAGTTTGCGCGCGCTCAGCTCGGCATCAATTTGAATCATTGCCAGCTTGATCAGGTCCGCGGCTGTGCCTTGTAACGGCGTGTTGACGGCGGTGCGCTCGGCGAAGCCGCGCATGTTGGCGTTCTTGCTGTTGATGTCCGGGATGGGCCGGGTGCGGCCGAAAAGCGTCTTCACGCTCTGCTCACGCCGCGTCTCTTCCAGTACGCGATCAATAAATTTGCGCACGCCGGCATATTTTTCGAAATACGCATCGATGAACTTCTTGGCCTCGCGCTGCTCAATGCCAAGCTGCTGTGACAGCCCGAAGGGCGAGAGCCCATAGACGATCCCGAAGTTCACTGCCTTAGCGCGGCGGCGATGCTCAGCGTCAATCATGAGCGGCGGGACGCCGAAGACCTGCGAAGCTGTGAGCTGATGGATGTCGTCCCCTCGGCGGAAGGCTTCCACCAGCAGCGGGTCATCAGAGAAGTGCGCCAGCAGCCGCAGCTCTATCTGCGAATAGTCGGCCGAGAGGAGCACATTCCCCGGCTCAGCAATGAACGCAGCGCGGATCTCCCGTCCAAGCTCGGTGCGAATCGGGATATTCTGCAGATTGGGATTGGTTGATGAAAGCCGGCCAGTCGAGGTGCCGGTCTGGTTAAACGTGGTGTGCACCCGCTGCGTTCTGCTATCGATCAATTGCGGCAGCGTGTCAACGTATGTGCTCTTGAGCTTTGAGAGTTGGCGATAATCCAGCACCAGCCGCGGAACTTCATGCGTTTCAGAAAGCTCCTCCAGCACGTCCACCGCTGTGGAGATGGTTTTACCTTTACCGTACTTCACCGGCTTGGGGAGGTTGAGCTTGTTGAAAAGCACGTCGCCCAGTTGTTTCGGTGAATTGATGTTGAACTCAACTCCGGCTTTCTGGTGGATCTCGCGCGCCTTGGCGTCACACTGCGTTTCCAGATCAATGGAGAGCTGGCCGAGCATGTTGCAGTCAATCTTGACGCCCGCCTCTTCCATGCGCGCCAGAACGGCAACTAATGGCAGATCGATCTCTTCATACAGCTTCCTCTGCCCGGCGCTCTCCACTTCTTTGCGCAACACGGGCGTGATCCGGCCGGTAACATCGGCAGCCTCAGCTACTGAGTTCGAAAGCTTCAAGTTGAAGCTGCGCACCGCAATTTCCGCCAGAGAATGTTTCGTGTATGTGGGATTGATCAGGTATGAATAAAGCATCGGCTCATCATTCACCCCGGCCAGTTCAACTTCATGTGCTTCAAGCTGGCGCAGGGCCATTTTGTAATCGTGGATTGTCTTGGGAATTTCCGGATTGCCGAGCAGCCGTTTCAACTCCGCAGAAATCTCATCATTGTTGAGTACGACCGTAAATGATTTGCCGGGCTCGGGCGAAATTGCCAACTTCAGTGGGGCTGCAGCATCTGGCACGGTCAGCGGGGCATGGAACAACATTCCTTCAGGCGCTTGCTGCGGCTCTTCTTCCTGATCTTCTTCGTCAGGCTTTGCCGCAGCGGTAAATTCAAAAGCAACCGCCAGCGGAGTTTTTGCCGTTGCAAAGGCTTGCACATCTCTCACAGACTTCAATTCGCGGTAGTCGGTCTCCCGCAGCTCCATCTCTGGGACCAGCTCTTTGAGCAGCGTGGTAAATTCCAGCTCATTGAAAAGTGTCCGCAGCGATTCTATGTCAGGCTCACCAGCCACCATCTTCTCCAGCTCAAACGCAATCTCCACGTTCTGGTTGATGGTGACCATCTCTTTGCTCCACAGAATGTCCTTCTTATTGTTGAGCAGCGACTCGCGATAGGTTTTTCGCTCAACCTCTTCCGCGTGCTCCAGCGCGTTCTCCAGCGTGCCGAAGCGCTTGATGATGTCAACCGAGCCTTTGTCGCCAATGCCGGGAGCGCCGGGGATGTTGTCAATGGAATCGCCGCGCAGAGCCATCACATCAATCACCTGCTCCGGGCGCACCCCGAGAATTTCTTCCACCTTAGCTGCGTCACAAATCAGGTTATCTTTCGGCGGATTGAGCACGCAGACTTTGTCATTCACCAGTTGCAGCATGTCTTTGTCACTGGAAACAACAAAAACTTCATAGCCCTGCGCTGCAGCTTTGCGCGCCAGCGTGCCGATTACGTCGTCAGCTTCAAATCCCTGCTGCTCCAGGATGGGGATGCGGTAGGCATCCAGCGCTCGCCGAATGTATGGCACCTGCTGCGCCAAGTCGTGCGGCATCTCAGAGCGCTGCGCCTTGTAACCCTGATATTCAACTTCTTTAAATGTCTGCGTCTTGATGTCGAACTTGCGCACCGAAGTGACGGTTTTTGCTTGCTCATCGCGGAACGTCGGTCCGGCAACGTCAAAGACCGCTGCCAGGTATTCAGGATTGAAATCCGCGCGCAGCTTGCGCAGCATGTTCACAAAAACATAGGTCGCTGCCGTGGGAACGCCCTTCTTGGTGGACATGGGGCGCTGCCGCGCCATGGCATGGTAGGCGCGAAAAATGAAGGACATCGCGTCCATAAGAAAGACGCGGCCCTTCTGCGTGGCTTTGGGATTGGTAGCCAACCTTCGATTTTATCCTTTTCCGATCAGTGCCATCAGTGTTTATCAGCGGTATGGTTTTGATCTTTTCCGTTGCGTCTTCATGCGAACCTGATCAGCACAATCTCAGACCGCGTTCCCACGCGCAGCGGCGGCCCCCAGGTGCCTGCGCCATAACTGGTAAAGACCTGTAATTGGCCCAATGTCTGCAGACCGTGGTTGAATCTGCCCCACACGCGCTTGCCTATCAGAGTCCAGGGAAAGATCTGTCCGCCGTGGGTGTGCCCGGAAAGCTGGAGTGATATACCTTCCTGCTCGCTGATGGGCAGCTGCACCGGAGCATGCAGCAGCAGGATACTGGCGCGATTTCGATCGAGATTCAGGCTGCGCAGGAGCGCCTGGTAGCGCTCCGGATGGGCCGCATCGCGGTAATGAATGCCCGAGATCTGCAGGCCATCTGCTTCTACTTTTTCATTGTTGAGCACGCGAACGCCGGTGCGCAACAGCGCGGGGAGATATTCATCATGGGCGTAAAACTCTTCGTGGTTCCCGGCAATGTAGTAGATGCCGTGGGCTGCCGCTTTGCCGGAGACAAGTTCTTTCCATGGCAGGGCCAGCCGGTCAAAATCTCCGGCCACGCCGTCATAAAGATCGCCTGCAACCAGCACCAGGTCCGGCTTGAGAGCTGCGATCCGGCGCACCACTCGGTTCACAAAGCGATAATTGCGAATATGCCCTAGATGAAGATCGCTGACCAGCGCGGCTGTGCGCCCGCGCCACTGTGCAGGCAGGTTCGGCAGAGTGATTGACACCCGGATCACACGAAGCCGCGCAGCATTCACGATTCCATATAAAGCGCCGAGTATTCCCAGCGCGAATGTTGCATCGGCAATCCAGGCGCGCTGCCAATGCAATGCTGCAATCCAACTGATGCCGTAAACAATCCAACAGACAAATGAAGCGACAAAAAAGAAGCTGAAGAACCCCAGCCATGTAGCCGCCGCAGTGTAGAAGATCCGCACTGCCGGACGAAACGAGTACCAGCCCCGCAGTGAAGCCAGCACAAAGCTGATGGAAAGCAGCGCGAAGGCGATTTTTGTTTCCCAGGAAACCGCCCAGCCGCCCCGGAAATAGGCCCAGGTCACATAGACGAACCCGTGCCCCAGAAAAAGAATCGCCTGAACAATGCTGATGAATACCGCGAGCCGGATTCGCAACCTGTATAGGTTCCTTTAGCAGTGGAATAGATGCTACACAATCAAATGCACAACGCCCGCCATCAACCTTACTGCTGCGCCAGATGGCTTTCCTTAAAGAGTTACCAGATGCAAACGGAATGAAGCTGGATTCAATTGAATTACATCTTTGCGCGGCAACAAAATACCGCTAAACGCGGCCTACTCCACAAACATGCAATCGCCATACGAAAAAAATCTGTATCTTTCCTTAACCGCATGCTCATACGCCCTGAGCACGTTCTCCCGTCCGGCAAAGGCTGAGACCAGCATCAGCAGCGTGGATTTTGGAAGATGAAAGTTAGTGAGCAAAGCGCCGACCATGCGAAACTGAAATCCGGGAAAGATAAAGATGTCCGCCTCGCTCGAGCCTGCGCTTATCCGAGCCGCGGACTTCGACGAGATACTTTGCGACGCCACATATTCGAGCGTCCGCACCGTAGTGGTTCCCACAGCTACAATGCGGCGGTTCTGCTCCAGTGCGCGATTCAGCTGCGCGGCAACCCCTTCGGAGATGGAGAAGCTCTCTCTGTGCAGCTTGTGCTCTTCGACTTTTTCAACGTGTACAGGTTGAAAGGTTCCCAGGCCGACGTGCAGAGTAATCTCAGCAATCTCAATTCCCCGTTGGCGGATGGCATGGAGAATTCCCGGAGTGAAGTGCAGCCCAGCGGTCGGCGCGGCAATGCTGCCACGCATTTCTGGCCGGGCATAGACGGTCTGATATCGCTCTCGGTCTTCCGCACGGTCTTCGCGAGCAATGTAGGGTGGCAGGGGCACATGACCGAGCTTTTCGACAACCGCAAAGAAGTCCGGCACCGGTTCAAAGCGCAGCGTGCGCTCGCCGAATTCGCCTCGTGCTGTGACTTCGGCGGCAAGTTTCGGCCCTTCACCGGCCGGCTTGCGATCAGGTTGACCAGCGTGCGTTGAACTTTCCGGTTCGAAAAAAATCTTTTCCCCTACCCCGATCTTCTTTCCCGGCCTCACCAGCGCCTGCCACTCCCACGGCCCAAGCTGGCGGGTCAGCAGCACCTCAACACGGCCATGCAGGAAATCGCGTGAAGCAGGATTGCGTGGGCTGAGCGCCTGGGAATGCAGGCCGGCACGCCGTCCGAAGAGCCGCGCGGGAAAGACGCGGCTGTTGTTGACTACCAGAAGGTCATCAGGGCGAAGAATCGCAGGAAACTCAGTAAAGCGGCGGTCCTCAAACTGCCCTGTTGCGCGGGAGAGATGGAGCATGCGCGAGGCGCTGCGGTCTGGAAGCGCCTCCTGCGCAATCAGCTCTTCCGGCAGGTAAAAATCGAAGTCGGAGACAAGCACCGGCTCAATTATATTGCCCTGCTTGAGAACTCAAGCATTTACCCGCTTACGCTGAGAGAGTCTGGTCTCAAAAAAGGAGACGGTGCTGGAGCACCGTCTCTGCCGAAGAATTATAAAATGAGTCTAAATGGCCTCCTGAACCCGCCGGACGCCCCGGCTTCCGGCCACCTGATCCAAATTCGCATGAGGTTCAACTTCCACATGGCATTCCCGCACGCCGCGGATCTTCTTCAATCTATTCTTGACCTTGTCTACCTCGTTTCTAAGCACCGGCCCGCGAACAGAGACGCTGCCATTGTCGGCCTTTATATCCAGCAGTCCGGGATGGGAGACAACATGGCCGAGCTGTGCCCGTACCCGGGCTATGAGGATGTCATCTGGAATTTCCGATTGGCGGTCGCGAATCCCGGAGCGAATTTCTGCCACGGAGCCAACGGCCCGATGCATCAGGTCACGGCCACGTTTTCTGATGGTGCGGCCCAGCAGATGGCTGGCGCGGATCAGCTTGTCACGGGCATAAGCACGCCGCTTTGCTCCTCTGTTCTCGTCAAAAATGTACATGGCCATGGCGCCGATCACCATGCCATTCACCAGGGCCAACGTATAACCCATTCTGTCCCGCGTAGTCATTGGAACCCCTCTCAAATTTGAAGTTATGTAAAGTTGGATTGAGGAATGGCGGCGGGAGAGGTCTTGAAATCGAGAGCGGCACAGTGCAGAACTAAAATAAAAAAGGCGGCCAGTGCCAGGCCGCCTTTCTTTAAATTTTTTGGAGCTTACAGCATTTGCACATTCTCTGCTTGCCACCCCTTCGGGCCTTTGACGACGTTGAACTGGACCGGCTGGCCTTCTTTCAAGCTGCGGAAGCCGTTTGCCTGAATTGCGGAGAAGTGGACGAACACGTCCTCTCCATTCTCCCGAGAAATAAAGCCGTAGCCTTTCGCGTCATTGAACCACTTAACTGTTCCTTGTTCCATGTGTTACACGCATTCCTTGTTTCTGAATTTGCGCTTTTCTTCAGGGTGGTGCCAGGCAGGTTGCAGGTGGTGCATGGCTGCTGTACAACACTTCCGAAACAACGCGAGCACATTATACCCTTGAAAATCCTGAGTTGTCTCCCAAAATGAGAGAAACCTTAGCTGCGTGAACTTTCGATAGAATAGATTGGCAGGTCAGCGTAAATGATTGTAGGAACAGGAGTTGACATCTGCGAGGTACCCCGGATCAAGGCCGCTACGGAGCGCTTTGGCCAGCGCTTCCTTAGGCGTGTCTTTACCTCGGAGGAGGCCCGCTACTGCCTGGGAAAACCCAACGCCGCTGAGCGCCTGGCCGCCCGCTTTGCCGCCAAAGAGGCCGGCATGAAAGCCATTGGAACCGGGCTGCGCCATGGGATCACCTGGCAGGATCTTGAGGTCGTCCGGCTCCCGGGACAGCGCCCGAATCTGAGGTTTAGCGGCAAAGCCAAGGAGTTTGCCGACCGGCTGGGATGCAAACGCGTGCATCTCTCGCTGAGCCACACGGCGGAGCAGGCGATTGCATATGTGATTTTGGAAGGGTGATTTGTTCACATCCCGAGCAGAGCGAGGGAGCCCTATTCCCCAACGATTTGCTTTTCTCGCGTAAATGGGCGCGTGCTTAGTACCCGTTCCTGCAATAACAGTCGGCTGGCTTAAAGTAATGCCACGTACTTTAATCTTAAATAAGCTTATAGGGATCCCTCGCTCCTCCACCCCACTGCGCAAAGAACGCGCAGCGGGGATCCCGGTTCGCTCGGGATTTCACAAAAGCTCCAGCCTGTGAGAACCTTGATCGTTTATGGCCCAATCCACCTTTGCTGCTGAGCCGCAGGTTACTCCCCAACTTACCTCTCGAACCACCATTCTCGCCGTCGCGCTGGTCAGCTTCTCCAGCCTGCTGCTTGAGCTGGCGCTGACGCGGCTCTTCAGCGTGGTGCTCTTTTACCACTTTGCCTTTTTTGCCATCTCGGTGGCGCTGCTGGGATTGGGATCCGGCGGGGTCTTTGCGCATGTTCGCCGCGGCTGGCTGGAGCGCTTTGAAATGCAGGCACTGGGCGCGCGGCTCTGCCTGGTGAATTCCTTCTTGATTCTGGCTGCCGTTGAGGTCGTGCTGCACACGCCTGTTTCCCTTGAGGTGACGGGCCGGAACTTCGGCAAACTGACCATCATCTATCTGGCTGCTGCTGTTCCCTTTTTCCTGACCGGGCTGCTCTTCTCAGTGTTGTTTGCGCGCTCCACTCACGCGATCTCGCAGCTCTATGGCGCCGATCTGGCCGGCGGCGCAGGGGCTTGCCTGGCAGTGGTACCGCTGCTGAATCTTATCGGAGCGCCGAATGCGTTGCTGCTCGCCTCGGCGGCAATGGCCTTTGCGGCGGCGCTGTGGAAGCCGGAACGCAAGTTGCGCAGGTTCGCTTACACCGTGGCCGCCGGTTTCGTTCTATTGGGTGCGGCAAATTACTCCGGCAAATTGGTGGACGTGGTCTATGCCAAGGGGCTTTACCGCGATCCCAGGTGGGTGGAGTTCGCGCGATGGAATGCCATCTCGCGGATCGAGGTCAATACGCAGTTCGGCGGCAAGTACGTTGTGATTGATGCGGACGCCACCACGGCCATCATGAACACCGATCCCGCGCACTGGGACCAGGACGGCTCCTCAACGCCTACTCACACCGGTCTTCCGGCAAAGCCGGGTTTCAACTGGAAGAAAAGCCTCATGGCGGCTGCGCCTTCCGTGGTGAATGTACTGCGGCCCAAGGGTGATTTCGCGATTATTGGCCCCGGCGGCGGGGTGGACGTGATGCGCGCTGTTGCCAATGGCAGCCCGAGCGTGACCGGAATTGAGATCAATCCAATCATCATCAACAAGGTGATGCGCGGCTACTACGCAGGCTACTCCTACCACCTTTACGATCTGCCGCAGGTGCACATCCACGTCCAGGATGGGCGCTCTTACATCCGCAGCGCGCACGAAAAATATGACGTGGTACAGATGACGCTGGTGGATACCTGGGCTTCTACGGCTGCGGGCGCTTTTGCCCTGAGCGAAAACAATCTTTATACCGTTGAGGCTTTCCGCGAGTATTTTGACCATCTCAAGCCCGACGGCATGATCGCCATTACGCGCTGGGAGTTCAAGCAGCCGCGCGAGGCGCTGCGCGTGGTTTCGCAGGAGATTGAATCTTTGCACAAAATCGGCGTAGCCGATCCGCGGGGGCACTTTGTGATCGTGGCTGACGGCGGTCTCAATGAAGACGGTCGCCCGGTGCTTGTACTGGCGAAGAAATCAACTTTTACGGCTGCTGAATATGCAGCGGTAGCGGAGCACGTGCGCAATAACCCGAACCTGTTCTGGCTGAATCCGACGAGCGACTATGCAAACCTGCAGCCTCTGCCCCCGGCGGCTGCAGCGTTCACCAAGCTGATTGATTCCAATGATCCCAGGGGCTTTGCCGAGAATTACGCCTACAACGTTGCGCCGGTCAGTGACAGCGCACCATTCTTCTTCTTCACGCTGAAGACCAAGTATGTGATCGAAAACATTTTGGCCGGCACCGGCCACGGCATGGACTGGCGGATCAATCTGGGCGTTGTTGTCCTGGGCATGCTACTGATTATTTCGGCTGTGGCCGTGTTGGCGTTCCTCATCCTGCCGCTTGCCCTGCACCGGCATGGCGCGGCACAGCAGCGGAAGACCAGTCTGCTCGCGCTGCTCTATTTCATTGCCGTGGGCTTCGGCTACATTCTGGTGGAGATCTCGCTCATCCAGCGCTTTGTTTTGTTCCTTGGACATCCCACGTATGCGCTGACGGTGGTCGTTTTTCTGCTGCTGCTCTCCAGCGGAGCAGGAAGCGTTGCCATGCGCGGCCGTGTCGCAGGCCCAAATAAGATTCTGCTGCTGCTCAGCGCGATTGCGGCATTGATCGTCCTCAACGTAATTGCCCTGCCCTGGGTACTCTCTGCTGCAGTAGGCCTGCCATTTGTGATCAAACTCTTCATCAGCGCGCTGGTGCTTGCGCCGCTGGGCTTTCTGATGGGCATGCCGTTTCCCACTGGACTGCGGCTCATCAACACCGTGGAGTGGGCCTGGGCGCTCAATGCAGCTGCCAGCGTCCTCGGATCGGTGATGGCGATGATCATCGCCATTCATTTTGGTTTGACCATTACGCTGACCTGCGCGGCTGTGGCTTATGGGTTGGCTGCGCTGTGCTCGCGCACCTGGCGATCTGCGACCCTGACTTAAGGGATTTTCACCCCTCAAACCACGCCGCTAAGCCGCTGATCTATGCCGAAAACTGCTTGCTTCTATGGGCTTACAAAGGCATCTGCTATGATTCACTCGTAGGCCTACATACAAATTTGCCGAGCCAAAAGCAACTTAAGTGGTCTGAACTCAGGGTCGGAGTAACCGTGATTGTCGCTTCGGTGACCCTGGCGATTCTGGTATTCCTTATCAGCGGCACCAGCGGAATTTTCACGCATAAAATCTCACTCATCACTTACTTTGATAACGCTGAAGGCCTGCGCTCCGGCCAGCCTGTGGACTTGCAGGGCGTACCGATCGGAAACGTTACCAGCGTGCACGTAGTGCCCGGCCGCCCCAAGGCCCCGGTGCAGGTAGTAATGAAGATCAATGGCAAGTACGCGGAATTTATCCGCTTGGGTGAGAGAGCGAAAGATGGAAAGATCGCAAACGCCTCCACAGCCACTATCCAGACGGCTGGTGTTCTGGGCGAATCTTACATTGATATTGATAGCAGGCAAGCAAAAGGTTCCGCGGCCACGGACGGCTCTGAACTCCCTCCCGGCAATGCTCCGGGTTACCAGGATGTGATAAAAAGCAGCCAAACTACGCTGCAGAAAGTTGATACTTTGCTGGGGCAAGCCAGCGACATCCTCTCCCAGGTGCAGGCAGGCAACGGTACTCTGGCCCAGTTCATCAATGATCCCACCACCATCAACAAGATCAATGGAGTCCTGAACCAGGCCCAGGGCTTATTGAATGACGTGAATAACGGCAGAGGCACCATCGGCAAATTTTTTACGGATGAAACCCTTTACCGCAAAACGAATGCGACTCTGGACAAGCTGAACACCACGCTCGATGACATCCAGGCAGGCAAAGGCAATCTGGGCAAGCTGGTGAAGGATGAGACGCTGTATCACAACATCAATGACACCGTCACCAAAGCCAACAAGCTGATGGACGACCTCAATGCCGGCAAGGGACCCGCCGGCAAGCTGCTCAAAGACGAACAGCTGGCGCAAAAATTACAGAACACGATCAACCGGCTCTCCAACATCGCGGACCGCCTTGACGCGGGAGAGGGCACCGCCGGCAGGCTACTGAAAGATCCTTCCGTCTATAACAATACCGATCAACTTCTGGTGGAGACCCGCACACTGGTCAAGGCCATCCGCGAGAATCCCAAGAAATATCTGACGATACATTTCCGCGTATTTTAAGCTCCATCACCCATTCCGCATTTCGTCCCAGCCGCTGAGGCTTGCATCGTTGCCCGATTTTCCTCTATGTTCATAGGTTCGGCGTTGATCATTTCAGCTCACCTTTCAGAGGCTTCTATGATGCGTCTCTCACGTTTCTTTGCATTTGGAATTTTGTTCGCTGCATCCATTGCACCTGCCACTGCACAAAGTAACAATTCGCCGCATCCTGTTACTTCTGCGCTAGACAAGAGCGCTGACCCATGCGTTGATTTCTATCAATTTGCCTGCGGCAATTGGATGAAGAACAATCCGATCCCCTCTGACCAGGCCATCTGGAGCCGCTTTGGCGAGCTCGCAGAGCGCAATCGCGAAGAGCTGCGCGGCATTCTGGAGAATGCGGCCAAAGCGTCCAATCGCGATGCCAACGAGCAGAAGATCGGCGACTACTACGCTACCTGCATGGATGAGGCAGCAATCGAAAACAAGGGCATCGCCGTCCTCAAGCCGGAATTTGACCGGATCAATGCGCTGAATGACAAAGCTGCATTGCCTGACCTGATCGCGCACCTGCACGACCAGGGAATTAATGCGCTGTTCAACTTTGGCTCCGGCGCTGACTTCAAGAATGCAGGGCAGGTGATTGCGCAGGCAGACCAGGGCGGGCTCTCGCTTCCTGATCGCGATTACTACACCAAAGACGATCAGAAATCCGTCGAACTGCGGAAGCAGTACATGGATCATGTCACCAGCATGTTCAAGCTGCTGGGCGATGCGCCGGACAAAGCCGCTGCTGAGGCGCAGGCCGTGATGAACGTTGAAACCGCGCTGGCCAAAGGTTCAGGCGACCGCGTGGAGCGGCGCGAACCGGAGCGCGTCTATCACAAGATGCCAGTCAATGAATGGCAGACGCTTACGCCATCTTTCAGCTTTCCAAAGTATCTGACCGGAGTTGGCGCGCCTTCACTCAACAGCCTGAACGTGGCGGAGCCAAATTTCTTTAAGGCACTTGATGCAGAGTTGAAGAACGTCAGCCTCGACGATCTGAAGACGTATCTACGCTGGCAATTGGTGAATTCGCAAACGGAATGGCTCCCCAAAACTTTTCAGAATGAGCACTTCAACTTCTATGGCAAGACCTTACAGGGCGCAAAAGAAATCCGCCCGCGCTGGAAGCGCTGCGTAGCTGCGGTGGATGGCGATCTTGGTGAAGCCCTGGGCAAGGTGTTCGTAGAAAAATACTATCCGCCGGAGGCCAAGGCCCGCACGCTGGCCATGGTGAAGCAGCTGGAAGACGCGCTGCATCGCGACATCTCTGATCTTCCCTGGATGTCACAGGACACGAAGCAGAAAGCGCTGTTCAAATTGAATGCCATCCAGAACAAGATTGGCTATCCCAGCAAGTGGCGCGACTACAGCACGCTCAAAATCGTAAAGGGTGACGCGCTGGGGAATTCTCTGCGCTCGAATGCGTTTGAGGTTCACCGCCAACTGGCGAAGATCGGCAAGCCGCTGGACAAGCAGGAATGGCAGATGACTCCTCCCACAGTGAATGCCTACTATGAGCCGACGGAAAACAACATCAACTTCCCTGCTGGAATCCTCCAGCCGCCGTTCTATGATTTCCATGCTGATGACGCATTGAACTTCGGCGGGATGGGCGCAGTGATCGGGCATGAACTCACGCATGGCTTTGACGATCAGGGAGCGCTCTTTGATGCTGAAGGCAATCTCAAAAATTGGTGGACGCCTGCAGACGAAAAGGCCTTCAAAGAGCGCACGCAATGCGTGGTGGATGAGTATGACAAGTTCGTCGCAGTGGATGATGTTCACGTTCGCGGCAAGCTTACGCTGGGCGAGAACACCGCTGACAACGGCGGCTTGCGCATCGCTTACATGGCTCTGATGAAGTCGCTTGCGGATTCCGGCAAGCAGCCTGAGAAGATTGAGGGCTTTACGCCGGAGCAGCGGCTGTTTCTTGGCTGGGGACAGATCTGGTGCCAGAACCAGACGGAACAGATGGCGCGCCTGCTGGCGCTCAACAATGAGCACTCGCCGGGAAACTTCCGCGTGAACGGCGTGGTGCAGAACATGCCTGAGTTCCAGAAAGCCTGGGGCTGCAAGGCTACTCAGCCGATGGTAAGCAAGAACGCGTGTCGGGTGTGGTGAGTTCATAGCCGCGAATTTCGCGAATGAATACAAATCAACATTGATTTGCGTATTTTGCGTGATTCGCGGTTAAATTACCGTTAGCCCCGTGCTCGCCGCCTGCTCATGCGCGTGGTAAGAAGAGCGCACCAGCGGGCCGGATTCTACGTGGCGGAATCCCATCTTCAGCGCTTCAAACTTCATGAAGGCGAATTCATCAGGCGTGTAATAGCGCGTCATCGGAAGATGGTCTTTTGAAGGCCGGAGATATTGGCCCACGGTAAGAATATCAACCTTGCGAGCGGCCAAATCACGAAAAACCTCAAGCAGTTCGTCCATGGTTTCGCCGATGCCCACCATCACGCCGGTTTTTGAAACCATCTCCGGAGCAAAGCGCTTTACGTTGCTGAGCAGGTCCAGCGTGCGCTCATAACGCGCGCCGGAACGGACTGCGCGATAAAGACGTGGAACGGTCTCCGTATTGTGGTTCAGCACTTCCGGTTTGGCTTCAATCACCACTTGCAGGCAGTCTTTGCGGCCCTGGAAATCGGGGATCAGCACTTCCACCTGACAGCCGGGCGCTTGCAATCTGATCTGGCGGATGGTTTCAGCAAAAATCTTTGCGCCGCCCATGTTGTCGTCATCGCGATTCACGCTGGTTACAACTGCATGCTTCAACCCCAGCGTAGCCACGGCTTCGGCTACACGGCGCGGCTCGTCCCAATCCAGCGGCTCGGGTTTGCCTTTAGGGACAGCGCAGAATCCGCAGCGCCGAGTACACAGATTTCCCAGCAGCATGAACGTCGCAGTTTTGTGGTTCCAGCACTCGCCGATGTTGGGGCATTGCGCCGACTCGCAAACCGTGTGCAGATCCAGCGTGCGCGCCAGCTTCTTAAGCTCATGGTAGTTGTCGCCCATGGGAGCGCGCGCCTTGAGCCAGGCAGGTTTGGGCTGCTGCGGTCGCCGAGGCGCAAGGTCAATCTGTATGAGTTCAACCGGGCTGGCCATCTATCTCTTATTGTACGATGTTTGTCTTGCCGCCGACAAAAACGCCACGTACACCGACGGCGGGCGGGCGGAAATCCAACCATGAAAAAATCCAAGCCGAAGACTGAGGACACAGCCGCCACGATTCGCGCAACGATCATGAAAATTCCACGCGGTAGGGTCTCACGTTATGGGGCAATCGCCCTGGCGGCCGGCATTCCGCGAGGAGCGCGCCTCGTGGTCCGCGTGCTGAACCAGTCGCACGGCCTGCCCTGGCATCGAGTGGTAGCTGCGGGAGGCCGCATTGCTCTGCCCGGCGAGCACGGCCTTGACCAGCGCTTTCGCCTGGAGATGGAAGGGGTAAAGTTCAGCGGCAGAAAAGTTCGCATGACGGAGTTTGAATTCAAATTCTCAAAGAAGAAAACACAAGCCAGGGGAACAAAGAAAAAGAGCGTGAAGCGGAGGCGCCCTCGCCTGCGATAACGCAATTTCTGAAGCGCGCCTCTTATTTTTACTTCAGTAATTGCGAAATACTGATTTATGTATTGCCTGACCAAGTAAATTGCTACACAATGGCCTACAAGCCCTGAATGTTGCCCACATCCAAACCCGCCACCTCGCATGGCCAGCTATTAAAAGATGAAAACGCTCAGACGCCTGCTGCAGGCCAAAATGAATCTGGGCTGATCGTCCGTAGCCCGTCTCTGCAGCGCGTGATGCGGCTGGCGGAAAAAGTCGCGCGACATCCCGCGGCGGTCCTCATCGTTGGCGAAACTGGCAGCGGCAAGGAGATGGTGGCTCATGCCATCCACAATCATTCCCTGCGCTGCAACCAGTCTTTTATTGACGTGAACTGCGCCGCCATTCCTGAACACCTGGTAGAAAGCGAGCTTTTCGGCTACGAAAAAGGCGCGTTCAGCGGCGCCGACTCCATGAAGCCCGGCTTCTTTGAACTGGCCAACAAGGGCACGCTCTTCCTCGACGAAATCGGCGACCTCGATCAGAAAATTCAGGTAAAGCTCCTTCGCGTGCTTGATGGCGTTCCGTATTTCCGCCTGGGCGGCAGCAAGAAAGTTACCGTGGATGTGCGCGTGGTGGCTGCAACCAACCAGGACCTGGAGACGCTGGTTCGCGCCGGCAAGTTCCGCAGCGATCTTTATCATCGCCTGGCCCAGTTCCGGCTGGACGTGCCGCCACTCCGCGAGCGCCCTGAAGACGTGCTGGGTATCGCCGAGCAGATGCTCCACCAGCACTATCCTGATTCGCGCTTCAGTGAGGACGCCGTTGAAGCCCTGCTTTGCTACACCTGGCCGGGCAACGTGCGCGAGCTCAAGAACACGGTCTTCGGCGCGGTGCTGCAGGCCAGGAACGCGCAATTTGAAATCTGCGCGGAAGACCTGCGCTTCCCGGAATCAGTTGCTGCAGCCACCCGCAACGTGATGGCCGGCGCAGGCCTGGATGAGGTGGAGAAGAAAACCATCCTCATGGCGCTGGAGAAGAGCGGCAATAATCAGGGCCGTGCAGCGGAGGCGCTGGGCATCTCCCGCCGGACGTTGATCCGCAAGCTCAAGAGCTATCGCGAAGCTGGAAAGGCAAGCTCAGCCGGAAGCCTCAGCGTGAACCAGCAGCGCTATTATCGCGCGCAGGTTGAAATCCCAATCAAGCTGAAGTACGCCGGAGAGGACTTTGAGGCCTCGCTCCTGAACATCAGCGCCGGCGGCGCAGGAATCAAGACAGAAAAGGTACTGAAATCCGGAGCGCCCGTTGCCTTGATCTTTTCCATTCCCGGCGTTGCAGCAGAAGCCGAGTTTCCCGGTCGCGTTACCTGGACCAACAAGGGCGGACAGTACGGCATCCAGTTCGGCGACCTCTCCGCCTCACTTCGCACCAGCCTGCAACGCTGGCTCCGCGCCGAGATGAAGAAGGATGGCTGGAACCTGGAAGCCGGCGAGTAAACCGCGGCTGTGTGGCACAGGCACTCCTGCCTGTGCGTCTCCTTTGTCACTTGCCAGGCTGGCACTCTCTCGCCCATGCATCACCCTTGCCTCATCCAATCCCAAACCTAATCCCAATCCCACGTTCGGCAGAGGGTCACACCCCCCACCCCCCTTTAGCACTCTTGTTGAAAACACAAGTCAAAGTGTCATTCGACCGAACGGTCACCGACCGGTCGAAGCTCTTTTTAGATGGAGAATGAGCTTTGGTTAGCTGCGAATTGCCAGTTGTTTATTTGCTTTTCAAAGAACTCCGAACTTCAACCCTTCAGGGTTGCCATACTTTAGCGCGGATTTACAGGCGAATCAATTGCGAAGTAGGACATTGGTCTATTTCACATCAAGCAACATCAACCCATAATTGAAACCTCGAAATTATCCCATGAAGAATCGGATTGGTTTTTTAGGCGCATTTGCCGCAAAATAGATGTCATGGATACGCAAAGCTTTGACGATTTTGTCAGGCAACAGCAGCAGAGCGTCCACGCCTGTGACTGGGCCGAGGCGAAGGACCAATGGCTTCAAGACATGAAGCTGCTCTACAACTCCGTCTCTGATTATCTCCAGCCCTATGTTGAGAAGGGTGAAATTAAAACTGCATACCGGGATGCCACGCTGACCGAAGAAGATATTGGAACGTATCCTGTTAAGGAACTTACAATCACAATCGGTCGCAGCCACGTTCAGTTACAGCCCGTCGGTACTCGCATTATCGGTGCCAAAGGGCGTGTTGACATGATTGGTCCTCGCGGCAGAGTACAATTTCTTCTCGTAGACAAGAAAGCTAATTCCACTAACGACCTCATCCGCGTCACCGTGACGATCGGAGATAAACCGTCACAAACTCCTCCGGCCCAGAGGTCAAACGAGCCGGTCGAGTTTGTCTGGAAGTTTCTCACGACGCCTCCTCAGCGTCAGTTACTCGAACTGAACAAAGACCTTTTCCTTCAGCTCTTGATGGAAATCGTGAATGGTTAGTCGGGCGGAAGGAACCCTTTCTCTCGATGAGATTGCTAATTACCGTATTGACGTATACCTGAGCTTGGCCGCCTCGTTTCGCGACTTACCGCCTGAATTTCTCAGGCGATACGCCGAGCTAACCATTCAGGAACTGCAGGATCTTCAAACCGGCCGTCTGCGGGAAACAGATCTTCAATGTGCGCTGACCGTCCTGGCTGCTGTCGAAGCAGCTTTCCGAATTGATTATCGGATTCGCTGTGAGAAGAAGCTACGAGATCCGCTCTCAAGAAAATTTCGCGAGCTTTACAAAAAATATGAGCTAAGAGTTAGGTTGGAAGATGACATTCTCGAAATGTGGAAAGAGGAAAAACAGCAGCTCGCATCTCTTATCAGCCAACTGAAGGGGGCCTTCAAATACCGCCACTATTTAGCGCATGGCCGGCATGGGTTCCCCAAGCTGGGGAAAGATTATGATTTTCAAACTGTTTTTACGATTGCAGATCTTACACTCACATCGTTGAATCTCATAGCGAGGGATTAGTATTCAAATCCTCCGCTTAAATCTTTTCACCCGTCTGCTGAAGGAGCTTCGATCCCAGTAAAAAACGAAATTTTGACAATTTCGACAATTAGTACTGTCCTACGAGCTCCCAATCAGCACGCCCGCGGCAAACACCAGCGCTCCGCCCAGCACAACCTGTAATGTCGCGGAAACCCACGGTGATTCCATATACCGGTGCCTGACCCAGGAAATAGCACCCAGCTCGCCAATTACCACGATGACGGCGACAACGGTGGCTACACGAAAATCGGGAATTAAGAATGGCAGCGTGTGCCCAATCCCGCCGACCATCGTCATTAGGCCGCAGACCAGGCCGCGCACCCAGGGATGCCCGCGGCCGGTAAGGCTGCCATCGTCAGAGAGCGCCTCAGCAAATCCCATACTGATGCCTGCCCCAAGAGAAGCCGCCAGTCCCACCAAGAACGCAATGTGCGACTCATGCCGTGCGAAAGCAGCAGCAAATACCGGCGCCAGAGTGGAGACTGATCCGTCCATCAGGCCGGCGAGCCCCGGCTGGACGATCTGCAGGACAAACAGCCGTCGGCTGGCGCGCTCTTCTTCACTGCGTGTGGTGGCATCAAGGTTCTCGCGGCCGAGCTCTTCAGCGCGATTCTCATGCTCTCGCTCTTCCTGCGCCAGATCGTTAAGCAGCTGGCGAATGCTTGCATCCTGAGTGCGTGAAGCAGCTTTTTCGTAGAAGATCCGCGTTTCCACTTCGAGAGTTGCGGCCTGGCGGCGAGCTGCCTCTGGTCGCAGTGGCTGCATCAGCCAGATTGGCCGCCGGCTGACCAGTCCTTTCACATCGCCTCGGCGGATGAGCGGAATATGCTCGCCAAACTTGCTCTGGTAGAGCTCAATGAGCTTGCGGCGATGGTCGGATTCCTCTACCCGCATGCCATCGAACATGGTTGCTGTGGCCGGGAAATCTTTGCGGAACGCCTCGGAAAAGTCGGCGTAAACCCGTTCATCTTCTTCTTCCAGAGCGATTGCAAGCGCAAGTATTTCCCGTTCAGAAAGGCTGTCAAAGCTTCGCATATTGAAATTGTAAGTTACTCACACGCAGTTACTTTGCATGGAATTGTACTGCATCGCCCGCGAACGCAGCTGCGGACCCCTCAAACGATCTCGCGCTTATCCTCTCCTGAAATTTCTGCCAATGGGACAAAAGTCTACATTTATAAAGAACAATCGACCAAAATTGAGAAATCATCAGCTTAAACGTGCCCTTTTGGATGAAACGGTAGCCGTGGGATTGTCACTATTTAAATGTAGGCAAGTGTAGGAAAATCTTCCGGACGGAACCGGTGATTCTCGGAGCAAGCGTAGTGGGAATTCAGCAAGCCGAATATGGGAGCAGCCCGAACAATAGTTTAATGTTTTTTAATGTTGCTTCCTCTTTCCCGGCGGAAGAGAGAATGCAGAAGCTCCGCAATGGGGCTGAAGTATACTGGTTTCAAGCGCCAGTGGATCTTTACCCATTTGATGAAGAATATTTGCGTCGCTTGCGGGCCCGTGATTCGGCGACCGAAGCGCATTTTATTGCTTACTTCAGTGAACGCCTGAAACTTACCCTGCGCGCCCGCGGCGTCGATTCACATACCATTGAAGATATCCGTCAGGAAACCTTTTGTCGTGTATGGCTTGCAGTTCAGTCCGGCAGCATTCATAACCCCAGGGGGTTTGGTTCTTATGTTTATTCCGTCTGTAAAAACGTCCTGTCAGAGAGCCGGCGGGGTGACCGCCACAATCTGCATGATCCGCTCGAGTCAACTGATGTTCCTGATGAACACTCGGGGCTGGAAGATCTGATGCTGCAGAAGGAAAACACCAGGCTGGTTCGGGAGGTGTTGAATATGCTTCCTGAGAGAGACCGTAACATCCTCCGTGCCCGTTTTTTTGAAGAGCGTGACAATGATGATGTATGCAGAGAGTTCGGCGTGGATCGGGACTATTTAAGGGTGCTTTTTTACAGGGCGATTCATAAATTTAGCGAGCTATATAAGAAGAAGGCCAATTAGGTGCTTCGGGGGTATTGAAGGTTGAAGTTGAAATCAGGTAGAAGACTATGAACGCCAGGTTGATTGACCACCAGCAAGCTATTAAAACTATGATGGCAGAGCGCTATCTGCTCGGCGAAATGAATGAAGGCGAGCACGATGCCTTTGAAGAGCACATGTTTGAGTGCCCGGAGTGCTTTGAGCAGGTAAGGGCGGGAACTGAATTTGTAGATTCGCTCAAGAAAATTGGTGCTGAACAAGCTGCCGCCGTGCCGCAAACTGGCTGGCATCAAGCTTTAGGAGAGTGGCTCCGGCCGCGATCTACCCAGATTTTTGCTGTGATGTTTTTGGGTGCTGTGAGTTTCAGCGTTTATCAGAGCATGCTGCTCCACCAGGCGGCTGCTCCGGAGATCGTAACTGTCGAAACTCTTCGTCCGGAGGCTCGCGGGCAAGGCAATATCATCCACGCTTCTAGGCGAGGATCTTTTGAATTACGGGTGGTTTTTCAACCTGAGCCGGCGGCAAAGCTCGGCCGTGTCCAGATCATGGACGATGCTGGCAAAGAAGCAGCCACAGTTCCTGTGAATGACTTAGGCCAGGGCGAATTGCAGGTCAGGTTTGGGGCAGGCAAGTTTCATTCAGGCAAATACCTCCTGGTATTGAAAGCAGCGGACCAGACTACCGGCCAGGAGAGTGTGGTTAATCAGTATCCTTTCGAACTAGCGCTGCAGGATTAGTTCAGGATATTACGTTATCTGAGTAGAGGCAAGTTTGGGAATTTTAACTACTCTACTATTCTAAGATAGTGTAGAGTGCTCACCAGATAGTCTCAGGTATCTGTTCCGCTCGACCATTCCAGGTAGCTGTGGGAGTATTACATGCCTAACGAGTGTTCCAGCCATCATTGCCATTACTTTTACAATGCTTCTGCTTATGGATTAGCTGGGGAAATTGAACGGCCTGTCCGGCAGAGTATTCCAGCACAAGCGGCTTCCTCTCTCGCCAGCGGAGGCGGGCGCGGCGCACATCGGGCTGAGAAATTTTCTCTCAGCCCGTTTATTCAGTTTGATGCTGCCTATTCAGAGGTTGGCGGCAGCTATGACGATTGCCATAACATTCACACGACATATGCCTGTTCTGTCATTGAAGGCCTGAATATTGCCGATCTCGTGACGGCAGACCGCGTGGTCGCGCGTATGGTGATCTATTCTCCGGAATGCGGCAATGACGATGGCGAGCATAGCTACGATATTACTGGAAGCCATTTTGACAATTTGAAAGTTGCGGGCCATCCGCTTGATGTAAAATTGTCCACCCATAAATTCAATCAGCATGATACTTACTCAAAGTTTGAAAAGGCTTTTCATAGCGACGAAGGCAATGAATTGCTTCCCTGGGGGAAGCAAAGCCCAAAGCGGCTGGATGAATTGGAGAAGCTTGAAAAAACATATCATGCATTAACTGGGATTGGGAGCAGGGCTAAACGGTGGCATGGAAATTCAAATCGCCCCAGAGGCGGCACGTATTGGAGTTCAGCCGCGGGACATTTCAATTTGAACGAAGTAATCAAGGACACCGGGCTGCAGGGGTTTGGTGGGATCATCCTGATACCCAAGTTCGGAGTGGTCCGGCTGGCTCAGTTGCTCGTCCACAAGGATTACCGGCGGCTGACGATGGTACAGGTGCAAATGTGCTCGGCCGGCACCGGTGCGACAGATGGCGGCACCGCAACTGGAGGCACCGGCACCCCGCACTTTCCATAATCTTTTTCCTTTATAGCCTATTGTTCTTAGCTCTCTTTGGATGCCATCGCACATCCTTACAGCAGCTCTATGACGATGCGCATCTGCAGCTTCAGCAAGGCTATTACGAGAAGGTGATTCCAGAAGCGACCGAAGGTATTCGTCGCTCCACTCCAAATGATCCTCTTTGGAGCTGGAAATTCCGGCTTGTTGAAGCTGAAGCACTGATGCGGAGAGGGCAGGTTAAGCAATCGCTGGACGTGCTTGCAGAAGATCCTTCTCCTGGCTTGCCCATAGAAATCCGGGGACGAAAAAAAATTGTTCAAGCTCAGGCACTCTGTCGTTCTGACAGGAACAAGGAAGGCATGGCTCTTCTGGATCAGGCAGAAAAGCTCATATCAGGCTCCGCTGTCCCATTGCAGGCTGAATTGACATTCAATCGTGGATACTGCTCTTTCAACTCACCCGCGGCAGCCCAAAGTTATTTTCAAAAAGCGGCAGAACTCGCACACGCAAGCGATCCGTTTCTCGTTGCAGCATCCTTTGGCAATATAGGCTCCATAGTGGTCGACGAAGGGCATTATGACGAGGCGATCGAGTGGTTCCAGAAAGCATTACCCCTTATGAAAGCCGCCAATTCGCCTCTAATCGAAGAGAAACTACTGCGAAGTTTGGGCTGGGCCCATTCTGAACTCGGAGATTTCAGAGGGGCAATTGAGTACCTTGAAAGAGCGCTTGCAGTTACGTCTCAGCTAGGCCGGATCGAAGAGGAACAATACGTTCTAGTGGATTTAGGCAGAGCTTATCAAAGCTTGCCTGGTGAGTACTCTGACAAGGCAGAGTTCACCTATCGCCGAGCGTTGTCTATCAGCGCGAAACTAAATAACACCGCACTTTCGAATGCTTGCCTGCACAATTTGGCGCAGTTAGCCCTCAGCGAGCACAATCTAAATAATGCCAAATCATACTGGAAGCAACTGACTGCTAACCTTTCTCCGGGGGGCCCCGGCGAAGAAAATGCCTGGTTGGATGAAGCCGAGATCGCCACTGGAGAGAAAGATTTCGACAATGCCAGGAAAATCTTCGAAAGAATTGGGCGCGATCCAAGAACAGGGATTGGCCGCCGCGCGCTCGCCGAAAGTTGGCTCGCCCAGGTCTACTGGAAGCAGCATAAGCCTGCGGACGCAGAACGCACGTTTCAGCAGAGCATCCACACAGTGGAAGAGGAATTAGCTAAAACGAAAGAACAATACTGGGCTTCTATTCTAGATAACCACAGCCACCGCTTTGACAACTACACAAGATTTTTGGTCGATCAGGGACAATTCATGCGCGCTCTCGACCAGGTGGAATACCAGCGCCAGCTCGGCCTGACTTTACGCCTGGCTCCTCAGAGGTCTCCGCTCAACATTGCGGCCATTCAACGCAGGTTGGCCCGAAATCAGGTCATTCTCGATTATCACGTCACGGATGAAGAGTCCTTTTTATGGGTGATAACCGCAAAGCATGTCCAGTTATTTCATTTGCCATCACATCCGGAGCTTCATTACTTGCTGGAGGCCCATACAAATGAAATTCAGGGCCAGCGTGCGATAGAAGATTCGCCGGGCGGGCAAAAGCTCTACAAAGCACTGGTTCAGCCGGCAGAAAAGCTCATTCCCAGCGGCGCTCAGGTCAGCATTATTCCCAGCAAGATTCTCTGGCTGCTTAATTTTGAAACCCTGATTGTTCCCGGTCCCAGGCCACATTACTGGATCGAGGACGTTGCCATTCAGAACTGGAGTTCATTGTCGCGAGCGGCAACCCCTGCGGTAAATTCGCAGCGCAGCGGAAAACAGATGCTGTTGATCGGGGCGCCCCAAGCGGTGAATCCAACATTCCCGCCCTTGAAGCATGCCAGTGAGGAGATTGGCGAAATTAAAAGTCAGTTTGTGTCTGATCATGAGCAGGTGATTTCCGGAAGCGCGGCCACGCCCCAGGCGTATCTCTCAAGCGCGCCGGAACAGTACCGATTCATCCACTTTGTGACTCACGGCATCCCGAATGAAAAGATCCCGATGGAATCGGCGATCGTTCTTTCCGGCACGACCAGTTCTTATAAACTCTATGCCCGTGATATTGTCGCCAAGCCAATCCACGCAGACTTAGTCACTATTTCTGCCTGCTACGGAGCAGGCAAGCGATGGTATGTGGCGGAAGGCGTAGTCGGCCTGGGTTGGGCATTTATCCGCGCCGGCGCACATCAGGTCATCGCTGCGCTTTGGGAGGTGGATGATTCCACAACGCCCGAACTCATGAACAATTTATATATGGAGTTGAACCGCCATCATACTGCCGCAGACGCGTTGCGATCAGCTAAATTGGCCATGCTGCACGCCAGCGGGCCGCAAAAGCTGCCGTATTACTGGGGATCATTGCAGCTATATACCCGATCTTAGCGGGGTTTCCTCGATATCAGAATCGCGAAGCGTATTACGCTGACGTTGGATCTTCCAAGAGCGCGCACCTAGCGAGCCCGCATTGCCATTGCTTTGTGCTGTACCGGTATGGGGTTCTTATTCTCGTAGCGCGCCATGAATTGCTGCCGGGCGCGGTGGAGCAGCACTCGCAGATAATTCCTGCTCACTCCCATTTCACGGCACACTTCATCTTTGTCCCGCTGCTCAAAAAACACCGCCAGCAGGAGCTTTCGATCTTTAGCGCCAAGCTCTGACAGGACATGCTGCACCTGCTTTCTGGTCTCTGCAGCCAGCAGCAGGTCATCCGGCCTCATTGCCTTGTCAGTAGGATCAATCTGCAGATCATCCAGTGCTTGTGTCCGTGTGCGCTGGCGGTAAGATTCGCGCAAAATGTTGTTGCAAACCGAGCTCACAAATGCTCCGAAACGCTCCGGCTGGCGAACACCTCCTTGCGCCTGCACCGCGGCCCAGGTGCGCAGAAGCGTTTCCTGCTGTACATCTTTGATGTGTTCCGGGCATGCCAGATGCCGGCGCAGCTTGTTCTGCAGGATCCGGCTGAAATAAGAAACAAAATGAGCTTCAGTCTCCACATCCTGTGCCCTGAGCCCGTGAAGATAGCTTTCATTGAACTGATGAAAATTGAGAGACTGTCCTGCGCTCATTTCCCGCTCCTTTATTGCAGCGCTGAATTTCACTGCTGCATAGCGCCCGGTTATCAGGCAGGTGGCAGGTTCATTTCTTCACTGCTGGCCCCTGATTGCGCACAAAGTTAAGTGCTAACCGTTGCTTATTACCTAAGACGGGTAGAAAGGTATTTTCCCTGTCAATTTCTTAAAATTCTTCAAGCAATCCAAACGCAGGGATCGGCGAGAGATATAAAACAGGGCCGGCTTTTGGCCGGCCCTTGGAAATTGCGGTCATGAATAGAGAGGTGATTAGCCCGGCGGCAAGGATGTATTCACAAGCATCCCGCCTAATTTGCAATCCAGCGTGTAGGAAACGCTCCTGAGCTCTGCCGGCGGCGCATTCGATTTCATAACTGCAGGCATCAGGCTTGCGGTTGTGCCTTGTCTTTCGTGTGGGTCATCGATTTTTGCCAGGCTGTAATCCCGGACAAGTTCAGGAAAAGAGGTCTGAAGCATGTAGTTAAAGAAGTTCACCGCATGGCTCGAAGGCGTATTAGGCGGCGGGCCGATTTCAAAAAAGAACCGCATCAAACCCGGCGGAGAATCCTCTGAGGCAGAGCATCCTTTGCTCAATTCCTGGCAAACCATTTTGACCCGGGCCGGATCCAGTACGTCATATTCCAGGATGTGGTTCGTTGGCATCCGGCCGGTCTTGCCGGATTTAAATACCACATTCTCGCGATGGCCTGCGAACGTGATGCGTTCAGGGCAAGGCAAGCTTAGGGTCACAAAATTGTCGCCCAGATGCCATTCTTTTGTCCTGGCATGAAAATCGTTAAAGCCAGGGTCAATTTCCGGCTGAGACGACTTTTTTAGCCCCGCGGGCAGCAGCTCAAAATGATAGTTTTTTCCTGGATCTTGACGGTAGAAAGGATCATTGAAATAAAACTGGTGTGGTTCCTCTTTGTCGCGCGAAGAGAAAGCAAGAACGGAGTTTCCCTTATTGCCCTGCACAACCACCGCAAATGCCCCGTCCAGCAGAATCTGCAGGCGATGGGGTGTGCGCCGGTATCGCGACTTTTCATCCTCTTTACCCACTCCCAACGCACTTGCTACTGGAACAGTAGTAAGCGCTTTTAGTATTTGGCGTCTATTCATAGAGCCTCCCTCAATTGCCAAAATAATGGGCCCAGACTTCTTCAAAGAAGATCGTGAAAGATTAGCACAATCCTTTTAAATCGGTTTGCCTGCGACACTAAAACCTGCCCAATAGTAAGGATGAGAAGCCTTCATGAGCATTTGGTG
Organism: uncultured Acidobacteriaceae bacterium; assembly: GCA_964541925.1. GTDB lineage: Bacteria > Acidobacteriota > Terriglobia > Terriglobales > Acidobacteriaceae > Angelobacter. Next base: position 79,766 of record CAZISB010000012.1, on the reverse strand, counting down.
GCGCGCTTCCAGTAGTGCCAGCGGAACGCTTTTACCTTTCATCAAACTGACATAAAAGCTCTTCATCAGTTGAGAAGTACTCTCAGAATCCACATTCCATTTGCTGGCTACTACTCGTGGTACTCCTGCTGCAAGCAGTGCATGGACAAGATTGTCGGTATCTAGCAGTCCGTTTTTGGCTCGTGCTGTGGAACAGGCAGAAAGCACTACAAGTTGCGAATGCTTGAACAATTCCGGGCTAAAGTCCTTCGCCTGAAGTGGCTGATTATGGTTAAAGGCCAGGCCAATTCCGGTGCCCAGAGGTCTGCCATGGCCCATATAGTGAAAAACTTCACTATTGCCAAGAGCAGTGCGGACTCTGGCCCAGCTTTCTTTGTCTGAGTCCACCGCTCGCGCGTGAGGGAATAGCTCGGAAATCAACTTGCGTTCTTCCTCCATTCCCGGCAAATACCCTGACTCGGAAGAATGTGTTGCATCCACCAGAAATAGAAATTCCCTGCCCGTGATTTGTCGCGGAAAGTTAAGCTTGTCCTCTATATTGCGGCCTGGTGAATAAACAACCGCATACTTTTCCCCGAAGTACCAGCCGGCTGGACTTCTCAAGGCTTCAATCGGCAGATTGTATATCCGGCGATCTAGTTCCACGCTGACAACAGACGCATCGGCCAGATCAGTGGAAATGGGTTCAATCAGCATTGAGTAAATGTTCATCCCCTGCTGCTGAAGATCACTTAAGCTTGAGCCTTCATTTGCACACGCACTTGCGAACTCACGTGCCGCGGTCTCAAAATCCTGCTGGTTTAAGTCCACCCATTTGCCGCGAAGGCGGCTGTTCCTGGAAACCCATATTTGCAATCCATCTTTGAATTCGGCGTAAACAACGCGCGTCTCTTCTGTAGGTGCAACTTGTTTCTGTGAAATTTCTTGAAGGTTGACGGCGGAGGTTGATTTACCCAGACTCTTCGCCTGAAGCATGGACCGGCTCTGGTACCATTCCCAGAGCTGCAACGCCTCTTCATCTTTGTTCTGCTTCAAAAGCACACGGACGAGTCCCCGGTAACTTTCATCAGTCGCGCGAAGCCACGCCAGCCGCTCGGCAGTGTCGGTAATGTTGTCCAGGGAAGCTTCCGCTGTCGCAATCGCGGAGTCATAGCTGGTCTTAGCCTGTTCAAAACGCCCCAGACGCAGATAGGTATCTCCCAGAGTTTTTTTGAAATGCAAAGCGAAAAACTTGTCCTGGCTGGGTTGCAGGGCTTTTTCCAGGGGCTCAAGAGTGGCTAATGCCTGTTCCGCGTCGCCTTGCTGCAACTGGAACTCTGCCGGTTCAATATCCGTGATTAATTTATAGGCTTCTTTCGTAGGATCCTTCGATTTACTCAGGAACTGCATGGCTTTGTTGCGTTCATCAGCAGCAAGCGCCAGCTTCTTGCGTGCCCGCAAAATATTGGCAAGATGCAGATGAAGAAGCCCATCAATGGTGGGATCCTGTGAAATCTCGGCTGAAGGGTCTTCTCTAAGAGCAATAGCATGCCTGATGAGGGGCTCTGCCAGATCCAGAGAGCCTGTTTCCAGCGAACACAACAACATGACCGCATAGAACTGAAATAGCCGCTCCCCCCTGATGTGCATGGTCGCCCAATACAGCTCAAGACCGCGATTTGCTTCTTTCCAGCTCTCATCACAGTCGCCGCGAAGATGCTTCATTCCCGCGGAGATGCCAATATCCTGAAGGACAAGGACAGGAAAATTGTGGTCAGTTGCTATGGCGCGGCTCAGAGACAGGCTGGAGTCAGATTCAGAAAATTCGCCACGAAGGTTTCTGCACTCTGCTTTTTCAAGGGCAAGACGGGACTTTAGCCACGGATACTCCAGATCACCCAACTGCCGCCAAAGAGGATCGGCGTGTGCAATGCAGTCTGTACCTTTTAACTTGCGCCTGTGTGCATACACTTCTTCAAAGCGCGCGCGTAACTCTCCCGGCTTATTGCCATACTGGACAAAGCGTTTGGCCGCTTCAATGGAATCCTTTTCAGCCGCCGCGTAGCGTCCTTCATCATTCTCACGGACGGCATCGCTCAGCGCCTGCACGCCAGCCGAATCTGCCGAGTTCAGGGCTTTCAGGAAATCTCTCCACCAGAAATCGTGATGAACCTCAAACAACGCAGACAGGCTATTTACTGCCCGAGCAGATTCGCTGTCTTTCTTCTCGATCGCCACAGGAAGCCACTGTGTGATCGCATTTAGCTGATATTTCTCAGGATCTTCTGCATTCAACCTATGCTGGGCGAGTTGTTGCAAAAAAAAACCGGGAGTAGCTTCCCCCTGCTGTTTATTACCCCCAAGTTTTTCCTTTGCACCTTCCAAATGTCTCTTTGCCTCTTCCGCCCAGCCACTCGATGGATCCAGCTTGAGATACTGCTCCCACGTGGAAACTGCCAGATCCCAGGCCTGGGTCCTCTCATAGGCAATGGCAAGGTTGTACAGCGCGCTGGCGCGGTCTTGATCGCTCAGCTTCGATTCGGTTAAGACCTTATTCAGGAGGTTGAGTGTGCGTTGCAGGTTAGGATGATCGCTCTTGTTGTCGCGTTCAAAATACGCTGCAGCCAGGTCAATTTCCAAACTGGGACTGTTGAGCCCTTCAGCGCGGGCCTTTTCAAAATCCTTTTCTGCCTTTTCAAGACTGGCCGGAGTCGCCTCCCATAGCAGCGCACGTCCCTGGACTTGCAGCCAGCGCGGATCAGGATGGGCGGATTTCAGATTTTCATTTGCTGCGCTGCTGGCGTCATGCAATGCGGGCGGCAGTTCGTCGAGGCTGCGGCCATTTTCAGCCCCAAGAATTGTTGGAAAAGGTTGATATGGAGCATAGGACGCTGAAGGCAGACGCATTGCGGTAGTACGCCTGTCAGCAAATGCTGCTGCAGCCTGTTCTTGCGCTTTGCGGATCTTGTAATTCGCCACAAGCGATGGCCCTTCGATCACCGCAACAATGGCGATTACGGCTGCTGCAAACACGGGAGCAAACTTCAGCCAGGGATTACGGCGTTTGAGGACCACATCCCGCACCAATCGCCGCTGCCACGCTGTGTCTGAACTTTTAAGTTGCTTTAGTATCTGTGTATTCTCAGGGCTCTCTTCCGCAGCAAATTCCTGTAGATAACGCCTCAGCGTGGGGCCACACGCAGGGCATCGCGAGGCGTGCTGCATTGTCTGCTCTGCCAGTTCCGGAGAACCGATCCCCGCAGCCAGTTCCTGCAGGACCTCATCATCAGGGCAAGATCGAAGTGGAGGTGTACTCATAAAGCCACCTTCCTGTGCCCTTGAGGGGTTGCAGCTCTGCCTGTCCGCACTGGCTGCTGCAGTGACCTCTGTGCACAATCGTCTTGCATGAAATAAATATCCTTCTGATTCACCTTACTGCCTCTTCTGAACCAAAGACGTAAAAGCCGCGTTAAACCCTTTTTCTCGCCTTAACCCAATGAGTACACTTGGTCTAATCATCGTTACCCAGCCCTGCAGCTTCCGCGCTACTCTCCCTTAAATACCGGCTCAAGCGCTGCAACACTGCTTCCACACCCTTAATACTCAATTCAAGATGCGGCAGCATGGCAATCTCTTTGGCCGTGTAGCCTTGCTCGTAATACAACCAGAAAATAGCTGTATCGCGTGCGTAAGTGGGAGAGGAAGAAAGTTTTTTCAGCCGGTCTTCCACCTCATTTTTGCGCTGCATGAATTCCATCCGATCAGCAGCCGCGGAAGAGGACGGAAGCACCTGGTCCGTAAGCTCAACTTCCGCTGCTTTATTTTCAGAGCGGCGAAAATGGTCTTGCACGGTGCTTGATGCCGCCATCCTCAAATAGCCGAAGATCGCATTTTCATGGTCGTTCCTGATCCCGCGCAGATACTTTCTGTCATTAGCAAACAGCTTGAGGTAGGTTTCCTGGATCAGATCGTCAACCAGGGCCGGGCTGGGGTCGCGCCAGCGGCGAAGCGTGTTGATGATTACATTCGCAATTAACGGCTGGGTTCTGCGTACAAACTTCTCCCAAAGCGTCTGGTCTTCTGAGCGCAAAGAGAGAAATAGCAACTCCCGAATTGGGATTTCTGCTTCCTGCATCTTCGAGTGTTGGTGGTATGCAGAATTTTACCCTGTCACCCAATTCGAATGGTGTTTTTTACTGCAATCGACAATGAGCGGTAGGGGGCGCATTACCCGCTTGCAGCCAACAGCTTAGCACTATTTGTGAAATACAAAGCCTACAATTCCAGTCGATATTAGACTGTCGGCGGCTCATGCCTCAGGATTAAGCTTGCGTAGTGAGGTTACCGGCCCAGCCGCTCTTCCAATTCTTCCAGGGAACGCGGCCAGTCTTCGCGCAACAAACGGCTCAGTGCGCGGTCTGCCAGCAGCTTTCCTCCAGTCTGGCAGTGCGCGCAATAGTTTGTCTCATTCGCCGCATAACGGATGCGCTGGACCTTCTCTCCGCATCGTGGGCACGGCTTCCCATATCGGCCATGTACCGCCATGCGATCATGAAAAGCTGTAACTTTTTTGGGAAACCCATCTCCAACATCGGCGCGCAGTTCTTCTGTCCATTGATTGAGCGTCTTGCGCGTAGCTTCATAGAGACGGCTGATCTCTTCAGCGGTGAGGCGCTGCGTCAGCGTAACTGGTGACAGCCGGGCGTGAAACAGTATCTCGTCAGAATATGCGTTGCCAATTCCGCTGAATAATCGCGGATCAGTAAGCGCGCGCTTCAATGTGTGATTTGCCGAGGTAAGCGTGGCGCTGAACTGATCCACGCTGGCTGATAGCACATCAATCCCGCCAGGATCATGCTTTGCCAGCTCAGATTCACCGGCCAGCAGATGGAGTGACGCTCTTTTACGTGTGCCTGCTTCCGTAAGCGTGAGCGTGCCGTTATCAAAGTCAAAAGCAGCAAGTGTCCGCCGGCCATCAGGGACCACACGCTTCTCGCTCCAGTGCAGGCGTCCGGCGATCATCAGGTGCAGGACCAGCCAGAGATCATTGTCAAATCCAATGGCGATTCGTTTTCCAATGCGCCGAAGCCTGGTTACCTGATGTCCGAAAACTGCCTCAAGCGGCGGAGTGGCTGTGCGCAACAGAGACGGTCCCGGCGCATGAATGGCTTCCAGAACGTGGCCAGGAATACGCCGCTCCAGCGCTTCAATGTACACGACAATGTCCGGCAACTCAGGCATTCAAGACCAATAAAAATGGGATGCTATCAGCATCCCATTATTCCAAATCGTAGAAGAAGTTGCTTTAGCGGACTTCGACCGGCTGCTTCAGCTTGAAGCTGAGCAGAGTTTCTGCCGGTAATGTAATCTCTTTGTTCCCGGTAAACGCGGCGCCTGCCGTGCCGGCGCCTGCTCCGGCTGCCGCGCCAATTGCTGCACCTTTGCCGCCGCCGGCCAATGCGCCGATCAGCGCTCCCGCTCCTGCTCCGCCGCCAATGAACGTGGCTGAGCGTTTTCCTTTACCCTGCACAGAGCGTGCGATCATGCCGGTGCTTACCGGAGTTTCCTTGCCGTCAACGGTTACAGAATCGAGCTTCACTTCCAGCAACGCTCCGCCCTTGAAGTGGCCCATGGATTTTGCATCCACAACGCTGCCGCGTGCGTTCGCGCCTTTTTCAATAACTGTTTTTCCGTTGATAACGACCGGCTCGGCTACTGTGGCTGAAAATCCCTGCCCGGAGCTGCTGCTCCTGGAACTGAGCGTTTCGCCCAGATGAACGGTAATTACCGTTCCCTCAGGAATGGTGATGGCCTCTTTAACAGGCTTTTCTTTCGTCCCTGCAGCAGGGCCGCCCTTTGCGTTTGTAGCTCCGCCTGCTGCATTTGAATTATCAGTGGAAGTTGCCGGCGTGCTTGACGAATTGGAGCAGCCCAGAGAAAAACAAAGCGCAAGCAGCGCCACGATAAACAACAAGCGAGTAGCTTTCACAGTACCCCCTCTGGACACACCTGTGTGTCCGCCAAAGATTATAGAACCGGAACTACTTTTCCTCACCTGCGGCCGCGGCCTCAGCGTGTTCCTGCTGTTCATGGCCGGGCGTAATTGCGGCGGCGCGCATCTTCTCCAGAAATCTCCTGGAATTCAGCAGCGGGCGCTCCAGGCTGGAGTTATAGGTTGTCCATTCCGACTCGGGTTCGCGCTGGAAGTGCGCGCGCATGCTCTCCATCTTGGAATCCAGATCGTCAAGATAGTGCAGCATCAGCGCCTCAGGAAACATCGGCATCTTGGGGCTGCCGAACTCATATTTTCCGTGATGGCTGATGATGAGGTGCTCAATCAGCGTCTTGTACTCGGCCGGGAAGCCCGGCACCTGCGCGATCTTCTCGTGCAGCATCTCCAACTCGATGATCATGTGCCCCAGAAGCTGTCCGCGCGTGGTGTACGTAAATGATCGCACAAATGTAAGCTCGTAGATCTTGCCGATATCATGCAGGAAAGCGCCGGTAAGAAGCAGGTCGCGATTGATGGTCTCAGGATAATTGCGGCAAGCCAGATCGCAGAGCTGGAACAGAGAAACCACGTGGTCCAGCAGCCCGCCGATAAAAGCATGGTGCAGCGACTTGGCCGCAGGGGCGCATTTGTATGCCTGCTCAATCTGCGGATCGGCCATGAAAGCGTGCAGCAGCGCCTTGAGGTGCGGATCTTTGAAAGTCTCAACAAAGTCAGCCAGCGTCTTCCACAGCGCGCCAATGTCCTTGGTGGTGCGGGGCAGATAGTCGTCAAAATCGACCTCTGTCTCCTGCATGGAGCGCACCTTGTGGACTGTGAGCTGGAAGCGCCCGTTGAATCTGTTGAGCAAGCCGCGCACCTTGACGAAATCATCCTGCTCAAAGCAGTTGATGTGGTCAGCCACGTTGTCCCACATCTTGGCATCGAGATGGCCAGTGCGGTCTGCCAGCGTCAGCGCGAGATACAATTCCCCGCTCTTCTTAGGCTTGGCCTGCTTTGAGACCACCACAAAAGAAGTTGTGATGACCTGGTTTTCGAAGCGCGCAGCGTCAGCTATATAAAAATCTTTCATTGCTTGGGAGTATCTTACTCGAAATTCCCGATTGTGCTATCGGTGAAAATCAGTAGTGGGCCAGTAAAACTGGCCCACGACTGTGTATCAGCGTCTAGCGTCCCGGCCCGCCGGGACGCGGGCCTTCAGGCAGACGAGCATCAAAAAAGCCTGCTATCCGTTAATAAATCCGCGGTTCCACTTTCCAGCGGTCAAAAATGCGGGCAGAAAGGAAAACATTGAAGAGGTCTGCGTCCAGTTCTCCATCTTTTACGGAGAGATCCAGGATATCCAGCGCGCGCTCAACCGAGACCGCCTTTTTATAAGGCCGGTCGGCGGCAGCCAACGCGTCAAAAATATCGGAGATGGTCATCATGCGCGTCTGTACGGGAATTTCCGGCGCAGAGAGCTTGTAGGGATATCCCGTGCCGTTCAGCTTTTCATGGTGGCCTCGGGCAATCTCCGGCACGTTGCGCAGCTCGTTGGTCCAGGGAATCTGCTGCAGGAAAGTTACGGTGTGCAGCACGTGCGATTCAATCTGCAGGCGCTCTTCTTCATCGAGCGAGCCCTTGCGGATGGAGAGCATTTGCACCTCGTCTTGCGTAAGCAGCGGACGCTTGCGGCCATCCAGGTCTTCATAATCCAGATTGGCGATTTCCAGCAACTGGTCAAAGTTGCCTTCCGGCAGGACCGTTGGCTCGTTCGCCCAGATCACGGCCTGAATATATTCATCCATTTCGCGAAGCTGGCCGGCGAGAGCGCTATCGAATTTCGGCTGAGCGGCAAGAAATTCTTCTCGCCCTTTTTCCAGCATGTAATCAATCTTGGATTGCAGCGCTTCATTTTCCAGCGTTCTGCGGATAAGGCCGAAGCGCTGCTTGATCATCTCCAACTGCGTGGGATACAGCTTCTTTGCCTTGACCAGCACCTCTTCACGAACGCCAACTTTGCCAAAGTCGTGTAGCAGGCTGGCGTAGCGGATCTCGCGCATCTGGTCGCGGGAGAAGCGCACGTTTTTATAGAGGCCATCTTCGGCGCGATCAACAGCTTCCGCCAGCGCAACAGTAAGGTTCGCAACGCGGAAGGAATGTCCTGAGGTAGCAGGATCACGGGTTTCAATTGCGGTGACGGCGGCGCGTACAAAGCCCTCAAACAAGCGCTGAATTGAGTCGTAAAGCTGGCTGTTCTCCAATGCCACGGCTGCCTGACCGGCTAGTGAAAGCACAATTTCCTGCTGGCGCGGGCTGAAGGCGACTACCTGCTCTTCCACTGCTTCAGCAGAGTCTAATTTCACGTGCCGGTTGCGCTTGGCATTGATGAGCTGAAGTACCGCGATGATCTTTTCCTTCTGGTTGCGAATCGGTACAGCCAGAATGGACTTGGTGCGATAACCTGAATCCTCGTCGAACTTGCGGTTGATCGTATAGGGAACGTCCGGCAAGAGATGGTATGCATCGGCAATATTGACGATCTCGCCCGTGAGCGCGACATAACCCGCAATCGAGTGCTCGTTGATTTCCACTGTTGCTTCGCGAAATGGAACAGCAACAGTATCGTTCTGCGCCAGCTTGAAGCGCAGGCGCTCGCGCGGCGCTTCTTCAGCCAGGGTGGAGCCATTTTGCGCCGGAGCGGCAGCCCCTGCTTCTGCCGGAGAAAAGAGTAATGACCGCTGGTCAGCGCCTTCATTCTCCACAAGGTAAACCGAACCGGCATCGCTGCTTGTGAACTCGCGCGATTTGGTCAGGATCAGCTCAAGAAGTTTTTTAGGATCGTGCTCGGCGGAGAGCGCCATGCCGATCTGGTTCAGCTCATGAATTTCCTGGCTGGCGCCGGCCAGACGCTGATTGACCTCATGCCGCGTCTGCACCAGATGAATGTGGTCTAAAGCATTGTCAACCATGCGCTCCAGCAGCGGCTCGGGGACATTCGGGGGAAGGTAGGCATAAATCGCGCCATCATTCCGCGGGTCCCTAAATTGCGCCGCAGTCAGGGCAAGTACACGCGTGTTAGGAACGCGCAACTGGTTGTAATGCCGTTCCACCAGTGCTTCCTTTGAAACCAGAACAACGCATTCAGCCTCCGATTGCCTGGCCTGAAGGTCTTCAAAACAAATACGGCGGAAGCGCTGCACATTCGCAAAATATCCTGCGGCGACGGCGTCCTCGGCAAAATAGGCAAGGACCGGCAGAGCGCGCACGCCCGGTACTGCTTGTCGTCTTGGAGAAACGGCAGAGCTCATGCAGTTTGCGGGCGGAGGAGGAACAAGCCCGTATTTCGAAATGATTGCACCAGATATTATCAAATAGCGGCCATTTGCAATAGATGACTCTTGCAGTACATAAGCCCTGGTGCGCATAGGTACTTATGGCAGTACTCAGACAAACGCCTTACGGTTTCAAGATTTTTCCATCTTCGCCGATATACCAGTTAAATGGAGCGTGGACCCTCCGCTCCTGATGACCCAGACGTGATGAATAACCAGAACTCTCCCACGGAACCCGCCGGCACCCGATGCCGCAAATGCCAACAGCCAATAGACCCCAGGAGTGAAGAAGACATCCTGGATTCATTCCGCAGCTTTCTTCGTCTCCGATGCACCGCGGCCGATTGCGGCCACACTGATTGGTACAAAGATGTTTACGTCGCCTCTCCCGCTGCGTCCGTTTCTGCCCCGATGCCACAGGAACCCGGCGAGGTCTGGATCCATGATGTATTTTCGGGCCAGAGCTTCAAAGCAGAGACCCAGCAGAATCTTTAAATCGGGTAACCGGGGCCTCTCGCATCGGCCGCCACATTAGCAGCCGATTGCTCACTGCTATACTTATTCAGCATGCTTGCTTTCAAACGCATCCTGCTGAAGCTCTCCGGCGAAGCCCTGGCCGGCGACAAAGGTTTTGGTGTTGAGACTACACGCATTCACTCCATCGCGGCTGAGATCAGGGATGTTCATCAGCTCGGAGTGGAAATTGCTCTTGTAGTCGGTGGCGGCAACTTCTTTCGCGGCGTAGCCGAGCAGGCGCGCGATATGGACCGCGTCTCCGCCGATCACATGGGCATGCTTGCCACCGTGATCAACTCGCTGGCGCTGCAGGACGCGCTGGAAAAACAGGGCGTGCACACGCGCGTGATGTCAGCCATTGAGATGAACCAGGTGGCTGAGCCGTTTATCCGCCGCCGGGCTCTGCGCCACCTGGAAAAAGGCCGCGTGGTGATCTTTGCCGGTGGAACCGGAAATCCTTACTTCTCTACTGATACCGCCGCCTCGCTGCGCGCCATGGAAATCAAGGCTGATGTGATCATGAAAGCCACCAAGGTGAACGGCATCTATGATGCTGATCCCAAGCTCGTTTCCACCGCGACCATGTTTGAGTCCATCAGCTATCTTGAGGTCCTCAAGCGGGGCCTGCGCGTGATGGACGCCACCGCAATCTCTCTTTGCCAGGAAAATAATTTGCCGATCGTGATATTCAACCTGAATGTGCCGGAGAATATTAAGCGCGTCGTGACGGGTGAGAAGGTTGGATCACTGGTATCGGCGTAGCTTCTGAAATCCCGAGCATAGCGAGGGATCCCTATTGCTTCATAAGTTTTTTGCTCCGGGTACGGCTCAGGTGTTTCGATTTCAAACGGCAGCCTGCCATAGTGATCCCTGACTGTGGCGATGGAAAGCTCACAATAATCGCCCAATTAATTTCAGAAAGAATCCCAGCACCAACAGGCAGAATCCGCCCAGAAAACAGCGGAATATCCACGATCTCTTGCTGCCTTCCACCGTGAATGACAGTAGGATCGCGACGAACCACACCAGCAGGGCCATTTTCAGGATCATTGGGTGGGATTATACAAGCAGTCAATTATTGGGCGTTTGATTGCGCCCAGGTCTTGCCTCCGTCAGAGCTTGACCAGAGCTGGTCGTCGGAAGTTTTGACCTGAACGTTGGTGCCCAGGAAGACAATGCTCACAATCGCGCCGGAAGCTGCGTCGCCGAGCTTGGCAGTTTGCCAGGTCTTGCCGCCGTTGTGCGAGTAGATCAGAGACGTCTGGCTGCCCCCAGCCCAAACCTCATTGCCATGCGCATTCACCACAGTGAACTGGAAGCTGGCTCCGGGATAGGCCTCTTCCCACTCCGGCCCAGCAGACCGGAACAGCTTGCCTCCGGCTATCTTCCACAAGGCGACTGAACTGGCGGCCGACGCAAAGCTGGGCGCTGATAACGCATAGTTACCCAGAGCTCCAGACTGTGTATTTCCTGGGGCCGCTGCCGTTTCAGCCATTTGGTCTTTTTGCAGCTCTGCGCTGGCGTCTCTGCTCATAGCGCTGGTCACAAGCGAATTTGACCTGATGGCGGGAGCTGCGACCCGCGCATGAAAAACGCTATGCGCTCCAGCTATTACAATTTTGCTCAAATTGAGGCCAAAGTGCTCCTGCGGTGGAGGTGGTGTAAGCAGCCGCATAGAAGATTTGTTGCTGGTATTTGCAGGAATGTCGTAAAAACTGGCAATCTGCCCGGAATTGGCTGTGAGCTTTGCTTCGCTCGCCAGGCTCCGCTGCGCAGGCGCAGAAGGCATGGCGTTCTGATTCAGGACCACATCAGGGCTGCCGGTCTCGAAAAACGCATTGTTCAGGTAGTCCTGCTTTTGCAGACCAGCCGTTAATGATGGTTGCACAGCTGCTGGGCCGGCTGCTCTGGCCCGAACTATTGATCCCCTGGGCTGAACGGGAATAGTTGCGGCCGACGCAGAGCGCTCCGCACGGGCTCTGTTTTGATTCGCGAGATCGCCCTGCCCTTCTGCAAACGACCGCGCTGCTTCCGGCTGTGATGTGCCACTTGTGTTGCCTGCTGTGGTCTGCGGGTTTGAGCTTTGACGATCTTCAACTGCGGGACTCGGCAGCGGGGAGACCTTTGCTTCCGGGTTCGATTGCGACTGGTTCGTCTGATGTGGATTCTGAAGAACCAGAATTGCGATAACAGCGGTGGCAGCCACTGCGCCGGCAAACCCAAAAGCCGGCTTAAAGAGCCTGCGCCATACCGGAATTGGTGCAGGGGCAAATACAGGCTGCGTCGCGGCTTCGGCAAATTCGGGCTGGCTTAGCGCCAGTACCTCACGGCAATCGGCGCACGCGGACAAATGCGCCAGTACCTGCTGGCGTTCACTGGCCGGGAGCAGTTGCTCAGAAAAGGCGGTCAAGGTGTCAGCGTCCGGGTGATCTCGTACGGTTCCTTCTTGAGCGCTGAGCCTCTGGCGCAGCAGGTTGGACAATTCAGGCATTGCTAATCTGATCCCTTGTTCTGTTGGAACGCAGCAGAACGATTTTCTTGCAGTTTTTTGCTGATATCTATCTGTAAATAACGCACATCGGCTTCCAGCGTCTCCTCCGCCTGGGTACGGTTCATCCCTCGCTGCACCAGGCCCGCCATCACCTGTTTTCGCAGGCTTTTCAGCAGCCTTTCCAAACGGCGGCTGATGGTTGATTCATGCACCCCAATCATACGGCCAATCTCGGTCAGCGTCCGATGATCAAGGTAATAAGAGGCCAGAACCAGCCGGTCTTCGCCTTCCAGCTTGCCTAAAGCCTCATCCAGAGCGGCAGCAAGGCGGCTATCCACCGCAGTACTGGGGCCCGGCTCGGCTGCGGAGAACTGTACCCCTTCTTCAGCTTGCTCTTCAAGACTTACCAGACGCTTTTGCTTCCGGTAACGATTCACAAATTCCTGCGCCAGCACCGTGCGCAGCCAGCCCTCAAGCGAGCCACGGCCCATATAAAAATTCAGGCGGGAGACCCGGCGGCCATCGCGCTCAGATGTGCCATAGAGATCGGCATAGAGTGAATCGGCCAGATCGCGGCCGCTGGAGTCTTCTTTGGTGATTCCGCGTGCAATGTCATAGAGCTTTTCGCGAAAGCGCGTTAGAAAGGCATGCCAGGCGGCATCATGTCCAGCAGCGCAGGCGCGCGCCAGAACTAACTCTTCGAGCTTCAGATCGCGCCAGAAATCAAGCTTCTGGCGAGTGTTTGCTCCGGGCAGATATTTGTTCGCAACCTGCTCCAGGATGATCTCAAAAGTTTGCAGAGTTAGGCCATAACGCTCTCCTCCGCTCCTCTCAAACAAAGCGCGGACGGAAACCGTTGTACCTCCTGCCGGCCTGGGCCCAGAACTCATCTTTCGGATAGTATCAATTTTAACCGCAAGATTGCTGCGATTTTACATTCTTAAGAGTGAAAACAAGGGGGCTTGGTCTTTCTGTCTATTCACGCCAAAGCAGGCGGACTGGGGATTCTTCTGCCCAGTCACGCTAAAGACGGCGCTGGAGGGAGACCATTAAAGGGAGTTTGTTATGAAGCTGTCTTTGTTGGCCGTTTTGCTCACATTTATATCTGGAGTGGCTGTAATGGCCGTCGGCAGAGGAGATTCTGGCCCTGCCATTACCAGTGACTACAAAGTTTTAGAGCCGATTTCGCACGGTGATTTGACCATCTTTCCTGTGGTTTCAGCCAAGGTGCACGATACCAGCCAGTTCATCACGCTTGATGAAGGCATCCGCTCCGGCGAAGTCGTGGTAACTGAAGTAGGAAACCTGCATTCCAGCATGCGGCGTCGCCCATATGTGCAGCGTCCTTACGGTGGTGCCGAAGTGAACCGCCTGGTGCTGGTGAATAACTCCAAACACCCTCTAATCCTCCTGGCCGGCGAGGTTGTTACTGGCGGGAAGCAAGACCGCGTGGTGGGGAAAGACCGCATTGTTCCCGCAGAGAGCGATCCCGTCGATCTTTCAGTTTTCTGCGTGGAGCATGGCCGCTGGGTGGAAACCTCTACAAAATTCGATACGCATGCATCCGTAATGCTGCAACCGAGCGTACGTATGAAGGCGATGGCGGATCAGGACCAGCAGAAGGTGTGGGACGCGGTTGGAAACAGCAAGGCATCAATGTCGGCGCGAGCAATGGCGCTCGGACCGCCGCCACCCACGCCCGGTGGTACGCCGGCATCCGGCAATGCAGAAAGCTATGCTTATACGGTTCGCCAGCTGGACAACACGTCTTCCTACGCCAAAGCCCGCGAGAACGCAGCCGTAAAGCAGCAGGTGGATCAGATCGTTGAGCCGATGCAAAAGTCATACGAGAGCGTGATTAAGCAACTGCGGAACCAGAACGCTGTGGGCGTCGTAGTAGCCGTTAAGGGGCGCATCGTCTGGGCGGACATGTTCGCCAGCGGCGCGCTCCTGGATAAATACTGGCCCAAGTTGCTCGACTCCTATGCCACGGAAGCCATGACGGCAAGCGGCGCTCGGGCCGAAGTGAGCATCAAAGATGCACAGGGCTTTTTAGACAACTGGCAGGCCCGTCACGAAGTTGTGGATAGCGAACCCGGCCTTTATCGCCAGCGTGAGTTAATTGGTGACAAGTTCAAGGCGTTTGAGCTTACGTCACTGCTGGCGAAAGCAACGTTTGATGTGCATTTGAGCAAGATGGCAGAGTGACAGACGTTTGTTCACGTAACGATGAAATTAGGCGCCTGGCATTTTCAAAATGCCGGGAAAACCAGGTTAAGACGATTCTTATACGCCGCAAAGTTGTGTGAGAAGCGTCAGGAAATGCCCTTCAGGCCCGCAAGTGCTTCAGCGGGCCTGAATTACTTTCGTCGCGTTACCTACGATAGAGCATTACAAAATTTTCCTGCAACAAAGCCGGTGTATTCCGTGTCTAATAAAGTAAGCAAGGTATAAGGGTCGGAGGTGACCTATGGGAGAGAAATTCTCAGTAGCGGAAGTGGCTGCGCTAAGGAATGAGCTCCTGCAGGGTGGATTGGATTCATTCCAGACGGCGGAACTTCTAAAAATGTTCTTAGCGGGGCGCGGATACGGCGTGTCTCCGGAATCAGCTCTGGACGCGGCAGGGCGCATTGAAGGCTCCCACTGCAATGTGGAGTCTCTGCACAAGGAGCTTGAGAGTTTGGCACTAGTGATGTAACCGCATTGCTAATTCAAGAAAAAAGGCCGGGCGAAACTGCCTGGCCTTTTTGTTTTGCGGCTTTCGCCGTCAACAAGCTTTAAGTTTTTTCAACAGCTCGGTCAGAACGTCCATCGCGAGATGAGTAGCGTGAACTGAAGCATTGGGCAAGCCGCCGAGTGCATCGAGAAGCTGCTCTCGACGGAGCGCCGCCGCCTCAGCCGGTGATCTTCCCTGGATCATCTCTGTAAGGCATGAGCCCGCAGCAACTGAAGCAACGCATCCGCGCGTGCGATAGCGCACCTGGTCAATCCTTCCATCGGCAAGCTTCACAGCCATGGTCATGATGTCGCCGCAGACAGGATGCTCCATACGAACTTCTGCATCTGGTGAAGTCAAATCGCCGACGTTCCGGGGATGTTCAAAATGATCGAGAACTTTTTCGGAGTAAGACATGCATCTCTGCTGCGCACCGCATCGTCAGCTCTTGGCTGCCTCTGCTGGTCTCAACGTCCGATCATAAATCCACAGCAGCAACGCCGTCAGCACGCCGACTCCGGTGACAGCCCACCACATCTGTTGCGGCTGGTGCTTGACCTCGCCGAAGTAGTGAATGAGCCATCCTCCGAAGGGTCCGCCGATGAACGAGCCTATTCCGATGGGAAGAAAGGCAAAGCCCATGTAGGTGCCTTGCTGCCCTGAGGGCGCCAGACGGGAAATATATTCGTAATATCGAGGCGACTGGATGATCTCGCCAATAGCGACGACGGCCAGGGTGAAATAAGCCATCAGCACGGTGGGATGAATGGCCAGAAGAATCCATGCAACTGCCGAGACGAGTGTCCCGAGGGTGATTGCCCGGAACGAAGCTACTTTCTGCATAGCCAGGTTCAGGGCCATCGTAAGAGCGATCACCAATGCCGGCCCCGTGATCAGCATAAGTTCCGTATCGGTATTGGGGTTGATGTAATCATGAACGTACACTGGCAGAATGATGAACTCCTGCCAATAGACGATCCAATATCCTGAAAAGATCAGCAGGAAAAGCATGAAGCGGGGATTAGAGAGCACTGTGCCGAAATTTTTTGCGGCGTGGCCCAGGCTGGTAGTCTGGATTTCGCCCGAGCGGCGGGGTTCGCGAAAGAACAGCAGGACAGCGAAGAACATCAGGAAGACGCTAAAGGCGGCGACCCGGAAAACATTTTCCACGCTCATATTGCGATGGACCCACGAAGCTACATAGGGTCCAGCAAAGCCGCCAATATTTACCAGCGTGTAGTAAATCGAATATCCAATGGTCCGAACATTTTCATCGGACGCGCGCGCTGTGGTGCCGACCACAGACGGTTTCACCAGCGCGATGCCGAGAGCAGGGAGCGCCAGAACAAATCCAACCAGCAAACCTAACGGCATGTGATCGCGTATCGGGCCGAGCCACGGCGCAGCCAGTGATCCCAGCAGAAAATACGAGATGCTAAGGATGAGATAGGCCAGCGAGAGCGCGCGGCGGAAGCCTAACCGGTCAGCCACGGTCCCGCCGAAGGCCGCCAGGAACCAGACGAGCCCGCCGAACAGTCCTGTAAGGCTGCTGGCCTGCTGTACGGGGAACTTCAAGGCCTCATGGAGATAACGCGCCAGCGAAGCGAAGGCTGCGTAATACGAGAGCCGCTCGAACAACTCAGTGACGTTGGCGACCCAGAATGGACGCTCAAAGCCGGTCTTTATCTGTTGCAGGCGTTCAGAAAAGGACAAAGTGTTCTCCTTGCCGCAAATTGCTAGCTGTTCAGCGCCGCGCTCAGCCGCTGTTCCACCAGTCCCCGGCCCAGGCCGGAAATCCGGACTACTTTATTTCGGCTGGTTTCACCGCTGGCTATGGTAACGGAGGAGCGCGGAATTGCAAACAATTCCGCAAAGAATTCAATCACGGCCTGATTGGCTTTGCCC
Source organism: uncultured Acidobacteriaceae bacterium (assembly GCA_964541925.1). GTDB lineage: Bacteria > Acidobacteriota > Terriglobia > Terriglobales > Acidobacteriaceae > Angelobacter. The sequence continues at coordinate 62,835 of CAZISB010000012.1, read as the reverse complement.
TCGACGGGCGGGGCGGTGAGCGCAAGCTTCAGAGCATCGCCTACTGTGCCGGTAATGGCGTTTTTGCGCGCGCGAGGATGGACCTTCACGGAGAACGAGATGCCTTTAGCGGATTCCTGGATAGGAATCATGCCGGCTTTGGCCGCGCGCCAAAAATTGCCGTGCCCACGCGGACGCAGGTCGATCCTTCTTCAATGGCGACTTCAAAGTCGTGCGACATGCCCATGGAGAGCACGTCCATTGCAACGGTAGGCAGTTTGCGTGCTGCGATTTGGTCGCACAGGTCGCGGAGCGCCCTGAAGAATGGCCGTGCCCCTTCAGGATTTTCAGTGAATGGTGGGACCGTCATCAATCCGCGGATCTGAAGATTTGCAAACTGGGGCGCGGCGCGGAGCAGCGCTTCCAGTTCTGGAGAATCGAGGGGAATTCCCGCCTTGCTCTCTTCCTCGCCGACTTTAATCTCGATTAGTACTTCGAGTCTCTTATTCGCCTCCGCTGCCGTCTGGTTGAGCTTCTCCGCCAGCCGAAGCGAATCGACAGAGTCAACCGCGTGAAACAACTCGGCTGCTTTCCTGGCTTTGTTGCTTTGCAGATGGCCGATCAAGTGCCATTCGGCGTCTTTGAGTTCACTGAGTCCCACAGATTTGCCTTCAAACTCCTGCACGCGATTCTCCCCAAACACGCGTAATCCGGCCGCGTAGGCTTCCCTGATCCGCTCCGGTTCCACGGTTTTGCTGACGGCCATGAGCGTAATGGAATCCGCGCTGCGACCAACTTTTGCTGCAGCGCGGGAGATACGCTTACGGATGGCATTGATATTGTCAGCGATCGACATGGAAGGATTATAGAAACAAACCTACCACGGAGGCACAAAGGCACGGAGAAGAACAAGAGGCCAAGGAACTTACCGCAGATCAAAGCGGATGGTCGCGGATAAACTTCGGGAATAAACTTGGAGCCAAGTTCTCGATGAATTCAAGATTCATTTCTTGTTTTATCTGTGCCTCTGTGTCTCCGTGGTAGGTTTTTTTGATCCGCGATTACTTCTTGTCGCCTTCCAGCGGCTTGCGGGCAAAGTGATAAAGAGAGGCAGCCAGCAATCCGAACATGATCACAGCAAGAATGTTGCCGAAATCGGAGTGGTCGGCAATAAAGTGGAGCTTTGGTCCCCAGGCAATAGAGTTGTCCGGCAGCCAATGCCGTCCTTCGAGAACTTTGATCACCATCCCCAGCAGGCCAACGATGCCGCCCGCGGCAATGAGTCCGCTGGAATAAAGCGATCCGGGGCTGACTTCGCTTTCTTCGGCAACCTTGCCTTCACGCTTGCTGCGGTATTCCACCAGCCAGCGCACCACGCCGCCGGCAAAGATTGCCAGAGTCGTCGCGATGGAAAGATAAAATCCGACGGCAAAAGAAAGAGACCGGATGCCCAGTAGCTCAACGGCCACTACCATGAAAACGCCAAGCAGAATCAGTCCCCAGGGAAGTCGGCGCTGGAGAATGCCATTGATGACGGTTGCCATAAGCTGCGCCTGGGGAGCGGATGCGCTATCACTGCCGATGCCCTGGATCCACTGCACCTCAAATTTCTGGCTTGCCGGATTGTAAAAATAGTAGCCGTTGGGCACAGTGGGCGAGTTGATGGCCGTGTACAGCTTCATGCCCTGGACTGACTGGTTGGTGGTTGGCCCATTTGCGATGGCGGCAACCGGGACAGCCTGACGATCGAATTTTCCTGAGTATTCAGAAACGCCAACCGGGGGGTTCTGAATGTCAATCGCGATATTGGCAGGACGGAAAGATTCCAGTCCGGCATTCATCAAGCCCAGCGTCATGCCGATAGCGACCACGGAGACGGTCACGCCCACCATCAGAGCCATTTGTTGTTTGGCCGGAGTAGCGCCCACCAGAAAGCCTGTCTTCAAATCCTGCGATGTATTGCCGGCATTCGCCGAGGCGATGCAAACCACGCCTCCAATGGTGATAGCCAGGGCGGAGAACGCTGTCGCGGTCCAGCCCATTACCAGAAACATGGCGCAGGTGGCCATGAGAGTCGCAATGGCCATACCGGAAATCGGGTTTGATGAGCTGCCGATCAGGCCGGTGATTCGGGAAGACACGGTGACAAAGAGAAATCCGAACACCACCACCAGGATCGCGGCAAAGAAATTGTTTGCCGCTGACGTTTCAGCATGCAGGATGGGCTTAAAGGTCAGCAAGGCCCACATGAGCAGCAAGAGAATGCCCGACCCAATCACGGCCCACTTCAAGTTGAGGTCGCGATCGGTACGGCGAAGGCTGGCGGCTGCTGCTGCGCCTTTGGCCAGGTCTTTGGCGCCTGCACGCAGGGCATTCACGATTGTAGGAATGGTGCGCAGCAAGGTAATCAAGCCAGCGGCGGCCACTGCACCTGCGCCCATTGGGCGGATATAAGCGCGATAGATATCGTCTGGCCCCATGTTGGCGATAGGCATGGTTCCAGGGAAGATCGCGCCGGTCACGTGGGAGCCGAAGAACTTGATGGCCGGCATCACTACCAGCCAGGCAAAAACGCCGCCGGCAAAGATCACTCCGGCAATGCGCGGTCCAATAATGTAACCAACACCCAGATATTCTGAAGTCGTGTTGGCGCGGACTGAAGAGCCCGGATACCAGCCGGGCGTGTAGGTCGGCGTGCTGGGCCAGACCTTGAACATGTATTCGTTCTGGAAAAAGGTATAAAGCGCGCCTAGGCCCAGTCCGGCAAAGACGCGTCCGGCAAATGAACCGCCTTTGTCGCCCGCGATCAGAACGTCGGCGCAGGCAGTACCTTCAGGATAAAGAAGGTTGCCGTGCTCTTTCACAATCAACTGCCGCCGCAGCGGGATCATAAAGAGCACGCCGAGCCATCCGCCGATGAAGGCAAGCAGGAAGATGCGGGCGTATTCAAGCGGGAAGCCCAAAAAGATGAGCGCGGGCAGGGTAAAGATGACGCCGCCGGCCACCGATTCGCCCGCCGATCCGGCGGTCTGCACAATGTTGTTTTCCAAAATGCTGGCTTTACCCAGCGCGCGCAAAACGCTGATGGAGAGCACAGCGATGGGAATCGAGGCCGAGACAGTTAGCCCAGCGCGCAAGCCGACATAAACCGTGACCGCGCCAAACAGAATCCCAAACAGGCCGCCAAAAAATATGGCGCGGAAGGTGAACTCCGGCCGAACCTCGTCTGGGGGTACGTACGGTTGAAATTTTGGTTCGTCCACTTTCGCGATTACGGTTTCGGCCACAGGCTCCTCCCGGTCAATTGTCAGGCGCGGATGAAATCGAGGGCAAGTTAGCACATTGTAAGGGTCTGTTACAAATTGGAGCTGCGTTGCGGGCGTGCAGGCCGGCCACTGTGTTTTTCGCGTGCCAAGTGAAGAGCGGGAGTTGCAGGCGAAATCCTGAGCGCAGCGAGGGACCAGATGCGCAGAGGATCTGCGCAATCAGAGATCGGTTGATCCGGGCCGAAATGCAGGAACGCCAACATCGGCCAAATTGATCGAAATTTAACTCGTCGTTAATTGAAGTCCGTTGCTTCTCCACCAGCAACACAGCTATACTTGGGCCAAGAACACATCCTCTGGAGAATCTGGGAGGGTCGTCTTCAGTAGTAGTGCACTAAGCCCGTCTCGCAACACAGAGCGCGCGGTTTCTCTGAGCGCGACACTGCGGAAAGGAATCGCCTCCGCCGCAGAGAGCTTGTTCGCGGTCTTATTTCCTTCCAACTGCCGCATCTGCCAGGAATCCCTCACTAAAATTTCAACTCTGCCTGTTTGCGAAGCATGCCTCGGGAAAATCGCTCCTTTGGATGGACTCCTCTGCCGTATTTGCGGGGAGAAACTATTTAGTGAGCACACACAGAGTGCAGATGGAATTTTGTGCGGAATGTGCCGCCGTGCTGCGCCTCGCTTCCGCAAGGCGGTTTCATACGGAGCTTACGATGGCGCTCTTCGCGAACTAATCCATCTTTTTAAGTACAACCGCATCAAGCCTGCAGGACGTCTGCTGGGACGTTTTCTTGATCATTCGCTTGCCGGAAATAGCCTGCCAGATTCAATCTTGCTCATTCCGGTGCCGCTCTGGAGAAACAAGCGGCAGGCGCGCGGGTTCAATCAAGCAGAGGCGATCGCCCGGTCATTTATGGGTCTCAAGCCGTCCGGCAGCATCCAATTAGATACAGCTTCTCTGGTGCGGACGCGGGAAACGGCTTCGCAGACAGGGTTAACGCGGCATCAGCGGCGGGCAAATGTTCGCGGAGCATTTGCGGTGACCAGTCCGGAAAAGGTCCGCGGCCGCAGCATTCTGCTGGTGGATGACGTAATGACTACCGGCACCACAGTGAATGAATGCTCGCGGGTGCTGCTCCGCGCCGGGGCAAAAGAAGTTTTTGTGGCCACGGTAGCAAGGGCCACCAAAGAAGTGGGGAGCGCCTTGGTTATGGCAGCCGGCGCTCACGGAGGTGTACAGGGCCATGCATGATCGGGACAGAAGAAACAAGCGCCACCACGGTGAGCCGCCGGCGGAGCCGCCCAGACCACGTAAAAGTCTGCTCATGCAGACTCCGGTGCTGGTGCTGAACGCCTCATATGAGCCCATCAACATCTGCGCTGCCCGGCGCGCGATTGTCCTGGTGCTGAAAGGGCTGGCCATGCCGGAAGAAGAGAACGGGCACTTCCTGCATGCAGCACGGATCGCGATGCGTGTGCCTTCGGTAATTCGGCTGCTTGAGTACCGGCGCATCCCGCACCAGACTCGCGCTTTGTCGCGGAAAAATATTTTGCTGCGCGATCGCAATACATGCCAGTACTGCGGGCTGGTGCTCTCTTCCAGCGAATTGACCCTGGATCATGTGGTCCCCCGCTCGCGCGGCGGATCTTCAACCTGGGAAAACCTGGTGGCCTGCTGCCATCCCTGCAATCGCCGTAAAGGAAACCACTTGCTGGGCGAGACCGACATGAAGCTGCTCAAGGAGCCGCGCCCATTCACGCTCCATACCAGCCGCCACATCATGAGGATGATCGGCCGTTCAGATATTAAGTGGAGAAAGTATTTGTTTTATTGATCGCGTGGAGCGCAACTGCTTTGCGCTCCGCGGCGAGTCATTTTATGCGAGTGCAAAGCAGCTGCGCCTAAATCCTGCCAAAGAGTTCCCTGATGCGTTCTTGTCGTATGTATCTTCCGAATGTGGGCACTTGCATTCTCAGGGTAAATTTTCCTCTATTTACCTTTTAGTAAGTTGTTGCTAATGCATAAGTTACTCCCTTCAGAATAGCCGCCAATGGTACTAAAACTGCAACACTCTCAAAGTGCCTGCCGGATTCGTCTGTTTATTTGACGCTAAATTGCGAACAACAAGAGAAGTTCTGTGCGCGACTCAGGTTCGCGCCAGGGTCGAACTATCCCAGGGAGAATGAATGCCAGAAACAGTTTTGGAGCAGATACTTGCAGACTTGCGTAGCAACGCGGAAAAGCACTATCCGAAGCACGGCGAAGTAAAGAATGTTCGAGTCGTCGGGCACACCCCCAAGAGCGACCACTTTATTTATGACGCATCTATAGAATTTGCTGAGGCTTCGGAACGCGTGGCCATCAAGGTGTATCGCTCCGGCAAATGCGGAGGCAACGCCAAGGGCGTGGCCCGTCAGGAAAACTCAAATCTTCAATTTGTAAACCAGGCAGTCCTGGCCAAGAAGAAGCTGGACGGCATCCCACGCGTCCTGGGCGACTATAGCGAGTTTGGCGCCGTGGCCACGGAAAAAGTTCAGGGACTACCTGTGCAGTCCATCATCATGAAAGCCGCACTGCTGCCCGGCTTTGCCGATAACGGCAGCATCGCTTTGGTGGCTCAGCGAGCCGGCGAATGGCTGCGCAGCTTTCACAAGGCTACAACCGATTCTCCGGAGCCGTTCGACAGTGCCGCGCTGATCGGCACTCTGGAAAAGCTTTGCCAGAGCTGCCAGGACGAAGGTCTGGATGAGAACTCGATCAATCTCATTCTGAACGGCGCGCGTAATGCGCTTGCCCGAACCAAGAAGACGCTGCCCAGCTCGGCAGTGCTTTGCGACTTTACACCGTTGAATGTAATGGTGACAGAAAACGGCGTAGGGTTCTGCGATTTTGCACGCATGAAGCGCCGCGGCAACTCATTTGAAGATCTGGCGACGTTCCTGGCCGCCGTGGAGGCATTGGAAAAATATCCGTTCTGTAACCGCAGGATTACTGGCCAGATTCAGGAGAACTTTTTGAACGCCTACAACATCACACAGGCCGATGCACCGGTACTTCGCGTTTTCAAGATGAAGGCGCTGCTGGGCATGTTTGCTCAGGGCCGCACCGTGAAAGAGAGCGCACTGCGCAAAAAAGTCATGTGGGCCAATGTGATGAAGAAATTCATCCATCAGGCAGCCCAGAGGTCCATGTCGCCGGCCGCAGCCGCTTAGAACTTTTACACTTGAGTAAAGAGGCCACCTAAAAGGTGACCTCTTTGTTTTAATCTCGTCATCGCCTGAACTCAACCTGCTGCTCGAGCTAAATACAACTTTACAATTCATTACAGCCTCACCATCTAACTTCAGTTTTTTCGTAACACATCCCCCTCGAGATTCTGTTTACACGCTGATCAATTGGGCTTACACTTTCCAGTTTTTAAAACTCGCACATCTGAGGGGACGACATTATGCAGTGGAGAAAAACTCTTCTGTTCATCTTGCTTGGAGCGCTGACGGCAGGCGCTCAAACCGGTGGCGCGGCCGGTGGGAAGTCGCCGAAATCCAAAGAAGCTGCGGCTCAAAGCCCGAACGCGGCAGGCAAGTCCGAAACCAGCTCTGGTGAAAAAGTAGTAGCGCGGCCCAAGTCGTTTGATATCTCCGCCATGGACAAAAGCGTGGATCCTTGCGAAGACTTCTACCAATACGCGTGCGGCACATGGCGCAAGAACAATCCCATTCCATCTGACCAGGCACGCTGGGGCCGCTTCAATGAATTGGCTGAGTACAACCGCCAGTATCTTCATAACATTCTGGAGAAAGCTTCAGCCAATGATTCCAAGCGCACGCCCGTGATGCAGAAGATTGGCGACATGTACCAATCCTGCATGGATGAGAGCACGGTCAACACCAAAGGCAGTGCGCCTCTCAAGCCGGAGCTGGCCCGCATTGCCGCAATCACCAGCAAAGATCAGCTCATTGAGACCATTGCTCACCTGCACTCGCTTGGCGTGCCGGCATTGTTTAACTTCGGCGCCAATTCCGATCTCCACAACGCCAGCATGGAAATCGCCAATGTTTTCCAGGGCGGATTGGGGCTTCCTGACCGCGATTACTACCTTGACAGCGATCCGAAATCGCAGGAAACGCGGCAGAAATATCTGGAGCACATGACCCGCATGTTTGTGCTGCTCGGCGATGACCAGGCGGCAGCCCAGAAAGAGGCGCAGGCCGTCATGGACATTGAAAGCAAACTGGCTGATGCCGCTTTCAAGCGCGTGATGATGCGTGACCCCAAGAACCGCGATCACAAAATGAAGGTTGCCGACCTTCAGGCACTGGCCCCGAATTTCAAATTTGACCGCTTCTTCGTCGCCTCCGGAGCGCCTAGTTTTACTGAAATCAACGTGGTTCCTCCCGACTTTTTCCAGAAGGTGAATGGCGTTATTGATTCAGTTCCTCTGGATGACTGGAAGACCTACCTGCGCTGGCACCTGGCGCACGCTGCCGCACCATCGCTGTCTGATCCGTTCGTGAATGAGAACTTCAGCTTTTACGGGCAGTATCTGAATGGCCAAAAGGAGTTGCAGACGCGCTGGAAGCGTTGCGTCCAGGTCACTGACGGCCTGCTTGGCGAAGCCCTGGGGCAGCCTTATGTGCTAGCCACCTTCGGCAAAGAAGGCAAAGACCGGATGCTCAAGATGGTGAACGCTCTGGAAGAATCGCTCGGCGAAGACATCCAGCAATTGGATTGGATGACCCCGGAAACCAAAAAGCAGGCTCTGGTCAAACTTCACGCCATCACTAATAAGATCGGCTATCCCGACGTGTGGCGCGATTACAGCTCAGTACAGATTGTGCGCGGAGATTTTCTCGGCAACGTCCAGCGAGCGCGCGCATTTGAAGCGAAGCGCAACCTGAACAAGATCGGCAAGCCGCTCGACAAAAAAGAATGGGGCATGACGCCGCCCACCGTGAACGCCTACTACAGCCCCGCCAATAATGACATCAACTTCCCCGCCGGCATTCTGCAGCCGCCGTTCTTTGACAGGACTGAAGACGATGCAGTGAACTTCGGCGGCATTGGCGTGGTCATTGGCCATGAGCTGACGCATGGCTTCGATGATCAGGGCAGCAAGTTCGATGCCAACGGCAACCTTACCAACTGGTGGACGGATACAGATCGCACGGAGTTCGAAAAGCGCACCGGCTGCATCGCCGACGAGTACAGCTCATTCATCGCGGTGGAAGATGTTCACCTGAATGGACGGCTCACGTTGGGCGAGAACACTGCGGACAATGGCGGCCTGCGCGTCGCACTCATGTCGCTGCGCAAACAGATGGCAAAAGATGCAAAGACTGCTCAGACAAAAGACGGCTTTACTCCCGAACAGCGCTTCTTCCTGGGTTTTGCCCAGATCTGGTGCCAGAACTCCACGCCCGAGAGCTCGCGCTTGCTGGCAAAGACTGATCCGCACTCACCCGGCCAGTACCGAGTGAACGGAACGCTCCAGAATAGCGCCGATTTCGCCAAGGCCTTCAACTGCAAAGCTGGGCAGAAAATGGTCAGTGCGAACGCCTGCCGAGTCTGGTAAAGCGCCTATCGTTCGATAACTCAAACGCCGCATCTTTACCGATGCGGCATTTTTTTGTCTTTGGTGAACTCATGCAGAACTGAAGACCGATTTTTTTTGAGATCGCGGCCGTCGCGTTCTGCCGGATAAGGTTCATGCTCGCCTTTGAGACCATTCCACAGAACAAGGTTAAAGCTGGCGGAATCCAGCTTGTCTTCAGCACTGAAATCAAAGTCCCGCGTTTGTTCCGCCCAATAAGCAGAATCATGCTTCGGCTGCGGTGCTAACGCGCCGGATTTTGACGGAGCCTCCGGAGGAAGAGGCAGCCTGGTGCTGCGCAAAATCGCGGGTACGCGAGCGGTATAGCTCCACGATTGCTGCCGAGCGGAAAACACCTCAGCCATCGGCGATTGCAGAGCATCGTTCAATCCCAGTGGTTTCATGCCCAGGACTTCTTCGATGGTGCGCAGCACTGAGACAGTGGTGAAATGCTTTGATACCACGGCGCCCTGCTTCACATAAGGTCCAACCACCAGGGCAAGGCTGCGGTGCGCGTCCACATGATCCGGGCCGTTTTGGGCGTCGTCTTCGATGACGAAAATCAATGTGTCTTTGGCATATTTGCTGTGCGCCACCTTCTCCATCACCAGCCCCACGGCGTAGTCGTTGTCGGCCATCATGGTCTCGACGGTGTTCACGCCGTCCTCGGCTTTATCAAAGTTGCCAAAGTGATCATGGGGCAGGCGCAGCAGCTCCAGGTTGGGCAGATTGTCATGCTTCGCAAACTCATCGAACTCGCGCTCCCACTCCTTGAAGCGCCAGTAGTCAGCAAAGCGCATATCAAAGCTCCGGAAGTAAGGATCGGTGATGTCCTGGAGGCGCGGATTTGTTGGAAAAGCGACGCGAACTCCCGCGGCCGCCGGATCGTGCAGCAGCGGGACCGCTGGCCCGCCTTCCGGCGTAGCGGAATAATGTGCCAGATTGGCGAAGAAGCCGTAATTGCGGACCGTAAGTTTTGCCCGTAGCGCCGAATCCCACAAAAAGCCTGCGCCGGTCTCGTCATCAGCCGGCCCATCGGGTGCGGAGACGTCAGCGGCGCCCGGCAATTGATTTTCGGGATCGTCCAGCTTGCCGCGCACGCGCTCTTCCGTCCGCGGTGCGCCCACGTTGATGCCGCGATTGACACCCTCCACGTCATACGGCACGCCGCGCTTGGCATAGTTCAGCACAATCGTCCGCTCGACGAAATCCGTGGCCCGGGCCGCTGTGCTCCAGTTCCAGCCGTTGCCGCTGACCTCGCCGCTGTCATAGAAGTTATCGAGCGTGATGAAGCGCCTTGCCAGCTCATGATGATTGGGCGCCAGCGCTTCCGGAAAAAGATTGAGCCGAGGATCACCGTTCCCTTTTTCCAGGTCGCCCAACACCTGGTCATAAGATCGGTTTTCTTTAACGATATAAATGACGTGGTGGATTCTGCTGCGCAGAAAGGAAAAAAGCTTCTGGCTTTCTGCGCTTTGCGATTGTATGGAGAAATGATTGTTCCGCGCCACCAGCAGCGTGAGTCCTTTCAGTTCAGCCGCGGACGGAAGCGGGACCACCTGCAGTGAGCCTTTTTCGAGTTGCCACACATACTGTTGCGCCAACGTGCACGGGCGATCATCCGACGAGACAGTGTAATAAGTTTTGCGGCACCCGCCCGGATTTGGGCCGGCAGGCGATTTGGCATTGGCCACATAGAGATACCGCATGTCGCGGCTTACGCTGACCGCATTGGGATACCAGCCGGTGGGAATCAGCCCAATCACGCGCCCGTCATCGAGCTCACGGTCAAGCTGGATTACGGCCACTGAATTTGTCCCGCCATTGGTTATGTAAAGCGTTTTCTCGTCGGCGGTGAGCGCCAGGCCGGTGGGATTCGCGCCTTTGAAGCTGGTGCGTCCCGTCAGCATGCCCGCGGGCGCTGTGGTTTTGATTTCAGTGCGGACCTGGTCTTTGGCCGTATCGACGATCACAACAGAATCGCTGTTGTCGGCGACGGCGAAGAGAGCGGTCTGGGCGGAATTTAAGAGCATTTTTCCGGGCTGTCCGCGCAGTTTGATTCTGCTGCTGATGGCCGGCGCGCCGCGCAAATCGATGACGACGATTTCGCGGTCGCGCAGGCAGGAGACGTAAGCTTTGTCATTGCCCTTGAAGACCACGTCATACGGATATTCGCCGCCCGGCTGGCCTTTCCCCGGACGCAGGTCCAGCTCCGCCACAACTTTTCTCTGCTGGAGATCGATCATAGAGACCGAGTCATTCATGTTATTGGCTACGAGCAGCCACTTGCCATCGCGGCTCACGGCCAGTCCAGCCGCAACAGGCTTGTTCCTGTGGTTTTTGGAGGTCTCCTCTTCATCGACTCCCAGGCCATGCTCGTGTCCCAGTGAAATCGCCGGCGACGCTTCCACCCACTTCCCTTGGTCCAAACTGAATACGTGAACGTTGTCATCCGAGCCGCCGGAAACGAAGAAGCGCTCGCCATCATGCGCCCAGGCAATTCCCATGTGGGTGTTGGGTATCGCAAGCACCTGCCGCTTGACCGGCGGATTCTGGCTCACGTCGTAAACAAAGACGTATTCATTGGAGAGAGCAGGAATAAGTTTTGCTTTGATGTCGTAATTGCGATTGAAGCCGCTGGTGAGCACCAGCAGAGTGCGGCCATCGGGGCTGAGGACGGTGGCAATGGGATGGTCGGCCAGCAATTCCGGCATACCGGGCAGGTCAGGATTGAGGAAGAGCAGCTTTGACCCGGGGGCGGCTGTGGGCGTGATGCTCATGCCCGTAGGCAGTTTTACCGCATTGCTATTATGCGTTTGAGCGTGCGCCGAAACTAACAGGCAGCTAAGGAGCAGCAAACAACGGCGGGCAAAAGCAAAGTGTTTCATCATGGCAGGTTCCGCGTGGCTTCAGCTTTCTGGAGTTACATTCCTTGCGAATGCTTCTCAAGGTCCTGTTTCAGCTTGGCCGTGGGAATTTTTCCCAGGGTGTTGTTCAGCACCGTGGCAAGACGCAGCCCTGCCAAAGCCAGCTTCTTATTCACCAAGTCAATATTGGTCTGGTAATACTGCTCATCCACCGCAGCAGGCTTTGCGTTCATGATCTGCCGCGCTTCCACGTGCGACTCGTTGGCCCAGTCTGCCGGCGTTCCTGCCGCCTGCTCTGCCAGATTCTCTTTTTCGATCAGCTTTTGCAAACGCTGAACGTACTCTTCTTCAGAGTAGCCGGTGTGCTCGAGCAGAAGCGTGTCCCAGGTCCAGTGCAGGTTGCAATCGTAGTCGCCACATTTTGGAGAGCCGAAGACCGGCAGTTTAATGTCATTGCCGCCGCGGGCTTCTTCCACCGCATGCAAAGGCTGGTGCAGATCGCCGACAAAGTGGACAATCCATTTGAGCGCCTCAACGCGAGCGGCGCGTGAAGCATTTTCATCAGCCAGCACCTTCTCAAATAATTCAATTCGATCTACCACGCAGTTGTGGTGATCCGTCTGCGCATCTTTGTGCTTGTCCTGCGGGCGGAAACAGTCGCGCTCTTCAGAGAAGCCTGACGCGTCCTTGGGAATGTCCACGAAGTGCCAGTCGTAACTTTCATCGCGGTCTTTTCTCACCGTATCTGCCCAACTCGAGACGGAGGCCAGCGTGTCACTGCCCAGGAGCAATTGGACATTTTCTTTTGCGACAGGGGTCAGTCTGGAAGTGGCGATGTCCCCAACAATGGCGTGCCCTTTGGGGCCCCAGGCTGCAAGCTGCGTGGACACGACTGCAACAAGTAAAAGAAGTGCAAGAATTTTTTTCATGAAAGCCTGATTGTATCCAAAAAGACGCGGCAGCCGAAGCTGCCGCGTGGTTTGAAAATCTGGTTTCTTCAACTTTTAAAACTTCACTTTTACACCCAACTGAAGCTGTCTGGGCGAGTAGATGAAGTTGCTGTTGGCGCTGTTGGGCACGCCGATCTGCGGGGCAAATGGGGCGCCCGAAACCGGAGTCGGTCCGCTGGTGTTGAAGTTCAGGCAAGGCGCTGCAGCGGAGCAGGCTTGTGTGCCGCCGCCAATCAGGGGGACGGTACCGGTGCTTACGACGCTGTAGCCAGTAGTCGTCACGCCGGTAACGTTGGTGTGGTTGGCCAGGTTGAACACGTCAGCCAGCAACTCCACACTGTAGCGCTCCTGGACCTTGATGGTCTTGGAAAGCCGCAGGTCCTGCACGTAGGTGTTGGGGAAGCGGAAGGTGTTGCGCCCAATGCTGTCAATGCGGAACGCGCCGCCGGATCCGTTCACGCCGCCGCCGCCCGGAACGCCGCCCGGTGCATTGCCGCTGGTCGTGAGCGAGAAGGGCAGACCCGTCTGGAACTGGAAGATCGGAGCCAGCGTCCAGTCATTGGTCAGATAGCCGAGCCATCCCGTGTGCTTCCATGGTGAAGTGGCAACAGCATTCAGTACGACGCGGTGACGCACGTCATAAATCGAGTTGCCGTAATCGGCCTGCAAATTCAGGGGCGAGAACAGGTCGTTTGTATCAGAGAACGTGCTCTCGTTCTGGCCGAAATCCAGCGCGTGCGCCCAAGTGTAATTGGCGTTGAACTGGATGTGGTGGCTCATGCGATGGATGACGTCCACGGCGAGCGCGTTGTAGCTCGAGTTCGCGCCGCTGAAGATCGCCGTCTCCGCCCCGAAGGCACTGGTGAGACGCGAACTGAAGAGCGGCGTAGTGTAGGTGGCACCACGGGCCGCGAGCGGACCGCCGTTCAGCACCTGGTAGGTGATGAGCTTGGTCGGAGCTGCCAGATTGGTGTCCACGAAGTTGGGCAACTCACGGCCAAGGCTGCCGAGATAGCTCACGCGCAGAGTCGTGCCCCAACCCAGGTCGCGCTCCGCGATCAAATCGAACTGATGGATCTGCGGCGCCTGGAAGTTAGAATTGAAGAACGAGACGTTCGGGGCCGCGCCCGCTCCCGCCGGACTTGAAAGAACCTGCGGGAATGGAATTGAGGTGGCTGACGGGCTGATGCTGAACGTCCTCTGTGCTCCGGGCATGCCGGTGTTGGTCAGCGCGTTGAAGATGGTGGAGTTGATGATGCGGCCGTAATAGATGCCGTAGCCGCCGCGGATGATCGTCTTGCCGTTGCCGGTGATGTCATAGGCAAAGCCGATACGCGGGCCAAAGTTGTTCTTGTCCTGCGGCATCTGCGCGGTTTGGGTTACCAGTGGATTCACCAGGTTTGCGAATGGGTCGGGAAGGACTTCACGCTCATACCGCAGTCCCATCGAGAGGCTCAACCGCGGCAGGACCTTCCAGTCGTCTGCAACGAACCCGGACCAGTCGGTCGTATCGAACTCGAAGCCGAGCGGGCCGAAAGCCTGGCTGTAATTGGTGTAGCAGGATACGGGGGTAGCCGTGGTCCCGCAGCCTTTACCAGTGAGGGCATCCAGGATGTAGTTGGTTGCGCTGGAGTAGCTGTAGCTGCCGAACTGCGTGCGCAGGTTCTGCGAATTGTCATGTACCCGGCGCACATCCGTTCCGAATTTGAGACTGTGCTTGCCGTGGGTCCACGTGAGGGTATCGGCGACCTGATACTGGCTTTCGTCCGGGAACGACGGGCGTTGCAGGAAGGTGGGCACGCCGAAGGTAAAGCCGTTCGTGATCGAGACCTGTGGAGGCAGTCCCAGCGGATTAGTGAAAGTTGGAGTGTTCACCAACCGGCCTTGTTCGTACGGCGTGGGCTGCTGAGCAAATTCATACTCGAAATCACGACCGTACTGGTAACGGACTTCATTCGCCAAGGTGGGCGTGATGAAGGTATTCAGCTTTGCGATGCCCCAGGTGTCCTTCACGAAATCGTCGCCAAAGCTGTGGACGCCAAAAGTATTCGTAGCCTGGGTCTGAATGCCCGCAGGAGAAGCCCAACGCATGCGGTTGAACGTAAACGATGCGTGGTTCTTCTGGTTGATGTTCCAATCAACCTTTGGGAAGAGGATGTACTGCTCGCCGTCACGAGGCGTCGGGCCAAGCATGCTGACCAGGCCGTTGAACTCGTTCGTGTACAGGGCCTGGGCCTGCGCTGTGCTCACTCCAAGCCTTGTGGCAATGGTGCTCAGTGTGGCGGCAGAGGGAGTCGCCTGACTGAAGAATACAGTGGGATTGCTCGGGATGGCGGTACCCGGGAAATTCCGGTCATACCAGTCGAAAGTCATGTTCCAGAACAACTTGTCTTTGATAGCGGGGCCGCCCAGACCCAAACCGGAAATCTTGCGCCAGTCAGTGGGCTTATAAGGCACCGGAGTGAATCCGCCGCTGCCGTTGGGGACGTTCAGCTTGGTAAAGGGGTTAATTGCTCCCCAGACGTTGTCACGATCATAGAAATACGCCTCGCCGTGAATCGAGTTGGTGCCGCTCTTAGTCACAGTGTTGATCACGCCACCGGCCGCGCGTCCATACTCGGAGGAGTAGTTCGAAGTATTGACCTGGAATTCCTCGATCGCCGCCTTGGGCGTGGAGTATCCGGCGCGGGTGCGCCCGCGTTCTTCGGAGAAGAAAGCCTGGTTGTTGTCAGCGCCATCTACCGTCGTGTTGTTGAGCAGGGTGCTGATGCCGCGGAAGCTGAGCAAGCCAAAGCCGCTTGAATTGGCTACTACGCCGGGAGTCAGCATCGCAAAACTCGACCACCGGCCGCCATTGATTGGCAGATTGGAGATTGCCGTCTGGTTCAGCGTGGGAGCGAACTCAGGCGAGGTGGTGTTGATCTGCGGAGCTTCAGCGGTTACGTCCACCGTCTCTGAAGTTCCGGCCACGCTCAAGCGCGGTGAAAGATCGGTAACGCTGCCGACGGAGACGATGACTTGCTGCGCCTTGTAAGGCGCCAGTCCGCCGCCTGAAATGGTGACTGTGTAGGTGCCGGATTGCAGACCGGTGACGCGGTAATATCCGGAAGCGTCACTGGCGACTGACTGCTCGGCATTGGTGCCGTTGTTGTGGACCGTAACTTTGGCATTGGGGACAACAGCGCCGGAGCTGTCATAAATGGTGCCGCCGATCGCGCCATCAGTGGTGGACTGCGCGACGAGCAGCACGCCAAAACTCATGACGAGCAGCGCTACTGCAACTAGCCGTTGAATTGGACTCCAAAAGCTTGACTTCATGCTCTCTCTCCTGTTGAGGGACTTCACGTGGCGGGGCCTGGGAATAGGGCACCCATCATAACCATCAAAGCGGGAAAATCAAGTGCAGAAATGCACTCCCAGTGCAATTTTCCCACGATGTTTTCTGCGCAATCCTATCTAAGAATTGTTGCAATTTGATGAAGCTTCCAGAAAAAGTTTGTGGAACTCCTGTGGACAGCTGTGCAAACCGGAGAAAGCGCCAGCAGAAGCTATGAAATTCCATAAGTCTCAGCTTTTTTTGTGGGTAAAAAGTGACACATTTTGTCTGCCGCAAAAGTTGCCGATGTAAACTGATCTCCCAAGTAATAAGTTTCAACCCAAGGAAGCAGCGGTGACCTGGACTGAGACGTTCAATTGCGATGTCTGCGGCAAACAGAAGGGCAGCACCGATCACTGGTGGCTGGCCTGGACAGAGCCCTATAGTCCTCATCCAGAGGCGCCTGAACGCCACATGTTCAAGATTTATCCCTGGGAAAACATGCTGGCCCACGATGCCAGTGCCAAACATCTATGCGGCCAAGCCTGCCTGCAAAAGCTTGTGGACCGCTGGCTTAACGCCGAGATGGGTATGGGACACGCTGGTACGCATGTCGGGAAATAGAGCGCCTCCGCGAAAGAGCTGAGCTTATCCCACCCGGACAGACAACATCGAAATGGATCCGCCATCCACTCCCTCTACCGGAAACGAAATCGGGTCCTTCGCCTGGCGCGTAGCGATTACGTAAAGCAATGGCAGATAGTGGTCGGGTGTGGGAATCGACAACTGGGCGTCGCGGCCCAGCTTCTCATAATCCACAAGCGGACGATGTTCTGAAGCCAGCAACATCTCCCGCGCCTGTTGCTCAAAGCGAATAGCCCAATCAAACGGCTCCGGCACGTGCCGGCCCCAGGCATACGTGTGCAGGTTATGCACCAGGTTGCCGCTGCCTACAATGAGCACGCCTTCATCGCGTAAAGGCGCGAGCCGGCGGCCGATTTCGTAATGAAAAGCCGGCGGCTGGGTTTCATCAATGCTGAGTTGAACAACCGGAATGTCCGCCTGCGGATAGATATGGCAAACCACTGCCCATGCGCCATGATCCAGTCCCCAGCTGTTATCCAGAACAACTGGAGTAGGCGCCAATAGTTGCTGGACGCGGCGCGCCAGGTCAGGATCGCCGGGAGCCGGATATTTCATCTGATAGAGTTCGCGCGGGAAGCCGCCAAAATCATGAATGGTCCGGGGAGCAGTGGTGACCGTAACGCCTGTTCCCGGAACAAACCAATGCGCTGAGATACACAGTATCGCTTTAGGACGCGCGAGGCTCTGCCCCATTCTTGTCCACGCTTCTGTATAAGAGTTGCGCAGCAGCGCATTCATGGGATTACCATGGCCGACGAAAACTGCGGGTAACAGATTACTCATGAGCGCCACCTCTTACTGGAGCCCTGCCAGAAGAACACTGGCAGTGATCAACTCGATCCGCTTGAATTTTAGATGGAAGCCGGAAGGGAAAAGAAACAGCTTATTCGTGTGCTAACTCAGCCGGGACACACACTTTCGTTCATCTGTTCAGCAAAATAATGCTGGTTGATCTATATGCCCAATATATAATTAAATTGAAATCAATAGGAATTGACTATGGAAGTCCACCAACTGCGCTACTTCTGCGCTGTCGCTGAAACCGGTAGTTTTACCCGCGCCGCCGAACGTGAGCAGGTGGCGCAGCCTTCCCTTTCACAACAGATCATGAAGCTCGAAGAGGAGCTCGGCGTACGCCTGTTTGACCGTCTGGGCCGCGCGGTGCGCCTCACCGGCTTTGGTCAGGTGTTTTTGCCGCGAGCTCGCGCAATCCTGGTGGAGTTAAAAGCAGCCAAAGATGAAGTTGCGGAGCGGCAGTCCTCAGTCTCCGGATTGGTTTCGATTGGTGTGATTCCAACCATCGCACCCTATTTTCTGCCCCTGCCCGTAGCATTGTTTTCCCGCAAGTATCCCCAGGCCGATATCACTGTGGTTGAAGACGTGACTGCGCGACTCATGGACCGGTTACGCGCTGGGCAAATTGATGTTGCCATACTTGCATTGCCGTTGCGCGGCCATGACATAGAAACTTTTCCGCTGCGCACAGAACGGCTTTTTGCCATTCTCCCCAAAGCCCATCCGCTGGCCAAGAAGCGCAAAGTGATGCTCAAGGAGCTGCGCGATCATCCCTTTCTTCTGCTGCGTGAAGACCACTGTTTTCGCGACACCGCCATTGAGGTCTGCAAACGCGCTCGTGTGATGCCGCATATCGTCTTTGAGAGTGGACAATTTTCAAGCATTCTCGCCATGGTTGGGGCGGGGCTGGGTATCTCGATTGTGCCGGAGATGGCGGTAGAGCAGCGGCCTGATTGCAGTTCCATCCTGATAGGCGATGATCGCGCCTCCCGCACGATTGGAGCAGTCACTCTGAAGGGGCGCTATCTCAGCCGCGTGCAGCGGGCTTTTCTGATGCACTTGCAGACGTTCGCACAGCAAGATAATTAGGGCCGGCTTTTGTACTCTCTCCTGTTTGTTTGCTGGATCCTGCAACTGGGCAATAAGCGCTATTTCCTTCCTGCCGCTTCCACGCTTCGCGTAGGATCAGCGCCGCTCCAGGTCACATCGGCTGTAGGCCCGTAGCTTGAAGGGACCGGCTTGCCCAGAAGCCGGAGATAAACACTGAGCTGCGTGCGATGGTGTGCCGTATGCAGAACCCGCCGCCAGAACACCCAGATGCGCTGCCGTCGCACATCGAAAAATGGGACTACTTCTAACCACCAGCTCTGGTCGCGACCCGCCATGCGTTCCAGCCGTGGCTTGCACAGCTCTTCTTGCCGGCGGCAAAAGGCCGCAGGCGTTAATTCCTGCGGCATCAATGCGGCAGGCTCCGGCTCGCCAGCCAGTCCGATGAACTCCGCGAAGAAGCGCCGCTCGGAGAGCAACTGGTGCTTCATGATTTCCAGCACGGTGCTGGAACGGTCTGCGGGCTTAAATGCCATGTCAGCTGGGCCAAACTGCCGCCACACACTGACTACCTTGCTGGTCTCGCTGGCGTAAGTATCCAGCAGATGCTGAAACACTGGATTGGCAACGCGTGGCACCTGCTCTTCAGGGATCGCGGTGTACTCGTATTGCATGGGCATGGCTTGGCCCCCTCGGTGATCGATCGGCAAAATTCTACGCTTTTGTCGCCAGCGCTTCCTGAACTGGCTTTACGATTGCCGCCGCTACCAGCCCCGCAAAAACAAATCCCATGGCGATGGTGCTGATATAAGCCAGCGTGTAATTGCCGGGATACCCATACCAGTTCCAGTAAGAGATATTGGTGCTGATCGCGGCAAGAAGACCTGCAATAGTAATGAAGCGCCACCGGCCCACAAAGTTAACAATCCTTGTCTGCCCAAGCAGCAGCACCGCCAGAAAAATCTGGACGATGTTTGTGACAAGTTCGGTAATCATCTGCCTGGGCGAGAGCGGCTCCTGCCCGGTTGCGTGATAAACCAGCACTCCTGTTGGACCAGCTTTAATCCTGGCCTGGATTGCATCACTCTGCATGGCCTTCATTTTTTGTGAATGCGTGGCGTCTGGCGGCAACCCCCAGCCGGGAAAGATGTAGAGGCCGGAAACCGGCATGTTGGCTTTCATCGTGGAGACTACGGCCTGCTCGTTCGGGACCTCCTGCAGCCCCACCTCACCCAATCCTAAAAACATGTGCGCGACAAACGACCAAAGAAAAAATGCAAGACCACCCAGAATACCCGCCAAAAGTTTCTTGCCCATAATCTCCTCCTCTGGTGCGGCAACCATGCTGCTACGGGAAGAGCGTACAGTCAATGCGCTTTTATGGGCCAAGAAGAGTTCGGCAAGAATACGACGGCTGAGGTATTGATCTTTCTAAAAAAGAACTTCCAGATCTCGTGCACCGTGCACAATGCGGAGAACTGTTACTTCTTTTTGAGAAATACGATAGAACACGAGATGTTTGGAAAGTATTTTATGCCCAGCCTGCGCACTCCTTGAAGTTCAGGAGCTTTAAATTGGCATAGAGCACCAATAAGTGCATTGGCTGTGAGTTGCAGCAAAGTGGATGTCACAGCGCGTTCCCAGCGCTGAGCCAGCTTGCTTCTCTCTTGTTTCTGATACCACGAGAACTGTTCCAGAATATCCAAAACCGCTGCGTCGCTCAGAATGAGCTTCCGCGGTTTCACCGGGACCGGTTCCGCTCACGCAAAACTTTTACAAGGCCTTTTTTGCGAATTTCTGCCACAGAAAGTTCGATCTTGGCTCCTTTGGCTGCTGCAATGAGGTCCTGTTCTAAGCTCCTTAGACGGCGTTCTTTATCTTCTCTGATTAATTCGCGAATGAACTCACTGGGTGTCCCCCAGTCGCCTGATGCAACCTGCCCCTCAACGTACTTTTTCAGGGCTTCAGGAAGCGATATGTTCAAGGATGTCATCGCCATACTTTTATTTTATGACATTTTATGAAGGTATGCAAAAAAGGACTTTGAGCCCCCGGAACGCAATAAGCGAACAAAAAATACCGAATCCGCCAGCCATTCAAGGTAATCTAGAAGGAACAACCCTGAATTTTGGAGCCTGCTGTGCCGCCTGAAGCCGATCCCAAGAAGAAACCAGCCACGCAACAACTAAAGTCTGTAATGCCGATGATCCGCGAATTGGTGCGGCCGCGGCGGACGCTCCTGGCGCTTGGATTCTTGTTGCTTCTGATCGGCCGGCTTTGTGGTCTGGTGCTACCGGCATCAACCAAATTCCTGATCGATGACGTGATCAACAAGCACCGGCTTGACCGGCTGCTGCCGCTGGTGGCCGTGGTGATCACAGCAACGCTGATTCAGGGCATCACATCGTTTTCACTGACTCAACTTCTTTCCAAAGAAGCGCAGCGGCTCATAGCCGAACTGCGCCGCAGGGTTCAGGCGCACGTAGGAAAGCTGCCGCTGAATTACTATGACGCCAACAAGACCGGTGCGCTGGTCTCGCGCATTATGAGTGACGTGGAGGGCGTGCGCAACCTGATCGGCACGGGGCTGGTTGAATTCTGCGGCGGCATTCTCACCGCTGTGCTGGCGCTCGGCTTCCTGCTAAAGATCAATGCCCAGATGACGGGCGTGGCCATCGGCTTTTTACTGGTTCTGATGGTTGCCCTGAGCCGGACATTTAAGACCATCCGTCCCATCTTTCGCGAGCGCTCAAAAATCAATGCGGAGGTTACTGGCAGGCTTACAGAATCGCTTGGCGGTGTGCGCGTGGTGAAGGGATACCATGCCGAAGAGCGCGAGTCCGGCGTATTCAGCAAAGGCGTGCAGCGCCTGCTGGATAATGTCCTCAAGACGCTTACCGCCATGTCCATGATGGGGCTGATTTCAAGCGTGATGCTGGGCGTGGTCGGCGCAGTGATCATGTTTATGGGCGCTCGGCAGATCTTTGCCGGACACATGACCACCGGCGGCCTGTTCAGCTACACCATGTTCATGGGCTTTCTGGTTGCGCCGGTGGCGCAGATCGCCAGCATTGGCACGCAGATCACTGAAGCAATTGCCGGCCTTGATCGCACGCGCGAAGTCCTGGCAGAGAATCGTGAAGATTCCGATCCTGATCGAGCAGTCGTTCTGGGAGAAATTCACGGAGCTATCAACTTTGAGCACGTTGATTTTTCCTATGAACCCGGCAAGCCTGTGCTGGAAGATGTGAGCTTTGAGTCGCAGCCCGGAACGGTGACAGCGCTGGTGGGATCGTCGGGGTCAGGCAAGTCAACCATCATTGGTCTGGTGGCGGCTTTTTACAAACCGACTTCAGGCCGCGTAACTGTGGATGGAATTGATCTCAGCAAGGTGCGGCTTGATTCTTATCGTCCTGCGCTAGGAGTGGTTCTGCAGGACTCGTTTTTGTTTGACGGTTCAATCCGCGAAAACATTGCGTTCTCCCGTCCAGACGCTACGGAAGAAGAAATTCTGGAAGCCTGCCGCATTGCGCACGTAGATGAGTTTGCCGAGCGGTTTAAAGATAGATACGACACAATTATCGGCGAGCGCGGAGTAAAGCTCTCCGGCGGACAGAGGCAGCGCGTCTCGATCGCTCGCGCGGTGCTTGCCGACCCCAGAATCCTGATTCTCGATGAAGCTACGTCGAGCCTGGATTCCGAATCTGAAGCTTACATTCAGCAGGGCTTGAAATATTTGATGGAGGGCCGCACAACGTTTGTGATCGCACATCGCCTCTCCACGATCCGTCAGGCTGATCAGATTCTGGTGGTGGAAGCCGGAAAAATTGTTGAGCGCGGACGCCATGCCGAGCTTCTGGCACAGCAGGGCCGTTATCACGAGCTTTACACGCGCCAGCATGGCCTGGAAGAAAATCTATTTCTGGCACCGGGTGAAGGCGAAGGCAACAAGGTGGAAGAGAAAACAGGCGCTTCACGCGGCGCAGGCGCGGCCGTGCCCGATCCCATGAGCCTGATTCGCGGACAGGGCTTCTAGGCTTAACCACAAAGCAGACGCGCAGGAACACTAAGGTAGAATGCTTTGCCTTAGTGCCAAACTCGAAACGTCTGGTGGTTCAATGAATTCAAAAGGCTTTCCTGCTGCCCTTCTTCTGCTCTTGATGGTTTCCGTCACTGCTCTTGCGCAAACTCCGGCGCCGCCCAAACCTATTGATCTCCTGAAACAAAAGTTGGAACAAATCTCGTCCGGCGTGAGCGCTGACTGGGGCATTTACATCAGGTCACTGGATACCGGGGAAGAGCTCGCCATAAATGCCGATAACGTGATGGACACAATGAGCGCCATCAAGATCCCGCTGCTGGTGGATGCTTACCGGCTGGTGGATGCAGGCAAGATCAATCCCGCTGACCGCTTCACCATGACGACGGCCGACAAGCGCTTTGGCACCGGCGTTCTGCGTACGCTCGACTCCGGGTTGAACCTCAGCGTGCATGATGCACTGGAACTGATGATCATCCAAAGCGACAACACGGGCACAGACATGATCTTCTCGCGCGTGGGCGGCCCGGCCCACGTGACCAACACCATGCACCAGTTTGGATTGAATACGATTCGCGCCACCGGCACCAGCTTTGACTGGTTTCGCTCGCTGGCCGAGGCTGGTGATCCTGCATATGCCAAGTTCACGCCGGAAGAGCTGTTCACCAAAGGCTTCCCTGAGAAGCTGACTGATGCCGACGTGGAGCGCTTTCACTTTGAAGGCAAGCACCCGTTCGGGCTTTCAAGCGCGCGCGATATGGGAAAGCTGTTAGAGATGATCGCCATCAACAAAGCGGCCAGCGAAAAATCATGCAAAGAAATGATGCGGATGATGGGCCAGCAGCAGATGCGCACCCGCATTCCGCGATTCATGCTGGATGACGCCAACACGCCGCACAAGACTGGCGACTTCCCGCCTTACATCGCAAACGATGTTGGCCTGATCGAGACACCTGCAGCGCGGGTTGTGGTCGTGTTCTTCTCGGCGCATCATCGCGGCTATTACAGTAAGTTGGAAGATGCGATTGGCAGAATGAGCGAAGAGGTATGGGGATATTTCAACTACCGCGGGAAACAGAAGTAGTTTCAGTCGGATTTACAGTGAGGTAGGTAGCCAAATGAATGACCTGTATTCAGTGATTCCATTCGTGATGATTGCGGTGTTTGTAATTTTGTGTTTTGTTCTGCCGCCAAGGTTCGACCGTGAACGCATTCGGAAAAACGTCGAAGACCACGGCGGAAAGGTAATCGAAATTCTCGGGGTATGGAGTTTCGGAAATCGGTATGACCGTACCTACGAGGTTAGTTACGTGACTGCTCAGGATCGGCGAGTCAAGGCAACCTGCAAAACCAGCATGTGGAACGGGGTGTACTGGGTCAGCGACCGTCCGCCCGGAGTTGCTTCAGATGATGACCCAGCAGACGGGTCCTCGATGAACTATGTTAAGGAAGAGCCTTCAGGACCTGCTGAGCCAATTCAGTGCCTGGGATGCGGGAATATGATTTCAGCTGATCAACAACGCTGCCCTCAATGTGGCTGGAGCTACAATAAACCTTAAGTCGGCGGCTGCAGAGCCAAACTTTTCACCAATCCCAGCGCCTCTTCCTTCGTCTTGATTGAACCCTCTAGCTGCGCGTCTTCCACCGCGGTCAACAACTCTTTGAACATCGGGCCCGGCTTGTAGCCTGCGGCGATCAGGTCCTCGCCCGTAATGAGCGGCGCCGGACGAATTTGCTCAGCAGGAAGCGCTTCAAATTTCTCTTTCGCAAATTCGTACAGGCTCAGATCGCGATGGCTGCTCATGCAGTCCAGGCGGTGCAGCTCAAGCTGCTCTTCGAACTTAGGCAGGCGGAAGAAGCGCTTGAGCGTGGACTCTTTCATGCGCGTGACATCGGCAAAGCGCATGTGGTTAGCCACCAGCGAAAGCACCTGATCGGTGTCCTCGTTCGATAACCGGAAACGGCGGCAGATTTCGGCAGCCATCTTTGTGCCAACATCAGCGTGATTATCAAAGCGGATGCGGTCTGGAGCTACGCGAAATGTTGGCGGCTTCCCCACATCATGCAGCAGCGCACCCAGCGCAAGCGTTTCCGAGCAGCCGGCGGAAAGTCCTTCAAGCAGCATGAGGGTGTGCGTCCACACGTCGCCTTCCGGGTGATATTGCGGCGGCTGTTCCACGCCCTGCATTTTTTTGATTTCTGGGAGCACCTGTTCGAGGAGGCCAGTCTGGTCCAGCAGTTCAAAGGCGCGCCGCGCCTGTCCTTCAGTAAGCATTTTCAGGATCTCATCGCGCACGCGCTCATGGCTTACCTGATGAATCTGAGCCGCAAGCTCCCGGATGGCAGTGAAGGTCTGGGCGTCAATGGTGTAGCCAAAACGCGCGGCAAAGCGCACGGCACGCAGCATCCGGAGCTTGTCTTCCAGAAAGCGCTGATACGGATAGCCGATGGAACGAATGACGCCGCGCTGCAGGTCTTCCCTGCCGCCAACGTAGTCAAGAACTTCGGCGGTTTCAGGATCGAGCAGCAGGCCGTTGATGGTGAAGTCGCGGCGCTGCACGTCCAAACGTGCATCCTTTGAAAACTGCACTTCATCAGGATGGCGACCATCAGAATAAGCACCATCGCTGCGGAAGGTTGCGACTTCAATGACGTAATTGTCGCGGTCACCATCGGTATCGCGACGAATCGGCACAAGCACAACGCCGAATTGCGCGCCAACGGCATACGTTTGCGGAAAGAGCTGCATGACCTGCTGCGGGGTTGCGGAGGTAGTCACGTCAAAATCAGCCGGTTCGCGACCAAGGAGCAGATCACGCACGCAACCGCCTACCAGATAGGCAGAATGGCCGTGCTCACGCAGTGCGCGCGCGATGCGGCTGGCTTCCCGTGCTTTTTCAGAGGACAAGTTCATTCTCATTTTCACCGCAAAGGACACGAAGGGCGCAGAGGAAAAAATAAATTCATTTTTTACGATGATCCAATCGATATCTCTACTCAATCAGTATCACCGTTTATCAGCGGTAAGGTTGGCTCTTCTTTGCGACCTTTTGCGACCTTTGCGTCCTTTGCGGTAAGCCGCTCTCTCCGGTAAACAGCAAAATCCAATAATATTAGATGTATGCCTGAGAGTTACATCCTGGGAATCGAGACTTCATGCGATGAGACCGCGGCAGCGGTGGTGAAAGATGGCGAACGGCTGCTCTCGAATGTGGTTTCCTCGCAGATTGCCACACACCAGCCTTACGGCGGCGTAGTGCCGGAACTGGCCTCGCGCGAGCATCTGCGCGCGATTGTGCCGGTGGTGCGGCAGGCGCTGTTGGAGGCAGGAAAGAGCTATGATTCGGTGGACGCGATCGCAGTAACCCAGGGCCCAGGGCTTGCCGGAGCGTTGCTCGTCGGCATCAGCTACGCCAAAGCACTGGCCTTTGCGCTGGAGAAGCCGCTGATCACGGTGAACCATCTTGAAGGCCACATTCACGCGGTCCTGCTGGAAGAAAAGCAGAAAGGAAACTTCCGAATTGAGTTCCCGTTGTTGGCCCTGGTAGTCTCCGGCGGACATACGCATTTGTTTTTGGCAGAGCAGCGTGAGAGCGGTTGGACCTACTCAAACATCGGCCGCACACGCGATGACGCTGCCGGCGAAGCTTACGACAAAGTAGCCAAGCTGCTCGGCCTCGGCTATCCAGGCGGGCCGATCATTGACGCCCTGGCCAAGCATGGCAATCCGCGGGCAGTGAAGTTTGGGCCGTCACAGATCAAGCACAGCAATCGCGGCACGCCAAAAGCCGAGCAAACTCCGCATGATTTTTCCTTCAGTGGAATCAAAACGGCCGTGCTTCGTTATGTTGAGCTGGAAGGGATGCGCGAGTCCGTTGCGTCCCTGCAGCAGGCGCTCAAGGGAATTGCCAAACCAACAGCGAACGACGTTCTTCCACTATGCGATCAAAAAACACTGGATCTTGTCTCCTCATTTCAGCGCGCGGTTGTGGAAGACCTGGTTTCGAAAACATTGCAAGCTGCCCGCGAGCGCGAGGCACGCACGCTGTTTGTAACCGGCGGTGTAGCTGCTAACAGCGAGTTGCGCGAGACGTTCACTCGCCAGGGAGCCAGCGAAGGATTGCCGGTGTATTTCCCGTCACGAAAGCTTTCTACTGACAATGCAGCGATGATCGCCGCTGCCGCCTATCCTAAATGGCTGGCGCGCGATTTTGCTGCCGCTGAATTTTCTGCTGAGGCGTCTCTGGTCTTACGATAATCAGGCAGGTGCTACCCGGGGAAGAGTTCATTAAGAGTGCGGCTGAGTTGTGCTTCGATATTGAAGTCTTTGTAGATCACAGAACGCGCGTGCGTCTCCTCCTGCTGATCTGACAGAGGCTTTGCTGCCAGCACCACAACAGGAACAGAAGAAGTCTCAGGGCTGGCGCTTAATGCCTGGATGAGCTGGTAACCATCAAGATTCGGCATTTTCAAATCAGTCAAGATGAGGTCCGGACGGATGGTTTTAAGCATCCCCAGCGCCTCTGCGCCGTCAGTGGCAGTCTCCACAGAAAAGCCGCGAGTCTCCAGGAACCGCCGCAACATATGGCGGATCAGCATGGAATCGTCAACGACCAACGCAAGCAAAGACATGTATTTGCACACCTTCTTCTACAAGATAAATGCATATGCTTTCTGTACGGAAGATCCTGAACCGGAAGATACAGGCAAAATAACATTAAGGGCGCTGGGGGACAAAGCATTGCCTGATCCGGCACAGACGGAGTTGGGCCGCCAACGCTCAAGGAGAAAGCTTAGGCGTCTTCCGGCTCGATGTTCTCTTCAATGGCCATGTCTTTGAACTCACTGGATTCAAAAACATCGCCACATTCCTGGCATTCAACGAACTCAGCGTCTTCATCACGAGCGACGACGCGCACGCGTGGATGCCTGCAGATTTTCTCCATAGGTATTTGTTCGGGGGGCCGTTTTGCGAAAGGCGGATTCTGACTAGGGTTCATATTCGTATCAAGGCGCACTGCGCTGGTGCCTGTTCACGAATTGCGGGTATTTTAAGCCCGTCTAGCGCGTTGTCAAGTGTCTCTTGACGCAACCAGCAGTGCATACAGGACAGAATGGATGTGAAAACCGCAATGGAGGTTGCTGAAAATTAAGGCATTGGATAGATGCCAGCAGAACGGGCCTGTTCCACCATTACGCGAGTAACTGCCGAAGGTGCATGTCTGGCCATTCCCATTTCGGCCGAGGCCACTGCCGCCTCAAAAGTGCTGCGACCGGTAAGAGCCACATCGATCATCAAAAACCTGGACGAACCTTCCGCCACCCGAACGCCTGCATAAGCATGCCCGGGAACAATGACAACAGTTGAGTCCATCCCCAGGTTTTCAAAAAGGGATGCATACATCACCGCCGCGTCAATGCAATTGGCGCTGCTATGGCTCAAGCTCATATGCGGCATCCGTACCCGCTCACTTACGCCTTTGTGATCACCCAATGTGAACGAACTCTTGACGTAAGAAAGGCCGGAGCGTTGAAGAGCCATAAAGATCGCTTTTGCCTGGCGATAAGTCGCCTGTTCCTGCTGGCCGGCATTCTTCCAAGTCTCATAGCCGGGCAAGCGATGATCCGCAGTGAATTGCTTGGCGTGCGCCAAAGTAGATTCCACCAGACGATCGTGCGGAGTGACCCAGGAGGCGATAAAAGGAGCATATTGAAAGTCGCGCCCCCAAAAAATGTCTTCCGCTGAGCGAAGGCGTACTGGAACAGTAGTTTTATAGACGCTATTGGAAGCCGTGTCCGTAATTGTTACGTGTGCGGCTGCGGCAATAATCTCGCGGTTCTGATATAGGCGAGGCAGAAATGCGGGTGCAAAAATCATTGTTCGTACGGCCCCAGCACTGATCTCGGCAGTCTGTATCTCTTCATCACTCCAGCCGGGCACAACCACACTGACTTGCCGGCGAATTGTCGTCTCGCCGGGATTTGCGATGGTTACGGAGACAACACCAAAGTTGCGGTCGCTTTGCCTTTGCAGAGAGGCATAATTGGCAAAGACAGGATAAATTTCGCCGTCAATCCCCGCCTGAATTTTGTATGTAGGAACCAGTTGCCGGACCACCGCTGGAGGTTTCACATCGCCGCGGTCTGCGGCATCGCCGGCAAATACTGGTGCAATCAATGCCAGATTTGTAACAAGGCAGGCCAGCGCGCGCATTTTTCCCCGAGGCAGCACTGAATGTGATCTTAGAGCAGCGATTTTGAAAGACAATCAAGCTTACGCCTTAAGGGTTATAAAGAGGGACTAGGGTCGATGCAAAATCAATTATGAAGGTTGTACAAATTCCAAAATTGGGAAAAGGATGCATTAAAAAATATGTAAATAAGTATTTAGTAGTATTAAGAGAATCTAAACCTATGATTTTAAAGTAACTAATTGTGGAACTCTGATTGCGCTTCGTCCCAGCACAGGCAAAATGGGGGCATTGTTGTGTTATAGGGCTACACGCCTCTGCTTTGTCATCAACCAACCAAATGGAGAGAAGAGGAATGAATACAAAACTGCGCTACATCGCAGCATTCTTCGCAGTTACGCTGGCATTGGTCTGGTGCATCCCGTCCATGGGACAGGTCGTCAAGGGCTCGATTTCCGGGTCCGTGGTTGATCCCCAAGGCGCGGTTGTATCAGGTGCCCAGGTAAAAGTGAAGAATGTAGAAACAGGAGTAGTTTTTACCACCACAACGGACAGTGCAGGTCTGTATCGCTTGAACCTGCTGCCGGTAGGTACCTATGAAGTAGAAATCAGCTCACAAGGCTTCAAAACGGCCAAATCGAATGGCGTAGTCGTGGGTGCCGGAAACGACACCGGAATGGGAGCTACCCACATGGCCGTAGGTGAGACCTCGACAACGGTCGAAGTGACCGCAGAGGCGCCCCTCATCGAGACAACGCAGGCGCAGGTTTCCAGTACATTCTCTGGACAGACGCTGAGCACCTTTGCCGGAATTCAGGAAAATCAGGGTCTGGATCGCCTGGCTCTGTTTGTCCCTGGTGTAGTTGCCACCCGCAGTGACAACTTCTCAAACACCAACGGCGGCGGTTTCTCCAGCAACGGTCTTCGTGGCCGCAACAATGACCAGGAAATCGACGGGCAGAACAATAATGACAACAGCGTCGGTGGTCCCTCATTGTTCGTCAGCGATACGAACTTCGTGCAACAGTACGTGATCGTCACCAACAACTTTGGTCCGGAATACGGCCGCAACGCAGGCTCGGTGGTGAACGTCATCACCAAGTCCGGCAGCAACGCCTGGCATGGTTCAGCGTTCGGAACTGAGTACAGCAATTTCCTGAATGCTTTGAGCAATACTCAGCGGCATACCAATGCGCCTGGAACAAACTCGGGCAGGCCCGGAACGGTAACTTGCACCGATCGCTTTAATCCGCTTTGCAATCCCTTAACCGGACCGCTTCGCAGCAATGAAGAATTCTCTGGCGGCACCATTGGCGGACCGATTTTGAAGAACAAGTGGTTTATCTTCGGCGGCTTTGATAGCGACCTGCTCTCTGGTCAGAGCATCTTCTTGACCAATACCAGAACTCCAACCCCACTTGGTCTCGCTACACTGGCTGGTTGTTTCCCGACGGGCGCCAAAGCCCAGCAGGTAGCAACACTGGCCAAGTACGGCGCGTGGGGCATTTCCGCCGGTAATCCTGTTGTTCAGGGTGTTCCGGTCACGACGACCGTTGCTGGTTGTGCCGGAGTTCAGCTCGCAGGCGTAAGCCGTACCATTTCCACACCATTTCACGGTTTTGACTTCCCAGTCAGATTGGATGGCCAGATCGGTTCTGATACCGTGATGGGCCGTTACCTGTTCAACCGCGGCAATTCATTCAACAACTCCGATAACGGCGCTGCCGGTTACGTGCAGAACACTACCGCTCTTAGCCAGGCCGTTCTGTTGAGCGAAACCCATAACTTCACATCACATATGGTCAACGAAGCTCGCGTGGGGTTTGACCGTATCAATGTGAACTTTGGCGGTAACACCATCGGGAATGCGTTTGAACCTGCTCAGGGCGGTATTCTGAACGCCTTAACCAACGTCACGATAGGTGGCTCCGTAGGCTTTGGTCCCGCGACCAACCTGCCCCAGGGCCGTATTGTGAACACCTGGCAGGCGCAGGACAACTGGAACTGGGTGAAGGGCAAGCATTCACTGAAGGGTGGCGTAAACTGGACCTATCAGCGCTCGCCGAATACCTTCCTGCCTAACGTAAATGGACAGTGGTCGTATGGAAGCCTTAGCAACTACATCAATGGCGCCCTTACCAGCGTCACCATTGCTCAGGGTAAAACCTCGCTCGACTTCCGTGAATATGACACTTTTGTATATGGTGGCGATGATTGGAAGTTAAAGCAGAATTTGACAGTCAATTTGGGGGTGACCTGGACTTATTACGGAAATCCGGCTGACCTCTTTACACAAATTACGAACAAGCGCGAGAGCAACCCTGCCACCGCATTCTGGCTGCAGAGCCTGCCACTTTCTGTGCGGACCAATCCTAGTGTTCCTTCAGTTACGAACAGCTTTGGCCCCAGTATCGGGTTCGCTTACCAGCCGCAGTGGGGTGGTTTCATTACGGGACATGGCAAGACGACCATTCGCGGTGGATATCGCTTGCTCTATGATCCGCCGTTCTACAACATCTTCCTGAATACCTCAACTTCTGCGCCATTTGGCTTCTTGCAGACTTTGAGCGCATCGAGCACCCCGGCTCTGCCGGCTACACTTGCATTGCCGGCCGATCCGCTGGGACCGACCGTACGCACCGCGTTGGGAGCTTTCATTGCTACCAACACCTTCGATCCGCGTACGCAGGCTGAAACTATCCTCGGTTCGCCAACTCAAGGCTTTGGTCCCGACCGGGTCCAAACCTGGAGCTTCGGCTTCGAGCGTGAACTCACCAAGAACTCCGTGATTGAAGCCCGGTATGTTGGCAACCTCGGACAGAATCTGTATCAAACTGTGGACGGCAATCCCTTCGCCGGGACCGCTGCAAACCATGGTCTGTTGCAGGACTTCCCGAACCTCATTCCGAACGCATCCTCGCTCACTCCATGCGCTGCGACCCAGCAAGTGGGACCGGGCGCTGGCTCTGATGTGGGCCGTGTGAATTGCGGTTTGGGCGTTGTGCGCGCCCGCACGAATGGCGCGTTTTCTTCCTATAACGCCGTACAGACTGAGTTCCGCGCAAACAACCTGTTCAAACAGCTGAGTCTCCGCCTCGGATACACCTTTAGCAAGAACCTGGATAACGTGAGCGAAATCTTCGCCACCGGTACTGCCGGCAATACGCTGTTTGCCGCACAGAACCCGTTCCAGACTGGTAATGCCGAGCGGTCTATCTCTGGTTTGAACATTCCTAACGCGTTCACCATTACAGCAACCGAGAACATTCCGTTCTTTAAAGAGCAGCACGGCCTGTTTGGCCACCTCCTTGGCGGATGGGCAATTTCTGGAGCCTATGTTTACGGTTCCGGTCAGCCGTTCACTCCTCGCCAGGGCGGCATATTTGGTGCAGTCAATTCCAGAATCAACGCAAACGGGAATTACTTTGATACCAACTATGCCTTGGCCTTCGTGGGCGATCCGGCCCGGCCCTTCTACGGAAACCGGAATGCTCCAGCGGATACAGTCGGCATCTACTGCGGCGATCTGCGTTCATTGTTCGGCGCATCTCTGGCAGCTTTCTGCGGTTCCTTTGCCGCAGGCGGAAGCCAGTTGCTGAGCTTTAATGCATTGAATGCAGCGAATACCGGCGACCCCGCTGGCTGTCTGCGTGGCGCTGGCACCTGCACATTTGTGCCGATCACCACCAACGATGTGCGCTTCATCGTCAACATGCACACTGCCCAGACGGTCTTTGGTACGCCGTTTGGCAATGTTGCGCGTAACCCGCTCGTGGATGCTGCCTCCAATCGACTTGATGCTTCGATCTTCAAGAACATCAAAATTGGGGAGCGCAACAACTTTGAAATGCGCATGACTGCCACGAACGCATTGAACCACTTCAACTACGTCAACATCGATCCGAATATGGAAGATGCCGGAATCAATGGTGGATATTCCAGCAACTTCGGAATTGGGTTCAATAACCCGGCCCAAACCGCCGCCAACGGCCGCGTTGTCAGCATCAGCGGACGTTTCACCTTCTAACCAGGATCAAGTTCGTTTGATCTGGCCCGCCGGCCTAAAACCGGCGGGCTTTCTCTTTGTGCGGAAGAATGGCTCGTAATGGCTTAGCTATTCAAGACTGCTCAGATGAAATTCAAGGGGCCAAAAATTCCTGCTTACTCGCATTACTGCGGCTTAATCATTTCGTCCAGCAGATTAGGCTGGCCTTCAACGCGCACCAGATGCGGATAGCGCTCGCCTTCGTGGTAGTTCACTTGATAGGTGGTGTAGTATTCGCCGTTTTCAGCCAGGATTGCCAATGGCTGCTGATTTTGCAGGCCCGTCCGCAGTGCCGCGCGGACCACGTCTTTTGACCATTTACGGCCGTTCACAGCGATAATCTTCATGCCCGGCCCAAGTCCCGCCGCATAAGCGGGCGAACCTGGGATTACATCGTGCAACTCGCCTTCTTTGCTGGCAATGAACCCGAGCGAAAAGCTCAGATCAATGCCGCTGCTGCTCTTTTCGCGTGCCTCCATCGTGGTGTTTTTCTGGTCGGTGTACACCAGCTTCCATCCGCCATTGGTGATGCCGCCGATTGGCGCATGCGGCGATTTGGAGTCCAGCCGCTCACGCAGAAATTTGGCCCAGTCATTTGGCACGACCTGATTCAGCGCGGAGACAATATTTTCAAAGTCGTAAGGAACAACCGCCGGCGGGCCGCTCTGGCCGCCATAAAAGCTGTGGCAAAAATCATTGAGCGATTTCTGCCCATTGGTCTTTTGACGAATCAGCGTGTCCGCTTCCAGCCAGATCAAATAGCCTTCTGGATAGTAATCAGCGGAGCGGCGCCAGTTGGTCCACTCCGCAGCCGCGGCAAACAGGCTCTGTACTGAGGTAGCTGTGTCTTGCAGAGGGCGCCAGGTGCGTCCAGCGCGATGGTCAAGCATGGCTGCGGTGTAAGCCAGGTTTTCACGGAACTGGTCTGGCGAACGCAACCCGCTGCGCGCTGCCAGAAGATTGCCTAAGTAATCTGTCAGCCCTTCATACACCCAGAGCAGGTTTCCCTTCATTGGCTCCTGATAATCGCGCGTTGCCAGCCCTGCTGGCCGGCGATATTTTCCGTTCCAGGAGTGAACAAACTCATGCGGCAGCAAGTCAGCCTCAAGATCGTGCGAGTCAGGGTTACTGAACATGTCTTCTGCCGCGCCGTTATCACTGGATTCATGGTGCTCCAGTCCGTGGTGGGCAGTTTGATCGCCCAGGATGAGCAGGAAGTGATATTTGGTGTAATGGCGCGCGCCGAACAGCTTTCCCGTTTCGGCGACGAGCTGTTTCAGGCTTGCAATATCCCGATCTGAAATTTGAATCGCCTCTTCACTCTCTCCAACCATATCGATGACGTGTGTCAGAGATTCACCGGGCGGATTGATCTGCACCTGGCGATAAATGGGGCCGGCAATCAGAGGTGAATCCACCAAAGTCGTCAGGGAGACGGTCTGGAAATCTATCGAATTGCCTGCCTGCTGCGTGGGCGTTAGCGCTGTCCCAAACTTCCATCCATCCGGCAGGCGCACGGAGGCAGCCACATGAACGTCATTGGTGGCGGCGACCTGTGGATATAGAACCACCTGGTTCCAGAGGAGGTCGAGCACCTTGCTGGAAGCCAGAGAGCTTTTGCCGTTGTATGTAATGGTGTCATACTTTGCCTGCAGCTCATTCACTCCAGCCGGCACTTGCAGATGGAAGGCATACATGTCCACCAGATCGCGTTGCCACTCCAGTTCCTTGCCGGCCGCCAGGAAGTGCAGCCCGGTAAAGTTCTGGATCGGGCCGGTGGGGCGGTGGTTTCCGGGAATCCATTTTGGATAGACGATTGTCACAGCCCCGGGAGTAACTGGAATTGTCAGTGTGGCATGCAGGATATTTCGTGGCGCATCTGTGGCATCAACATGCAGGCGTTCAGTAACGGTTTGAGCGTAAGCGGCCGAAGCAAAAAGCAAAATGGCGAGAGTTGCGAGAAAGGTTCGCTTCATTTCAGGACTCCAATAGCTGTTGGATCAACGCTGGTAAAAACCTGCTATGGTACCTTGTCACATCAAGCTTGGCGAGGTAAATCCCACTGAGATGCAGCCGATGAGCGAACCTGGCTGAGGAGAACAATTGTGCCGACTGTGATTGAGCGCCCCACCCGAATTCAGGCTGCGGGAACCATGCCCAAACTGATTGATGAATATATTGGGCGGGTAAATACCCCTGCCGGCTCAGGAAACTCCAGTGGTCAACAAAGCCCGCAAATCAGCGTGGCGCATATGCGCAGCCCTGCAGGATGGACAGAACCAGGACAGACGCCGGAATTCGAGGAATACACGCTGGTGCTGCGCGGACGTCTGCATGTGCGTCATAAAAGCGGTACACTTCAAGTCGCTGCAGGCCAGGCGATCATCACGCACCCCGGAGAGTGGGTCCAATATTCCACGCCAGAGGAACCCACAGAATACATTGCCATCTGCCTGCCGGCATTTTCTCCAGAGACAGTTCACCGCGATCCGCAAAAATAAAAGCGGCCTCCTCGGGAGGCCGCTCCGATTAACCGTTATTCCAAAGTTGTTACTTCGGGTTGCTCATATCGCCCTTGGGGCTATTCGAGTTCATGTCGGTCTTGTTGGAAGCCACTTTCAGGTGGTTCTTCACTTTCATGCCATTTGCGTTTTCCTTGGCAATGCGCTCAGCCGATTCTTTCGCTTCCTTGCTGGGCACCGTGCCGTTCAACGTAATGCTCTTACCGTTCTTTACCTCAACGGTGACGTTAGCACTGGCGAGAGTTGGATCCTTCTGAATGGCAGACTGAATATTGGTCTGGATGTCGCCGTTTCCAGTTGCGGAAGCAGAGGCGTCACTCTGTGGCAGTGACTGGCCGGTCTGACCCTTCTGATCGCTCTGGCCGGTCTGATTCTTGTTCTGATCGGTGTTTGGCAGTTGCTCTGGTGAATTTGCCGGATTCTTGCTCTGATCAGGAGCCGTTGACGAAGGCTGCTGGTCAGTGCTGCTGGGCGATTGCGTCTGCGGGGTGCTGGAACCCTGCGAACCAGACGGCTGCTGTGAAGGCATGGTTTGCGCAAGGGCAAAGCCGCTGCCCAGTACCACGATCATTGCAAGCTTATGGAAATGTTTTCTCACTACAATCCTCCCTTTCAAGTTGTTCCTGATTCGGCCCCTCGGCAACAAATACGCGTATACCAAGGTTAGTTAGACGAAGCTCGCGTAATCGGGGCCACTCTGTTTAGACCGCTACAGATAACTTAGATGCCAGTGTGCACGGCGAGTTGGCCCCTTATGCCGTGATGTGAGAGTTGCAGCAGGACATGAAAAATCATAGCCAGGAACTCTGTTTAGCCCCCTAGAGCAGCTTGCGGGAGATTAGGCAGGTCTGTGCAGAGCTATCGAACGTCTGAGCTCGGGATATCTTGCACAAGCATCAACAAGATGAAATCCGCAAAGAGCGACTGCCCTTTCACCACTCTGTGATCTCAAACGCAGGACGCGGAAAGCGATCTGGTCACATTGGGAGCAGATGTGCAACTGTCTGGTACTACCGGCAATAGCGGTTTCGGCGGCAGTGACGATTTCATTCAAGGCAAGTTCGAACATGAGAGCAACCTTATTCGTCAAAGTTTTTGCAGAAAGCTGCGAAAGTATAGCCGGGGTGCGGGAAGCAGGAGTAAAGCATGAAGATAAATTTCCGGAAACGATACAAACTCACCGAAATTGAGCTTCTTCCAGGGTATTGAGAGCGCGTCTGTACCTACGATCATAAGTAGAAATTGCAAGATTCAGCTGGTTCTCTGTTCATCAGCTACTCACGAATCGTGAGATGGCCTGCCCTCTTCTGACGGGAAAACAGCATCCCACAAGAACTGGCTATACATCCCGAAGGAGACCACGAAACAATGAATAGAACCAGGGCCGCACTTTTGAGCATGTTCCTGCTGCTGGCAATTAGCGCGTTTGCATGGCAGTATCCGGGCGGCGGTCAATCAACGCAGATGCCGCAGAGCCCGCAAGGCAGCGCACAGCAGAACCCGACCTCACCATCACAAAACCAGGGCGCAATGCAGCCCGGACAGTCAAGCCAGCAGCCTGGACAGCCCGGTCAGCAGGCGCAGCCTGGGGAGCAGTCACAGAGCGCGCCGCAATCCGCACAGGGATCGAACATTGATAATCAGGTTCAGATCCTGGCGCAGCAGCTGAACCTGACGCCGGACCAGCAGGCAAAGGTAAAAACCGCTCTCGAGGACCAGCATACTCAGGCGATGAACATCATTCATGATCAGTCACTCCAGCGTGAGGACAAGATCCAGAAGATTCACGCGCTGAGAGAAAGCACGATTGCGAAGGTCCGCTCGACCCTCAACAACAACGATCAAAAACAGAAGTTTGATCAGATGGTGCAGGCACAGGATGAACGCATGCATCAGCGCGAGCAGGGACAGCAGCCACAGCAATCAACTCCTCCTCCGAAGCAATAAATCTCAACCGTGAATAAAAACAGGCGCCCCGGATATGGGCGCCTGTGCTCTTTGGTGCTTGCTGGAAAAGTGTGTTCTTAGAGGTGCTCTCGCTATCGAACCGTTTGAGCTGATTGTCCGGATGTTAACTGTTCCTTATCCAGCAAAGCCGATTTCCGCTTTACTCCCCAGCGATAGCCCGCCAATTTTCCATTCTTCTGCACTACACGATGACAAGGAACCACCAACGCCACCGGATTCGAAGCGCATGCGTTCGCAACAGCACGAACAGCTTTGGGCTGCCCAATAGCATGCGCGATTTCGGAATAACTGCGTTTCTCTCCTCGCGGAATGCGGCGCAACGCCTCCCAGACCCTCTGCTGGAATGCAGTGCCTTGAATATCAACCGGAATATTGACAAGAGTGTCTGACGAATCGAGCAGTTGTTTTATCTCTGCTGCCACTGTCTTTAAGCCCGGCACATCGTGAATGATCTTTGCTGCCTGAAAATCGCGCTTAAGCTCGCGCAGTAACCCGGCTTCGCTGTCACCAAAACGGACTGAGCAGATACCGCGCGCCGTAGTCGCAATCAGCAGCTTGCCGAGTTCAGTTTCAAGCACCGTATAGCGGATCTCAACTCCCTCACCTTTACGCCGGAATACGGAAGGCGTCATGCCTAGTTGTGCCGGAGCATTTTCATATGCGCGGCTGCTGGAGCTATAGCCGGCTTCATAAATCGCATCCGTAACCCGGTTCTCACTGAGCAAAGCCTGGCGAAATTTCCCCGCGCGACGCGCCTGCTGATACTGCCGGGGACTGATGCCCAGCACGCGCTTGAACAGCCGTTGAAAATGAAACGGGCTTACTGCGACGTGCCGCGAGATTGCGGTCAAGCTCAATGTGACGTCGAGATTTTCATCAATGTAGCGGCATGCAGCTTCAATCTTCTGCGCCTGCGGATTTGCTCCCGCCGGCGAGCAACGCATGCACGCGCGATATCCGGCTTGCTGTGCCAGCATTGGTGAATCAAAAAATTCCACGTTCTCCCGCCGCGGCCTGCGGCTGGGGCATGAAGGACGGCAAAACACCCCGGTAGATTTCACGCCGTAAACGAAACGTCCATCGGCACCGGCGCTGCGCGCCAGCACCAGTGACCATTTTGCATTCGCGTTGCCCATGGCCTGTAATTGCATTTGCTTTTCCTCCGCAGGATCCACTTTATGGATCCGCGGCAATGCCCACCATCCGCAGCTTGCTCCCAAAATAATCTTTTCCTGAATATGTTAGCTGGTTTTGATTAAAGATTTTTGAGAACCTATGGTCATCTCAACTGGTGTTTCGCAGCCATTTTTTAACGATTTCATTGGTCGAATTCCCATATCTACTCTGGATTTTGATCTACCTTCATATTGGCCTCTCGTCCTAGCCCGCTTGCGTAATAATCATTTATAAATTGCATGGTATTCTCACTCTAGCCACCTCGTCCTGCGAGGCCAATTTGTTGAGCAGGAACAAGATTTTGACTCATCCTTCCCCAACGGCACGCCTGAGGACCATCTCGTGGGTCGTAACCTTTTTATTGCCATTTGCAGCCTGGAGCCTGGCTAGAGTCAGCTTCCCATTTTTCCATTTTGCTCCTGGAACTTTCTTTATTGTGGCAGCGTGTATTTCTGCTGTCCTCGGCGGTTTGTCCACGGCTCTGGTGGGCGCATTATTGAATACCGCTGCACTGAACGGATTTGCGTACCTATATCAGCCTACAAATACGACTACCAGCAATGAGCTGTGGTCGGCGCTGTTGGTCGCTGTGGCGCTGATCATCGGCCTGGCGCGGCAGAGATGGTCTGCAGCGGAGATGCTGGCCGGACGCTTAAGCACCGATCTCGCGCGGCTGCGCGACGAACTTGAATCACAGCGCAGCGATCTCAAGCGCTTCCACGATCTCAGCATGCGCCTCTCCAGCAACCTGGAGCTACAGCGCCTGCTCAATGACGTGCTCACAGCGATCGCAGCCTTGCAGAAGACTGACCTTGGCATGCTTTTGATCTTGCCGGAGCGTTCCAGCCGCAACCTGCGCATGGCCGCCCACACGGGATTCACCGCAGAGCAGATCAAATTGTTCGGCGATCTTCCCGCATCATTCTTTTCTCCGGACCACCGTGTGCTCATTGAAGACATCAATAAGGCCAAGACAAACTTTCCATTTACTGCTGCAGCATCGCAGGTGGGTTTCCGTGCCGTGTTCAGCACTCCAATTATTAACGTACGCGGCGACTCCCTTGGCGTGGTGGTAACTTTCTTCCGCAATCCGAATACGCCCAGTGAGCGGCAATCGCGGCTGGTGGAGTTGTATGCGCGCCAGGCCGCCAATGCCCTGGACAACGCGCAGCTGTACCACGATTCACTACAAACGCTTGCCGCAGAACAACAGCGCACTGCTGTCCTGCGCTCACTGGCGGACGCCTCAGTCAAGATCAACTCTGTTCTTGAGCTCGATTCGCTGCTGCAAGGGATCACGGACCAGGCCAGAGGCATCATCGGCGCGCGCCAGGTTTTGACTACGCTGCTGCCGAAAGGCGAGTTGAACCACAGCATTACCTGCGTCTCTGTGGCCGAAGGCCACACAGCGATGGAGTTTGCCAAGGAAAGCTCGGAAATGTTCATGCTGGCCTGCAAGCTGAACAAGCCTGTCCGCCTGAATTCGGGAGCCCGCATTAACGCATGGGGACCGGTGCGGAGGGTCACGGATTCCGCTCTCCACGGATGGCTGGCCGCTCCGCTGCTCACGCGCGATGGGCGCAACCTGGGATTGATCCAGCTTTCGCACAAGCTCAACGGCGAATTTTCGCCGGATGATGAGGCCATCCTTGTACAGCTCACGCACATGGCGTCAGTGGCCATTGACAACGTGCGCCTCTATCGCGAAGCACAGGAGCAGATTGCGGAGACGCGGCGCGCTCAAGAGATGCTGGAGCGCAGCCAGGAAAGCATGAAGCTGGCACAGCAGTATGTGGGCATCGGCATTTGGGAATGGGACCTGCAGACTGGCGCGTTGGCATGGTCTGATGAGATCTGCCGGCTGCACGGAATTGAAGTGGAAAAGTTTGATGGGCGCTATGAAAGCTGGATGGAGAGCATTGCGCTTGAAGACCGCCAGCAGGTCCACAAATCGATTACTGAAGCGCTGGCCAGCAAAGGCGAGTATGAAGTCCAATATCGGGTAACCCTGGCCGATAAGAGCGTGCATTGGCTGGAAGCGCGTGGCCGCACGATTGTGATTGGCGGCACTCCGGTGCGCATGCTGGGCGCTGCAATGGATGTTACCTCGCGCAAGTCGGCGGAGCAGGCGCTGCGCCAGTCAGAGAAGCTTGCGGCTACGGGCCGGCTGGCAGCCAGCATGGCGCATGAAATCAATAACCCATTGGCCGCAGTGATGAGCGCACTGTATATCCTCCGAACCACGGCCAAAGTGCCGGAAGCAGCTTTGGCATTTGTGAAGACTGCTGAAGAAGAGTTGGCCCGCGTGGTGCACATTACCAAGCAGACTTTGGGGTTCTATCGCGAGATCTCCTCACCTGTAATGAGCTCTGTGCCACAGCTGTTTGAAGAAGTGCTTGCCGCCTACGACGCCCGGATTGAAAAGGCCCAGATCACTGTCCACAAGGAATATGCCGCTGTAGAAGAGTTACAGGCATTCCCGAGCGAGTTGCGCCAGGTATTTTCCAACCTGATCCTGAACTCAATCGAGGCAATTCCGGGCACAGGCAATATCTTCATTCGAGTACGCCATGCTCATGGCGCCGACGGCAGCGACGGCATTCGCGTGACCGTGGCTGATGATGGCCGCGGGATTCCAAAAGAAAATATGTCTCGTATCTTTGAGCCCTTCTTCAGCACGAAACATTCCAAGGGTACCGGCCTGGGCTTGTGGGTCAGCCAGGGAATTGTGCAGAAACATCAGGGCAAGCTGCGGGTGCGCAGCCGAATTGACAAACCAAAGCATGGAACCTGCTGCACGGTTTTTCTACCTTTTACCAGCAGCGATACAGAAGAGAAACTTGCGTTGCCGACACGCCAGCAGCCAATGATAGACAAATTGACAAATGTGATCTCTGGCTCAGGTGATGACGTTTCCGCGGCATAAAAAATTGGGCACAGTACCAGGCGCGGACCGGACTGTGCCCTTATGCTTTAATGATTTTCAGTAAGCCAAGCCATTTTCTTCATCGGGCTCCGTGCAATGCGGAACCTCAACTTGACCCGGACTTTTCTGAACTTTAAGACTTAATGGCAAAACAAATTTTGTGCATCTGAATCTACATAGGATAGTACTCACAGACTCTAAAATATTGATTAAAGAGGAATTAAAGATTCTTAAAGTCTGGCGAGTCCGTTGCGGTATCCGAAGGTAACTTCTCTCCATACTGAATCAAAAGCACTTATCAAATAAGGCATATTTCGGCCGAACATTAGAGCATTTAATAATCAGCAAAGCTGGATTTTTACGGTATCCTTAGTACGCCTACGCAATTACTTTTGTGCTATGCCCACGGTAAGAACACAAGGCGCTATCAGGATGCCGGGACCAAGCCGCAGAGGATTTTCTCTGGTTGAGGTCATGGTAGTGGTGATGGTGATTTTGATTATCGCCGCCATTGCCATCCCTAGCCTGCTGCATGGCAAGATGCGCGCAAATGAAGCCGCAGCCGTTGCATCTATCAAGACCATCCATACGGCTGAAATTCTCTATGCCAGCACATATCCTGAGGTTGGCTTTTCCGGCAGCCTGCCGAATCTGGGTACTCATGGCACCACATGTGAAAAGCCGACCAGCACGAACTCATGCATCATCATGGATGACGCGCTCACCAGCGGGCTGAAAAGCGGCTACATTTTTGATCTGGTAACTGACGGCAATAAACCGGCGCTTGGCTACAACATAACCGCCACTCCCGAATCGGACGCAACCGGCCGCTGTGCTGTGCAATCTACTCAAGCCGGCGAGCTTCACTTCTCTACCCCGGGCACGGGTGCAATCGGCGGACGTTCCATGGGCAGCGGCGGCGGTGGTTGCGGGCAGTAAGTCCTTACCGGTTACTCAGCTTTCACAACAACAAATTCACGAGTGTTTTCCCAATCCAGGTTGAGATTGGCCGTGGTGTCACTCTTCTTATCGAATGAGATAGTAAATTGCTCTACGCTCTGAGGAAGCGCGCTCTTCTGCATATCGACACGGGCGAGGTCCTGCGATTCATCATAGCGCGTGCCCCACTGGCCGGTCTGCTTATTGATAATCAGCTTCCATGTGCCTTCTGAAGGAAGTGTATAAAGCGTGTACTTCCCTGCCGGAACCTTCACGCCGCCGATATTTAAATCAATTTCAGTGGTCAGGGTGGTAGCTTCGTCCGCACCGGTGCGCCATACCTTTCCGTAAGGAGCCAACTCCTCTCCGACCTTGCGGCCTTTCAAATAAGGACGCCCGTACTCGATTGTGATCTTCTTACCTTTCAGGGTTGTTTCCGTTGTGTCGTGCGGGCTGGGTCGCTTGCTCTTATCCTGCTGTGGTTGCTGGGCAAAGGACAAAACAGCAATAGTTAACACGATCAGCGAGACTCCAACTGCTAAATACCTTTGACGCATGTTTAGATTTCCTTTCGCAAATCCGCGAGATATGATCGGCTGGCGATCGCATGATCGCGCCGCGGAGCGTTCGCACGGTTTCCGGTGATCACCAAAGTACAGCTTGGAATGTTGTACCATGCGCTCT
Source organism: uncultured Acidobacteriaceae bacterium (assembly GCA_964541925.1). Taxonomy (GTDB): domain Bacteria; phylum Acidobacteriota; class Terriglobia; order Terriglobales; family Acidobacteriaceae; genus Angelobacter. The sequence goes on along the minus strand of CAZISB010000012.1, from coordinate 19,886 downwards.
TTTCTTAATTCCGGAAGTTACATAAAGTTATACCGAACTGATCTTAAAAACCAAAAGAACCACTAAGTGAGGCATGCCATGAAAAAACATCTGGCGCTTTTTGCATCTCTGTGCCTGGTAACGCCGCTTGCGGCAGTGCAGACGCAGATTACCGCTCAGGCTCCCGCGCCGCAGTCGGCGCCGGTCCATCGCACCACAAAAGCCGTGAATTACCGGCTGCGCGGCGATGCGGTGAAGATTGACTTTCACGGCACCGAACTTATGCAGAACGCCTCCGGAGAAGCCAAAGTTACAGGCAAGAAGAGCAGCATTGAGATTGATGCCAAGTTTGACAATCTTGATGATCCGACCAAATTTGGGCTGGAATATCTCTCGCTGGTGTTGTGGGCCGTCTCGCCGGAAGGACGCGCGGTAAACCTGGGCGAGCTGGTGATTGATCACAATGGCAGCCACGTGAAGGCCATTACCGACATGCAGACTTTCGGCATGATCGTGACGGCAGAGCCGTACTTCGCTGTGAACCAGCCTGGGAACATGGTGGTGCTGGAGAACATTGTTCCGGCAAATGCAGGCCGGATGGAGAACATCGAAGCCAAATATGAGTTGCTGGGACGCGGCACCTATTCAGCAACAAACACCAAGATCCAGGATGCAATCTTCGGCATTGACCGCAAAACGCCGCGCGCGCTGTTTGAAGCCCGGAACGCTGTACGTATCGCCAATATTTCTGCAGCTGACAAGTACGCCTCCTCCATTCTGGACAAGGCAACGCAGCAGCTGCGCCAGGCGGAAGAAGCTTACGTTCAGAAGCGCGACAAGACCACAGTAGAAACCCTGGCACGCGAGGCTGTAACCACTGCCGAAGAAGCTCGCGTAATGGCCGTAAAGCAAAAGGCGGAAGAAGAGGCGCAGGCCAAAGCCGCCGCAGAAAAGAAGGCAGCTGAAGAACGTGAAGCCAAGGCCCGCCAGGACGCAGCCGCAGAAGCCAAGCGCCGGCAGGAGGCCGAGCAGGCGCGAATTCAAGCGGAACAGGCACGCGCTGCCGCTCAGGCTGCCCAGGCCGATGCCGAGCGCATGAAGGCCGAGGCGGACAAAGCCCGGCAGGATGCTGAGCGTGCCCGCAAGGAAGCCGATGCTGCACGCGCTGATGCAGAGCAGCAGAAGCAGGCTCTGGCGGTGGAAGCCGAAAAAGCGCGCGCGGCTGCGGCAGAATCCGAGCGTCTGCGCCAGCAGGCGGAAAAAGAAAAGGCCGATCTTCGCGCGCAGTTGTTGCAGCAGCTCAACACCATTCTGGCCACGCGGGACACAGCGCGCGGGCTGATTGCAAACATGTCTGACGTGCTGTTCAAGACCGGCAGCTTTGAGTTGCTGGCAGGTGCACGCGAGCGCCTGGCCAAGGTGAGCGGAATTGTCATTGCGCATCCCGGGCTGAAGCTGGAAGTTGAAGGCCATACTGACAGTGTGGGCAGCGATGAATACAACCAGCAGCTCTCAGAGAAGCGCGCCGGCGCAGTCCGTGATTATCTGGTGCAACAAGGCATTCAGGTTGACTCGATTGTGGCCCGCGGTCTGGGCAAGACTCAGCCGGTCGCCAGCAATGACACTCCGGAAGGGCGCCAGCAGAATCGGCGCGTTGAGCTTGTTCTGTCTGGAGAAGCAATCGGGCTCAAGACGGCCAATGCCAGCGTGCCGGGAGCACCTGCCGCTCCGAAATAGATTATTGCCCTATCAAGCAGAAGCGGGACCGCAATGGTCCCGCTTTTTTTCTTCAGATGAATCAGAACTTTAAATTGCGGCCGGCCTGATGTAGTCGCGGCGCTGCAGGATATTTGAGACCGACTTCAGTACTCCCTCGCGAGAGTCGGAGCTGACGAAACAGTTGCCGTCTATATCCGGACGAATTCGCCCGATCTGCAGGATCGGCGCTTCCGGCAGATGGTGCCGGACAGCAAGTCCAATGGCCTTTTTCATTCTTGGATCCACGCTATCTGCCACCAGCACAATATCAAACTGCTGAGCACGGCAAGCCTGGTCAACGTCTTTGAGGCTGGAAGCTGTACGCACGCTATAACCCGCGCGTTCAAGCCAGTCCAGGCGCAGACGCAACGCAGGTTCCGTGGCCACGATTAATAACAGCACAGCAGGGGGAGCTTGTTGAGACATTTAAGAAAGCCAACTTGTATTGTTTAAATACTGTAAACGCATTTCTTCATTTGCGATAGAGGTCGCCATTTAGCCTTTTAATTTCAACAGCTTACATTCTAATTTTCGGATACGCCAATTAAAAACTCCAATAAACAAGGGCTACGCGCTGCCAAACCTGCAGTGGGATGCTGCTTCCGTGCAATCGCGGAAAATTAATCTGGCATAACTAAAACAGCATGATTTTGAGATAAGCTTGCCAAATCCTAAATTCGTTTCCGGAAACGTATGCCCAGCTCTGCTTCCATAGCTTCACGCAGCTCTTTTACTTTAAAGACAATCCTGCGGCACAAGCCGTTTCGCACGCTCTGGCTGGCGCAATTTGTCAGCATCTTCGGCGATTTCCTGGCCCTATTCGGGGTGATCAGCCTGATCACCTTCCGCTGGCACGGCACGGCGGTGCAGGTCACCCTGGTGAGCATCGCCTATATGCTTCCGCTGGCAATCATCAGCCCCGTGGCGGGAGTCTTTGTGGATCACTGGAACGTGAAGCGCCTCATGATTGCAAGCGACCTGATCCGCGCGGCGCTGATCGTGCTGCTGGTGTTTGTGCACGACGTAACGCAGATCTGCGGGGTTTTTATTGTGCTCAGCACGGTTTCCAGCTTTTTTATGCCGGCACAATCTGTGACGCTGCGCGCTATTGTTCCCGCAGAAGGGCTGCTTCCGGCAAATGCAATCATGGCGCAGGCGCTTTACATAGTCAGATTGCTGTCACCCGCGCTGGCCGGAGCACTGGTGCGATTGCTGACAGAAAAAGCCTGCTTTTATCTCGATACAGCAAGCTTTGTCTTTTCCGCGCTGATGATTGCACGGTTAACAATCAACCGCCCGGCGCGCGCCCAGACTGAGAAGACAGTCAAATCGCTCACGCAGGACTTTGTCGCTGGAAACCGGTTCATCTTTACCCATGCCGGACTTGCATTTGTCTTCATGGCAATGGCCGCGGCCATGTTTGTGCTGAGCTCTTTCAGCCCTCTTATCTCGATTTATATTCGGGATTCTCTTTCCGCAGGGCCGATTATGTTTGGCGTGATCAGCGCAATGGTGGGCGTGGGGCTGATTGTGGGAACACAGTTCGTTACCCGCCTGGTAAAGCAACGTTCAAAAGCGCACGTGGTTTTGAGCGGTTTATTTGCACTGGGGCTGGGCGCCGCGTTTCTGGGAGCGTTTCACAATGTGCCCATGGCCGCGCTAAGCACCTTTACCATGGGCTTTGCGATCGCGTTTGTGTGGGTTCCGGCCCAGACCATGTCACAGCAGGAGACGCCGCCTGCCATGGTAGGCCGTGTCAGCAGCAGCTTCATGTCGCTGATCTCAGTGGCCCAGGTGCTTGGGCTTTTACTTTCAGGATTTCTAGCGCAAAAGCTGGGTATAAGGCCGCTGTTCCTCTCCTGCGCAGGCGTGCTTGCGCTGCTTTCTGCGGTGGGATACGCAATGATGCGCGGCCGAACAGATGTCCGGCCAACTGCACCTGCCGAGCAGGCCCAGGCAGCAGCAATGAATCCCAAATAACTGCTATTCCCGGCCTGTGACAACTCTGGCGCATGTTACTTTCGTGACTTTGTCACAGCGCAATATTCGCACTAAGATTCGCTCATGTGTCGCCTTTCCTGCGGAAGCACGGCATCTGCAGGCGAGCATGAGGAGAAAAACAGTGAACCCCCTTCGGCGTAATACACGCCACACTTGGATAAGGCCGTTGCTTTTTAGCTGTTTGCTGGCCGTATTTTCGCTGTTTGTATTTCAATCGGCGGACGCTCAGTCCTCGGCTTCGCGCAAAATCAAGAGCCGGGTTGAGCCGCAGTACCCCGAGTTGGCTAGAAGAAACAATATTTCCGGCAGCGCGCGCGTGGAAGTGCTCATAGCGCAAGATGGCAAAATTAAGAACGTAAAGGTGCTTGGTGGCCATCCAGTGCTGGTCCAGGCCGCTGTTGCCGCGGTAAGCAAGTGGAGGTATGAGCCAGCGTCAGAAGAATCTACCGCTGTGATTAAGTTTGACTTCACGCCATAACTTTCTGTCGCATTGTTTCGGTCTCTCCTGTTGATGTCCCGGCCTGGACAGAAAGCTAATCCAGGCCATTTTTATGTGCCGAGATCTCGCCTTTCTAAGTCTTACGGCCACCGGCTTACGATAAGTTCATTGCTATACGATGGCGCCAGTTTGACACCTAAATTGCATCCTCTTACAATCAATATTGCTGCCGATGCCTGATCGCGCAGCTTCTTTTTTGTCTTCTTTTACGCGCTGGCGGTGTAGCTCAGGTGGTTAGAGCGACGGTCTCATAATCCGTAGGTCGTAGGTTCGAGTCCTACCGCCGCCACCAAATTATGCTATTTGACACCTATCTCGGCCGGACCGAAGCAAAAAAGCCAAGCCTTAATACTGCCATCATTCTTATTGCAGTTTTGATTTCAGCCTTCTGTTTCTTCGCGTGGGCGTATAGCGGCGGATGGCTTGTATTCCTGTTCTCTATCCCGTACCTCTTGATCTGCGTAGCTCACGTATGGATCCAAGGCGAGGCGAGCCGGTGGCTATTACCGCGCGTAAAATATTTATTGCTGGCATCAAATGTCTTTCTGTTTGCTGCATTCATGCTGCAGTGGGACCAGGGCGATGGTTCCTTTGGCTGGCTAACTTACCGCGCTTTCTTTGGCCAAGGCCCCGGTTACGAAGATTCGGCTGCGCCGAACTGGTGGCCGCAGAATATGGCTCTTAACGTCATCTTATTCATTCCAGAGCTGGCTACACTTGTGGCCTTGTATCGGATTGCGCGCAGGAAGACTGACGAGCTTTGAGCGGCTTCACGAAATCTCTGCTTCAAATTCGGCTACAATCAAATGTTTTGCTGCTGCCATCCCGCAGCAGATGTAAAGACTATGCTGCGCTATTTCACTGCCGGAGAATCCCACGGAGAGGCCCTCACAGGCTTCCTTTCCGGCGTGCCCGCTGGACTCGATGTAGATCAGGCGTTTATTGACCGCGAGCTTTGGCGGCGGCAGCAGGGCTTTGGCCGCGGCGGGCGGATGAAGATTGAGACTGACAAAGCGCACATCATCTCTGGTGTGCGCCACGGAAAAACGATTGGTTCGCCTATCGCTGTGCTTCTCGAAAATAAAGATTGGAAGAACTGGCAGGAGGCGCTGCCAGTTGATGTTGGCAGTCAGGAGAAACACAAGCGGGTAGCTTCGCCGCGACCGGGCCATGCCGACCTCGCCGGGGCGCTCAAGTACAACTTTCCTGAAGCACGATACGTATTGGAACGGGCATCGGCGCGGGAATCGGCGACGCGCGTTGCGCTGGGCGCGATTGCGAAGCTCTTTTTGCGCGAACTGGGAATTGAAGTGCTGAGCCATGTGATTGCCGTTGGCAAGGCCACACTGGGCAATACTGAGGTCGCATGGGAGAAGCTAAAAGAGCTGCATGGTCGCAATGAGGTCCTGCTGAACTGCGCCGATCCGGAAGCCGAGCAGCGCATGAAAGCAGAAGTCGATCAGGCGCTGCGAACGGGAGATTCGGTCGGTGGGGTTTTTGAAGTGGTCACGCACAATGTGCCGCCCGGTCTGGGAACATACGCGCAATGGGACGAGCGCCTGGACGGCATGCTGGCGCAAGCTGTGATGTCGCTGCAGGCAGTCAAGGCCGTCGAGATCGGCAGCGGCGTGGAGGCGGCGCTCTCGTTCGGGTCAACGGTGCATGATGAGATCGGCTATAGCAAAGAGGGCCGGCCGTTCACCGGTTTCACGCGCGCATCCAATCACGCGGGTGGCCTCGAGGGCGGCATTTCCAATGGGCAAGACATTCTTGTTCGAGGATACTTGAAGCCGATTTCCACACTGCGGCGGCCATTGGGCTCAGTGGATTTTGCAACGCGCGAGCCAGTGAAAGCCGCGTATGAGCGTTCTGACGTATGCGTGGTGCCGGCGGCGGGGGTGGCGGCAGAGGCGATGGTCGCATTGACACTGGCAAAATGCGCGCTGGAGAAATTTGGCGGCGATTCCGTCACTGAGACGCGGCGGAACTTTGAGGGATATAAACAACAGTTGCGGGAGTTCTAGCAGAAGCGAATGATCTATCCAATTGTGTTGTACGGCAACCCGGTGCTGGAAACACCGGCTGAACCTGTTACAGAATTTAATGACGACCTGAAGAAGCTGGTGGAAGACATGTTTGAATCAATGTACGCAGCTCACGGGGTGGGACTGGCGGCTCCGCAGATCGGCATCAGCAAGCGCCTGGCGGTAATTGACGTTACCTTCAAAGAAGATCCGGATGCCAAGCTGGTGCTGGTGAATCCGGAGATCATTCACCGGGAAGGCAAGCAGACCAGCCAGGAAGGCTGCCTGAGCCTGCCCGATTTTCGCGAGAATGTGACCCGAGCGAACATCGTTACCGTTCGCGCGCAGGATGTGAACGGCAATTGGTTCGAAAAGACTGGAGAAGAGTTGCTTGCGCGCGCACTGCTGCATGAAACCGACCATCTCAACGGCCGGCTATTTATCAGCCACGTAAGCGGGCTGAAGCGCGACCTGATCAAGCGCAAAATCAAAAAGCTGGTGCGCACCGGCCAGTGGGCATGAAGCTGGTCTTTTGCGGCACACCGCAGTTCGCCGTGCCATCACTGGAGCGGCTGGCCGCAACCGGATTCGATGTTCAACTTGTAGTTACCCAACCTGACCGTCCGCAGGGCCGGGGCATGGAGCTGGCAGCGCCGCCGGTAAAGCAATCTGCGCTGAAGCTGGGCCTGCCAATCGTCCAGCCGGAGAAGATCAAAAAGAACGAAGAGTTTCAGGCGCAGCTCAAGGAATTGAACCCGGATGCGATCATCGTGGTTGGCTACGGGCGCATCATTCCGCCGTGGATGCTCGAGCTCCCTCGCTACGGCAACATCAACGTGCATGCATCGCTTTTGCCCAAGTATCGCGGCGCCGCGCCGATCCAATGGGCGATCGCAAATGGCGAGAAGATTACAGGCGTGACGACGATGCTGCTCAATGAGGGATTGGATACCGGCGACATCTTGCAACAGCGTGAGATAGAAATCGAAGATCAAGCTACTTCGGTGACTCTGTCGCCTCGACTGGCTGAGCTTGGCGCAGACCTGCTGGTGGAAACAATGCATGGTCTGGCGCAAAGCAAAGTCACGCCCACACCGCAAGACCATTCGCGGGCAACGCTCGCGCCGATTCTCAAAAAAGAAGATGGGCTGGTGGATTTCAATCGTACAGCGCAGGAGATTCATAACCGCTTGCGCGGCTTTCAGCCTTGGCCCGGAGCCTACACGCAATTTCGTGGCAAGAACCTGAAATTTGTGAGTGTGGCTCCCGCAGGCGCGCACCAGGAAAAAGTTCCCGGTGAGCTTTTTGTAGAAAATGATCATTTATGTGTAGTGTGCAGCGGCAACACAACCCTGCAGTTGGTCACGCTGCAACTTGAAGGCAAGAAGGCGATGAGCGCACGCGAGTTCATCAACGGCTATCGTCCGGCAGCGGGCGAGCGGCTGGGCTGAGCCATGGGGGTTTCACCGGCGCGACAGGCAGCGTTCAACATTCTGCTGCGCGTAGAGCGCGAGTCAGCGTACGCAGTTGAGCTGCTGCATTCTTCTCTTCTGGACGAACTTTCTCTAGTCGATCGAAACCTGGCAACCGAGATTGTGATGGGCGTACTGCGCTGGCGCTCAGTCCTGGACCAGACCATTGCCTATTTGAGCTTCACGCCATTCCGCAAACTCGACATTGAGGTACTGACGGCTCTGCGGATGGGCGTCTATCAAAAACAATTTCTTACCCGCATCCCGCCGCACGCAGCCGTTAGCGAGACGGTCGAACTGGTAAAGCAGGCAAAAAAGACCTCCGCTGCTGGATTGGTGAATGCGGTAATGCGCAAAGTAAAAAGCGGCGCTGCGCCAGATGCCTCTACAGCGGCCGATGCTGATTCTCTTGCAACAGCGCTTGCACATCCGAAATGGCTGGTACATAGATGGACAGAAAATTTTGGCTACGAACGAGCAAAGCTGATCTGCGAATACGATCAACGTGTCCCAGAGACCGCGTTACGGCTGGCGACGGTTGAAGATGAGCAAGCTCTAGTCAGCGAAGGCATTCGGCTTGCGCCGGGAGCACTTCTGAAGAGCGCGCGGCTGGTAGCCGGCGGCGATGTTACCGCAACGCAGCTCTTTCGCAGTGGCAAAATTGCCATTCAGGATGAAGGATCACAACTGGTAGCCGCGCTCGTCGGAGCGGGCAAGCGCATTCTGGATTGCTGCGCAGCTCCGGGAGGCAAGGCCGGCGCAATGGCCGCACGCTTGCCCGAGGCCGAGATCTTCGCAGCAGAGCTGCATCCGCATCGTGCGCGGCTGCTACGGAGAATGGCCCCACAGAGCAATGTTCATGTTGTAACGGCAGATGCACTGGCTTTGCCGTTAGCAGCCGAGTTTGACCGCGTTCTCGCAGATGTCCCCTGCTCTGGTACAGGCACATTGGCGCGCAATCCTGAGATCAAGTGGAGATTGAAGCTGGATGATCTCCGCGACCTGCAGGCGCGGCAGATTGCAATCTTAAAAGCCGCGATGCGGCATGTAGCACCCGGCGGCAAGCTGGTTTATTCGACTTGTTCGCTGGAGCCGGAAGAGAATGAGCAGGTTGTTGAAGCGTGTCTGAAAGGAAATTCTGAATTCCGCCTTGTTCCGGTTGTGGAAGAGCTAAAGCGGCTGCAACAGGCAGGAGAGCTGGCGTGGCAGGATGCTGAGAGCCTTATCAGCGGAGATTTCTTGCGCACAATACCCGGCGTGCATCCCTGTGATGGGTTCTTTGCCGCCATGCTGCAGAAAAATTGACTGCAGAGTAGATTCCTTTTTGAATACAAAAAAGGCGTGACCTCATCGGCCACGCCCTGAAATTGCTTCTAGCTGATTTGCTTAGTCCTGATCATCGTCTTCATCCAGCTGATTGCCTGAGCTGGCGCTTGAGGCTGCGCCCGCGCCGGACTTGATCTGAATTGGCCCGCCTGCGAACAGAGTGCTTGCACCGTGCTGGACGGCGTTCTTGTTGAAGTTGGCAACTTCTGTGTTCAGGAAAGTGTTCACCTGCGCCAACTGCGTCTCCAGCTCTTTGCGAACTTCAGTTGCTTCTTCTATCAAGAGCGGGCTGGGCGCATCATAGTAGCCGCCCATCACGCCACGCATCACGCCCTGCAAACGGTTCTGGAAGCGCTGCAGGTAGTGAATATCGTCCTGGCTGCCTTGCTGAATTTCACTGTTGTAAAGCGGCTCCTGCATGGCAAGAATTTTCTTGTCCAGCGCACGGGCCTCGTCCAGCACGGGCTTGTAGGAGGCGTTCGTTGCGCCGCCCTCCTGGCCTTCGTCAGAGGTCAACAACTCCTGCAAGCTGGCGATCTGCTTGTGCAGGCTGTTGAGCCGGTTCAGCGCCTCATGCAGCGCGGAAACCTCGTCACGCAGCTCAAGCCCCAGCTTCAACTGAGCCTGCATGGCCGCAGGATCAAGCTTGAAGCGTGGATCGGTCTGAACTTCCACCGTCTGCGTCTCAGTTTTTCCGTTCACCGTCACGGCGACTTTGTACGTGCCGGGCAACGCGTTCGGTCCGGCGCTGGGATCGAAGAAGAATTCCTCTTCTGCTCCCTCAGGCGGCGGCAGGAAGTTCAGCCGTTTGGGCCCGTCATACCGCAGGTTCCAGGCCACACGGTTGATTCCATATTTGGTGGTTCCAAAGAGCGTCTTCACCACCTGGCCATTGCTGTCCGTAACGGTGATCTTCACCGGCGTCTCGCCGGGCCGGCGGCGACCGCCTGGGCCTCCACCTGCGCGAGGTCCTGCGGCTTGGTGGTCAGCTCCTCCAGCAGCCTCCTGGTTTTGTTTGATCTCCTTCGGCAACCAGTAAGTAATCACCGCGCCGTTCATTGGATTGGGAGCGACGTATCCGCCGCTGGCGAAGCCATGCTTGCTCCAGTTGTGCCAGTTGGTGGCCTGCAAGATCGGGAACAGATGGAAGTCGCTCTTTGCCAGCTCCGCGCCGCTTTCTTCCAGTGGAGTAATGTCATCCAGCACAAAGAGTCCGCGCCCGTGCGTGGCCACTACCAAGTCATGCGACTTCTTGACGAACTTGATGTCATAAATCGGCACCGTGGGAAAGTTGCTCTTGATCTGTGTCCAGTGCGCGCCTTCATCGCTCGAATAGAACAGGCCCGTGTCTGTGCCCAGGACCAGGAAACATTTGTGGTTCGGGTCTTCACGCACCACGCGCGCAGGATCATCCTGCGGCAGCCCCGCTGAAATTGAGGTCCAGGATTTTCCGCCATCATGCGTTTTGAAAACGTAGGGCTTATTGTTCTCAACCTCGTGGAAATCAACCGCGACGTACGCAGAGTTTACATCATTGGGAGAAGCTTCAATCTGCTGCAGGCGACCCCACTCGGGAAGGTTCGCGATGTTTTTGGTGACGTTCGTCCAGTTCTGTCCGCCATCGTGTGTAACCTGCACCACGCCATCGTCGGTCCCCACCCAGATCGTCTTTGGATCCACGGGCGAGATGGACATGGAAAGAATCGCGCCGACGGTCTCCGCGCCGCTCAGATCGAGGAAGATTGGCCCGCCGCTGCTCTGCTGCTTGGTCTTGTCATTGCGAGTCAGGTCTGGGCTGATCGGCGTCCACGTCTTGCCGCCGTCCGTAGAGCGGAAGAGCACGTTGCCGCCGAGATAAACTTCGTTCGGATTGGTGGTTGAGACTGCAATCGGCGAAGTCCAATTGAAACGATATTTGAGCTCTGAGGGCTTCATTGACTGTACGCCATGCAGATACGGCCGGATAAAGCTCGACATACCGTTTTCATTGCTGACGCGCTGGATTGAGCCGTTCTGCGAGTCGGTATAGATCAGGTGGACGCCCTTGCCGCGCGCGGGAACAACATATTCACCGTCTCCACCGGTGACGGTGTACCACTCAAAGCCGGTGATGCCGCCGCGGCTCAGGCTGTTTGAAGGCCCGCACCAACCGTTGTTGTCCTGCAGGCCGCCGCAGAGGTTATAAGGCTCTTCATCATCCTGGGCAACCGAGTAGAACTGTTCGATCGGAAGATTATCCAGATAGCGCCACGTGCGGCCGGCATCTGAGCTCACGTAAACGCCGCCATCGTTGCCATTGATCATCCGATTGGGATTTTCAGGATCGATCCACAACGTGTGATGGTCAACGTGCACGCGCGCCGAGGTGCTGCGCGCTGTCTTGCCGCCATCTTCAGAAACCATGATGTTGAATGAGAGGAAATAGACCTTGCTCTCATCGTTGGGCGCGACCATGAGCTCGCTGAAGTAAAATCCGCGCGCCGCCAGATTGTGGTTGTTGCTCACCATCTTCCAGTGGTCGCCGAGGTCGGTTGTGTCATACAACGTGCCTTTTTTGTTTTCAACCAGCGCGTAAATATGCCGAGGATTGCTGGGCGCTGCGCCCAAGCCGATTCGGCCCGTTGCCTCAGTGGGAAGCCCTTCCGTCAGCTTCTTCCAGGTATTGCCACCATCGGTGGAGCGAAAGATGCCGCCGCTGGTACCGCCGGAATCAAGCGCCCAGGGATACCGCCGCACACGCCACATGCCGGCGAACAGCACCATTGGGTTGCCGGGATCCATGATCAGCGAGCTCACGCCGGTGTCTTCATCCACAAAGAGCACTTTCTGCCAGGTTTTACCTCCGTCAGTTGTGCGGAAGACGCCGCGCTCGGCGTTTGGTCCCCAGGCATGCCCCAACACGCCGACATAAACTACGTTCGGCTCATTCGGATCGATCACAATATTTGAAATCTGTCCGGCGTCGCGCAGCCCCATGTGATGCCAGGTCGCACCCGCGTCAGAGGAGAAAAAGACACCTTTGCCCGTGATCACATCATTACGGATGTTTTTCTCGCCGGTTCCCACCCAAATCAGATTGGGATTGGAGGGCGCCAGTGCAATTGCGCCGATGGAGGCCGTGGACTCTTTCTCGAAAATTGGCTTCCAGGAGAGGCCGCCATCCTGAGTCATGAACACGCCGCCTCCTGCCGCGCCCGCATAATAGACATTGGGCTTCCCCGGAATACCGACAACGGCTGTGACGCGCCCGCCGCCTACGGCCGGTCCGAGATTGCGGAACTTCATATTTTCGAGCGGATCTTTTGGACTGGCATCTTCCGTCTTCGTACGCGGAGTGGAGGTGGCTTTCTCCTCAGATGCAACTTTCTTGTCCGAGCCGGTCTTGGGCTCAGCCGCATTTGTACCGGACGACCTTTTCGAGCGGTCTCCGCTCTTGGACTGCGCCATAAGCAGGCCGGCCAGACCGAGCGTAAGGACCAAAACTACGACCATCTTGAGTGCTGTTTTCATAGGGTGTGCTCCTGCGGATAAAGGAAAGGTGACCGCGAATAATATCGCAAACATTGGGTGCCTGTACAAAATTTGCAGGCTAATCGATTTGCAGAAAGTGTGGTTTTTACAAAACTTAACCGTGGCGCTATTGCTGTACGATCGTCTTCCACTCCAGTTTGCCGCGTTCCAGAACTGCCGGCAGATCTTCCTGCAAAAAGAAGCGCTGCTCAACAAGCTTTTTGGCTGCTTGCTCAAATTTCTTCATGTAGTCGTCCTGGGAGGAATATCTTTCCGCAATCGTGAGCCGTGGATCGCCTGACTTTTTTCTCTCTTCAGCAGTCTTGGCAAATGGAATCCATGAGCCAAGAAAGCTCACACGCTGGTCTGGCGCGCCGATGCTCGGATCGCGCAGGTTCCATCCGGTGTAGGTCGCAAGCGGCACTTGCAATTCCGGCAGGCGCACGCCGCCGAGATCGTTTCCGTCAGCATCGCTTTGAGGCACCAGCACTGAGAATGGCGTGCCCACGCGCGGCGGCTCGATTGCAATTTTCTGTTCTGCCCCCATGCCGTCCGCGCTGCTGAGATCCACACGTGCGAATCTCACCTCAAAATCCAGGTGGTACGCCAGACTCACCTCATGCGGCGTGTTAACTTCTGGGATTTTGGGGAATTTCCAGCCGCTCAGCGGAACCAGAGTTTTATCTGCAATTTTAGGATAAGCACTCGGCGGCGGCTCCTTGCCGTCCTTCACCCACTCATTCATATCTGTAATCAGCGCGCGCCAGTACCACTGAATAGGATTGGGATTGTGCCGCTGCTGCGTCGTGTAGTCTGAATTGCCTTGCGCGGACTTCTGCGGCGGAAATGCTCCAGTGAAGTGCTGCAGTCCAGAGAGAAAATAAATTCGGGTGTTCGACGCGATGGGAGCATCTTTTGCACCATCCGCTGTGGTGTGAATCAATGACGCTGCTCGTCCCCAGTATTCATAGGAGGTATTGGTATAGAAAATTTTGGGAGCGGTGTGGGAGTGGAGAGTGGAATCAAGCAAACCTGCCGTTGCCTGCGTCTCTGGATCTTTTTCAGGCAGGTCAGTAAATGGAAACAGGTCTGTCGGGAAGAACAAGCTGGACATCGGCTGCGCGTCTCGTGATGGCTGCGCAAAACGATGATTGAAACTTCCCCGCCCCGCGCCGGCTACATGCGCAATCACTCCGTCCATCACCTGCCGGCCCTGCTCATCGGCATTGAAATCCTGATACAGGAAGTGCCGGAGGAAGCGTCCGCTCTGTGAAATTCCCACAGCATAGGCGCGCTTCACCGGCGCGGTCGCCTGTGGATCGTATTTCAAGTAGGAAAGAAAATCGCGGACCGCCGCTAAGCCGACTCCAACCACCGCAGGATCTTTGGCAGTATAAACCAGTTCATAAATTTTGCCGGGAACAAAACCGCTGTTCAGATGCACAAAGTGCGGATCAGGCGTGAGCTGCCCCTGCACCACGTGGGCAAAGCTCCAGTCAGTGCGTGGAATTGTCTTTCGCGCTCCCGTTGGCGTTTCGCGCACAGTCAGGACGTTTTTGTCGCTCTGCGGATCATCTACCGGATAGCTCTTTCCTCCATCCGGGCCCAGCAGGATGTGACCGAGCGGCATGTCATCGCGCTTTTCTGATGGCGTGAAATCAGTCCGTACCAGCCCATGGATTGCTTTTCCGTCAGCCTCATGCGCGACCGGCGCAGAAAATTTGAGCCGTCCCGGCGGCTGATCTGAAATGTCAAACTCCCAGCCTACCCAGGCGATTGTGTATCCCTGGCGCATGAGAAAGCCGTCGCCAAATTCGCCTTCTCGCCCATTAGCCAAAAAGACGATTCCACGCCCGCCGCGATTGGATACCTCAAACAGCACTGCCCCGTTTCCTTTGCTCATCTCCTTTGGCTTAAGCAGATAAAGGTCGGCAGAAAACTCGACTTCTCCCTGCGTGTTGCGCGGAGCTTTATCCAGATCCGCAATCTGGCGATTGTGCGGATTTGACGGATCGACGGCAAAGAATACCCGGCCGATGATCTTTTCATACGCGCCTGCAGGCCCGTAGGGCTTGCCATTTTCGATATCGGTGCGCGAAGCGATCTCAACCCGCACCACGCGGGCTTGAGCGGTTGAGACAGCCGCGACAATCATAAGAGCAAGCACTATCCGCGCAGTCAGGACACGCATACATAGCCTCCGAAAGTGATACAGTTTACATGATTGCTTTGGACTGCAGTTCTGATTTGGAACGGAAATGAGGGGATGATGAAAAAATTCTTTGCGCTCATGTTGATTGCACTTGGGACTTCCGCCACGCTTGTGGCACAGGAGCATGAGGCCGACCGTCTGCGCCACGCAGGAGAAGTCTTGATGGAGATTCTCAATATTCCGGACAACATCCCCAAAACAGTCCTGGACAAGTCTGAGTGCGTAATCGTGATCCCTTCAGTGAAAAAGTTCGCCATTGGCGTTGGGGGCAATTATGGCCGCGGCGCCATGACGTGCCGTGGCGGGCAGACCTTCACCGGTCCCTGGGGCCCGCCGGCAATGGTTGCGCTTGAGGGCGGCAATATTGGGTTTCAACTTGGCGGCCAGGCCACGGACTTTGTGTTGCTGGTAGTGAATCCCAAAGGCATTGATTCCATTCTCCGCAGCAAAGTCAAGCTCGGCGCTGATGCTGCAGCCGCTGCAGGGCCCAAAGGGCGTGATGCTCAGGCGGCAACCGATGTCATGATGCACGCCGAGATCCTCACCTACTCACGTTCGCGCGGGCTCTTTGCCGGAATCTCACTCGATGGCTCAACTCTTCGTCCCGACAACAGCGCTACTGAAAAAGTTTACGGACGCAAAGTGTCTGCACGCGACGTGGTGATTGGCCATAAAGTAGGGACGCCGAAAGCAGGCCAGCTCATGGTGAGCACTCTGCAGAAGGCTTCACCCAGGAATCTTTCTGATCCCAAGTCATTGCAGGAAGCTGGGGCAGAAAAGAAGAAGTAAGCCCATGAACGCCATTGCTCGAGCCAGCCTGTTTCTAGCATTGCTATTTACGCCTTGCTTTGGAGCCTCAGACGAGACTTCGTATCGCAAGGCAACGGAGCAGTGGCGGCAGAACTATGAGGCAAAGCTCAAGGCTGACGATGGCTGGCTCACCGTCTCCGGACTTTTCTGGCTTCATGAAGGCGAGAACAGCTTTGGATCAGCGCCCAGCAATGATGTTGTTTTGCCTGCGCCGGTTCCCGCCAAAGCCGGCCATTTTGATCTTCAGGGCGGCAAGATTGTGGTGCATGTGAATCCGGGCGTGCCTATCACAATGGGCGGCAAGCCTGTTGAAACCGCAGAGCTGCGCCCGGACTCGAAAGAGGATCGCATGGTGATCGGCGATCTGACATTCTTTGTGCATCGAACAGCGCAGCGGTTTGGTATTCGCCTGAAAGACAAGAACAGCAAGTTGCGCCACGAGTTCAAGGGGCTAAACTGGTTCCCGGTTGATCCCAGATACCATTTCACAGCGCAGTTTGTGCCTTATCCTTCGCCGCGACAGATGCAGATTGACACGATACTCGGCGAACATGACTTCACGTTCATGGCCGGTTACGTCACCTTTACCTTCCAAGGCAAAGAATACAAATTAGACGCGGAACAGGACACCGACGGCAGCCTCTTTATTGTCTTCCGCGATCTCACCAGCAGGAAGGATACCTACCAGGCCGCGCGATTCCTGGATGCTGCTCCGCCTGCAAACGGGAAGATAGATCTGGATTTCAACCGCGCTTACAATCCTCCCTGCGCCTACAATCCTTACGCTACGTGCCCACTGCCTACGCCGGGAAACCGGTTGCAGATGGCAATTCCCGCGGGCGAGAAGAGATATCACCAATAACGCGTTTGCTAAACTTGCTGCATGGCCCAAATCGCTTACCTTGAATGCTCCAAGTGCAAAGACCACATTGATCCCACTCGCCCGCAGACAATTTGCCCCAAAGATGGCGGCTCACTGTATGTCCGCTTTGATCTTGCTGCGCTGAAAGGCAAGTTCACGCCTGACTCTCTGCGCGGACGGCCCGCCAATATGTGGCGCTACCATGAGGTGCTTCCCGGTGACTCGCCTGTGACTCTGGGCGAGGGCTTTACTCCGATGCTCCGCAGCCGCGAGAATCCGAATGTCTATATAAAGGATGAAGGGCTGAATCCCACGGGATCATTCAAGGCCCGCGGCCTCTGCGCCGCCGTGACCATGGCAAAGCAGTATGGGTTGAAGAAGCTGGCGGTGCCTTCCGCCGGAAACGCTGCAAGCGCGCTTGCAGCGTATTGTGCGGCTGCCGGCATTGAGGCCCACATCTTTATGCCCAAGGATGTTCCGCTCGCCAACTTTGTGGAATGTGAATCTTACGGCGCGCAGGTGACGCTGGTGGATGGACTGATCTCCGACTGCGCGAAAATCGTGAACGAACGCAAGCAGGCTGAGGGCTGGTTTGATATTTCGACTCTGAAAGAGCCATTCCGCGTGGAAGGCAAGAAGACCATGGGTTATGAGGCGGCCGAGCAGCTCAACTGGGAGTTGCCAGATGCAATCTTCTATCCGACGGGCGGAGGCGTGGGGCTGATCGGTATGTGGAAGGCCTTTGACGAGATGGAGCAGCTTGGCTGGATTGGGAAGAAGCGTCCGAAGATGATCACTGTGCAGGCCGCAGGCTGCGCGCCGGTGGTGAAGGCATGGAACGAGCACAAGACAACAGCCGAGATGTGGCAGAACGCGCATACAGGAGCTGCTGGCCTGCGCGTGCCAAAACCTTATGCCGACTACATCATCCTCGACATCCTCAAGCAAAGCGGCGGCACGGCTGTTGCGGTTGATGACGCCGAAATTTTTGCCGGGGTGAAAGAATGGGCCAGCCGAGAAGGGCTGTTTGCTTCGCCAGAAGGCGCCGCGTGCCTGCCTGCATATCAGCGGCTGGTGCGAGAAGGCTTCCTCAAATCCACGGACAAAGTTGTGCTGTTTAACACCGGCTCCGGACTGAAATACATTGACGTGATTGCCGAGGCGTTGAAGATCAGCGCGGCGCAGCCGGAGCAGAATGTATCCGTATGACCGAACGGCTCTACTACCACGACTCTTTCCTCTATCACTTTGACGCTCGCGTGCTTGAATCTCTCGAGCGCGATGGACGCAATGCCATTGTGCTGGACCGCACCGCGTTTTATCCCACCAGTGGAGGCCAGGTGCACGATACTGGCATGCTGATGTACGGAGACCAGCAGATCACCATTACCGAAGTTGCAGACGAGGACGGTGGACGCATTCTTCACTTTGCCGCGAAGCCATTGCCCGCGGGAACAGCGGTACGTGGCGCCATTGATTCCGCGCGCCGCCGCGACCACATACAGCAGCACTCTGGACAGCATGTGCTCTCTGCTGCGTTTATCCAGCTCTTCAACATGCCGACGGTCAGCTTTCACATGGGCGAAGAGAGCTGCACAATCGATCTTGAAACTGCGGGACTAACCATCGCCCAGGCGCAAAAAGCTGAGTTGCTGGCCAATGAAGTCATTGCTGAAGACCGTCCGGTAAGCATTCGCTTTGTGCCGCTGGAAGAGGCTCGGCAGCTTGGTTTGCGAAAGCTTCCTCCGAAACAGACAGGCGATTTGCGGCTGATTAACATTTCAAACTTTGACCTGACTGCCTGCGGCGGTACCCACGTGCGCGCCACAGGCCAGATCGGCAGCATTCTGCTGCGCAAGATCGAAAAGGTAAAACAAGGCATGCGCGTGGAGTTTGTCTGCGGGCTGCGCGCGGTAAATACTGCTCGACGCGACTACTCCACGCTTACCGAAGCTGCCGCTCTCTATTCCAGCCACATCTACGATGTGCCGGAGCAGATTCGCAAGTCGCTGGCAGAAGCCAAAGCCGCCGGCAAGGCGCAGCACAAGCTGCTGGAAGAGCTGGCGGAATTTCAGGCTGAGCGAATGCTGGCGCAATCTTCAGGCTCGCCCCGCATCATCACCCATGTCTTTGCTGAGCGTGATGCGCTTTTCATCAAATTGCTGGCGCAGAAGCTGACTGCGTCTCAGAGCAACGTTGTTGCCTTGCTCGGCTCACTTGCCGGACAGCCTACGCTGGTCTTCGCGCAGAGTCCGGGGCAAAAGTCCAACATGGGGCAGCTCATGAAAGGGGCTATGGCGCAGCTCGGCGGACGCGGCGGAGGCTCAGCCGATCTGGCGCAGGGTGGCCTGCCTGAGAACGCAGCAAACGCCGCGCGGCTTGAAGAAGTTCTACGCGCAGTGCAGCAACAACTTCTAAACGTATGAACTTTCGCGATCAGCGCATCTGGATCACCGGAGCCTCTTCCGGCATTGGTGAAGCGCTGGCCCATGCTTTTCATCACGCTGGAGCAAAGCTGGTTCTCTCTGCCCGGCGTGAAGACGAACTTAAACGCGTGCAGGCCGCATGCGGCGGCGAAGACCAGACGCGTGTTCTTCCTTTCGACGTGACTGATACGCAGTCTCTGCCAGAGATTACACGTTTAGCGCTTGAAGCATTTAACGGGCTCGATATTCTGGTGCTCAATGCCGGCATCACCCAGCGTTCACGCACCCGTGAAACCGATGAAAGCGTCTATCGCCGCCTGATGGAAGTCAACTTCTTCGCACCTGAAGCGATAGCCCGCGCCGTGCTGCCTTCCATGCTGGCGCAGAAGAACGGGCATATTGTGGTGATCTCAAGCGTTGCCGGAAAGATCGGTGTGCCCATGCGCTCCGGATATTCGGCCAGCAAGTTCGCTCTCCATGGATTCTTTGAGGCCTTGCGCGCCGAAGAAGAGCGCAATGGCGTGCATGTAACCATGGTTTGCCCAGGATACATTCGCACCCAGATCAGCCTCTCCGCCCTTCGTGGCGACGGCCACCGCCACGCCAAAATGGATTCTGAACTGGCCCAGGGCATGCCGGTGGAAGAATGTGCGCGGCAGATATTGCGTGGCGTCGCGCGTAAAGAGAAGGAAATCGTTGTCGCCGCTCCCCGGGAGAAGACGCTCGTCTATCTGAAACGCCTCTTCCCTGATCTGGTGGCGCGAATGATCGGCAGGCCGATGGCGAAGTAAACCTGTGCTGCTCCTGTTTTACCGATCTTGAGCCAGGTCAATGCTGAGATTTTGCCGTGCTGCCCAACGCTGGTAAAATCTATGCAGCAAGTCTTCTCACGCGCGTGGGGCTATAGCTCAGCTGGGAGAGCGCATCGTTCGCAACGATGAGGTCGTCGGTTCGATCCCGACTAGCTCCACCATATTTTCAATCACTTAGATTTTTCTAGATACCCA
>CAZISB010000011.1:0-122327 GCA_964541925.1 uncultured Acidobacteriaceae bacterium | reverse complement strand
GACGGCTTCTCCGGCTTTATCCTCTCCATTCTGATGTGCCGCGCCATGAACCGCTCAATGACAAACGTGCTCTTTGGTGGTTTCGGTGCGCCGGTCACAGCAGAAACAAGTGTCTCCGGAACCATGCGCGAAGTTGGCTTGGACGACGTTGCTGTGCAGCTTGCCTATGCCAACCAGGTGGTCTTTGTCCCGGGATACGGCATGGCCACAGCACAGGCGCAGCACGCCGTGCGCGAGCTAGGCAATCTTCTGGAAGAGCGCGGAGTCTCAGTAAAATACGCGATTCATCCTGTCGCCGGCCGCATGCCGGGACACATGAACGTGCTGCTTGCTGAAGCCAATGTGCCGTATTCGTCGCTCTATGAAATGGAGCAGATCAACCCCGAGATGCCGGCGACCGACGTAGCCGTGGTGATCGGCGCGAATGATGTAGTCAATCCCGATGCGCGCGACAATCCCAAGAGCTTAATTGCTGGAATGCCCATCATTGAAGTGGATAAGGCAAAATCCGTTGTGGTTCTAAAACGCGGGAAGGGAAAAGGCTTTTCCGGCTTGGAGAATCCGCTCTTCTTCAAACCTGTTACCGGCATGCTCTACGGAGACGCGAAAGCCAGCCTGACGAATTTAGTGCAGGCCGTGCAGAAGGTATAGGGCATTCGCCGCAAGATAAACGCAGAATAACGCAGATCGGATTGCTCTTTAACCCCATGCTGATCTGCGTTTCATCTGCGTAAATCTGCGGCGGTGTTTATTTATTACTTTAAGTGCTTCAGCATCTCTTTAAACGCAGGCGTACCTGATTTGCCCAACAGCTCGTAGATCATCATCTCGGTGGAAGAGATCACCGCGCCAGCAGCCTGCATGCGGTTCAATCCAACCTTCCAATTGAATTCGGCTCTGGAACTCACCGCGTCCGCGGCGACATGAACGTTCAAGCCCTGGTTTAAGGCGCCCAGCGCGGTCTGCATCACGCAAATGTGGCTCTCCATCCCGCACAACAGCAGCGTGTTCCGGTTCGCCAAACCAGCAACCGTCGAGCAGTATTCCCCATTGCCAAAGCAGCCGAACTCCAGTTTGTCCACGGTTTTCACTTCCGGCAGGAGCGAGCTGATCTCATCAATCGTCTTTCCTAATCCCTTTTGGTATTGCGTGCTCACGATGATCGGCAAAGACAGAATGTCCGCCAGCCGCACAAGCAGTTGCGCATTCCGCACCAGACGTTCTTTTTCAAAGATCGGCGGCAGCAGCTTCTCCTGAATATCAATGACGGCAAGTGCACACTCTTCCGGGCGCAGTGGCCGGCGCGCGGCTTCGATATGGGCAATGATGTCGATGGGCGTGGTGAGCATATTTTTCTGTATCCCGACTCTTTCTGAAATCCCGATCCTGAGCGTTCTTTGCGAAGGGAGGGATCACTATCTCTACAATGATGTCACCGGTTTGGGGAGGTCAGCCAATTGTTATAACGCTGCTTCAACTAGGCGATAGAATGAGCCGCAAAATGAAAGCTGCGGTTGAAGAAGCAGAAATAGCGATGCAGTGAACACGTTCTGAAATTCCTGATATCTCTGTTCCTGTCAGCTCTCATTCTGGGATTTCGATAGAGATCCCTCGCTGCGCTCGGGATTTCAGATCGAGCTTGTGCTCGGGAGCACCCCTTCACCCATGGTCATCCTGCGCCGCTCCGGCTGCGCGCTGTGCCTGGGCGGCCCAGGCAGTGGTTTGCCAGTTGTCCTTTCCAGTATCGGTTTTGATCCATGGGGGCAGATCCAGGCGCAGATAATTGGCCAGGGAAAACGCATAAGGCTCGTACAGCTTTCGCAGCCGATTCAACTCGGTTGTTGCTGCCTCGCCATCTGCCAGAATGAAGCCTGCAGCTGCAAGCGCGCGGCGCAACGCAGCCAAAGTCTCGGGAGGCAGGCGATCAACTCGTCCATCTTTCTCCGGTGGAGCGCCGAATACCTGGCTTAGATCAACCAATGCGTGCCTCGCCATAGCAAAGGTCATGCGTGCCTGGTACTGGCACATGCCTTCCAGGCCCACCATCGCCAGCGTGCATACGTCAAGGATCGCGGTCAATGATGCGATCCAGGATTGGTTATCGTGCTGCGAGCGGAAATAAGCCAGCACCGGATACGAAAGATGGCTCTCCATCAGCTCCGCCGACCATTGCTCCCAATGCTCCAGCAATTCCGTAAGCGCCTCCATACCATGTGCGCCGCTTTGCCGCCGGAATAGCTCAACCGCGGTCGGGGGCGAGCCCGCGCGGGCGTCAAGCAGGGAAATCGTAACTTCGCGGCGGGAAAATGATTGATAGAGCACCGGCAGGTATCCGATCACCAGGGCCAGAAATCCGAATCCGATTCCACCTTCCAGCACGGTCACGAACCGTCCCATCGGTGAAGCCGGCGCCACGTCGCCCAGGCCGAGGGTGAACAGCGTTGTGCCGCTGAAATACACCGCGTTCCCAAAATCGCTGCGGAAGAGCGTGCCGTTCATCTTGTCATGCAGACCGTAATGAAGCAGGCCAAAGCCAAAAACCAGGGTGAAGGCCCAGAAAGCCAAAAGCAGAAGCAATGACAGCGGGCCATAGTAGCTGAGCATGGAATCGCGCTTTTTCTTAGTCCTGCGCATTGCGGCCAGGGCTGCCCACGGCTTCCATGTCATGCGGTAAAAATATCGGGTCAGCCGGAACTGCCGTGTCACTCTGCGGGGAAGCACAATGGTCTCAAACGTCTCCCACAGCACCATCAAAACGAGCAGTAAGCCGGCGATGAGCGCAAATATTTTCAGCACCAGGAATCTCCCGAGCCTCTAGATTATCTAAAATGCCGACAGAGCTGCATCTTTTAAACTGAAATCAGAAAGGACCCCGCGGTGAAGTCCATACTGCAACTGCTGGTAGGCCATCCTTACTTTGTACTCCTGAGCTCCGCGTTATTGGAGCGCATTGGAGCGCCCCTGCTGCTATCACCTGTGCTGGTTGCCGCCGGCGCGCTTGCCGCCAGCGGACAGATGCGCTTCGATCTTGCGCTCTGGATAGCGCTGGCCGCCAGCATCGTCGGCGATACGCTCTGGTACGAACTTGGCCGCAAAAAGGGGAGCTCAGTGCTCTCCACGCTCTGCCGTATCTCCTTCGAGCCTGATAGCTGCGTCCGCCGCTCCAGGCTCTTTTTTGAAAAGAGTTCCAACCGCACGCTGCTGTTTTCCAAGTGGCTGCCGGGCGTCTCTCATGTGGTTCCAGCCGTTGCTGGCCTTTCCGGCATTGAGCGCGAGCATTTCTTCCTCACCAACCTTGCGGGCTCCGCTCTCTGGATTGTCGCTCTGATGCTCCTGGGCTATCTGCCGGTCGAGCACATACATGTTGCTTCGGCTGTTGCTCCGGTGATCTTTGAAGCCAGCCTGGCCGCGCTGGCTGCGAACGTTGGCGTGAAGTACATTCAGCGCCGGCGCTTTCTCAACGAGCTGTACAAATCTCGCATCTCGCCTGCTGAGGTCAAGCACATGCTGGAAGCGGGTGAACCCATGGTGATCCTTGATCTGCGCCATCCGCTTGACTCAGTCAGCGATCCGCGAACCCTTCCCGGAGCAATACGCGTGCTGCCGAAGGAGGTCACCAGCCGCGCCAACACCTTGCCAAAAGACGAAGAGATCATTCTGTACTGTACTTGACCCAATGAAGCCACCAGTGCCCGTGTGGCACAGCAACTGCAAAAGCTGGGGATCAAGCGCGTGCGTCCACTTGAAGGCGGCTTTGCAGCCTGGAAGGAACTAGGATATCCGCTGGCTGATCCGACTGAGGTGGCGTGGGTAACAGCACGGGAAAGTTGATATGTGGCACAGCACTCTTGCCTGTGACGGAAGAAATTAAAAAGAAGCATGCACAGACACTAGAGCTGCTTTTTCATCTCGTTGAGCAGGTTTAGCGCTTCAATCGGCGTAAGGTTATTCAAGTCCGCCTCGCGCAGCCGGTCCACGATCTTCTGCGAGAGCGGAGTAAACATCGTCAACTGCAGCTGCGGTTCGGGCTTGCCTGCGCCGGGAGAAAGATGCTCAGTAGCCTGGTGCTCGGCGTTTTCATGCTCGTGCAGCACCTCGCGTGCGCGGACCACTACTTCAGCCGGAAGCCCCGCCAGCTTTGCGACCTCAATTCCGTAGCTGCGATCGGCTGGGCCAGGCTCAACTTTGCGCAGGAAGACAATGCCGCCGGCATTCTCCTTCACTGAAACATGAAAATTCTTCACGCCTGGAAGCCGATCAAGCTCCGTGAGCTCGTGGTAGTGCGTGGCAAAGAGCGTCTTGGCGCGGCTGGTGGAGTGAATGTATTCAACCACCGCCCAGGCAATCGCCAGGCCGTCATATGTCGCAGTGCCGCGGCCAATTTCGTCGAGCAAAATCAGTGATCGTGGAGTAGCAGTGTTCAGGATCGCCGCCGTCTCAGTCATCTCGACCATGAATGTCGAGCGGCCGCGGGCCAGGTTGTCACTGGCGCCGATGCGGGTGAATATCCGGTCCACCACCGGCAGCCGCGCCGAGCGTGCCGGCACAAAGCCGCCCATCTGCGCCATCAAGACCGTGAGCGCGGTCTGCCGCAGATAGGTTGATTTGCCGCCCATGTTTGGGCCAGTGATCAGCAGAATACTGTGGCTGGCCGAGTTGAGATAGAGATCGTTCGGCACAAAGCGGTCATTGCTGCCCGTGAGCTCCAGCTGCTCCAGCACCGGATGCCTGCCCTCGATGATCTCCAGCTCGCCTGAATCCGCAGCAAATTGCGGGCGGCAGTACCCGCGATTCTGCGCGATGAACGCCAGCGAGGCCAGTACATCCACCTCCGCCAGCGCCAACGATGTCTGCCGGATGCGCTTGGCCTCCGCAGCTATCGCCGTGCGCAGCTCGGTAAACAACCGCCGCTCAATTTCGACAATCTTCTCCTGCGCGTCCAGAACCTTGGCTTCGTATTCTTTGAGTTCCGGCGTAGTGAACCGCTCAGCGTTCACCAGCGTCTGCTTGCGCTCATAGTCGGTTGGCGCGTGGTGCAGGTTGGCCTTGCTTATCTCAATGTAGTAACCAAAAACAGAATTGAACTTCACCTTCAGCGAGCCAATGCCGGTGCGCTTCCGCTCGCGGTCTTCAATCTGCGCGATGTATTGCTTGGAATTGCGGCTCAGGCTGCGCAGCTCGTCCAGCTCTCTATCGACATCCGGCTGAATCACGCCGCCATCGGCGAGCGTGAGTGGAGGCTCAGCCACAATCGTCTTTTCGATCCGCTCGCGCAGGTCAGCCATCTCATCGAGCAGGGAATTGAGTTCTGTTAAACGCGCCGCGTTCAGCCTGCCGAGGGCCGTCTTGATCCGCGGGATGCGGTTCAGGCTGGCGCACAGCGCTAGCACGTCGCGTGGATTGGCGGTCTCCAGCGTTACGCGGCTCAGCAGCCGCTCAATGTCGAGCACGCCTTCGAGAGCACGCCGCAGCTCCTCGCGGGCGACAAATTCTTTTACTCCTGCTTCAACTGCGTCCAGCCGCTCGTTGATTTCCGTGATGTCGATTGAGGGCCGCAGCATCCATGAGCGCAGCAGGCGCTTGCCCATCGGCGTGAGCGTGGCATCTAGCGCGCGAAAGAGCGTAACCTCGGTGCCGGTATTGGCAAAGAGCGGTTCAACCAGCTTCAGATTGCGCACCGTGACGGCGTCCAGCACCAGATATTCCTGGCGATCGTAAAAGCCGATGCGGTCCACGTGCTCCAGCGTGCCTCGCTGCGTGGAGCGGACATAATGCAGGATTGCCCCTGCTGCCGTCGCCGCAGCGGGACGGCCCTGGAGCCCGAAGCCCTCCAGCGAGAGCACGCCCAATTTGTTTTCCAGCAGCGGCACAGCATAATCCGGCGAGAAGACCCAGTCCTCAAGAGGCGTTTCCGTGAAGCGCGCGCGTTCACCGGGTTGCTGAATGCTTGAAGTTGTACTTTTTATTTGTTCTGTATCAGATTGAATTTGATGATCTATTGCCGTCGCAGTATTCGTCGGTGCACGATCAAACAACGGCAGGGAAGACGGATAAAGAACTTCTCGGGGCCGCAACTGCTGCAGCTCTTCCACCACCCGCCGCTCCGCCTCGGGACCGCGAAATTCCGTGGCGCGAAATTCGCCCGTAGAAAGATCAAGCGCGGCCAGTCCCACGGCGCCCGACGCCCGCGCCAGCGCCGCCAGAAAATTGTTCTCTTCCGAGCCGACGCTTGAATCAATCGCCGTCCCCGGCGTGAGTACCCGCGTAACTTCGCGGCGGACGAGCTTCTTCGCCAGCCTGGGATCTTCCATCTGCTCGCAGATCGCGACTCTGAAACCCTTGCGCAGCAGCTTGGAAAGATAATTCTCCGCTGCGTGATAAGGGACGCCACACATGGGAATGGCTTGGTCTTTTTCCTTGTTGCGCGAGGTCAGAGTAATCTGCAGCTCGCGTGCCGCGACAACGGCATCATCGAAAAAAAGCTCGTAGAAGTCGCCCAGGCGGAAGAAGAGCAGGGCATTGGGATGCTGCTTCTTGATGGCGGCATACTGCCGCATCAGGGGCGTTGAGGGTTCGGTCATTAGACAACTTTCCGGCTGGTGAGCGGATTATAACTTTTTTGGCAGGACTTTCAGCAAGCGAGCAGGTAAATCCTTTTGGAATCCAGGTTGAGAGCCGCAGGGCCACACGGTAGGGCGAAGTCAGCTGGCGCCGCCGGGGGGCCGTTAATGGGCCAATCTTGTCTTTGCTGTGGTTTCCCGTTGGGCAAGGATGTTATCTACTGTTTCCAAGAATGTTACGGGATCATCCGGCGATGCGTGAAAATCGCATGGCACAACGTCTTCGCCGTGACGCTCAAGAGACAGGATGGGGCCAGAAGAGTTGGCGCGAAACGACTCTATCAATGCCAGTTTGTCATCGTAGGGAATTGAATGGCCCAGGATGAACAGATCAAACCCACCCTCGCGGCAAGACGCAAGGGCTTTGCTAAACCCAAGCGCATTCACCACGGCATAGCCTTTCTGCTCAAGCAGCATTTTGCGGGTGGCAAGCAGACTTACATCGTAAGAGACTGAGAGAATGTACTTGGACATCTTTTCCCGCTCCTCGGGATCCAAACTGCCGATATTGTGAGGGGCCGCACTGGTCGTGTCAAGATACCTGGGCTTTTGCGCGCCGGATATTTTTGGCTTGACAAAAGCGAACAAAATACGATATATTGCGAAGGCTGCTCAGGCGGGCGCGTGGCAATGTTCTTTGAAAATCAGCAAGCAGCATTCAGCCAAATTGCAAGTGAGAAGATCACAGAAAGCAGAGCTTCGACCGTTCGGTGACCGTTCGGTCGAATCAAATAAAGCTTTTGTTTTCATTAAAAGCGCTCTTACCCAGGGTGGGGTAGTGGCATCGGGTGGTCTGGTGAATCGGATCATCTTTGTGATCGGGAGATCGGAGCATTTGCCCCATTCAATCCTGCGCCAATTCGGAATATATCACTCAAGCGCACGCCAATCTGGGATGATATGGGATCGAGCCTCTGAAGTGCACGCCAATCTGGGATGACCCAGGGAGGGGGTAGGGGCCTCGACGATGTCATCTACGGTGGGATCGGGCAGCCCTGAAGAGCATCGGAGCCGATCCCTCACCCGTCCCGAAGAAAGAGCCAGACAGCCGTAAATAGAATTCTGGCTCCGGTTCGGGATGGTACCGGGAAAGGGATTAGGACAAGACAATCGAGGGCTGTGCCAAACGAGGATAAATGATCGACCTAAGTTGGCACTCTATTGACCATCCCTGCCTGCCTCTGTTTTCCTAGAAGAGCACATGGAACTGCGCAAAGATCCAATTACACGCTCGTGGGTGATCGTCGGCGATGACGTGGAGCGCCAGCCGCAGCCGGGCTATTGCCCGTTCTGCCCCGGATCGCAGACTGCTCCGCAGGTGATTGCCACATTGAATTCGGTGGACCACGGCGCCGGCCCGGTTATGGCGATGGTGCATCCTTCGCCGCTGTATCGCATTGAGGGCGAACCGCATCGCCATGCGGAAGGCATCTATGACGCGATGAATACTGTGGGCGCGCATGAGGTGCTGGTGCAGAGTATCCGGCATGATATTGAACTGTGGCAGTCCTCTGACGCTGAGATTTTGCAGTTCCTGCAGCTTGCAGCGCAGCGCATTCAGGACCTCAAGCGCGATCTTCGTTTCAAGTACGTAACCATGTTCAAGAATCATGGTGCGGCAGCGGGGCAGGAGTTTGACCATCCTGTGACCGAGCTCACGGCCACCACGTTCGTTCCGCGGCGCGTACTTTATGAGCTGCGGGCCTCGCGCGACTACTATCTGGATAAAGAGCGCTGCGTTTTTTGTGACACATTGTTGCAGGAGCTTCGCGCAAACGTTCGTATTGTGGAGGCGCAGGCGAACTACATTTCGCTCTGCCCATTTGCCTCGCGTGTGCCGTATGAAATCTGGATCATGCCGCGGAAGCATGAATCGTCTTTTGAGCGTTCGGTTACTTCCAAGGCAGGGCATCTGAGCGAACTGGCGGCGCTGATCCGCCGCACGCTGCAGCGCGTGATGAGCATCTCTGAATCATTTCACCTGGTGCTGCACACGGTCCCCAATACCTATCAGAAATCGAACATTCTGCAGTACTGGAAGACCGTGGATGAGGACTATCACTGGCACATTGAGATTCTCCCCATCATGGCTCAGAAGGCCAAGCCGTACTTCTTGAAAGAGGTCTATTACACCCATATCTCGTCAGAGGCGGCAGCGGAGAAGTACCGGAAGCTGGCAATTCGTTGATCTGGCAGGGTTACGCCTTATCTTCACAAGCAAAATCTAACTGCGGAGAGTACCTTGGTGCACTAAATCGCATGCCTTTGTGCACCAGCACGGCTATAATTTTTCCATATCTATGCTTCCGTTGTTCTGGTTACGAGTGGCCCTGAGCCTTTACGGGGTTGGTCTGCTTTATGCGCTGGCTTCATTCTGGGGAGGCCGGAAGATCCTCACCCAGATCACCATGCCCGCCGTTGGCCTGGGGACTGTATTTCATTTTGTCTCCATCGTAGAGAATGCGATGTTCAACGGCACCTGGGCGCCCAACACCATGCATGGTGTGGAATCCGTTCTGGCGTTCGTGCTGATGGTCTTCTTTTTCATCATCTACGCGCGATACCATGCCACTTCGCCTGGGCTTGCCGTATTTCCTCTGGTGTTCTGGCTCACTTTTTCAGCCTCGTCTTATGCCGAACCCAGCCAGACTTCCACGCCGCTCTTCGTCAGCCCGCAGTGGATCTTTATCCACGTCACGCTGATCATGGTTGGCTATTCGGCTCTTTTCTTCAGCTTTGTAGCCAGCATTCTTTACCTGATCCAGGAGCGCAGGCTGAAGAGCAAAACAGGGATGAGCGGCATCTGGTCGCGTCTGCCCGCGCTTGCCACTATCGATGAAATCGGCCTCAAGTGCCTGATCTGGGGGTTCCCCTTTATGACGCTGGGGTTGATCTCCGGCTCCATCGTGGCTGAGGCAAAGTTCGGACCAAAATATTTCTCTGATCCCATGATCGTGCTCTCTGGACTGATGTGGGTACTGTACATGCTTCTGCTGTACACGCGATGGAACGCCGGATGGCGCGGCCGCCGAGCTGCCTACCTGGCGGCATTTGCTTTTGGTGCGGCCTTGCTGGCCTGGGTAGCCAACTATTTCAGCCAGACGCACAGGTTCCTAGCCTCATGAACTTCCACGTCATCGGCGTCAACCATATAAGCGCGCCTCTTGAGGTGCGTGAGCGGCTTGCCGTGAGCGAATCGCAACTGCCCGATGCGATCCGTTCTCTTGTGCAGCAGCCTGGGGTTGATGAAGGCATGGTGCTCTCAACATGTAACCGCGTGGAAGTTGTCACCAGTACCAAACAGGGCACCGATCTTCGCGGATTTCTAGGCAGCTACTTTGGCGTGAGTCAGGCCACGCTGAACTCTCATATTTACGAATTCCAGCAGCGCGAAGCCATCCGCCACGTCTTTCGCGTAGCATCAAGCCTTGATTCCATGGTGGTTGGAGAGCCACAGATCCTGGGGCAGGTGAAAGAAGCCTATGCTGTTGCACGAGGGTTGGGCGCGGTGCACTCAGCTTTGGAAGCGCTGCTCTCACGTGCCTTTGCCGTAGCCAAGCGCGTGCGTTCAGAGACTGCCATTGGCAGCTCCAGTGTCTCAATCGCCTCAGTGGCGGTTCAGCTTGCAGAAAAGATTTTTGGCTCGCTGGAAAACAAGACGGTTTATCTGGTCGGCGCGGGCAAAATGGCGGAGTTGGCGGCGCGGCACCTGATCGCGCACGGCGCAAAAAATATCATCATCAGCAACCGCACACACTCGCGGGCTGAAGAGCTTGCAGAAAGCTTCGGGGGACGCGCTGTTCCGGTAGAGATGCTGTATGAGACCGCGGCGCAATCGGACATCATCCTGACCTCCACCGGAGCCACCGAGCCGCTCTTTCGCCGCGAGCATGGCGAGCGCCTGCTCAAGGGCCGCCGCAATCGGCCCATGTTCTTCATTGATATCGCCGTCCCACGCAACGTTCATCCAGACGTAAACAAGCTGGACGGAATGTTCGTCTATGACGTGGACGATCTGCAATCCGTCGCCTCTGACAATGCTTCAGAGCGCAAGAAAGAAGCCGAGCGGGCCGAGAAGATCATCGAGCTTGAAGTGGATCGCTTTACCTCTCGCATGAAGTCGCTGGCCGTGGTGCCTACCATCCTCTCGCTTCAGGAATATTGCGAGACCATCCGGCAAGCGGAGATCGACCGCATTCGCGGCAAGCTGGGCTCCATCACACCGGAGCAGGAAGCTGCAATTGATGCCATGACGCGCGGCATCATCAACAAGCTGCTGCACACGCCCATTACCACGCTCAAATCTTCCACCGATCACCCAGAGGCTGCTACCATCCATGAGATGATCCGGCGGATCTTCAATCTGAATACCGGAAAACCCAAGGAATAAAGCCTAATGGCCAAACTCCGCATCGGCTCTCGCGGCTCGCAGCTTGCCTTGTGGCAGGCCAATCATGTGGCCGCGCTTCTGAAAGAGCAGGGGCATACCGTAGAGATTGAGATTATCAAGACCACTGGTGACAAGATTACTGACGTGGCTCTGGCCAAGGTCGGAACCAAGGGCATGTTCACCAAAGAGATTGAAGAAGCGCTGGCGGAGAAGCGCATTGATCTCGCGGTGCACAGCCTGAAAGACGTACCCACGGAGCTTGCCCCGGAGTTTACGCTGGCGGCGATCATGAAACGTGAGGATCCGCGAGATGCTTTCATTTCTGTGAAGTATTCGGGTCTCGACGATCTGCCGCATGGAGCCAGGGTCGGCACCAGCAGCCTGCGCCGGCAGTGCCAGTTGAAGGCCATGCGCCCTGATCTGGAGATATTTCCTCTGCGCGGCAATGTGGATACGCGTCTCAGAAAGCTTGAGTCGGGTGAGTACGCTGCCATCATTTTGGCTGCCGCTGGCGTGCATCGGCTCGGACTTGATCGGCATGTGCGCTCGCGAATTTCAGCCGACATAATGTGTCCGGCCGTTGGCCAGGGCGCGCTGGCGATTGAGACCCGCAGCAATGATCGGCAGACACAATCGTATCTGGCGTTTCTGAATCACCCGGAGACGAGGCAGGCGGTCGAATGCGAGCGGGCGCTGCTCGGATCGCTCGGCGGCGGCTGCCAGGTCCCGATCGGAGCTTATGCTGAAGTTCACAATGAGCGTCTGCATCTCCGCGGCATGGTTGGCCGTCCTGATGGCAGCGAAATCCTTCGCGAGGAGTCAGAGGGAACCGATCCCGGCAAGCTGGGCCGTGAGGTAGCGCAGACTCTGCTGAAACGCGGGGCCGAAAAAATTCTGAAAGATGTTTACGCGCACGAAGTGACCGTGCCGCAGCAGCCATAGAAACGTAGAGACGTAGCATGCTACGTCTCTCCATGTGGAGAGGCCGATGAAATCGGCAGCAAAAGAAAAGCCCCTGACTGGCCTGCGCATTCTTACCACGCGCGCTGGAAAACAATCCGGTGGGCTGGCTACACCCCTGCGCGATCTCGGCGCCGAGGTGATTGAAATTCCTACCATTGAAATCAGGCCACCGCAGAGCTATGAGCCGCTGGATTCAGCTCTGTGCAATATCAGCAACTATGACTGGCTGATCCTCACCAGCGTCAACGGTGTAGAAGCGCTATTCGCACGCCTTAAAGCTATTGGTATTGCAGGCAACAAACTAAGCCATCTGCAGATTGCTGCCATCGGCCCAGCCACGCAACGCGAGATCGAACATCAAGGCCTTAAAGTCACCGTGACTCCTGAAAAATATGTTGCAGAATCCGTGGTCGAGGCGTTGAAAGGCAAGACGGAAGGAAAGCGTGTTCTATTAGTGAGGGCAAAGGTCGCGCGTGATGTTTTGCCAAATGAGCTTAGAAAAGCCGGCACAGAGGTGGACGTCGTTGAAGCGTACGAAACGCATGTCCCGCAGAACGCAAAAGAAAAATTGAATCATCTGTTCGCAAGCGAAAGCTCGCGTCCCCATATCATCACCTTCACCAGCTCTTCAACGGCCACAAACTTTCTCGATCTCCTATCGAAAGAGCACTACGCTGCACTGCGCCAAATAAAACTGGCTTCCATTGGCCCAGTAACCAGCGCTACGCTCACCCAGGCCGGGTTCACGCCGGAGATTGAAGCTGGTGAATACACCATTCAGGAACTCGCCTCCGCCATTGCAGAACATATCGCCACCCAATCCGAACGCAGGTGAATCAAAGTTTCTGCGCAACCAACTCCGCCACGCCCTTTTCCGCAATGGTCTCGTGATAATGCAGGATTCGCAATGACCGGAACGCGTGCAGCAGTTCATTCGGTTCCAGCAGAAACATGGGATGGCTTGGCCCACCGCTGAATTGCTTCTGCTCTGTTGTATAGGTTTTATAGATCAGAACCCCGCCCGGCTTGAGCGCTGAAATCAAAGCAGGGAAGAGCTCACGCTGAAGATAAAAGAAAACCATTACCAGATCATATTGTTCGCGGCCAAGGTCTTGTATCCCATTCAGGTCTGCAACTTCAGTGCTGATGAGAAACTCCTTCGCGATCGGGCCCAGCGCTTTCGCGGCATTCTTATCCACCAATTGAATCCCAACTTCTGAGATGTCGAGCAGTTTTACTCTCCATCCGCGCTGCGCCAGCCAGATTGCATGTCGCCCAACTCCGCCGGCAACATCCAGTGCGCTTCCTGCGGAACGGTTGGAAAGAAACTCCTGATAGGTGCTCACCAGAAGCGGATCAGGCTCTACCGACGTATGCGAACCCTCGCTGTACTTCAGGTTCCACATGGATTTTTCATCGATCGTCACAATTCAAACCTACCACGGAGACACAGAGGAAACAGCCACAAGGTATTTTGCACTTGTGCGTTTGGATCTCCCATTTAAATTTGTTTTCTCCGTGTCCCAGTGCCTCAGTGATGGATTTACCGGAAAATTCCGCTGTTTTGCTGCGATATACTTATTCTGTGAGCCAGTCCCCGCAAAAGACGTTTTACCTTGAGACCTTCGGCTGCCAGATGAATGCCCATGACTCGGAGAAGGTCATTGGGACCCTGGTGCACCAGGGGTATCGCCAGGTAGAGACCGTGGAGGAAGCAGATCTCGTCCTTTACAACACCTGCTCCATTCGCGACAAAGCCGAGCAGAAGGTCTTCCATCGCCTGAATGATTACAAGAAGCTTCAGAGGCAGGGTAAAAAGTTTGCCGTCCTGGGCTGCGTGGCGCAGCAGGAAGGCGAGAAAATTTTCGAGAAAGCGCCTCACGTCTCCATGGTGGCGGGCTCGGCTTCATATCGAAATCTGCCGGCCATGCTGGTGCAGATTGAGGCGGGGAACACGCGCGTCACCGGACTTGACGATCGCCAGACTGACCTGACGTTTGAAACCGAGTTCACGGCCCGCAGCAACCCGCATCGTGGATACATCACCATCATCGAAGGCTGTGACAAGTTCTGTGCTTACTGCGTGGTGCCTTACACGCGCGGCAAAGAGCGCAGCCGGACTTCAAACTCTGTGCTTGCCGAAGCCCGCCAGATGGCCGATCTGGGTTATACCGATATCCAGCTTCTCGGCCAAAATGTAAATGCTTACGCCGACCCACTCGGCAAAATGAGCTTTGCGGAGCTACTTTACGCCGTGGGCGAAATTCCCGGTGTACGCCGCGTGCGCTTCACCACGTCACACCCGCGGCACTTCGGCAAAGATATTGTTGATGCCATCGCAGCTTCGCCGCGCCTCTGCGACCATATCCATCTTCCGGTACAGAGCGGCTCTTCGCGCGTTCTCAAGGCCATGAGCCGCGAATACACGCGCGAGATGTACTTGGAGCGCATCTCATGGATCAAATCTGCCAGCAGGGAAATCGCGCTTACTACTGACATCATTGTCGGCTTTCCCGGCGAGACAGCAGCGGAATTTGAAGAGACGATTACATTGCTGCACGAATGCCAGTTCGAAGGCGTCTTCAGCTTTAAGTACTCGCCTCGGCCGAACACGCCAGCTCTCAGCATGATTGACAGCATTACGGACAGCGAGAAATCCCGCCGGCTTCAAATTCTGCAGGAGCGCCAGCGTGAGATACAAAGATCTATATATGAAAAGCGAGTAGGACGTATTTGTGAAGTAATGGTTGAAGGAATGAATGAGGCTCGTGGCCAGATTATCGGACGTACCTCGCAGAACATTACCTTGAACTTTACTGCGCCGGAAAATACCGTTCCGGCAGTAGGCAGTTATGTTAGCGTGCGTGTAACCAGGAGTTTTCCTAATAGCCTTGTGGGCGAGTTAGTGAGCTCTATGACTCAAATTGGCGAGCCCGATTACGCGGCGAGCCGATCGACCCTAGGAGCATAAAGGCTGATGGGCGAGCGTTGACCCAAAGCGGTTTGGAGCGAGCGACATGGAAGTAGAAATGAAAATTCGCGGCTTGATGATGGATCCAGTCACCAACATGCCTATTGTGGTGCTGAAAGAAGTGGGCAGTGACACGGTTCTGCCCATATGGGTCGGCGTTTACGAAGCGAATGCCATCGCGCTCGAGATTGAAAAAGTAACCACGCCGCGTCCCATGACGCATGACCTCATTAAAAATCTGCTGATCGGCCTGGACACGCACGTCCACAAGATCGTGGTAAACGAGCTGCGCGATGACACGTTCTTCGCGGTAATCTGGATGGAGCGAGAGGGAAGAGTCATCAGTATTGATTCCCGTCCCTCAGATGCCCTGGCGCTGGCTCTGCGCCTTGACTGCCCTATTTACGTCGAAGAAGAGGTCCTGAAAACGTCCAAGGTGGCCAGCGCCTCTGCTGAGCGCGTCTCTTCTGAAGACCTGCGCAAGTGGCTTGAAGGGCTGAATGACGAGGACTTGGGCCGCTACAAGATGTAGAGGCGCTCAGGAGGTGTGAGCGAAGCAGGAGCCTCCTGCCGATATCCCGAGAGTAGCGAGGTATCTGCTGCAGCACAACCAAATCCATGCCAGAACCCGAACAACAGCTCCAGCGCCTTTATCTCGCCGGCTTCGAGCTTGAAACATTCGAGCGTTTCCCAAAAGCCATTGGCGTCCTCCGTGACGGTTGTGTCGCCTTCCTGGTTCCTGGTCCTGACGGTCTGCAGATTCTCGGCAATGTCGGATTGCGCATGGGCGAGAGCCTTGGCCCGCTGGTCGAACGAGATGGACGGAAGGTATTCGTCCATAAGCAGGACATGATTGAGGCCACTCCGGAACGGATTGCCACGCTGGAGCGATTCCGAAGCGATCTAAAAGCTGTTCTGCGGGGAGAAGAATTGAAACCTGCCTGATATCCAGAGGCAGGTTTACGCCAGCACCACCTTGGGCTGAAAAAGTGTTCCAGCCACGCGCTTGGCAATCGCTAATAATTCCTTTTGTCCGGCAAAGACCCTTACGATAGGAGCATTACTAAATTCGGGCAGGTTTACCGCGTTCCCATGTCTAATCTTTGCAGCACTTTCTGGGGGAGCGGTAACGGCCGGGAATTCCGGCAGGACAAGGCGCGGATGAATCAATAAAGCTTCAATTCCATGGTTTTGTCCTAACGTCTGATAATAAGTATTATGTAAAATTAAATTCTGAGTCTCGTACAATCTGTGCGCCTCCTCAACTGTAAACTCCCTTACCGCCGTTCTCGTCAACTCCGCCAAATGCGCTCCCACTCCTAACCTCTGCCCCAAATCATGCGCCAGCGATCGGAGATACGTTCCGGAGCTCACCCAGGCTTTGAAGCGCGCATGCTGGCCGTCAAACGAAATAATTTCCAGCTCCTTCACCTGCACCTGCTTCGGCTTAAGCTCCACCGGCTGGCCTTGGCGCGCCAGCCGATAAGCCGGAACCCCGGCGATCTTTTTGGCTGAGAACGGCGGTGGCAATTGTTCAATGCTTCCTGTGAATTCTTTTGCGGCAGCACTCAACTCTTTTAGACCAAAGCGCACCGGCTGCTCCGGACTGACCGGCGAACCTTCAGCGTCGTACGTATCGGTCGCCCACCCAAACCGGATTACGCCTTCATAGCGCTTATCAGCTTCGTTATAGAACTGGGCCAGCCGGGTAAAGCGGCCCAGCACCACCGGCAGCACACCGGTCGCCATGGGATCAAGTGTGCCCAGATGGCCAACAGATTTTTCACCGGTAATGCGACGGACAGCCGCCACCACGTCGTGCGACGTCATACCCGCCGGTTTGTTGATGATCAGAACTCCATCCACTTGAGTAACTCCGGGATATCAAGCATCATAATCAAGAAGCAGTCATTTGAATGTTACCCATTCGCGACGACACTCCCCGTTCCACTGTTCCTTTTATCAATTATTTTTTGATCGCGCTCAATCTCGCCATTTTTTTCTTCGAGTGGACGCTCGGCCCACGCGATCTCCGCAGCTTTGAATTTCAGTTTGCGATGATTCCGCGCAACGTTGAAGCCTGGCTGGGCGGAACTCTGCCTGCCCGATACGCGCTGGTTCCGTTTGTAAGCTCCATGTTTTTGCACGCCTCATGGTGGCACGTCATCGCAAACATGTGGTTCCTGAACATCTTTGGTGACAACGTGGAGGACCGCCTTGGTCATTTCGGCTATCTGCTGTTCTATCTGGTCTGCGGACTGGGCGCAAATCTGGCGCACTTGGCCTTTAATTTCAACTCAGGATTGCCAACCGTCGGCGCCAGCGGCGCGATCGCTGGCGTGATGGGCGCCTACTTCGTTCTTTACCCTCGCGGACGCGTCTTGACCTGGTGGCTGATCTTTGTGATGTGGCTGCCGGCCTGGCTGGTGCTGGGCTTGTGGTTTGTGGGTGAGTTTCTGGGCGGAGCAGCTTCCCTGTTT
Source organism: uncultured Acidobacteriaceae bacterium (assembly GCA_964541925.1). GTDB lineage: Bacteria > Acidobacteriota > Terriglobia > Terriglobales > Acidobacteriaceae > Angelobacter. The sequence goes on along the minus strand of CAZISB010000011.1, from coordinate 104,903 downwards.
ACATCGTCAAGCGGGGCGGGCGGCGTAGCGGTGTGGGCGCATGTGGGCGGCTTTGTTACCGGAGTGATTTTGATCAAGTTGCTGCCGACCAGGAAGAACGTTTATGCCTTTGAAGAATACTAAAGCTGTCAGGCTGCGCTGATTACAGCACGCCTGCCGTCGGCCCGATCCGTATCTCCTCAATCGCTGCTTCCGGCGGCGCAGACACAGCATGCAGCACCGCAGCAGCTACCGTTTCAGGAGATATCATCTTCTCGCGTGGAGCTTCCGGCCAAAACTGCCCCCAGATATCCGTATTGGTTGCGCCAGGAAGCAACGCCAAAACGCGAATGCCACGCTTGCGCAGGTCTTCGCGGAGCGCCTGGGTAAATCCCAAAGCCCCGAATTTTGATGCGTTATATGCGGACATTCCAGCAAATGGCTGCAAGGCCGCAACGGAAAGATTATTCACGATTGTCCCGCCGGCATGCATCATGGGCAGAGCTGCCCTGGTAACCAGAAACATTCCCGTAAGGTTGGTCTCGATGACCTCACTCCAGGCTTCAATAGATAATTGATCAACGGGCGCAAGCGCATGAGCTACTCCGGCATTGTTCACCAGCACATCAATAGAGGAGAACTGTTTTTGTACTTGCTGAAAGAAACCATCAACGGAGGCAGGCTTCCGAATGTCACACTGAAAAGCGCTGACCGCTGCGCTTGATTGTCTCAGTTCCCTTTCGGCAACCTGCAGGCGCTCCTGATTGCGGCCGCTGATTGCCACTGCGTATCCAGCATGGGCAAAGGCTTTCGCCAGCGCCAGGCCAATGCCGCTTGCGCCGCCGGTGATTACCACGCTCTTGGTCTGTTGCGAATTGGCTTGAGGCATCAGAACGAATTTCCGTTCCTGCCGTTGCGTATGAGCGAGAGGAACTCTTCGCGGGTTTTTTCTGACAATCGAAAGCTGCCCAGCATGTGCGAGGTTACTGCCGAAGAATGCTGCTTCTCAATGCCGCGCATCATCACGCAGAGATGGCGAGCCTCAATCACCACGCCCACTCCTTGCGGCTGGATGGCATTCTGGATCGTCTCCGCAATCTGCACTGTGAGGCGCTCCTGCACCTGAAGACGGCGGGCAAAGATATCGACAATGCGCGGGATTTTGCTCAGGCCAACTACCTTCCCATTGGGAATATAAGCGACATGCACCTTGCCGAAAAATGGCAGGAGATGGTGCTCACACAAGCTGAACATCTCAATGTCTTTGACGATGACCATCTCGTCATAACTCACATCAAACAGCGCACCCTGCAGCACGGCGTTCGGATCTTGCTCATAGCCCTTTGTCAGGTACTCCAGGGCTTTCTGCATGCGCTCCGGTGTGCGGAGCAGACCATCGCGCTCTGGGTCCTCTCCCAGGCGTACCAGCAGTTCGCGCAGCAACTCCTGCGTGCTCACAGATGTTAAAGACGAGGTTTCGTACACTTTCTTCACGGCGGCTCCTGTTTTCACCACAATCTCCTAGTAGCGGATTTCCCTGCCTCCGGCGTACTCAAAGGAGTTGAGCATTGTCTCTTCCACACGGATTTTTTCTACCTGTGCATGCCGGAACTCCCGCTTGAGAATTCCATATACCGCAACGCACAGGTTCTCCGTGGTCGGCACAACTCCCTGAAAGTCGGATAACGTATTGAGATTCTGGTGGCCAAAACGTTCCAAAATTTTTTTCTGCACAAAGCTGTCCAGATCAACCAGGTTGCAGACCATGCCCGTGCGCGGATCCACCTGCCCGGTGACGGTCACCTCCAGCGCGTAATTGTGTCCATGGCCATGGGGATTATTGCATTTGCCATAGACTGCCCGGTTCTCGTCAGCGGACATCTCCTCGCAATGCAGCCGATGCGAAGCCGAAAACCAGTATCGCCTTGTCAGGTAGGCCTTCATACTTCTCCGTAATAATCCACAAAGAGATCCGGCGTCTCATACACACGCACGCGATGCAGCCGCGCGATATTCAGCTTTGGCTGGAGGCGCCGCCAGATACTGATGGCAAGGTTCTCTGTGGTGGGAATGGCGTCTTTGAATTCCGCGACTTCCTTGTTCAAAAACCGATGGTCCATCGCATCAATCACCTCGCGGTTCATGACGTCTTTAAGCTGCTTCAGGTCCACAACAAAACCGGAGCGCTGGTCCACCTCACCCCTGACCGTGACTTCCAGTGTGTAATTGTGGCCGTGCCCATTCGGGTTATTGCACTTGCCAAAAATGCGCTGGTTTTCTTCCGGGGTGAATTCCGGATTATGGTAATAGTGCGATGCTGAAAATTCTGCTTTACGCGTGAGATAGACCATTTAAATCAGCTATTTAGCTCACTTCCCTCTTGTGATCCATGAATCTACTGCTATGGGACTAAGAATACCCTACTTACATTCTACCTGTTCCCGTCTAAAGAAATGGATTCTCCATGGTGGTAAAAGGTCACAGGAAAAATGGCAAAAGCTAGTCTGAGCTAAACGCTTTGGATCACAAGCTGCGATAAATTTCACTCTCTGCGATCTCATCTCGAAATCTGGACTGGGAAAAAAGATCCATCGGAATTCGCGCAAGATGCTGGCAGGCCTTCTCAATGCATGCCAGGTCTTCTGCCTTCAAAGCAGCCTCTTCCAGATCAGAAAAAAATAGCGGATAATCCGCGCCCAGCAACTCCTCTAGCGCAGGAAGCCGGTTACAGAGCACCGGTGTCCGGCGCGCAATGCACTCCAGAACCGTGTTGTTCACAACCGTGTCATAAAGATCGAGAAAAACGATGTTTCTGCTCAGCATCGTGTCAAAGTCAGCCGGTGACTGGTAAGCCAAAAATTCTACTGACGTCCAGTCGGCAATTTTAGCTGCCGGCTCATGCTCAGCTTCGCGCCGCAGCAGCGACTCCAGATGCGGATCAGGCGCCGGTCGTGGTGAAAGCAGCGTCTTTCGCAGGCTTGTAACCTTCAACAGAGCAATGGAATGCAGCCTTCGCAGCCATGCTCCAACCTGGATGATTCGCCGCACTGGATTGGCCAGAAACTCTTCAAAGCTGAAGATCTGGTCCACTGGTTCCGTAGGATGGATCACCGCGGCCACAGGAACATCCAGCCTTTCCTGTACCCAATCGCACATGGTCTTTGAGAATACGTAGATTCCACGGCAATGCGGCATCGACTCACGCCATGCCGGCAGGTTGAAGACAAATTGTGGCGCTGAGTCATACTCATGCCATTCGGGAATTCCCGGTGGATTGTGAATAAAGGCAATCCAGTCGCGCCGATACGGCAGTTCGCCCGAGCTCACGTTCTTCTCCAGATCCCAGCAGAAGGTGGCTTCAATGAACGGATCAAGTATTACCCCGTCAGGCTTCAGCAGAGGTTTAAGCGCTTCCAACACATAAGCCCAGCCGCTGCGATGGTGAGGAAATGTAAGATGTCGGGACAAAGCGAGCTTGGGCTGCACACTAGCAGCATGTAGGTGAGAAGTTTCCATCAGGCTTGTCTATAATCTCCCAGCCCTTTGCTTCTCTGCAACTTAGCGGGATTCGTACCGCAGATGGAAGTGCACTGCTAGCGCTTCATTGGGTCAGCGAATTCCAAGGTAGGACGGCATTTTCCGTCTTTCATGTAGGGCTCTTCGCGTCAAAATCGGGTTATCATACACATGTGAAATCCCTTCGAATACTGTTTTTGGCCGCCATGACTGCGGCGCTGTTCGGCTGTAATGACCAGCCCCAGCTGCGCATGATCGGCTCCACGGCACCGGATTTCACCCTGCAGGATTCAGACCGCACGGTAGCTCTTCACGACCTTCAAGGAAAAATCATCGTATTGAATTTCTGGACCAGCTGGTGCGAGCCCTGCATCATCGAGATGCCGTCGCTGATGCAATTGCAGAAACAAATGGGACCGAAAGTCGCGGTGCTGGGCGTAAGTACTGACGAAGACGACAGCGCTTATCACAACTTTCTTCGCAAATATAACATCGACTTCCTGACCATTCGCGATCCCAACCGCAAAAGCGCCGATCTTTATGGCACCACTGGTCAGCCTGAGACCTTCATCATCGACAGTAAGGGCGTGCTCCGGCGCAAGTTCGTCGGCCCTGTGAATTGGACCAGCCCGGAGATTGTGGATTACCTGCAAAAGCTTTAGTCCTGTCGCTTCGCTCCAAACCGCTTTATGATCTTCGTTCACTTATAGAATTTTCAGCGCCCGACGCAGGCCGCTCCGCGCGCAAGTCGGCCCTCGCGGCAATTTTCTCGGTGTTCTCTGTATCCTCTGTGGTTAATGCTTTTTGGGCGGAAGATAGCTCTTCTTCACCTTGGCCACAATCACATAATTCGGATCCACCATTTCGTTGAGATGAATCTCGCCGACTTTTGAGAGCAACTCGTAGGTGTCCAGCTCTGAAAGCCCATAATCGTTGTGAATCCAATTGACCAATTCCGTAAAGGCGATTCGCAGCGCATCATCCAATGGACGATAGGCTCCCACGGTCATGATGTATTCATCGTTCTCAAACCGCGGCCAGTTGATCTTACGGCCTTTAATCACATGCACCTGAACGCGACCGCGCAATGGAACCTCAAGCGCTGTGCCGGCTATCTCGCCATCACCCATCGCGGCGTGCCCATCGCCTAAAAAGAGCATAGCGCCTGCAACATTCACGGGGAAATACACAGTATTGCCAACGCTTGCTTCGGGTGAATCCATATTGCCGCCAAAGGCCTCAGGAACCACTGAGCTGCGGGCCTCACCGCCTGCCGGCGCCACGCCAATGCAACCGAAGAACGGGTGCAGAGGAAATTTCACGCTGTAGTTTGAGTCCAGCGCTTTGAATGTAGCCGTGTTGCTGGCCCGGTCAATGGGATAAAACCAGATCCGCTCTTTGATTTCCGGATTCAGCATCGGCGTGTAATTCGTGGAGTTAAGCGCCCCAAACCCTGGCGCCAGTGCGCCGATTCCTTGGTCACTATCAACCTTGATCTCAAGAATCTTCACTGCCAACGTATCACCAGGCTCTGCGCCATCAATGTAAAACGGCCCTGTGAGAGGATTGTCGCCCGGCGCCATGCTGAGCGTATCGCCAGGCTTCTTAACTGCATTGCCGAAACAATCCACCGTGTTTGTTTCAAGAATATTGCCGGACTTGAGATGCGTCACCGGTGCGTAGGACGCGGCGTATGTGTACTTAAGCTCGCTCGGCTTTACCTCGTAACGGACGACCTTGCCTTCCTCAGCATTTTGCGCAAAAGCCGTGGCGCAGAGCAGTGAAATAGCAATCAGAGTTTTCATCAGCAGGACCTCGCCCGAGGATTATAGAGAAGCCTCCCGCCGGATGGCCATCTCAGTTACGCGCGCGAAAAAGCCATGCCCACAGGCATGGCCTCTCGCATCAGCTCCGGCTTTCCATCTGCCTACCGGATTTGGTCAATAGAAGTTACCGTCGCCAATAAACACCGCTGCCGTAGCCCTGCTCGTACCCGTTGTAGTAAGACTCACGGTACGCCTGCTTGTAATGGTTTCTGTCGCCATACGTCGGAATATATCCGCGATCAGCATGCCTGTAGTTGCTGTCCTGCGTTGGACGATTGCTGTGGCCGGTGCGCCGGTCCCTGGCGCCATCGTTTATTCCATCCTGGTAGCCGTTCTGGCGCGCAGCATTCAATCCGTAGCCGCCACGGCCATAGCCGCCGTATCCCCAGCCACCCCGATCACGGTCACCGTCATAATCTCCGTCGCGATCGCGTCCCCAGCTCCAGCCGCGATTATCTGCCACTTGGCGGAAGCCGCGTTCATATCCTTTGCGGAACGCCTGGCGATCGTCTTCCTCGCGCCAGCGATTGCTATACGGCTCAAAGCGCCGATTGTGCTGCGCGTCCCACTGGCCTTGCCGAAATCCGTCTCTGAACGCCTGCTGGTCGTCGCTGTCACGGTGCGCCCAACCCCATTGCACAGGAACCACCGCCTGTGCCTCTGCAAACGTCCCGGCGCCCGTAATCAATGCAGATCCCACCAGCATTGCTCTTATGTACTTCATGTGCCCTCCCGTTAAGACCGTTCCTTCGTCCGGCATTAACGCTTCAAATGACTTCTGTTATGAGAGCAAACACGCGCAGCACGAAAAACACTCTATAACTTAGTAAAGTTCTGTTAGGTTGCGGTAAGGAATGGTTGGGTCTCTGGAGTTGCGGAACCTTAGCTCGAACGCACCATTTCAAGCTCTTTTGCTCTCCTGGAATATCCTTCAATTTTTCTCAGCGGAGCAGCCTGATAATGACGGACTAGTTTTTCCAGATACGTTCGAACAGGCGTGTACACCATACCCAGTTCACGTTTGCTGCGAGTATTGTCCAGAGAAGACATCCAGCGTCCGCTAAAGGGCGAGCAATCCGGCAGCAGCTCTTCACGTTGCAGTTGCTCACGCGGAAAGCGTGCGATCTGCACTTTACAGTTCATCAGCTCCGCCAATAATTCCAGAAACTGCGTAAGCGTCAATGTCTCATCCTGCCCAATGTTATATGCCTGTCCTTTTGCAGCATTCTTGCCGATCACTGTCATGATCGCCCGCGTCACATCTTCGCCATAGACGTGCCGCAGCGGTAGCCCGTCATCATCGGGTATGAGAATTGGTCCGCCATCGCGCAGCCGGAGGAAATATCCATAGAGCCGGTCGTAATGGTCGCGCTCACTGTTGACAATAGGCAGGCGCAAGCTGGTGAACGGAAACTTTTGCTCCTCCCATGCCCGCGCAAACACATCCTCCGCAGCGCGCTTTTCAACACCATAAACCCAGTTGGCATGATCGGACGCATTCGACTTTGGAGGCTCGTCCATCATCTGCCCGGGATAATCTTCTTCTTTGTAAGGCCGCTGCGCACCAATTCTCACCAGATAAACCTGTCCGGTGCTCAGGAAAACGTATCGGCCCACTCGACCTGCCAGGAGCTCTACCACTGCTTTCGCTTCAGCTCCGTTGTAAAGCGTGGTATCAAGTACAAAGTCAAATTCCCGGCCTGCCAATACCTGCTTGAGCTGTTCACTATCGGTTCGATCCGCACGAAGTCGTTCTATTTCTGTGGGCAGGTCGTCCGGCGTTTGGCCGCGATTCAGCACAGTAACTCTATGCCCTTCCTGCAGCAGCGCCCGGACAATTGACGGCCCGAGATTTCTTGTTCCACCTATGACAAGAGAACGCATCTCTCGTATTTTACTTGCCGCAGAAAGCAGCACGCCACGGGCGCAAGCATGCTGCGGGTCTTGGCTTTAATGGGCCACCGTGGAGAAGAATGCATTGTTGCCGGATCGGAGATCTTTTCCATAAGAGAACACCACGCCTACTCCCAACACGCGCAGCTTGGCCTGCGCTCCAATATCGAAGAGCCATTGATGAGATCCTAGCGATGAAGAGGCATCAGTGATCTTGCCCGTGTCAAACACCGGCCCCAGCTGGATGGTAATGAGGCCATTCGAGTAAACATTCTTGTCGGCTTCCCAGTTGGAAAGAAAATAGTCGCGCCCCAAAGGAGCGCTTCCCTTCTGGCCATGTCGCGTACCGATGTGCCCATGCAGCCAGAGATTGTTATCACGCTCCATTCCCAGGAGGTAGAGTTCGTCAAAAGGAATTTGCCCAAAGGTCTTGCCGGAGCGGATGGTCCAGCGTGTTTCGTAATCATCGCCGCTCCCCCTGGGAAACCAATGTACTTCAAGTGAGCCTTGAAGTTTTTCAAATGATTGGTCCGGTTGCGACCAGATTCGTCCGGCTTGAGAAGATGCGCTGCTTGAAACGCTGAGCCTGTGCTCGGGCGATCGCCAAAGTTCGTAGCTGAACTGGGCCGTCTGCTTGAGTTGGTATCCTTGTGACAACAGTGGCTGCGTCAATGCTGTTCCCGCAAAGACGCTGCGGTAGTCGCGGTGTGATACCTCCAAACCTGTGTACCATTGCAGGCGCGCTCCAACCAGGCGACTGATCTCTGCTGTGACTGCCTCCCGCCGCAGGTTCAAAGCTCCCAGGACTGTACTTGGCCCGGCAAATGAGGTTTGCATATTCCAGTTTTCATTGCGGAGATCTGTGCCAATACGGTATCGCCATTGGGGACTGCTGCCGAACGGCCCGGAAAGCCAAGCGTACGCGCGACGTTTATCGGGATCCCAGCGCACCATCGTAAGAACATTCGTGGCAGATCTCCGTGCGTTGTAATACTCCGGCGTGACCTCCTGAAAAAAGACGCCGCTAAAGGTGCGCAGCAGAGCCTCGAACTTGGTATTTCCAAACCCATTCAGCTCAGTGGCACGCAGGGCCACGTCAAATTTGCCGTCACTCCGTGCAGCAAGGTTGAAGCGGTATCTCGGGAAAATTTCCAGCATCCGCAGCCGCGCTTCGCTTGTTAATAACTGATCGAATATAAGAACGCTTGCCGGTGAGAAAGCAATTGCATGGTCAAGCAGCGCCGGTCGAATGCGCAAAGCGGGTTCATTGTGCACATCCGCAATTTCCGGCTTGCCCGTACGGTTCCAGTATTTGATGGCTGCTTCAAGATTTCCTTCAAGGAAATATAGGGTGGCGAGAAAATCAGTCGCATAAGCATCTTTGGGATCAAGCTTTAAAGCACGGACGAGATCATTTTTAGCTTCGCGAAATTTCTTTTGCTTGAAAGCGACTCCCGCCAACTCTTCAGGGAATCGGTTATCCCCGGGCGCGAGCCGCTGCCCGGCTAAGAAAGCCTGCTTCGATTCCTGCCATCGCCCCAGGTGCGCCAGAGCTACGCCATAGTAGTAGTTGAGATCTGCAGAGTCTCGCTGCACATGCTCCAGCAGCGCGACAAGTTCAGGCCAGCGTTCTTGATCAAAAAGTTTTTTTGCTGCGGAATTAGGCTGATCGGTCTGCGGAGATGCCTGCAAGCAGCACAGGGCAATAATAATTAGCAGCAGGTTGCGAATCAGTTTTGGCGATTTTAGCAATTCGAAAGTTTACCGCAGAGTATGCTGGCATTCGAGAGCAACCAGCGCCGCAGTCTCTGACCACGACGAACTGATGCTACTTACTGTGGCAATGCCAGCAGCGTCCATCGCCCAACTGCTCTCCATTGCTTTTCAAACTCTGCCCGGTCCTGCTTGAGCAGTTTACGCTGAGCAGCATCATTCAGAAGAATCAATTTCTGTTCCGGATCAACGCCAACTACAACAACATAATGCAATGCAGGTTCAAGACCAGAAGGCTTAAGTGCCACAATCAACGGCCGCCCTTTTGCAAGATGCTGCTGGAAATCTTCCCATTTACCAGTGAAAGCGAAGGTTTGATAGCCGTGCTGCTGGAAATAGCGCACCATATCCGCAGCGCGAATACCGTGTTCCCTGCTGGAGTAAAGCGCGCGCTGGATGGTCGCCATATCAGAGCCAGTGTCGGCCTGTTCAGCGTGCTGCTGCTGCCAATACTGCATCACCATGGCGATGCTGGCTGCACCACAGCCCTCTTTTTCCTGCTTGATAAACGGAACGTCAAGCCAAACGCCTGAGGTTCCGGCAACAGCTATAACAAATGAAAAACCGCAGAGACACAGAACAGCCATGAGTCTCTGCGGCTTCATTCGAAACATAAAAGAATCAGCGGACGGCTACGATGATCAGGATCAGCACCGCGATTCCCAGAATAATCAAGACCAGATCGCGCTCTGACAAGTTTCCGGCAGCAAAGTCAGCCTGTGCCTTGTCCGCTCGAGTCGCAAGCTGGGCCAATTCCTGATCGCTGAGTGAAGAAACTGCGGTCTTGACCTGGCTCGGGTCCATCTTTGCCGATTTCATCGCTTTTTCAGCGACTGGGTTCGACAAGAATTGCTGGACCGTTTCCACATTGTGCTGTCTGGCCTGCGACGCTGCGACTGTTGCATTCTGCAGGTCGGCGGGGCTGACCACGTGGCTCTGCGCGAGCGCGTCCGTGGGAACAATGAAGAGTGCAACAAAAACAGTGGCAATCGCCATGCGAATGGATTGCCGCAAATCAACTTGCATATCAAACTCCTCCACGAATGTTCCGGCCAGTGAAAAAAGTATACATGAACATCAGATACTCTTTGCGAACCTCAAACGTTCTGAAATTTTCACGCCGGGATGTGTCGTATTCATTTTGAGTAAAAACAAAAGGGAGCAGTTGCCCCTCAAACTATCTATAAAAAAATAGCTTGAGGAGGACAGTTATCTGCTCCCGAATGCCGTATTCAAATACACAATTAATTTGTGGAATTCGTCTTGCTATTTGCTTTGGCCGATTCGCTGCCCAGCGCGAGCGAATACTTCTTGCCTGAGAACCGCAGCGCCGTAAGTTCGCGGTCTCCATTGGGGTTGTTCTTGATCTCCGCTTCAGAGGCATACGCACGCTTTTCCAACTGCACGATGTCTGCCGGCGCCGTGGCGATCACTTTTTTGCCTTGCGTAATGGTCACCTGTACTGTCGGCCCAGAGCCATCCCACCGCGCCTCATAATCGCCGGCCGGCAATTCCTTGCCGTTCAGCTGCGCGGAGGATGAGATTTGGAAATTTTCTTTGTGAGAAGCACTCACAGCAAATGCGCTGCCTGCGAGTGACAATACGAACAATGCTGCAATCAGCTTCGAAAGAAATCCTGATTTCATTACCGCTCCTTGTTCTTCCCGATAAGCGTCGGGATCGGCTAAGGGCGGCCACTTCAAGGTGCGGCGCTTGCAATTTCCTGCCAATCACCTACAATTTTGCGCGTGGGGTTCAGGACCGGATGCGCGCAACGCAACGTGCCTTGGGGAATGGTTCCCGCCTGGGCCGCCAAACCGTGGGCGTGAAACATTCCCGAACCCCGTGATCTTTTTCTTCAACAATTGCTCTGCTGCGCTTGCAGTATGCAATTCTCATAAGCAAGTACGCTGCCATGCAATCAAGAGTTTTCTTTTTAATCCATGCCTCTTAGACTTGCAGAAGAAACACATTGTTAGCAGCACGCCTATTCGCGCCACAATGTTTTACAACTGCTTCACAAAATATTTTTCGTGTGCGGAAATGAAAGAGCTGCGTTCGAAAACGAACATCACTCATCACCGCCAGCAGACACTTCGTCCCGGCACAGTTTTGCTATGTGTCGATTTCGAATGAGCTATCGATTCAAGATAAGATCGGAGAGAATTGTCTCACGCAGGCTTGGAGTGACTCAGTTCTGATTGCTCCGATGCTGCAGAAAATGAATTGAGTACATGCAGAAAAAGTTTTCTAATATCTTCTGCATTGAATGACGCCGAATAAGGAATCCGCGTAGCCAGCATTTGGTCACGCAACAACCCTTCAAGCATACCGATTAATGCGGAGCGTATGCCTTCAAGGTGTAAGTCAGAACGCAACTGTCCCAGATCGCGCATTTCTTTCAGGAGCCTGTCCGCAGTCCTCACCAATTGCAGAAAGCCCTGGGTCATTAGCACCATCCGGCCCTCTCTGCGGATTCTTCTTCCTTCAAAAAGGAATAACCGTTTGAGCTGCGCGTCTTCTTCCAGTTTGGTAAGAATCAGCCCTACCAGGGCCTGCAGTTTTGAGCCGGGGGAAGGAAGATATTCGATCGCGACAAACGCTTGTGCAATGTGCTTCCATCCGTCCTCAAAGATCGCCTCAAGCAGACCGTCTTTGGTGCCGAAGTGTTTAACGATCTGCGATTCACTAGTCTGCGCCATGCGGGCTATTGACATGGTGCTGGTGTTCTCAAAGCCCGACTCCGCAAACAGAGCCTTTGCTGCGTGCAAAATCCGCTCTGCAGCCGCCGGCTTGGAGATGTGCTCATGATCTGGTTTTGACAGTGCTGGCATAGTATTTCGATGCTAACCAGAGAGTCTGCTTCTGTATTAATCTCTCAACAGTATTACCCTGAATGGTGATTCAATCTTATGATATTCCTTTAAACAGCTGAAAACATTAATATTAAATCTGTTGACATAAAATCACGTAAAGTTCAATTATTTAGACGGGTAGTACGACTACTATTTTTATAAATCAGGCAACTTTTCCCCAAAAATCCGCAACTATCAACTTACGTTTGCGCTCTCGTCTTTTTTGATGAACGAAGCACACCATTTAACGATCAGCTGTAGCACTTGGAACAACCCCCTGTTCCCTTCCCCTCAAAACCCATTTAACTTTGGAGGACTTTTGCATGAGGTCGCCGCTCATTCCCAATCGCCGCTTGTTCAGACTCGCAGCGTTTTCGCTGGTGCTAATCACAGCCGCTTTCGCGTTTTTACTGCATGATCCGCCAGCGGTCTCGGCACAATCAACAGGTAGCTCCCTCAGTAGCACTTCAGGCCCGGTATCGTGGGACTTCGGCCCTGTAGTCGCCGGAACGGTCACCAATGTGGGCATTCAGGATCAATGCCCGCCCGGATTGTGTGACAACCATGATTTAACCATTGTGCTTCCCGCTCCAGCAATAACCTTCTATCAAACCAATACAGTGAAGGTGACTCTGAAATACACCTGGACGAGCACGGTTCCCACGGATCTTGACCTCTTTGCCATCAGCCCCAATGCAGCAGATCACGGCCCAGGCTCCCCGGATGATACTTCTACCGGAGCAGGCGAAGAAGATCTGACGCTGACCGATCCGATAGACGGCGTTTGGCACATTCGCTCCGTAGCCGCCACGGTGCCTCTTCCCACAAGTGCGCATTTGGTCGCGACAATGACGGTTGCACCGCGTCCAACCACTCCTCCCCCACCGCCTCCCGCACCTGGAGCCCCGGCCTTTATCGTTTATCCGGCACCTGAAAACATCGTGCCTTCTCTTGGATCCACCACCGCTGGACAACATGGCGCTGGAGAACCCTCCGTCGGCGTGGATTGGAATACTGGCAAAGCCTTTATTGGAGCTGGAAACCATACCCTTCGGGTGACCTTCAATGACGGCGTGATTCCTGCAACCTCTACATGGGAAGACAAGCGCTCGCCATTTGCGCGCGTGAGTCTTGACCCAATCCTGTTTACTGACGATGGGCATTTTGGCGGCACGAACCGCACATTCTCATCGCAATTAAACGGCGTAACCAGCGAGCTCTCATTCACTGACGATGACGGCAATGACTGGCTGCCTACGCAAGGCTCAGGGCAGCCTGCCGGCGTGGATCACCAGACTGTAGGCGGTGGACCGTACGCTTCTCCGGCGCCTCTTCACACTTATCCGCATGCGATTTACTACTGCTCGCAGGATATTGTCACCGCATTCTGCTCTCGCAGTGACGATGGTGGAGTTACGTTTGGTCCCGGTGTACCTGTCTATACTTTTACGAACGTGAATGGAGTTGATCTTCCTGTCGCTCCTGGAACCTGCGGCGGACTCCATGGGCACGTTCGCGTCTCTCCTGACGGCACCGCTTATGTTCCTAACGAGAAGTGCCAGGATGCATCCGGAGTGAGCCGCCCCGGAGTTGCAGTCTCAACCGATAACGGCCTGACCTGGATTGTGCGTACCGTACCTGATGCAACCAGCGTCAGCCCCGGTAGCGATCCTTCTGTTGCTGCGGGCAGCAATAACACCATTTACCTTGGCTATGTGAACTCTGACGGTCATGCCAAAATCGCTGTCTCACATGACCGTGGCGCACATTGGTCAAAGTCGAAAGATGCTGGCACGCCCTTTGGCATTCAGAACGCTGAATTTGCCGAAGTTATTGCAGGTGATGACAACCGCGCTGCTTTTGCCTTCCTCGGCACACCGAGCGCAGGTGATACGCAGTCTGCCGACTTCCTGGGTGTCTGGCATCTGTACGTAGCCTTCACTTACGATGGCGGCCGCACCTGGACGACTACTGATGCAACCCCATCTGATCCGGTTCAACGCGGCTGCATATGGAACCAGGGTGGCAACAATCCTTGTCGTAACTTGCTCGACTTTAATGACATCACCGTGGATAAATTCGGGCGCGTTCTTGTGGGCTATGCTGATGGCTGCACCGGAAGCTGCGTAACCGATCCCACGCAGAATGCTTCAACTGGTCCTGCCAGCGCGCAAGATGCGCTTGCGACGATTGCCCGCCAGACTGGCGGTCGTGGCTTGTTTGCGGCGTTCGATGGCACGCAATTTGGCACGCACAACGGGGACGATGAAGGCGGAGGCAAACTCTGCTTTGGCGATCCTGGCAGTGGCGTCAGTGGTGATCCGGATTGCGACGATAACCGCCAGCATTAAACCTTGCTCCTTAAAATCAGGGCCGGTGTTAGCCTCCAATCGCACCGGCCTTTTTTTTGCATTGATCCTTACACATGGAGAACGCTCTATGAATCGCATGTCGGTTCGCCTATTAGCGTGTGTCACAATTCTTACCGCGGTTATGGGAGCAGCAGAAGGCCCTCATCAGGGTGCCACTCCAAGCCCTGCTGCGTCTGGAGTAACTCAACTAGCTCAAGTGGATGTTTGCAAGCTGCTCACAAATACCGAAATTGAGAGCCTGCAGAAAGCTCATGTGGAAGAAGCTAAGGCTTCAACGCAATCGGGTGGCGGCTTACTCTTTCGCCAATGCCTCTTTCGCACCAGTACTCCTGCAATGTCAGTAAGCCTTGCTCTGGCAATTCCCTCTGCGCAACAACCTCGCGACTATTGGCGCAAACAATTCCACGCTCGTACCGATAACGAAGATCGCGAAGCCAAGAAAAAGAACGCGAAGCCTGCTCACGGAAAAGATGAAGAAGAAGCCTCTAAGCCAAAGAACATCAAAGGATTAGACGAAGAGGCTTATTGGATAGGCGGGCCGATTTCTGGCGCATTGTATGTGCTGCATGCCAATACATTTCTGCGCATCAGCGTTGGCGGAGTGCGGGAGGAGCCCGTGCGCATCCAGAAATCGATCACCCTGGCGCGGGCCGCTCTGAAGCGATTCTAACAAGCCTTCGCAAAAGAACGGTCTCTAGTCCAAACATAATTTTATAAGAAAGTTAACACTCCTCCAGCTTCAGGATAGATGCCATTGTTTTTCTCGCCTCCTTTGCGTGTACCAAAACGGTCCAAAATACGCACAAGATTAATTGTTTTAATCAAACTCCAATGAAACCGTAATCTGCTGGTCTTAGAACCTCTATATACAGCTTTGGTATTGCTCCGAAACGGATGAGTAAGGCGGAGCACTATCAGATGAAGTTTTAGATGTGGACTTTCGGGGGCTCTTAGCCAGGAAGGAATTCCGCCACTATGGAACTTTGTTACATGGTCAGCATAAGCGTTTTAGAACAGATACTCGAGTCACAAGCGCCGCACAATACCTATTACTCTCTCTTGCCAAATGGAGACACAGTTACCGTGATTCATTTCGGACCGGAGGGACTCATTCGCCAGTTCGCATTTCCTGTGGTTTATCGTATTCCGGAGATTCCGGAAGGTGAAGGCACAATGATGCTGATGGTGGCCACGGAGCGCAGCAGAGAATTTGAAAGCTTCTGGCTTCCACTGGAAAACAAGCTGGCCCACTGCTGCTCAACCACCCCACTAGCTTAAAAACTTTTGTTCGCTCAGACTCCCCCTGAGCGCAACAAGATCAGATCACTTTCCCGCCATTAATTCCGGTTAGTTTTGATTAGATAGTTCTACTTCGTCTTTTGCGGTGCCTTTTTGAAGCCTTTTCCCAGCCGCTCGAACAACGCGGCGCACATAACCGGCAAGCCGACTGTGGCATCTACAAAGACCTCGCCAAACCGGCCGCCTTCCTCCGGCGGAACAAATTTGCCCCATGAGATCGCTTCAGAATACGGCGACCCGGAAAGCCCTCCCCAATACACCGGCTCTGGGCAGACACGGACGCCATAGTGATAACGCTTGAGCGGAACGTCTTCACCCGCACGCCGAACACGCAGCTCACAATAAGGACCAAACTGCTGTGCCCAGTTTCGCGGCACGCCGCCGCCTATCGTGAAAATGCCAATCCGCTTCTGCTGCAAGAGAGTTTCAGCAAAATGGTTGAGATCAAGGAAAGGATCAAATCGAAGCTGCGGTTTCCCTTCTCTTGCGCGCATACGATTATTGAGCGCCACGTCAAGACCGAGCTCAGAATCAGTAAATGCAGGCACAAAAACCGGCACGTTCCGCTGATACGCTGATTTCAGAATTCCCCTGCCCTTGGCATGGTTTTTCAGATGCTCGCCAATGGCGCGATTCAGCTTCCACGAACACATTATCTGCTGCGGATCCCACTTGCCCAGAACTTCCTCCATCACCAGTTCAACGTGGTCAAGGTTCTGTTCTGGCTCCAGCGTGTCATAGACGCGGTTATAACCGGCCTCATACAGCTCCACGTCATTCATCTTGGGATCATAGCGATAGTGATCGCATCCGGTCGCCTCAACCAAGCCATGGGCCATTAAAGCGCCAGTGGAAACCACGGCATTCACCAGCCCCTTATCGATGAGGTCGCAGATGATCAATCCCTGCTTTGCCACCGTCATAGCGCCGGCAAGGGTCATAACCACAAAGCAATCTTTATCACGCGCCATGGCCTCAAGCACATTCACGGCTTCGCCCAGCTGCCGGCCGGTAAATGCCGTGTCAGCCATGCCGCGGAGAAGGTCGTTGATGCCCTTTACTTTGGAAAGATCGAGCGGGAATACCGGAGAGAGTTTATCTTCAACCGGATTATGCAGCTTGCGGTCAATCCCTGTGCCTTCCTGCTTCTTGCTCAAGTGCTTCACCTCGCGTGTAGGACTTAGTCGGGCAAACTTAGAAAAGTAAACGCTCAGGCTGCCTGAGTCAAACGGACGGTGTTTGGTATGCTTTTAAGGAAAGCCAATGCCTGATCAAAATTCTTTCACTGTCGGCCTGATCCAGATGGCCTGTTCACCCGACCCGGATGATAATCTCCGCCGGGCCGCGGAAAAAGTCCGTGCAGCGGCCAAGCAGGGCGCTCAGATCATTTGCTTGCCGGAGCTTTTCCGCACGCAGTATTTCTGCCAGCGTGAGGATGCCGCTCTCTTCGACCTTGCGGAGCCCATTCCTGGGCCCACGACAGAAGCTCTTGCCGCGGTCGCGCGCGAGTGCAAAATTGTTCTTGTCGTCTCGGTATTCGAGCGCCGCGCGCGCGGTTTGTATCACAACACTGCGGTCGTGCTAAACACGGATGGAAGCATCAAAGGTCTATACCGCAAGATGCACATCCCCGACGATCCTCTCTATTACGAAAAGTTTTACTTTACTCCTGGCGACCTCGGATTTAAGGCGTTCGATACCGATTTTGGACGCATGGGAACGCTCGTCTGCTGGGACCAGTGGTATCCAGAGGGCGCCCGCCTCACCGCATTGCAAGGGGCAAACATTCTTTTCTACCCAACCGCAATCGGCTGGCATCCGGATGAGAAAGCTGAATTCGGCGCCGTCCAACATGATGCCTGGCGGACGATCCAGCGTGCTCATGCGATCGCCAACGGAGTATTTGTTGGTGTGGTCAATCGCGTGGGCCATGAATTCGGCGACATTCGCGGCAATCGTGCCCAAGGCAAAGGTCTGGAGTTCTGGGGCAGATCATTTCTTTGCGATCCTTTTGGCCGTGTCATCGTGGAAGCTTCAGACGATAAAGAAGAGATTTTAATCGGCCAATGTGATCTTAAGCATCTGGAAGACATCCGCCGCAACTGGCCTTTTCTGCGCGATCGCCGCATAGATAGCTATGGCGGCATCACCCACAGGTTCCTCGACTGATGCCTCTGCGCAAGAAAAAAGCTGCTGTTCCGGGGCCCACGCCTCGCTCATTCGGCTATCGCATGCCTGCGGAATGGGAGCCGCACGCAGCTACCTGGCTGGCATGGCCGCATAATCGGAGTGACTGGCCGGGGAAATTTGAGGCTATTCCCTGGGTCTTTGCCGACATCATCCGTCATCTTGCCCGCTCTGAAGACGTCAATCTGATTGTTACTTCTGCTCGTGAAAAGAAAACTGCACAAGACGTCCTGCGCGGCAGCCATGTTGGCCTAAAGCGCGTGAAGTTCCACCTCTGGCCTACGAATCGCATATGGACTCGTGACTCCGGCCCCATCTTCATCAAAAATGCTACTTCTGTGGCGCTCACCCATTGGCGTTTTAACGCCTGGGCCAAGTATTCTGACTGGAAGAATGATTGCCGCCTTCCCGATCGCATCGCCCAAAAACTGAAGCTGAAGTCTTTCTCGCCGATCACCTCGAACAATGGCAATCCGCATCATTGTGTTCTGGAAGGCGGCAGCATTGACGTCAATGGGCAGGGCCTCATGCTGACCACCGAAGAGTGCCTGCTCAGCAAGGTACAGCAACGCAACCCCGGGCTCACGCAAGCACAGCTGGAGCAGCTCTTCTCTGAATTTTTAGGAATAGAAAAGGTAATCTGGCTGGGGTGCGGCATCCAGGGTGACGATACTCACGGCCATGTGGACGACATCTCACGCTTCGTTGCTGCTGATATTGTGCTTACCGTAGTGGAGTCCAGCCGTGCTGATGCAAACTACGAGCCCCTTCAGGAAAATCTGCGCCGGTTGCGCGCTGCGAAAGACGTGAACGGCCGCAAGCTCCAAATTGTCGAAATGCCGCTTCCCCGCCCTGTTATTTTCAAAGGACAGCGGCTGCCGGCAAGCTATGCTAATTTTTATATCGCTAATCAGCTGGTTTTAGTTCCCACTTTCAACGATCCAAATGATCGTGTTGCGTTGAATATTATTGCCGATCTGTTCCCTTCACGTGAGGTAGTTGGCATTCACTGCGGCGATTTCATCTGGGGCCTGGGCGCCATTCACTGCATGACACAGCAGCAGCCCCTTTAGTTTCTTCTTACGTCGCGTACCATCAGGTTTCACAAATACTAATAAAAACAAAACTGCCCGAAGCTATCACTTCGGGCAGTCCGGTTGAGATGAAAATTTTAGCTTACTTCTTCCTGCGGCTGATCAAGCCGGTTACCAGTGAGCCGAAGCCTAACAGGCCCAGCAAAGGCAGTGGAGAAGCGGTCTGAGGCAGGTTTTTGCCTGCATTTGCATTTTGGTCGCTGGCAGCTGCGTTCTTATCAGCGGAAGGAGTTTGATCGGCGGTCGCGCTGTTTGCAGTCGCATTCTGATCAGAAGGATTCTGGGCAGTCGTGCTGGAAGCAGCAGCATTCTGGTCGGCAGTGGTGCTTGAAGTCGTGCTGCTCGTGCTGGAAGCTGCATTCTGATCGGTGGTGGTGGTTGTAGCCGACGGGCTGGTTGTTGCGGCAGCCGCATTGCCCGTGTTGCTGGTTGCAGAAGCATTCTGATCAGTCGTGGTGGAGCTGGCCGTGCCCTGTGCCGGCGGATTTACGGGAGCGCTTGCACTTTCACCCTGGGCAGGAGCCTGAGTCGTGTTGGTAGTCGCAGCAGGCGCGTTTGCAGTGTTCGGATTGCTGGTTGGCGCATTGCTGCTGCCCGGCGCTGCCGGAGGGTTCGTGCTGGAAGCAGCATTCTGATCGCTGCTGGTTGAAGTTGACGGATTATTTACCGGAGCGCTTGCACTTTCACTCTGTGCTCCCGTTGGGCTGGTGGTTGTTGCGGCAGGCGCGTTTCCGGTGCTGCTGGTCGCAGAAGCACTCTGGTCCGTGCTGCTGGGTGCGGCACCCGTCGATCCTGCGCCTGTGCTTGCCTGATTGTTGGTGCAGGAGTCAGAAACCATGTTGACCGAGGTTACCTGGAGAGAACCATCGCTCGCGCGCGTTCCCTGCACTTGTACCTGATGTCCATCATGAGGTTTCAGGATGGAGCTGTCACCCTGCAGATTTACGGTCTGGCCGTTGTCTGCGGAGAGCACCCAGTTGCCTCCTGACTGCTTCAGGCAGCCGCTCAGCGTACCGGACTGATCGCTGCCGGTCGTGCTGGTTGCAGTGGAATTCTGTCCTTGAGCCGTGCCCTGGCTTGTGCTTGTGCTTGTTCCTGGCTGGGCTGTCTGATCCTGGCCCGCGCCGGCGCCTGCTCCGCTACCCTGCGCAAATGCCATTCCAGAGGCCAGCATCAGCGCGAGAATAAATTTCTTGTTCATGTCGTTGCTCCTTCGAAGTTTGCCCCTCGGGGCTTTCGATTTCTTCGCCGGTGTCCGCTGAGGGCGGGACGCCGATTAACTGGTTAGAAACCAGTTAACAGAGAGAGGTTGACTCGACTAAGAAACATAAGCAGAGCTGCTGCTCGTGTAAAATTCTTGAGTCTGGGCTGGCAACCTTGTTTATGACCCATATTCCAAATTCCTCAACAAGCATGAGGCAGGAGGACGATGCCGCATGGATGGAACTGGCGCTGGAGCAGGCCCGCCAAGCCGCTGCCTCAGGCGAGGTGCCTGTTGGCGCTTTAGTCATTAGAGACGGCGAAATCGTCGGTCAGGGGCACAATCGCAACCTGCTGGATAACGATCCTACAGCCCATGCAGAGATCGTCGCCCTCCGTCAGGCTGCTGCTCGCTTGGGAAATCACCGCCTTGGGGGCTGCACAGTTTACGCAACTATTGAGCCCTGCTCCATGTGCGCTGGAGCGCTCATCCACGCCCGTGTTTCGCGCCTGGTATACGGCGCGAGCGATCCGAAAGCTGGTGCGGCGGGCTCTGTGCTGAAAGTGCTAAATCATCCCGGTCTCAACCACAAAATGGAAGTGACATCAGGCGTCTTTGCCGATAAATGTGCAGAGCTGCTCCAGGAATTCTTTCGCCGGAAGCGGCTGCCTACTGCTAACCTGTAAGCTTGGGCTCAGTCCAAAGTCTTATGTTTGGTGGATTGTCGGCAAACCCATGCCCAGCCGCCAGCGCGAGCTGCCGATGGCAATTGAATACGTTGTGGAGCCGGATTATTTCCGCGTGATGCAGATCGGGTTGAAGCGCGGTCGTTTATTCAACTCCGCTGACAACGAACACACAACTCCGGTCATTGTGATTGATGAAAGCCTTGCACAAAAATATTTTGCCAATAGTGATCCCATCGGCCAATATCTGGATTTCAATACGAACCCTGCCGATCTGGATAAAATCCCCAACCCGCAGATCGTTGGCGTAGTTGCACACGTCAATCAGTGGGGGCTCGACAGTGATGCTGCCAGCCCGCTGCATGAGCAGGTGTATTTTCCATTCGCGCAAATGCCCGATTCAATTGTGAGACGAAACGGCCTGGGCGCTGATGTTTATGTGCGGCTGCAGGGCTCAGCTGCCGCGGTAGTTCCCTACGCTACGCAGCCGGATCCGTGAATTCAACGGTGAAACGGTCATATATGACGTAAACGGCATGGAAAAGAGCGTAGCGGATAGCATTGCCAACAAGCGCTTTACCATGGCTTTGCTCGAGGCCTTTGCCGGACTCGCCCTTGTACTGGCAGGAATCGGAATTTATGGCGTTCTTTCTTATATGGTAGGACAGCGCACGCGTGAGATCGGTGTCCGCATGGCCCTAGGCGCACAAAGACTGGATGTAATGCGACTCGTTATGCAAGATGGGGCACAGATGACGCTTGCCGGCGTTGTAATCGGCATAATTGGAGCATTAGCTGCGACACGCCTGATGCGTAGCATGCTTTTCGGGGTAAAACCCGTTGATCCGCTAACCTTTATCGCAGTTGCAGTATTGCTCTGCACAATTGCTCTGCTTGCCTGCTATGTTCCTGCCCGGCGGGCAATGAATGTGGATCCGATCGAAGCGTTGAGGCACGAGTAAACGCCCTCTGTTAGAAAAATTCGTAACAGCTTGTGGTACGGCTTTACCCCTTTGCGCAAAGGCATCTTTGCGCTTACCTGTTAAAATAATCTGAGACCACAATTTTCACGGCGCGGAGAGGTGCGTGAGTGGTTGAAACGATCCGCCTCGAAAGCGGACATACCTTAACGGGTATCGGGGGTTCAAATCCCTCCCTCTCCGCCAGATAATCTGCCACCCAGAGAATTGTCCTCAGATTCCCCCTCACTTCTTATGACGCTGGAGCCAACTGCTCTGCATTTACTTCGGGATTAATTAAATGCTGCGAACGTCAGGCTGCTTCACGCAGGACTTGTCCTTGTTCGGAGTGCTTTCTCGATCGGCTGGCCAGTGCCATTGTGGCCATTCCGACGAGACTAGCTGCGATGGCTAGCTGTTTGGCGTGCATCTGCGCCCAGAGTTTAAGGCTGAACGAATGAGCGCGGCGATCAAACGCTCCGTGAGCGCCATGATCTCCCGGAACTGGCTGCCACAGATTATTGGGCCGAGTGGGATCTTCCGGACCGTCATGCTGCTGTGCCTCGTAGCCATGGCGAGCAAGGTACCGATCGGCGAATGAAGGAACAAGCTTATTGCCGATAATTGCCTTCGTAGTGGAGAATCCAACAAAATATTCACGCTGCTTCGGATGGTGAGCAGCGTAGTAGATTGCGCGCGCAGCTACCTCCGGCTGAAAGATGGGCGGGACCGGTTGAGCCTTGTGAGGCAATCTGCTCTTGACCCAGCCGAACTGCGGAGTATTCAAGGCAGGCATTTGCACCATGGTTGTCTGCACGTTGCTGCCGTCATGCAGGAGTTCGGTTCGCAAAGACGCAAAGAAGCCAAGCACGGCATGCTTCGCGGCACAGTAGGCAGCTTGCAATGGAATACTGCGGTAAGCCAGCGCTGAGCCGACATGCACAATCGTTCCGCGGTCGCGTGGGAGCATGCGCCTAAGCGCGGCGAGCGTTCCATAAACGTAGCCCAGATAGGTAACGTCAGTCACTCGCTTGAATTCTTCGGCAGTCATTTCCCTGATGGGCGAGAATACTGAAGCCATTGCATTGTTGATCCAGATATCGATAGGCCCGAGTTGCTCTTCCACCTGTTGCGCGGCTGCTTCAACTTGCTGCGGATCTGCGACGTCAACCGGCAGGACCAGCGCCCGGCCTCCTTGCGCTTCTACTTCGCGCCGAGCGCCTTCCAAACCGTCAATGCCCCGGGCAATCAGGGCAACCCATGCCCCATGTTTAGCGAACTCGCGAACCGTTGCCCGGCCCACACCTGCCGAGGCACCGGTAATGACAACCACTTCTCGCTTTTTCACCTGTGTTCTCCATCTTTGAGCATTCATTAACTTCGATGCCGTAGTCAGGCGAATGTTTTTCTTATCTTTATATCGTATTGCGATATTACTAATCCGGCGGCTATCCAACATCAAGCAAGCGACATCGAATTAAATTGTGGTCGTTCTTTGTGATGCTTCGGCCAGATTTAACGAATGGATCATCCACGCACAAATCGCTCCAGCATAGTTCCTGTCGAGGCGCTTCGAGTTTCAACCTACACGGTTCCAACGGACCGTCCCGAGTCCGATGGCACCCTGGAGTGGCACGCCACGACACTGGTGTTGGTGGAAGCGGGCGCGGGAGATCAAATTGGTCTGGGTTACACCTACGCTGATCATGCTACAGCCACGCTGATTGAACGGACTCTTAAGGACATCGTTCCTGGAGCTGATGCATTATCGCCGCCGGAAGTGTACGGGCGGATGTGGCGTCACATTCGAAATCTCGGGCGGCCTGGAATCTGTTCCACCGCCATTTCGGCCGTTGATTGTGCTCTGTGGGATCTGAAAGCCCGCCTGTTGAACGTGCCGCTCGTGACCCTGCTGGGCCAGTTGCGCGACGGAGCAGCCATCTATGGAAGCGGCGGGTTCACTTCTTATACTGACTCCGAATTGGCAGAGCAGCTCTCAAATTGGGTCAAACAGGATATTCGCAGCGTCAAAATGAAGATTGGACGCGATGCAAAACGCGACATTCACCGGGTGCAGATCGCCCGTGAAGCTATTGGCCCAGAAGCAGAGTTGTTCGTAGATGCAAACGGCGCTTACAGCCGAAAACAGGCGCTCTCCCAGGCCGAAGCCTTCGGCCACTTTGGTGTTTGCTGGTTCGAAGAACCGGTTTCTTCTGATGACCTCAATGGCCTCCGTTTACTTCGAGATAAAGCACCTGCCGGAATGGAAATTGCCGCAGGAGAATACGGCTATGACCTGTTTTATTTTCAACGGATGCTAGCCGCCGGCGCCGTTGACGTGCAGCAGGCAGACATTACCCGCTGCGGCGGCGTCACTGGCTTGCTTCAGGTCGCATCGCTCTGCCAGGCGCATAACATTCCACTGTCAACTCATACCGCGCCTGCTTTGCACGCCCATGTGGCGTGCGCGATCACACCATTTAGGCACATGGAATACTTTCACGATCATGTTCGCATAGAGCGCATGTTATTTGATGGTCTTCCGAAACTAGTAAATGGAAAGCTTCATCCTGATCTTTCCCGCCCCGGTTTTGGCCTGGAGCTGAAACGCACCGAAGCAGAAAGGCTTGTCGCCTGAAAGGAGGGCAACGTTTGTCAGCCAATAGAGTACCGCTCGTTACCATAGATGATCTCAAGAAATCCGTTGCAATCCGGCCATCTGACTGGCGATCTCCTTCCGTGGATGTCATTGGCCTTGAGCAGCATCTCAGGAAGAACATTGAAGGTGAAGTTCGCTTTGATGCGGGCAGCAAAGCCATGTACGCAGTGGACGCCGGCAACTACCGCCAGGTTCCGATCGGAGTTGTGATCCCCCGATCGAAGGAAGATGTCATCAACACCGTCTCGGTCTGCCGCAAGTTTGGGGCGCCACTTTTGTCACGCGGCGGCGGAACTGGCATACCCGGGCAGACGTGCAACACTGCCATCGTGATTGACTGGTCAAAATACATGCACGGTGTTTTAGAGATCAACACGCGAGAGCACTGGGCGCGAGTTCTTCCTGGCACGGTTTGCGATGAGCTTCGTAACCGGGCAATGCAGGTTAGCGGCAATCTCCTGACCTGGGGGCCTGATCCTGCCACTCATACGCACTGCTGTTTTGGCGGCATGATTGGCAACAACTCCTGCGGCGCCCACGCACAAATGTCCGGCAGGAGTGACCAGAACGTAGAAGCGCTTGAAGTGCTGCTCTATGACGGCACGCAAATGACGCTGGGCTGGATGGATGATGCGGAGTTGAACGCGCAGATCGCGCGGGGCGGTCGCACGGGCGAGATTTTCCGCAATCTTGAATCGCTGCGCTCGCATTATGGAAACCTGATCGAGGAGAGGTATCCGCAGATTCCGCGCCGAATCTCCGGCTACAACCTCAACCAGCTACTACCGGGCAAGGACGGCCGCTTCAATATTGCTCGTGCGCTAGTGGGCAGTGAAGGGACCCTTGTAACGATCCTCGAGGCCAAGGTCCGCCTGATCGATGCCAAAGCCCAGCGCGTGATTCTTATGCTGGGCTATCCCAGCGTCTATGAAGCTGCAGACCACGTGATGGATATTGATCCGTTTCAGCCCACAGCGCTTGAAGGTATTGATGACGGGCTTTACAAAAATATTGAGAAGAAGAGCGGCCCGAACGCGCGCTATCTGAAGATGCTGCCTGAGGGCAACGGATGGCTGATGGCAGAGTTCGGCGCAGACAGCAAACAGGACGCTCTGGACCTCGCCAGGCAAGTAATGGAAGTCCTGAAGAAAAAGCCAAACGCGCCTGCGATGAAGTTATTCACAGAGCCTGCGGACATGGAACATCTCTGGACTGTACGTGAATCCGCGCTCGGATCCACTGCTTTTGTTCCCGGCGAGCCTGATACGTGGGAAGGCTGGGAGGATTCAGCCGTGGCTCCCGCACAGCTGGGCGGCTATCTTCGCGACCTACGTCAACTGTACGACAAATACGAATACAAGTCCGATCTGTACGGCCATTTCGGCCAGGGGTGTGTGCATTGCCGCGTGAGTTTTGATCTCATGAGCGCGCCAGGGATCCGCAAATGGCGCTCTTTCATGGATGAGGCAACTGATCTTTGCGTCAAATATGGCGGCAGTCTCAGCGGAGAGCATGGCGATGGACAGGCGCGGGCTGAATTTCTGCACAAGATGTTCGGACATGAACTTATTGAGGCATTTCGCGAGTATAAGTCGATCTGGGACCCGGCCTGGAAGATGAATCCGGGCAAGGTGGTTGATCCATATCGCATCGACGAAAATCTTCGACTGGGCGCGGACTATCATCCGTGGGAACCCGAAACACATTTTAAGTATCCGGATGATAACGGCAGCTTTGCGCACGCGGCCTTGCGCTGCGTGGGTGTTGGAAAATGCCGCCGCAAGGATGCAGGCAAGCCTGACGATGACACTATGTGCCCGAGCTTCATGGTTACACATGAAGAACGCCATACCACGCGTGGCCGGGCACATCATTTATGGGAAATGCTTAACGGTGATGTCATCGCAAGCGGCTGGCGTGATGAGAACGTAAAAGAGGCACTAGATCTGTGCCTCGCATGCAAAGGCTGCAAGGGTGACTGCCCTGTGAACGTGGATATTGCCACATACAAGGCAGAATTCCTCTCTCATTACTGGGAAGGCCGCTTGCGTCCACGGCATGCGTATGCGTTCGGCTTTGTTGATCGTTGGGCACGTCTCGCGTCAGTATGGCCGGGAATGGTGAACCTGGTGACACAAATGCCCGGCTTAAGCCATTTGGCCAAACTCGCTGCAGGCATGCCGCTCAAGCGTCGCATTCCGGAATTTGCGCCGGAAAGTTTTCAGAAATGGTTCAGCAAGCGCAAACCAAGCGATCACAGCGAGGAAGCCAACAAAGTCCTGCTTTGGCCCGATACCTTTAACAACTACTTCTTTCCGGAGACAGCCCAGGCTGCCACAGAAGTCCTGGAGAACCTGGGATTTCAGGTGGAAGTACCAACCAGGCACCTCTGCTGCGGACGTCCACTCTACGACTATGGCTTCCTTGACCAAGCCAAGATGTATTTGCGGCGCGTGCTCAAAGCTCTGGAGCCGCAGATCAACGCAGGCACGCCCTTAATAGTCCTTGAGCCAAGCTGCGCTTCGGTCTTTCGCGACGAGTTGCGCAACTTATTCCCTAATGATCTCCTTGCCCGGAGACTCAGGAACCAAACGCTGCTATTCAGTGAATTCCTGGACAAGAAAGTTGAAGAGGGACGACTGCCTCATATTGAGCGCAAGGCGGTAGTCCAAGGCCACTGTCATCACAAGTCGCTGCTCAAATTTGAGGCCCAGAGCTCTGTCATGAAAAAGCTGGGCCTCGATTATGAAGTGCTCGCTTCAGGTTGCTGCGGTATGGCAGGTTCGTTCGGTTTCGAAAAGAATAAATACGATGTTTCGATCGCAATTGGGGAGCGCAAGCTGTTGCCGGCAGTCCGCCAGGCTTCCCCCGAGACGATGATTATGGCCGATGGTTTCAGTTGCCGCGAGCAGATTGCGCAGGAGACTGGCAGGCAGGCTCTGCATCTTGCTGAAGTTATGCAAATGGGTTTGCACAAGGATGAGGCAAGCCCGGCCACGATGAATATTGAGGATGCGCTGATCAAGAAACGGCAAGCATCCAGGCGAAAGGCGAGAATCCTTGCCCTTGGGGCGTTAGCTGCGTTTGCAGTTGGCGGAGTAATCGCAGTCAATCTGCTTACCAAGCATTGAGAGGAGTCATCATGGGACATCTAATTGGGGTAAAAGAGTGGGTGATCGCGGAAGGTTATATTCCCCCAGAGAGTCACGGCCCGCAGCCGCAGATGCTAAGTCATGAAACCGTTTGTATCCTTAATGCCTCAGATAATGAGGCGCATGTCGAGATCACCATTTACTATTCCGACCACGAACCGGTAGGACCCTATAAACTCACGGTACCCGCACGGCGTACGCGGCATGTGCGCTTCAATGATCTGAACGATCCCGAACCAATTCCGCGAGGGACGGACTACTCCAGCATCATTCGGTCCGATGTTCCTATTGTGGCGCAGCACACAAGATTAGACTCGCGACAGGCAGAGAACGCACTACTGAGCACCGTGGCCTATCCTAACGCTGCATGAAACTGTTTCCGGCGCGGCCTACGAAGATTTCACGCCAGCTTGCAAAATCCGCCCAGGATGGCGCCAAAAACCACGTGTGAAATCACGATCGTCAATGGCGTCTGCACACCATAATGAAGCGCCAGAAATCCAGGCGGCTCCAAAAGGCTTTGTGCTTCAGGTCCATGCTGTTCACTGGCCATGCGTGGATGCAAGCCGGGCAGCAGGCCAACGAGCACGACCAGGACAATGATAGCGTGGACTAAACCAATCACAGCTCCGCGCCACCAGCCCGCCACGCCCAACGCTTGGAAGATAAACACGTAAATCAACGAGAATAGCCAGCCTATAACCATATGAGTTGCAAAACCATAGAGCTTGGCCTTATCACGATCTGGAGTGAACATAGTACCCAGCATGTATGGTAGGTTCATTCTGGTTAGGCCCAGCCCCTGCGCTCCGGCGCTGATCGTGGTCAGCACCATAGTTGCCGCAAAGCCCCACACCAGCCAACTAATCCAATTCATATCCTTGCCCGTCCAGGTTTCATTACTTGCTTTCGTATTTGGGCCTTCGCACCCGCCCTGTTTTGCCGCTGCTCTTCGAGTGTCAATGCGGCGCTGATGAGTCCAACATGCGTAAACGCCTGCGGGAAATTGCCCAACGCGTCGCCTGACTCGGGATCGATCTCTTCTGCAAACAGTCCCAGATCGCTTGTGTATTGCAGCAAGGCCCGAAATTGCTCTTCAGCCCGTTCCAATGTGCCGCCACCGAGAGCCAGATACTCGACCTCCCAGAAGCAGCAAATTCCAAACGCTCCCTCTTGAGGATCGCGCTCATACCTGAACAGGAGTCCATCCCGAACCCCCAGGTGCTCACGGATCCTCGCATACGTGCTCTTCATAGCAGCAGACGAGGCTTCTTCAAATCCATACCAGGGAAAGCGCAGCAAAGTTGCATCAAAACTGTCGCCGTCAAGCACGCTCACATAACTTTGCAAACTGTCGTTCCATGCGCGGTGCTCAATCTGTTCACGTATTCGCTCTCTTTCTCGTGCGAACCGCTCACACGGAACTCCTTTGAGCAATCCTCTCTCGTTCATCGCGAGGAGACGGTCGAGAGCTGTCCAGCAGAGCAGCCGTGAATGAGTGTTGTTTCTCCGCCCTGACCGCGGCTCCCATATACCTTCGTCAGGCTGGTCCCAGTTTTTTGCAACATACTCTCCGAATCCGACAAGGACCTTTTGCGTGCTTCGGCTGAACTGGCCTCCGTGCTCCAGATATTGCGCGCTCGCATCGATCACCTCGCCATAGACATCGAGCTGAAGCTGAGTTCGAGCATCGTTGCCGATGCGCACCGGAGGGGAATCACTGTATCCGCTCAGAGAGCGAAGTTCTGTCTCACGGGGAGCCATTTGGCCAAACAACGTGTACAAAATTTTGAGTTCCGGCTGGGTCAGGCGAGTGGAATGCAGCAGCCAGGTCAGGAAGCCCTCAGCTTCTTCGACATAGCCCAATCCCAATAAGGTGCGCACTGTCAGGGACGCATCACGAAGCCAGCAAAAACGGTAGTCCCAGTTCAAACTGTCGCCAACCCGTTCCGGCAGTGATGTGGTGGGAGCGGCAATGATAGCTCCAGAAGGAGAATACGCCAACAGCTTGAGAGCAAGAGCGCTGCGTATGACTGCGTCACGAAAAGGACCGTGATAGCTGGCTCTGGATGCCCACTGTTGCCACCATTCCACCGATATGTCGATCGCTTTATCCGCGCGCTCGCCTAGTGCAGGCAGCACCGCGGGAGCATGTTCCGAGTAGCTTAAGGAGAATTGAAGGACATCGCCCTTCTTCATCGCGATTCGGGCCTGAGCTCCTTCATCTCCAACAGTCAGGGGAACACTGCTTCGCAGCCATAATGCTCCAGGAGCAATATCCATTCGCAACCCGAATGCTCCACGGTCACGAATATCGAGCGGAACAGCTCCGAAATGTATGCGCGGCCGGAACTGGAAGTCGACTTCAACTGTGCCCTCTGTGCAAACGAGCTTGCGCAAGAGCTCGTGATCAGCCACCAGGCTTCTTCGCTTGAACTCCTCTGAGGAAACAACCATTAGATCCGTAAGAGTTGCCGCTCCGGTGGGGCTGACAAAAGAGGTCTGCAACACGTTCGAGTCGCGGATATAGGACCGGTGCGAATGCGGACAATCAAGGGGAGTTATTGACCAGAAACCGCCTTTCCGGCTGTCCAAAATTCGAGCAAAAATGGAAGAGCTGTCAAACCGGGGCCAGCAAAGCCAATCTACAGAGCCATTTCGCGAGACCAGGGCTAAAGACCTGCAGTCACCAATCGCGCCGTAGTCTTGGATTCTTGGAGCACAGCCTTGATGAGAGCCCACCCCTAGATAGATGAGAATGGGCAATCCTACGCTGCTCGTACTTCAATTTGGATCGATACTGATACTTTTTCGGGCGGAGACCAGGATTAGCCAATACATCCCATGGACTTGCCCTCGGCGGCCATCTCTCCTGATATGCCCGGCCAATTCCTGTTTTGAATTAAGCATGCGTCTGTCTGATCCGTAGTCCATCAGTGGGAATGCACTTTTATCAATTTTTAACAGCACAGTCACTTAACAGAAACATGGCGCGTTTAAGTTTTTTTCGAGCTGAAAGTGGCTGTTTCCAACCTTTTTTCGAAAAATACCCTGGAGGAAAACTTCATGAGGCGCGTTAGTACCCGCTTGCTTGCATTGCTGTTTGCAGCAGTTACCCTGGCCAACGGCCAGAATGTTCATCAGACCACGACCCCGATCAAGCATTTAGTCGTGATATTCCAGGAAAATGTCTCATTCGATCACTATTTTGCGACCTATCCGAATGCACTCAATCCGGAAGGAGAGCCGCGATTTGCAGCGCGCAGGGGCACACCATCTGTGAACGGTTTGTCCGCCGGCTTGCTGACCGCGAACCCGAACAAGGTAAATCCTTTTCGCTTTGACCGTTCGCAGTCTGCCACTTGTGACCAGGACCATGATTACGGCGATGAGCAGAGCGCTTTCGACCACGGCGCTATGGACAGGTTCGTGGAGACTGTAGGCAATGGGCCGGGAACTGATGGCAACCTCTTTTGCAAAGCTACTGACGTCATGGGCTTCTTCGACGGCAATACAGTAACGGCGATCTGGAATTATGCCCAGCATTTTGCAATGAACGACAATTCTTTCGGCACCACATTTGGTCCTTCCACGCCGGGCGCTCTTAATCTGGTTGCGGGATCCACGGCCACGGCCACACCTGCTAATCTGCCGGATGCAGTGATTGGCGGCAGCGTGATCGGCGATCCTCGCCCTTCCTTGGACGATTGCTCACCGGGCGGGGGCGGCCAGGCCAACCAGATCGTTGTTTCCGGAAACAATATTGGCCTTGTTCTCAATGGCAAGGGTATTACATGGGGCTTTTTCCAGGGCGGCTTCAAACCAACCGCAATTGTGGCCGGAAAAGCAGTTTGTGGAGCAAAGCACACCGGATCTGATGGACTCCCAAAAGGCGACTATATACCGCATCACGAACCGTTCCAATATTTCGCTTCCACTACGAACCAGCACCATGTTCCTCCTAGTTCAGTGGCAAATATTGGTAAAAGTGACGCAGCTAATCATCAGTACGACATTTCCGATTTCTTTGACGCACTGGATGCCGGCAACTTTCCGGAGGTCGTTTTCCTGAAGGCCCCGGGTTTCCAGGATGGACATGCCGGCTACTCTGATCCATTGGCTGAGCAGACGTTCCTGGTAAACACGATCAATCGGATTCAGAGATCGCCTGAGTGGCGCAATACAGCAATCGTCATTTCTTACGATGATTCCGACGGCTGGTATGACCATCAGATGGGTCCGATCCTCACGCCTTCTCAAACCGCGGCAGACACGCTCACCGGCTCCGGACAGTGCGGAAATCCGAAGCAGGGCGCCATTCAGGGCCAGTGCGGACTTGGCCCACGCCTGCCGTTACTGGTTATCTCGCCCTTGGCTAAGGAGAACTTCGTAGATCACACTACGACAGACCAATCATCGATCATTCGATTTATCGAGGACAATTGGGGAACAAGTCGAGTTAGCGACACCTCAGCCGATAATCGTGCTGGTTCGTTGCTAAACATGTTCGACTTCAGGCGCAATGACGAGGACAGCGGTCGGACATTGTTCCTGAATCCTTCAACCGGGCAACCGGTTGATGAGGACCGGAATTAAGATACGGATCAGGTTATTTCTATTGCTGAAAAGGGCGGCTTCTCAGCCCGCCCTTCTTTTGAATGAGCAGCCACTGCTAATGCAAACTCCATGAACAATTTTGAGACAAAAAAACACCGCCGTTTCCAGCGGTGTTTCTTGTTTACTAAGCGTTTGCGCTATTGCGATAACAGCTTCACTCCGTGCGGCACCAGCGCCTTTGCCCACGGCACATAGGCATAGATCATTACGATCACGCCCACAATCGCGCCCAGGGCAATCGAATGCCAGACAACAAAGCGGAAGATGAAGCCTTCATTGCCCACCTGGTTGGTAGCAGCGGTAGCCACGCAAATGGACTGCGCGTCCACCATCTTGCCCATCACGCCGCCTGCGCTGTTCGCAGCGGTCATAAGAACCGGGTCCAAACCAATTTGCTGGGCAGTGATCTTCTGCAAGCTGCCGAACAACGCGTTAGAAGAAGTATCGCTTCCGGTGAGCGCCACACCCAGCCAGCCCAGGAATGTCCCGAAGAATGGATAGAACCATCCTGTATGAGTGAATGCCAGTCCCAAGACGGCATCACTCCCTGAATATCGTGTCACAAATCCCAGGCCCAGCATGGCGGAGATGGCTATCACCGCCCATCGCATGCGGAAGAGCGTATGTCCGAAAATCGTTAGCAGCTTTACTGGATTCACGCCGCGGATCAGTCCGCCAATGATCGCAGCCAGGAAGCAGCCTGTACCTGTTGCAGAGAGCCAGATGAAGGGGAATCGAGCGCCTTCAGGCGTAGGCTTGGCCACGACAGGCTGCGCTCGTGAAATCTTATTATGGATTGGTGTGTCCCATCCGCCGCGAGGCTTGCCCTCAGGCGTTGTCCAGGCTGGCGTGGTCTTGTTCAGCATGGCTTTCACCGGCTTATAACCCCACAGGAAAACGAAAACAGACAGGATCAGGAACGGCAACCATGCTTTGAAGGTCTGTCCAAAAGTGTAAGAGTGAACTTCTGGTCCTGAACCGCCGGACACGCTGGGAATACTTTTTCCAGCCGGTGTAACGGCAATGTGGCCACCCTCATCCTCAAAGCGCCAGATCTTTTTGGGCTTCCAGAAAAGAAGGAAAACTACAGTGCAAAGCAGTGAGAACAGACCTGCGGTGATGTCCACAAGGTTGCTGTCCATGCGGTTGGACCAGAAGAATTGCATTGAAGCAAAGGAAATGCCCACTACCAGGATGGCGGGAAAAACTTCAAAAGTTTCTTTCCATGAAACCATCGCGCGAACCAGCCAGAACGGCACAATGATCGCCGTGATAGGCAAAATGCGTCCGATCATGGCATTCATGTCGGCTTCCGGCATTGCCGTTACCGTCGCCAGCATGTGGACCGGCGTTCCGATTGCGCCCCAGGCTACGGGCGCGGTATTGGCGATCAGGTTAAGCGCAGCGGCGTGAAATGGCTTGAATCCCAGACCGATCATGAAAGCGCCGGCAATCGCAACCGGAGACCCGAATCCCGCGCAACCTTCAATGAATGCGCCAAAGCAAAAAGCCACCAGCAAAAGTTGCAACCGGCGGTCTGCAGTGATTCCGGCCACGGAGGATTTCATGATCTCAAAATCACCGGTGCTGACAGAAATGTCGTAAAGATAGACGGCGGCGACCACGATCCAGACGATGTTCAGAATTCCAGTGGAAACACCGTAAAGGAAGCTGCCTCCGGCCAATGACCACGGCATGGTAAATGCAAAATGAGCAACCAGGACCGCCGTAGCGGCTCCTGAGAGAGCGGCCCAGTGAGGCTTAACGCGAAAACCCGCCATCATGGTGAACAGCACAACAATCGGCAAGGCTGCCACCAGAGCTGAGAGCCACCAGTGTCCAAACGGATCGTAAATCTGTGTCCAAGTCGGCATCAGTTTCTCCTGAATTTGAAGAAATTACTTGGCCCAATCTCGTCAGACTTCGTTATCGCACCCGGCCCTGGGCCAGCGTACAAAAGGGGCTGAAAAGTGTGCCGATAACTTTCGCCCTCCGTGGCCTTTATGTCAAGTATTTTGTGCGGTTCTGAGAGACCAGCACGCATCACTGGAACGGCCATTCCCGCAGCAACTTTGTGTTTCCTCTTAATGATGAAACGAGCGGGGAAAACTGTCCGAGATGCCAGGGTTTAGATGTTTATCCCTTTACCGCGCCTACCGTGAATCCGGCGATGAAACGGTCGAGGAACAAGTTATAAATGAACGCAATGGGCAAGCTTGCGATAAGGCAGGCCGCCATCAGCGATCCCCAGAAATAAACATCGCCGCGCACCAGAAAAATAGGAATGCCGACGCCGATCATCTGCTGCGACTCTGGCGAAATGAAGGTCAGGGCGTACACATATTCCTGTGTGACCAGCGTAAAGGTGAAGATCACTACCGTGAGAATTCCTGAAAGCGAGATCGGCACCACCATCTTCACAAAGGCCCCAAACCGCGTCAGTCCATCCACCATTGCCGCATCTTCCAGCTCTCGCGGAATCGACTTGAAGAACCCCATCAGCAGCCAGATGGAAAATGGCACGGTCACGCTGGGATAAACCAGCACCAGCGACCATATGGTGTCCTGCAGGCCCAGCGAAGCAACAACGCGCGAGAGCGGAATAAACAGCAGCGTCGGCGGCACGAGATACGTCAGAAAGATGCCGATTCCCAGCCGCTCGCCCCATTTTCCGGTAAGCCGCGCCAGTGAGTATGCGGCCGGTACGGCCAGCAGAAGCGTGATTACCACCACAATTCCACCCACCTCCGCAGTGTTCGTCAGCCAGGTGAGGAACCGCGTTTGGTTGAAGAGCAACCGAAGGTTGTCGAGTGTTGGCGGAAGGTTGAAGATGAATGGGTTGTTCTCCATCCCGTACAGATCAATGTTCTGCTTGAAGGTGGCAATTACCATCCAATAGAACGGAAACGCCAGCAGCACGGTGAAAATCGTTAGCACCAGCGCCTTCACTGTGGAGGGCCACGGATTCAGGCCTGCAAAGGCGCGCTTTACACCCGCCGACTGCAAATACCACACCAGCGCCGCGGAGATGCCCATCTGCACCAGCAAAGCCACTGCCAGGCGGTAATGGGACGTTCGCAGCGCATATAAGAAGAGCGCCATCACGCAGCCGATTACGTCAGCAGTCAAAAGAAAGAAAAGAAAAACACGCGCGCCGTGATACAGCTTCCACAGCCCCAGGGCGATCAACCCCATGGCCAGCGCCGCCAGCAGCCGGAACACTCCGGTCAATCCGCCGACGTGATGCAGCAGCGTCTGCGTCAGCAGCCACAGAGCCGCCAATAACAGAAAGCCGCTTAGCGCAGTGATTCCAGCGGGCCGTTGAACTTTTATATTTGTTGGTGCGGCTTGTGTCGCGCTCGCCATCACACCACCTCCGCACGATGCGCCACACGCAGCATCATGTAAGCAATCGCCACCAGCACAGGAACAAGAAATACTGAGATCGCAGCGCCGGCTGCCAGATCACTACCCTGAATGCCCTGAGTAAATGCCAGGTTCGGCAGCGTCTGCGTGGAATCGTATGGACCGCCGTTGGTCAGCAAATTTACTACAGCCAGATCAGTAAACGTAAAGATGGTGCCAAACAGAACAGCTACGCCAAGGATCGGCGTCATGATAGGCAAATTGATCTGGAACAGCGTGCGCCAGAATCCCGCGCCATCAATCGCCGCCGCCTCGGGAATCTCCTTCGGAATGGCGCTTCTCCCGGCCAGCAAAATCACGGTGGAGAACGGAATCAATCGCCAGCAGTGCACCAGGATCACTGAGGTGATGGCGAGTCCTTCCTGGCCGAGCCACATGGGCGGCGAATACTTATTCACAAAGCCAAGCCAGACCAGCACCCACGTAATCACGCTGTAGATGGAATCCAGTATCCACTTCCAGCCGATTGTCCCCAGTGAAACCGGCGCGACCCAGGGCAGCAAGATCAGGAAGCGCACTAACCCGCGTCCGAGGAACGGCTTCTCCAAGGCGATGGAGAGGATGTTCGCACACACCATCACGATGATCTGCGCTGCGACGGTAAAGATGATGGAGTTTTTCAGCGCTGCCCTGAAGCTGGGGCTCTGCATGATACTGCGGAAGTTCTCGAATCCAACAAAATGCAGTTGTCCGCCGCCGATACGTGCATCGCTGAACGCATAAAAGATCGCCAGGCAAAAAGGCGCGCCGATCAGCAGTACTATGTAGAGTACGGCTGGGCTGAACATGGCAAAGCCCAGCAGCGGACTCTGTGCCGCTCCAACGGATTTGATTTTGCCCCGGCCGGCGGGTTTTGGAACAGCGCCTACTGCCATGCCACGGCCCTCGGAGTGACCTTTTTCTCGGTTGTGCGATCAAAAAATTTCAGATTGCGCTCTGCCACAGCAAAATCGTACGTGGCGCCAATCTCAAAGCTATGTCCAAGCAGGAGGCGCGCGATCACTTTTTTGCCATCGCTTTTTCCTCCAACCAGATAGCCGGCCAGGATGAACTCAGCGCCAAGATATTCCACGTTTTCCACGCGGAATTTGAACGGCAGCTTTTCAGTTTCCCGCACGTCCTCAGATAAACGGAAATGCTCCGGGCGGAATCCGATAATCACGCCGTCATTTTCAATCAGGTTCATGGGCGGCGAACCCAGGAAAGTAGCTACAAATGTATCGGCCGGATCGTCATAGACTTCTTTCGGCGTGCCGATCTGCCGCACCACCCCTTTGTTGAGCACCATGACACGGTCGCCCATCGCCATCGCTTCCACCTGATCGTGCGTGACGTAGATGGTTGTTGTCCCAACGCGGCGATGGAATCTCTCCAGCTCTGCACGGGCGGAAAGACGCAACTTCGCATCGAGGTTGGAAAGAGGTTCGTCCAGCAGGAAGACCGCGGGCTCACGCACAATCGCGCGAGCCAGCGCCACACGCTGGCGCTCGCCGCCTGAGAGTTCACGCGGCTTGCGCTGCAGGAGAGCGCCAAGCCCGAGCAATGAGGCCGCCCACTCTACCTTTTCTTTATGCAGGTTCTTGGGAACTTTCTGTGCTTTGAGCGGAAAAGCAATGTTGTTGTAAACCGAGAGATGCGGATAGAGCGCGTAGCTCTGGAAAACCATGGCGATGCGACGCTCGCGCGGCGTGAGATCATTCACTACCTTGCCGCCAATCAGGATTTCGCCGGCCGTGGGATGCTCCAGGCCGGCGATCATCCTTAAAAGCGTGGTCTTCCCGGAGCCTGACGGCCCAAGGAATACCAGAAACTCGCCTTCGCGCGTTTCCAGATCTACTTCATTAACTGCTCCGAGCTCTCCTTCTTTAAATACCTTGGTAAGTTTCCGTGTTTCAACGACGGCCATTCAGTTCCTCGGTAGTGGGCCAGTTTTTCAAACTGGCCACTAGCAGTATCAGACGTTATCGCCTCAGCGATGAACTAACAGTCTATTTGAAGCGTTCAAAGATGCGTTTGTATTCGGCTTCCGCAGTCTTGGCTGCATCTTCAGGCGATGCCTTACCCTGCGCAACCGTCGCAAACATTGTTGGAATTACCCAGCTCTTGAATGCCTGGTCAATCGCGGCAGTGCAGTATCCAGGATAACCAACGTTGGTCGCCCAGCTCAGCACGTCGCCCAGCACCTTGTATTTATCCGGCGGGTTCGCGCGCGGATCATTGGAAATTTCCTTCGCCAGATTCGGCACCGTCGTGGGGAAGCAGGGGAAGTTGTAGAACTGTCCCGCGACAAAGCCGTCATGGAAAGCATCAATGTAGTCGATCAGGAACTGTTGTGCGCCGTCCTTGTTCTCGGCGAAGTTCCAGATCACATAGCAGTTCATCACGTGCTCAGCGGCGATCCGGCGCACCGGCCCCTTCAATGCCTTGCTGATCATGATGTTCTTGTCGATCGCCATCTTTTCCCGCTCTGACTGGCGGGTTATCGAGATGGCATTCGCTACATAAGAAACCTTGCCGGCGAGCATCGCCTGGTTGTTTGAAGGCGGCGTCCACGTGAAGACCTCTGGGGTTTCCGATTCCTCGTAGAGCGCTTTCATGAATTTCAGCGCTTCAATTGTGTTCTTGGAATTGATAGTGATGTTGCCGGCTTCGTCCTGCTCAGCGCCACCAAAAGACCACAGCAGCGCGCGCATCGCCATGCTGGTGTCAAGTTCCTGCGAAAGGCCTAATCCGCAGGGATTGCCGAATTTTTGTTTAATATCTTTGGCGCCCTTGCGCAGATCGTCATAGGTATCTGGACCGTTAGGGAATCCCACTTGAGACCACAGATCTTTACGCCAGTTCCCCGGATCGGGCGCATAGGAATCAGAGAATGCATAATACTTTTTTGTCTTCGGATTGAAGGTGGACTTGTGCGCCAAATCGATCTTCTTCCCGTGCTTCTTCTCCACTTCCTGATAGACATGGGTCATATCGAGCACTTGGTTCTCATACGCTGCCGGCGGCGAGAGGAACATGAACAGGTCATGGCCTTTTTGCGCCTGTGCTTCCGATGCGGCACGAGTGTTCAGATCAACCAGGTTGATGTTATCGACAACCACGTTTGTGTTGTGCTTCTGGCCCCACTCCACGGCGAACTTCTTGTTGAACCATTCATCAAACGCGGGGACAAAATGGCTCCACTGCAGGATTTTGAGCGTCTTCTGCTGCGCAGCCGCCCGTTCAGGAAACAGAAATGCTGGACCAAGCGATCCAGCGGCGACACCGCCTGCTCCGGCGATCTTGATGAAGTCTCTTCGCGATACACCCTTGCCCTTCTTCTCTTCCTTCATAGCTCCTCCCTCCTCAGTTCCTTCAGCGGATATATTCTGCTTTGACTCGCAAACCAACTGACAGTTCCCTGCTCCCCCATGCCACAGTTTCAGCATGGATGGGTAAAGTTCAGCGCTCTTCCCCAAAACGTTTTACATCTTCCGGCACATCTTTTGTCACCACCGGCCGATCTCCCTGCACCATCACGCGAATCTGTTCTACCACATCGGGATTCGCAAGCGTTGTAACATCTCCTGTGTCCATTTGATTGGAGATGGCAGCCAGAACGCGCCGCATAATCTTGCCGGAACGGGTCTTTGGCATGTCAGGCACGACGTGAACTTTTCTGGGGCGGGCAATTTTGCCGATCTGATGCTCAATCGCCTCGGTAACACCTTTCTGCACCTTGGCCGCATCCGTGACTCCTGGTTTCAACGAAACATAAACTTCAGGCACGCGGCCCTTCACCTCGTCCACCACTGGAATCACCGCCGCCTCAGCAACTTCATTACAGGTGAGGCAAGCCGATTCCAATTCCTTCGTCCCCAAACGATGGCCAGCCACGTTGATTACATCATCTACGCGGCCAAGAATTCTGAAGTATCCGTCTGGGGCTTGCACCGCGCCGTCACCGGCAAAGTACGGCCAGTCATGCCAATCCTTGCTCTTGGGGTTCTTGTTGTATTTGCGGTAGTACTGCGCCACAAAACGGTCGCGGTCGCCCCAGATGGTCTGGAAAATTCCCGGCCACGGATTGCGGATACAGATATTCCCAGCCTTGCCTGAACCGGGCTTTACCTCTTTACCCTCTTCATCAAAGATCACCGGATAAATTCCGGGCACTGCAGGACCGGCGCTGCCGGGCTTCATCGGATCAATGGCGGGCTTGGTGCTGCACAAGAAGCCGCCCGTCTCTGTCTGCCACCAGGTATCCACGATCACGGCTTCACCCTTGCCTACAACCTCGTGATACCACTTCCAGACTTCAGGCTCAATCGGCTCGCCTACCGTTGTCATGTGCTTGAAGTGATAGTCGTATTTTGGTGGCTCATCCGGCCCAGCTTTGCGCAGCATGCGGATCGCCGTGGGCGAAGTATGGAAGATGTTCACGTTCAGCCGTTTGGCTACGCGCCAGGGCCGTCCGGCATCAGGATAGTTGGGTACGCCTTCATACAAAACGCTGGTTGCTCCCAGTGCTAATGGCCCATAGACGATATAAGAATGTCCGGTAATCCAGCCGATATCGGCCATGCACCAGTAAACGTCTGTCGGATGAATATCCTGAATGTATTTTGAGGTCGCCGTAACATATGAAAGATACCCGCCAGTACCGTGTTGGCAGCCCTTGGGCCGGCCTGTGGTTCCGCTGGTGTACATCAGGAAGAGTGGCGCCTCTGATGGCATGGAGACTGGCGCAACCAGTTGCCCAGAATATTTTTTGAGCAGATCTTCTACGAAAAAGTCGCGCCCCTCCGCCATCGGCGTCTTGGAATGATACTTCCCTGCCTCACGATGCCAGACCAGAACCTTTTCTATCGAATGGCCTTCATTCTTCGCTGTGGATACAGCGACATCAGCTTTGACTTTGTGGTCGGTCATTGTGCCACTGCGATAGTAGCCGTCAATCGTGACCAGCACTTTACTGCCGGAATCTGCCGCGCGCATACCGCAAGCCTCGCCGCTGAAGCCGCCGAATACAACCGAATGAATCACGCCCAGGCGCGCGCATGCCAACATCGTAACTGGCAGCTCCGGCACAACAGGCATGTGAATGGTAACGCGATCACCCGCCTTCAGTCCTGCGAAGTCGCGCAGCAGAGCGGCCATTTCGTTTACGCGGTAATAGAGCTCCTGATACGTGATGGCGATTGGCGGGTCTTGCTCCGGTTCACCCACAAAAATAAATGCAGCTTTATTACGATGCTGCTCCAGGTGACGGTCAACGCAGTTGTAGCAGGCGTTGAGCTTGCCGCCGACATACCATTTCCAGAAAGGCGCGTCACTGGTATCAAGCGTGGTGTGCCAGTATTGGTCCCAGCTCAGCAGGTCAGCATATTCACGGAAGCATTCAGGAAAATTCTTTTCGCTGAATCGCTCATTCACAGTGGGATCTGTAAGGGTGGCCTGTCCAATAAATTTGGCGCTGGGATAGTAATACTGCTCTTCTTTCCAATGAACGGCTATCTGAGCTTCAGTCAGCTCTGTTTCCTGCTCTCTTTCCTTCATTACGCGAGCGTCAGCCATGGTATTTGACCTCTCGGTTATAAATCGAAACGCATGAACTCGCATGGCCCGCGTGGGGAAGGGCCGCAATGACTTTGCGGGCGACGCCAGGGGACGCCGCCCGCAGGTCTGAAACAGATTATCCTACACCTCAGCCGCTATCTGCGCACAAGCGGCTTGGTGTTCTATCGTCCGGCCCCGACTTCCTTCCAGATTTGAACACCACGAGTGTCATGCAGCGCGATGCTGCCGACAATGAACGTCAGCACTGCCACGGTGATCGGATAATAGAGGCCGTCAAACGGGTTACCTGTGGCTGCTGGAATCCAGACGCAGACCAGCGGCACCAGTCCTCCAAAGACTCCATTGCCTATGTGATACGGCAAGGAAAGAGCGCTATAGCGGATTTTGGCCGGGAACGATTCAACCAGGAATGCCGCAATAGGACCGTAAACCACGGTGACGAAGATCACCTGGATGAAGACCAGCAGTATCAGCTTTGTCTTATCTGCGTTTACGGCGGTGGGAGCGGGGACTTCCTTCCCTGTAGCGTCAACCGTCAGCGGCGTGAGCACGGTAGCGCCCGTCACCTTGTTTTTGGTTGCAGAGACATGTACGACGTTATTTCCAGCCGCGTGCTTCATTGCCGGATAAAGACCAATATCCGTACCTGGTATGCGATAGCTTATAGCGGCAAGAATCAAGCCGGCCATAATGATCTTTTTTCTGCCGATTTTGTCAGAAAGCCAGCCGAAAAAGACGAAGAACGGCATGCCAAACAACAGAGCTTTAGCAACAATAATGTTCGCGTCCTTTGCCGGGACTTTCAAAATCGCCGTCATAAAGAACAAAGCAAAGAACTGCCCTGTGTACCAGACCACTCCCTGACCGGCAGTAGCCCCAAAGAGCGTGATCAGGAAACGCTTGAAGTTCTCCGGCACTGTAAACGCTTCTTTCAAAGGAGCCGCTGAGGTCATGCCGGTGGTCTTGATCTGCTCAAAGATGGGTGATTCCTTCATCTGCAGCCGGATATAGAGAGAAATCATGACCAGCAACAATGAGGCCAGGAACGGGACGCGCCAGCCCCATTCCTTGAAGGCTGCGTCGGACATCTGGCTCTGCGTTCCCAGAATTACAGCGATTGAAACAAATAAGCCGAGCGTCGCCGTGATTTGAATAAAGCTGGTGTAAAAGCCACGTTTTGTGTCCGGGACGTGCTCTGCCACATAAACGGCGGCACCGCCATATTCACCGCCCAGCGCCAACCCCTGCAGCACACGCAATGCAAGCAGCACAACCGGTGAAAACCACCCGGCCGTGGCATAGCTGGGCAGCGCTCCTACCAGAGCCGTGGCAAGACCCATAATCGAAAGCGTAACGATAAAAGCATATTTGCGGCCTACAAGATCGCCGATGCGTCCGAAAAACAGCGCGCCAAACGGCCTGACCGCAAACCCGACAAAGAAGGTCGCCAGATAAGCGAGATATGCAAATAATTCATTGCCGGGCGGATAAAACTTTGGCGCCAGATAGGGGGCCAGTGTGCCGAAAATATAGAAGTCGTACCACTCGATCATCGTTCCGACCGATGAAGCCAGAATGACTGACCAGATTTTTCCTGTCGAAATCTGTTCTGACGAGGTCACTGGCATAGAAGCGCTTGACATATGGCCCTCCTGAAAAGGAACCAGGCCGGCCTGACCTGGTCCTGTGAAATTGAGCTAACTACGCAAACGTCGAAACGCCAATCTAAGCAAAATGAATTGCTCTGTTGCTTCAAAATTTAAGGATTTCCAGCTCTCTTCCGACTCCGCGCCTTTGATTAAATCGTTATGGAACCGGGAAACACAGCAATGTTCACTCGCTCGCACGGCAAGGGCATTGCTATTTGGCCACCTAGGGTAGTCGTATTCCTGCAGAAGTCAAGGGGAAACGGCGATGTGGAACATACTCCTTCACAAGGTCCTGCGCATTTGTGTGCTGTATGGGCCCGAAGTAGCCGAATGAAAGACCCTTGTTAAGTGCCGTTCCGTAAGGCTATGATGGCACGCTTCTGTTTGCCAGCCATTATTTGCTGGGTTCCTGGAAAGCCCGGTCCGGAATCAGCATGGCCACTCATTGCCTGGAGGGAAATATGAACAAACGCTTAAATTATTGTGGTACGTATTTCCGTCGCTCGATCTCACTCACCCTGTTGCTGCTCGGATCTGTAACGCTTCCTGGTTCTTCTATCCCTGCCTTCGCCGCAGATGACACAATCACCATCGGAGTCGTCCTGCCCACAACCGGGTCTGAAAGCAAGCCGGGCCAATACCAGAAGGAAGGTATCGAACTGGCCATCAAGCAGATCAATGACGCCGGCGGCATCATGATCAAGAGCAAGGGCAAAAAATTCAAGATCAACGAAATCTTTTACGACGACGGCACAGATTCAAAAAAATCCGCCGCTCTGGTGGAGCGCGCCATGAGTTCTGACAATGCTGTTGCTGTCCTGGGTGGCTATTCCACGGCGCTGGGCACGGCTGAATCCGTAATGGCCGATCGCTATAAGACTCCCTGGATCACCACCGGCGCAGGCGCCACCGCAATTTTCGGCAAAGGCTATCAGTACGCGTTTGGAACGTTGAGCCCCGTCGCGTTGATCGGCACTACCAGCGCTGAATTTCTCGGCGCTCTTGTTGACCAAGGCAAGTTAAAGAAGGGACTGAAGGTCGCCATGGTGGTAGAAAACACAGACCATGGCACAGATTACGTTAACGGCTTCAATGAGTGGGCAGGCAAGCATCCGGGCTATTTTCAGGTTGTCATGAATGAGAAGTTCGAGCTTGGCGCCACCGATTTCTCCAGCATTTTGCAGAGAGTCAAGGGCAGCCATGCCGACATCTTTCTCTCAGACGCGCACCTACCTGACTACATCACTATGCAGCGCCAGTACCTGCAGAATGGCTTGCATCATCAGATGATCAGCTATGGCGCTCGCGGTCCTGAAGCCAATGCTCGTCAGGC
The DNA here is from genome assembly GCA_964541925.1 of uncultured Acidobacteriaceae bacterium. Classification (GTDB taxonomy): domain Bacteria; phylum Acidobacteriota; class Terriglobia; order Terriglobales; family Acidobacteriaceae; genus Angelobacter. The sequence continues at coordinate 60,868 of CAZISB010000011.1, read as the reverse complement.
GCTGGGCGCAGGCACTGACTATATCTTTGCCGGAATTTGGTGGTCCAACAAGCTGCCGTATGCACAGGCAAAGAAGTTCGCGGCCGACTACAAAGCTTTCACCGGACACGACGTTGATTCCTGGTATGCGGCTCCTGCTTATGACGGCATGCGTATCCTGGCCAAGGCCATTGAGGCTGCGGGATCGCTCGACAAAAACGCCATTCGCGATGCGCTGAAGAAGGCAGAACTCACAGACTCAATTCTTCCCGGCCAGAAGCTAAAATTTGCGGCCAACGGACAAGCGGAGTATCCCTTTGTGATCACGCAGAACAAGCCTGACAATAAGGTGGACATCGTTTATCCGAAAGACGCCGCCACAGGCGAACCAGTGGCCCCAATACCGAATAAATAGGTCACGCCACATACATGGAGTATCTTGACCTTTTACTGAAGGCCCTGTTGCTGGCGGGCGTATATGCGGCTATGGCTGTCGGCATGACTGTGGTTTACGGCGTAATGAAGATCGTGAACCTGGCGCATGCCGGCTTCCTGATGCTTGGCGCGTACTTTGCCCTGGAGATGTTCCAGCGCTTCCAGATCAATCCGATTTTGGGCGCATTGCTGGCACTACCTGTTTTTTTTATTTTCGGCATGGCAGTGCACTGGTTGCTGGTGCGCTGGCTGCCTAAATCAGATACTCCAACGCTTGCCTCACTGCTGCTGATGTTCGGCTTCTGGCTTGTTCTGCAGAACATGGGTTATCTCTTCTGGGGAAATGAGGACCAGTCAATTCTTACTCCCCTTACTCTCTCTGCTATTCACATTGGGGACGTGATCTCGATTCCAAAAGTGAATCTGGTTGTGTTTGTGGCGGCGGTGGCCTGCATGATCGTCTTACAGATCATTTTTAATCGCAGCTGGTTTGGCCGCTCAATGCGAGCGCTGATTCAAAATCCTTATGCTGCTCAAATCGTTGGCGTAGATGATCAAAGGACTTCACGCCTTACCTTCGGACTTGGCACGGCTTTTGCCGGATTTGCCGGAGCATTGCTGGGAATGCTCTATTCCTTCAGTCCCGACTTCGGCCGTCCTTTTCTGCTGCGCTCATTCGTGATCATCGTGCTGGGAGGACTGGAATCCGTCTCAGGTGTGGCTCTGGGAGCGCTCGTACTGGCATTACTCGAGACCTTCAGCACCAGTGTTCCCCTTCCCTGGTACTGGCACGGATGGAACTTTTATTACCTGCCGCCGAGCTACCAGCCAGTTGTCCCCTTCGCTTTGCTGGTAGTCGTGCTGGTGATTCTGCCTAAAGGTCTCTCCAGCCTGTTCAGCTTGAAATGGCGGACCGCATGAAGCGTCCTTCGGGCGTAAGCGATTGGGCCAAGCTGGTATTGCCCTGGGTATTACTGCTTGCATTGCTTTTGCTGCCCATGGGGCATCCCAGTGACAACCTGCTCCGGCTCTTGTTTCTCACCGCAGTCTGGACAACCACCAGTCTTGGCTGGAACCTGATCGGAGGAATGGCCGGCCAGGTCTCATTCGGCTTTGCCGTCTTTTTTGGCCTGGGCGCATACACCACTGCCCTGCTGATGCATGCCGGACACAGCCCATACGTGGGATTTCTTGGCGGCGCGGCGATCTCTATGCTGGCATCATTCTTTATTGGCCTGCCTACTTTTCGGCTGCGGGGACCCTACTTCGTGATCGCCACCATCGGAGTGACTGAAGCCGTACGCGTGATCATGAACAATCTTGATATAACCGGCGGCGCCAGCGGTTATCGCATCATTGAAGACAAGCCCTTCAACCCGCTGGAACATTACTATACGGCGATTGTTGCCGTGGCCCTGGCAGTTATCGTTTCCAGCGTCATTGCCAGCAGCAAATTTGGCCTGGCATTGCGTGCCATCAAGCAGGACCAGGACGCCGCAGCCGATCTCGGCGTCAATCCGTATATGTCCAAGCTCTGGATTCATGCCATTGCCGCGGGGCTTACCGGAATCGCCGGCGGTATTTACGCCCGACGCGCTGCCTTCTTTTATCCGGGCGACGTCTTCGCCTTCTCCACCGGGATTTCAATCCTGCTGATGCCGGTGATCGGAGGCATTGGAACCGTTTGGGGAGCGGTGATGGGCGGAGTAGTTTTTGGAGTCGTAGAAGAAGAGCTGGTGGTGAATTTCCCCAACTTGCATCTACTTATCTATGGTTCATTACTAATCTTGATCATTTTGCTTGAGCCGGATGGCTTGCTCGGTCTGTTGCGGCGGATCTTCCGGCTCTTTCCAACCCAGCGAGCCAAAACCAAGCTCCCACCCCATCAGGCGAAAGGAACGCCTGGCGGGGACCCCGGGCTTGCCGGAAACACTGGATGATCATCTTGGGTGAGGAGTAAACGTGAGGATTCTGGAAGTCGAGAAGCTGACCAAGTACTTTGGCGGAGTAGCTGCGCTTAAAGAGGTTAGCTTTGACATCCCGGAAAAACATATTTGCGGCTTCATCGGCCCCAACGGCGCAGGCAAAACTACGCTCTTCAGCCTGATCACGGGCGCAGTGCGGCCGTCCGGCGGCAAGATCCATCTGCACGGCAAAGACGTCACTGGCATGGACTCCGCCGCGCTGGTCAAGAACGGTGTTGTGCGTACCCACCAGGTTGTACGCCCATTTAAAGCCATGACTGTTCTGGAAAACGTACAGGTCGCGGTGCATTATGGGCGCCGTGCTGTCACACGGACCGCTGCCGCTCGCGAGCACGCGATGGAAGCGCTGAAACTTGTAGCGCTAGATAACAAAGCTAATCTCCTGGCCTCTGCTCTCTCTCTCGGCGAACAGAAACGTCTGGAAGTGGCGCGTGCACTGGCAACAACGCCGGAGCTTCTCCTGCTGGATGAAATTTGTGGAGGTCTTACAGGGGCCGAAACGCGCGCCATGATGAACCTGCTACATCGCATTCGTGAAGGTGGAACCACCATCATGTATGTTGAGCACGACATGAAGGCGATCATGGCAGTATGTGATCGCATCACCGTATTGAATTTCGGGCAAAAGCTGGCTGAAGGCAAGCCGGAAGAAATTCAGAATGACGAATCAGTGATTGAAGCCTACCTCGGCAAGAGCACTTTCCGGAGCGCGCCTCGTGCCTGAAGCTTCCACTCCCACTCCTGGCAATGACAATCTCCTTGCTGCTGAAAACCTCGAGGTGAGCTATGGCGTTACGCAGGTGCTGTGGGGAATTTCTTTTTCCGTCGCCAAGGGGAAGGTGACCTGCATCATTGGATCGAACGGCGCAGGAAAGACCACGGCGCTCAATACCATTGCCGGAGTGCTGCCGGCAAAAAAAGGCAGAATTCTTCTGAACGGCGATGACATCACTACCCTTCCAACGCGAAGCCGCGTAAAGCGCCACCTCAGCCTGGTACCCGAAGGCCGCCAGCTATGGCCGGGAATGTCAGTGGAGGAGAATCTGCTCATGGGGTGCTTTCTCCCGGTGCTGCGCAAAAAGTCGCACAGTGGTCTGGGGCGTGTGTATGAACTCTTTCCTCGCCTCAAAGAACGGCGGCATCAGATGGCAGGGACGCTTTCCGGAGGCGAACAGCAGATGTGCGCCATTGGCCGCGGGCTTATGTCTGAGCCGCAACTGCTCATGCTCGACGAACCCTCGCTCGGCCTTGCTCCAAAACTGGTGGACGAGATTTTTGAGTTCATCACCAACATCGCGCGCCAGGGCGTAACGATTCTGCTGGTTGGCCAAAATGTGAATTACACGCTCCAGATCTCTCATTACGGATATGTAATGGAAACCGGACGCATCACTCTTGAAGGCACCAGCCAGATGCTGATGAATAACGAATTTGTGCGCCGCGCATATTTAGGAGTGGCCGAAGCTGAAGTCTAGCCACGGCCCCTCAGAACGAAAACATATCAGTCAAATCATTCCCCATCTGATTTCTTGTATTGAGTGACGTTAACCCAAACGTCTTCTGGATAAACTGCAGGATCGAGACATCATCCATTTGCACATGCGAGATGTAGTTCTTTTTCGCGAACGGTGAAATCACCAGCATGGGAACGCGCGGGCCATACCCCTGAGCATCCACTTGCGGCGGAGGCACGTGGTCCCACCAGCCGCCGCTGGAATCCCAGATCACAACGATGGCCGCGTTCTGCCATATGGTCGAGGTTTGCACCTGACGAATCAGGCTATCCAGCCAGGTAATGCCGACGTCCACGGATCCGCTCCCTGGGTGCATGCTGTGCGCAGGGCCAGGCTGAATAAAGGTGACAGTAGGCGGATTTGACGCCAGGTCGGTAGCAAATTTTGAAAAGTCGCGCACGTTGGGCGAATTATGCGAGTCAGCAAAGAACTGGAACGGGTTTTCCGGCGCGACGTACCGAGCGCAATCTCCGACGTTTTCCTGGTACCACGCCCAGGTCAGCCCCTTTGCAGCCAACTGGTCTCCCACGTGTTGAAACGTATAACCAGAAGAGGCCGACACTCCTGGAGTGTTGCAGGGGGGATAGAACGGCTGAAGCAAACCTGGATTAGCATTATCATCGGCAGCCACCAAATAGAGCTGGTTGGTCGGCGCATCACTCATCACTGAAGGGAAAAAGTTGTCTGCCAGTGCAAACTGTTGCGCCCAGTTCCAAAGGACATTAACTCCCGCACTCGTATTGTCATAGTGCCCCATCGAAACTGCGCCATTGTAAAACGCATATTTATCCATGCCGCCTTTGTCCCAGACGCGAAGGAAATCATTGCGCGAGTGCGGCAAATCTGGGGTGGTGAGTGCGGTCAGCAATTGAGGCGTAACCGTCTTTCCTGTTGCGTCTTTTTGGCTAAAGCCTGGAACGCCCGGTTGTATTCCATTTGCTCCTGGGAATGTGCCAAACAGATGATCAAAAGACCGATTCTGCATTATCACGACGATGACGTTCTTTATGGTGACTTGTGGGGGCGGCGTAGGCGTGGGAGACGGAGACGAAGTGTGGCTTACACCGCCGCAGCCGATGGTTAGGGCCAGAAAAAGGACTGCCAGATTAAACCCAAAAACTCTTCTCAAGTCTTCCACCTCAGATTGGTTTGAGAGGAGTTCCACCCTCTGCAGTTGGCCTTAAATTAACGGTTTTTTAACAGAAAAGCTGGATTGTCTTAAACCGATCGGATTAAGGAAAGAGTCAGCATAGCTGGAGCTAGGCCACTCAACGTTCGAGAAGGAGCATGGGAGTTCGTTGTGGTCAGGCTCTTCCGATCTGCCCACGGAAATTTCCAATCGCAACGCGCCCATAAAAATGAGTGGATTCAATTTTCGTAATACAGGTTACAATCCGAATTAAATATGGCAACCCAACCCGCTCCGATCGCTCCGGCTAATCCTCCCGTGATCAAAGCTGCCGGTGGAATTTTGCAGCGCAGTTCTTCCCGTGGTGATGAAGTGATGGTGGTTTATCGCAAACGCCATCAGGATTGGACGCTCCCTCGCGGCAAAGTTAAAGACGGCGAATCGTTTCAGGAAGCTGCCATGCGGGAGGTACTGGAAGAGACGGGCTGCTCATGCCGCATCGGTAATTATCTTGGGACCATCAGCTATTCTGACAACGGAGTGCCCAAAGTCGTCCTGTTTTGGAAGATGACTGTGATGGATGACAAGGGTTCAGTCAACGCTGATGAGATCGGCGAAGCTGTGTGGCTGCCGGTCCAGGCAGCAATTGAACGCCTGAGTTACGCACAGGAAAAGTCGCTGCTTTCCCGAGTGGCAGACGGGCAGAAACAACCTGAAGCAGAGCTGATTCCCGAAGCGCAAACACACCGAGTTATGGCTCGGGTTCAACCGGCAGAATTACCGTATTCGGGAGATATGCGCGTTTATGGCCGGCTGCTCCAGGAAGCAGAGGCTTGTCGCGTGCAACTGGGCTTTCTTGAGCGCCGAAATCCAAATGCTGACAAGTCCTGGGCGATCGCGGCGCATGAGCAGCTTAACAGCGTACAGCGTTGCCTTGAAAACAACGATCCTGAAGGTGGCGCGTTTGCTCTGCACGGAGCGCAACGGTATGCCGTGTTTGGCATGAATCAGTCTGAGCTGGCGAATCAGGCTTACATCCTGCGTGAGGAGGCCCTGAAAATCTCATCGTGGCGGGGGGATGCTATTGAGCATCTGCTCGCGATGACCGATGAACAGCTCACTCCGGAGCGCGTTGCAGATGCCATGGCCTTGCGCAATGCTGATGCCGTCCATCAGTCACAAAAAGCTCGAGTCACAGGAGACCATCTTCGTCTTGTGCTGATGGTCTGTGCGTTGATCGCGGTGGCGCTTGCGCCATTCATGTTTCTTGGCGGGCGCATCCCTGTTGTGGCGGCAGCACTCTTCTTCGGCCTGTTAGGCGCAGCATTTTGCTCAGCCTATGCTTTGATCCGAGGACCCGAACCTACAACTTCCAACATCTTTGTCACAATTACGCCAGTGCTGCTTGGAGGTGTAGCCGGGCTTGCCGGATACGCGGTTTACGAATACATGGCTTTTCTCACCTTCCACGCGAGCGAGCGCCACACCAGCGCTGTGTTGGTGATTGCATTCCTTTTCGGATGCCTGGGCCAGCGTCTTCTTGCTCAAGTTACCAAGGCACGCCGGAGAAAAAAAGCCCTGGCATAATTGCGGGAACCACTTTTTAAAACCAATTCGAGCTAAGGAAGCTGATCTGCGATTCTCTTGGCGATATTTTTAATCTGATCCGCTGAAGCACGATAAGCAAATACTGCAGACTCCAGCATAAAGTCCGATCTACCTTTGCGAGCGATGACACCGCCTACGCCCACATTCCCTTTTTCAGTATTTCCGTCCCACCATGCTTCATCGCCAACCCCGCTCAGTTGCGCAATGTTTTTCTCGCCTGTTTTAAGGTGACGAACTATCTTTATATTGTTCCAGGCGCGGTTCTCTTCCTCTGGAGATTTGCGTACATTCAGTGTCAAAGAGAGGCGAGCAGTATCTCCGCCGGACTTGGGAGAAACCTCCTCATACATGCAGACGATAGCGCCATGTCCCGGCGCGAATTTCATCGGTACGCCCATAATCTCTTGAGCGTCGGCTGCGGTAAACTTGCTGCATGGATCAATCTGCGGTGCTGATTGCGACTGAGCATCAGCGTTGGCTGGTGAGGCTGGCGTGGCGGAACTTGCGCTGCTGCTTTTGGATGGTCCACTACAAGAGCTGGATAAAACGAACAACACCACGACGCTGAACATTCCAATATGCCGCATTCTTCCTCCACAGAGAACTACAGATTTTAAATGATTCGTGCTGCCGGATTTGGCCTATCCTTTCCCAGCGACCTCGCTTAATATCAGAGCAACCTTGAGTTCACCTGTCCCGCAGACCGAAGCTTCATCGCAGCCATTGGCGCGCCGGCTAGGATTATTCGACGCCACCATGCTCGTTATGGGCGGCATTGTTGGATCGGGCATTTTTATAAACCCGTATGTTGTTGCCAAAAGCGTTCATACGCCAGCACTCGTCCTGAGTGCGTGGATCACCGGCGGCGTAGTCGCGCTGCTGGCTGCATTCATCTGGGCTGAACTCGCGGACCGCATTCCGCGCGTGGGGGGGCAGTACACTTATCTACGCGAGTCTTATCATCCTCTAGTCGCTTTTCTTTACGGATGGGTGCTGCTACTGGTGATCCAGACCGGCGGAATGGCCGCAGTAACAGTCACTTTTTCCCGTTATTTCCTGGAGCTCACCGGGTTGCATGCCGCTGAGTGGCAAGTCAGCTTGATCACCTTGCTGGTGCTCACGGTTGTAAATTGCATGGGCGTTCGCGCTGGAGGAACGTTGCAGAGCTTGCTGATGGTAATCAAGATCGTGGCGATTGCCGTGTTAATCGGCGCCGGCACATTCCTGATTCGCGGAGCGCACATTGCATGGAGACCGGCTCTGGATCAGCCGCTCTCCCCCGGACTTCTCTCAGCTTTCGGCGCAGCAATGGTCCCTGTCGTTTTCGCTTATGGTGGATGGCAGACGGCAAGCTTTGTCTCCGGTGAGATGAAGCAGCCCCGCCGCGATCTCCCGCGCGCGCTTGTTCTGGGAGTTACAGGAGTTGCGCTGCTGTACACATTGGTGAATTACGTCTGCGTGCGGGCTCTCGGGGTGTCTACGCTGGCCGAAACCAAGACGCCTGCCTCCGCTGTGATGCGAATTGCTCTTGGGCCCAAAGGCGCCACCATCATCGCGGTTGGCATAGCCTTTTCCACACTCGGTTTCTTGAGCCAGAGTGTACTGACAGCACCACGTGTTTATTTCGCCATGGCTGAAGATGGTGTCTTCTTCCGCCAACTCGCCTGGGTGCATCCACGTACGCGTGTGCCGGTGATCGCAATCATCCTGCAAAGCATTTGGACCATGGTGATCCTGCTCACCGGCAGCTACGAAAAAATTCTCAATTATGTAATTGCGATGGATGCCATCTTCTGGACACTGACCGCTGCGTGCCTATTTGTGCTCCGCCGGCGCGCTGGAGTTCCGCCGGCGTTCCGAATGCCTGGTCACCCATACACAACAGCTATTTTCTGCCTGATCTGTGCGGCAGTGGTGGGCAACACTTTCTATGCCTATCCGGCCAACAGTTTTTTGGGCCTGGCCATCCTGGTGACTGGCATTCCCATGTATTACATTTGGAAGTGGACCTCACACCGATGACTTACTCGCGCAGCACCGCAGCCTCTCCTTACATGGAATGGGCCAAACTGTACTCTGTAGCCCGGTTCAACCTTGCAACCAGTGGCATGGTCAATCTGCCTCTGGCTGAGCTGGGCGTAACGATAGACCAGCTTGAGATAAACGGCCCTTCGATTTACGGATACGAGCCACTGCTGCAAGCGATTGCCAAGCGCTATCGAGTGCCGCAAGAGTGCGTTGTCAGCGCTGTGGGGACTTCACTGGCAAATAATCTCGCGCTGGCGGCCACTACAGAGCCGGGCGACGAAATCCTGGTAGAGACGCCTACCTATGAATTGATTGTGAGCACCGCGCAATATCTCGGCCTTACAATCAAACGCTTTCCGCGTCGTGCAGAGAACAACTTCGCCATTGATCCAGCCGATGTTGAGCGAAACATTACTTCAAAGACTCGCGCGATTGTCATTTGCAACCTGCACAATCCCACAGGCGCATTAACGCCGGACTCGATGCTGCGCGAACTGGGAAAATTGGCCGCCAGGAATGACGCGTACGTAATTGTCGATGAAGTCTATCGCGAGATGCTGTTTGAGCAGGAACCGCAAAGCTCGTTCCTGCTGGATCCGGAGCGCTTCATTGTCACCAACAGCCTGACCAAAGCTTACGGCTTGAGCGGACTGCGCTGCGGATGGGTGCTTGCACGGCCTGACCTCGCCAGGCGCATGTTTCGCATCAATGATTTGCATGGCGCAACCTTCGCACATCCGGCAGAGTTGCTCAGCGTTATCGCCTTTGAAAAACTGGCACAAATTTCCGCGCGCATGAAGGCGCTGCTGGATGCAAATCGCGCGCTTCTCCGCGATTTTTTGCGCTCCCGGGACGATCTCGACTACTTCTGGCCGGAATATGGGACTATCGTGTTTCCCCGCCTGAAAACCGGGAGCGTTGATGCGCTCGGCGAACTGCTGCGCGAGGAATTTGAAACTTCGGTTGTTCCGGGACGCTTCTTTGAAACCTCCGACCGGTTTCGAATCGGCGTAGGCACGCCCACTGAAGCAGTGGTGCCAGCGCTCCAGCAGTTCAGCCGCGGGTTGGATCGCTACAAAGCTTCGCTACACGCAACTGTCTAGACGTGTCGTGAAAACTGGGTCAGCTTTTATCCACTCCCCACTTCCCTGCTCCACGGCAGGCGATGTAAAGCGCAACGAAGCAGTAGATCACCGCAAGTTCGCCGCCATTCTGTATAGGGAGGTGTCCCCTGGGCTGATGGACCATGAAATACGCTACCGCCATCTCGCCACTGGAGATAAAGGCGGCTATTGGCGTGAGCAGGCCAATCAGAATAAGAATGCCTCCGACCAACTCAATTCCTGCCCCTGTCCAGCCAAGCGTGTCAGTCGGTTTGTGGCCGCCAAAGAATCCAAAAATCTTGCTTGCGCCGTGACAGGCATACATGAAACCAAACACAATCCGCAGCAATGCATAAGCGTACGGTTCCAGCTTCTTTAAAGCATTCATACTGCGCCCTCTCAATTGGAATGTTGTAGTGCTGGATTATAGCAACTGAACTCAATTCAAAATGCCGGCGGTATCCAGAGTTACAACTTGCCAACTGATCTGGAACTTAATTCAGGACCGCCGAACTTGCGCCCAAAAAAGAACCCGCCGATAAAACGGCGGGCTCGAAAAAATCTCAGAACTACTTAAGCCGCTGACACTGGATGTGTCAGCGGGAAGAAGAGCATTTAGAACCTCAACGTTCCACCAAACACAATCCTGCGACTTGCCGATACAGGAAAGTTGATAGTGCCAGGAACGTTGTTTGTCACCGTGGGATCGCCAAAGCCCACACCCGGGGCTCTGGCAAGTCCAGCATCTTCCAGAAATGGATCAATGCTCTGGAAGTTCGAATGGTTCAATGCATTGATAAACGAGGTACGGAACTCAAATCCCGTGCGCTCGGTGAGTTTTATATTTTTTGAAACGGAGATGTTCGCGATGTTGGAAATCGCGTCCTGCACAGGATTTCTTGGCGTGTTGCCAAAAGGAGTGCCGAAAATACCTTGCGCAGTCGCTCCGTTGATAATGAATCTTACCTGGTTAGGAGTAACGGGCGTGGCCGCCGTTCCTGCTGACGCATTGATAGAGTTCATGCTGACCAACTGATTCGGATTTGCACATGCAGGTCCGCTCAATAAGCCGACATTAGCATTGCAGGCATCGCCCGCAAAAATGCCGACTGAGGTTTGAGGAGCATTCAGGTTACCGAGGAAAGGCCGGGCGATGTCAGTTCCCTGGAATGCGTTCACAAACGCCGCATCATAGAAGTCGCCGGGAGCTGTGGATATTGCGATCTCGGCGACCGAGTTTGGCGTGTAGCGCTGGCCGGATTGCAGGAAATAATTACCTGAAACCGCCCAACCACCGAGCACATGGCCAATGATTCCATGCTGCTCCTTGAAGAAGGGCAGCTGCTCAACAACCAGGAGACTCCAGGTATGCGGATAATCCAGACCAGAGAACGAATACTCGCCGGGGCCGTTGACTGGCTGCGCCGGATTTTGCGCGAAGGCGTTGGTGTTGCCTCCAAGGCCGGTACTGAAGATCTCGCTCACGTTGTCAAGAGTCTTGCTGAACGTGTAGCCGGTCCGTACAGTCAACTGCTTCATCAAGTTGTTGGCGCGGAACTCGACCTGCACGCCGTTATAGTTTGAAAATCCGCCATTGCTCCGTTGGCGGATCACACCATTGCCGCAGAACACGCGGCCCACGTCTTTGCCGGCGCCCGGGCCTATCTGCTGGGTTGCAGGGCACGGAGTTTCTCCAGGCGGGACAAATTGCGGGAAGAAGGTCTGCAGATCGGCGATGAATGGGTTGCCATTCACGCTTTGAAAGAGCTTTCTGGCGGCGTTTCCAACGTAACGCGCCTCGATAGCAGAGTTCTTGGTTACCTCTCGCTCTATCCCAAAACTCCAGGAATGCACCATGTCCGGCTTAAAGTTCGGAACAATGGTGGTCTGATTGAAAACCCGCGGATCAAAGACTCCGGTTTGCAGGTTTGGAGCCAGTTGTGCCCGCACATTAGGACCGGTTGGGGTTGCTGACAGCGGAATGGTTGCCGCCGTGGCACCCGTAATGCTTTGCAGGAGCGTGTTAGGGGCTGAAGTCGCCACATTGAGGTAAATGTTATAGAACGGCGGGTCATACAGGAGGCGATAGCCTCCGCGGATCACTGTCTTGCCCTCGCCGGTCAGAAGACCTCCGAATTGCGGGGACCAGGCAAAGCCTGCACTCGGCCCGAGGCTGCTCTTTGGTGCGTCAATTCTGGGGTCAGTCCGCACCGAAAGAGGCAGAGCGGGATTCCAGAAAGCTGTGCCGGGGTTTGACTCACGTGCGACCGTAAGGTCATTGAAAAGGTTTGCTGGCTGGCCGTAATAGGTCCATGTGACGCCCAAGTTTAGCGTGAGATCGCGGCTGATTTTCCAGTCATCTCCAGCGTAGAGAAAGGTGTCATACTCGCGGAAATCGAGACTGGCTGGTCCTTCTGCAACGCGGACCCGGTTGGGAGTATTGGCAAAGAAAGCGTTCCAATCAGCAAAGCGGAACGTGCCATTAATATTCGGCAGGAAGATGTTGGGCGAGCGCTGATAAGTGAAGTTCACGCCTCCCTTGAATGTGTGCTTGCCTCTTACATAGTTCCAGTTGTCCTGCCCTTGCCATGTATTCACAATTCGGGCCTGAGGCAAATTGTTAGCGGGACCAAAGCCTACATTCGCATTCGGATTTAAGAATGTAACGTTGGCCAGGGACTGGTTAAGCTGGTTCGCATTCGGAACGGTATTTCCGATGGTGTTCCCGCCAAACTCCACGTTTTCACGGCCGAACCCACCACGCAACTCATTGACCATCCGCGAAGTGATATTGTGAGTCCAGCTTACCAACGCCGCCTGGGAGAGCGCCGGCTCGTTGAACGGATATCCGTCCGCAGCGCCTTGCAGGCCGTCATCGAGATTGAAGAAAGTGTTGCGATTGTAGATATAGCGACCGACCACGGTATCGCTTCCGAACTGCAGATCTGAACGCGCATAGAAATCGTAGATATGGTCTGGTGTCGAGAGAATGCGAGTAACGTTGCCGAACTCAGCCTGGGGGCAAGCTGTAACCACGCCGGTGGTTGTATTGGTAGCAAATGGATTTCCACCGGTAACACCGAAAGGTCCGAACTTGCTCAATGCTGCTACGGCCTGCGCACCAGCTCCACTAGGAAAGCAGGCAGCCAAGGCAGCTAATCCAGCCGGCGTTGGAGTGATTCCACCGCTGGTAAAAGGATTGTTGGTAGAAATGATTTCCTGGTTGAAGCCTCCGGCCAGGAAGAGCTTGTTTTTAACCCAGGGGCCGCCAATCTGGAATCCAGCAAACTCATCGTTCATGCGCGGCGGATGCGTAAGAGGATTGCCGGTGAGCGGGTCCTTGTTGAAGTTCTTTTGGAAATTGGTCATGGAATTGAAGATCGAGTTGTTTTCAGTTCCATAAACACTGCCGTGCCAGGCGTTAGTACCTGATTTGGTAATGATGTTGACCACAGAGCCGGCATTGCGGCCGTACTCCGGGCCGAATTGATTCGTTACGAGCACGTACTGACTGACCCATTCCGCATCGCTTACAAAGGTGGCTGGTCCAGTGACGCTGTTGTCATTATTGTTTTGACCATCAATTTGCTGATCGTTATTTCGTCCCCGCAGACCATTTACTGAAAATCCAGTGCCGCCGTTTAGGTTTGAGAAGTTGTTATCTCGGCTGGGAACCACACCTGGTACAAAGATCGCCAGGTTATCCAGCCCTTCATTCTCCTGAGCGCCGGCAAAGCTTGTGAGCTGCGTACCAGAGAAGGTATTTGTTACCTGCGACTGCGTGGTTTCAATCAGCGGTGCTGCGGCGGTAACTTCCACCGTGGTGCTGGCCTGACCCACAGATAATTTGACTGGTCCCAGTCCTGTGTCCCGGCCGGCTGTTACCAAAATATTGTTCTGTACCGCCGAATTAAAATTGGGGGCTGCAATTTCTACCTTGTACTCACCCGCTGGAATCAGATTGAAACGGAAGAGCCCAGTGTTATCAGTTGTGACAGAAAAAACGACTCCGGTGTCGCTGTTGGTTGCTTTAACCTGCGCGCCAGGAATTACTGCGCCTTGAGGATCAGTTGCGGTTCCTGAGATGGATCCCTTGAGAACCTGGGCGGATAACCCAATGCTGGCTGCCACGATCAAGCAGAGTATGAGTGCTATGAGGTGGGTGTTTCTACTATGCATAGTTACTACTCCTGTCCTGTACTTCGAAGCAAACAGGTGAAACAGTTGCCCCTAAGCATGCACTCCTATCTGCAGTTTGCGGGCCACGGTTACTGCGAGGGAGAACTCGCGGGCTTCTTCCATTTTTTTGATGAAGCAGAGAACGTGGATTTACTATTTGGAAAAGAAGTGTGTCAGAGATATGGAAACAATGCGCTTGGTCACCAGCGAAATGATTTTGCGTCTAGATGATCGCAATAAATAAAATTCGTTCTGACAAGCCGGGGCGAGTTGCTACACAATTTGGAACCATCTCACTTCGTCCCAGTGCTTATATTGTTAAGCTATATAATAGTAGGTTAACTCGTACTACCAAAAAATAGCTTCATCTCGCAGTTGGGACAAAGTAGCCTATACATGGTAAAAATCATCTCTCCTCATCCCACAAATTAAGAGCTACAAACATATATAGATATGCTTGTAGCTAAACTACAAAATACTTCGCCTGAGGATGATGAACCACAATTGCCGAGGTTGATTGCTCAGGTTCCATGTGGAAGCCACTGGTCAGCCGCACACCGATTGTCTCTTCCGGCTTCAGCAGCGCGAAGATCTTGGTCTGGTCTTCTAAATTCGGGCAAGCGGGATAACCAAACGAGTAACGCGACCCGCGATATTTCTGGTGGAACAGATCGCCGATGCGAGGCGCATCATCGCCGGCAATCCCCAATTCCTGGCGCACCTGCTTGTGGAACAACTCTGCCAGCGCTTCGGCGGTTTCCACGCTCAACCCGTGCAGGTAGAGATACTTGGTGAACTCTCCGGCGTCGAACAGCTTCTTTGTCTCCTCTGACGCGCGGCTACCGATCGTCACAACAGACAATCCAATTAAATCGAATTGCCCTGACTCTTTTGGCAAGAAGAAGTCGGCAATTGAGAGCTTGCGGCCTTCCCTTTGCCGAGGGAAAGTAAAACGCTGGATCTCCTTAGGCGACTCTGCCGAGTCGTACAGCACAACATCATTTCCTTCAGCCTGGCAGGCAAAGTAGCCATAGACCACCTTCAGCTCAAACCAACCCGCAGCGGCAACTTCCTTCTGCAGCTCGCTCAGCACCGGTATATATTTCTCTTCCACCAGCCGCAGATAATCTGCCTGCGACGCGGTCTTCAACTGCCATTGGTTCTTGAACAGTGCGGTGTGGTTGATGTACTGGAAGACTTCGTTCAGGTCAAAGTTCTTGCGTACGCGCACGCCGTAGAACGGTGGCACCGGGATGTTCGGCGCCGGCTGGACCACAGGCGATCTCTCTGTGCTTATGGGCGCATCCGCTCCTGCGGTGACCGTCGCCTTGGCAAACTCCTTGATCGTCCGCCCTTCCTGGATCCGCTTCTCACGTGCGCCGTTGCTCGAGGTCAGGTCATCCATCAGATGCAGGCCGGTGAAGGCATCATCGGCATAAAAGACGCCGTTCGAGTATTCGCGCCGCAGGTC
This sequence comes from uncultured Acidobacteriaceae bacterium, assembly GCA_964541925.1. GTDB lineage: Bacteria > Acidobacteriota > Terriglobia > Terriglobales > Acidobacteriaceae > Angelobacter. The sequence goes on along the minus strand of CAZISB010000011.1, from coordinate 45,437 downwards.
GTCTTCCACGTATTTGCGCGTGAGCGCGGCGCCTCCGCAGATCACCGGGAAATCCAGCCCCTGCGCGTGCAGGTCCTGGATCACATATTTCATCTCCAAGGTCGATTTCACCAGCAGCCCGCTCAGTCCAATGGCATGCGCGCCGTGCTGCTTGGCTGCGGCGATAATCGAATCCGAAGGCTGCTTGATCCCCAGATTCACCACCTTATAACCATTGTTGGTGAGAATAATGTCGACAAGATTCTTGCCAATATCGTGTACGTCACCCTTCACCGTGGCCAGCACCAGCGTGCCCTTCTGTGTGCCTTCTTTCTTCTCCATCTTCGGCTCAAGATAGGCCACGGCCTGCTTCATCACGCCGGCGGAATCCAGCACCGATGGCAACTGCATTTTGCGCGCGCCAAATAGCTCGCCCACAGTCTTCATGCCGTCAAGTAAAACGGTATTGATGATGTCGAGCGGAGAATATTTCTCCAAAGCGACGTCCAGTATCTGCTCCAGCGTCTGCTTCTGCGCGCCCTCACCCAGTGACTTCTCGCCGTTGATGATGCAGCGTTTTAGCTTGTCTTCCACCGTCAGCGATTCCAGCGGCGCCGCCTCAGCCTGCGGCTGCTTTTCCAGTCCGCTGAAGTGCTGCATGTAAACCTGAAGCGGATCGCCTGCCGATTTATCAAAGTAGATCAGCTTGCGCGCAAGCTCCACCTCAACTTCAGGGATCTTGTACAGTGGATAAATTTTGGCGTAGTTCACAATCGCCATATCCAGCCCGTGGTCCACCGCCTCTTTCATGAAGACGCTGTTCAGCACGCGCCGCGCATAAACGTTCAGCCCAAACGAAATATTGCTTACGCCCAGGATCGTCTTCACCTCGGGCAGCTCGCTTTTAATGCCCTTAATCGCGTTCAGTGTCTCGATCCCCGCCGTGCGGTACTCCTCCTGGCCGGTTGAGATCGGGAGCGTCAGCGCGTCAAAAATCAGATCGACGGGCCGAATGCCATACTTTTCTGTTGCCAGCTCGAAGATCCGCTTTGCGATTGCGATCTTCTTCTCCGCTGTCAGCGCCATCCCGGCTTCGTCAATGGTGAGCGCGATCACCGCCGCACCGTACTTCTTCGCCATCGGCAGGACTTTAGCCGTGCGCTTCTCGCCGTCTTCCAAATTGATGGAGTTGATGATCGCCTTGCCGGGAATGCGCTTCAGAGCTTCTTCGATTACGTCGGCTTCAGTGGAATCCACCAGCACCGGCGCAGGCACGCGCGTAGCGACCTTTTCGAGGATTGAGCTCATGTAGCCCTTCTCGTCTTCGCCGACAATCGCCGTGCACAGGTCCAGCATGTGTGAGCCTTCGGCCACCAGCTTCTTGGCCAGCGTCAGAATGTCGTCATACTTCCCGCCCCGCACCATGTTCTTGAAGTGCTCCACGCGCGTCGTGGTGTTCATCTCTTCGGCCACGATCAGCGGCTTGGGATCGAGATCAAGCGGAACCATCGAGTAGGCGCTTGAAGCTGCGGGCGTGACCTCGACTTCGCGCTTTGCAGGCTCCAAATTCGCGCACGCATCCACCACGGCCTTGATGTGCACCGGCGTGGTGCCGCAACAGCCGCCCACAATGCGCACGCCGTATTCAGTAATGAACTTCTTGTGCCACTCCGCCAGATCGTGCGGCGTGAGGCGATAATGCGCCACACCGCCCACGTTTTCCGGCAGTCCAGCGTTCGGCAGGACGGAAACTTCCTTGGGCGCGTTGTGCGCCAGATAGCGCACCGCGTCATTCATCTCTTTGGGGCCAGTCGCGCAGTTCAGGCCAACGATCTCGCAGTCGAACGGCTCCAGCGCCGTCTCGGCCGCGCCAATCTCTGTGCCCAGCAGCATGGTGCCGGATTCCTGCAGCGTCACCTGCGCCTGCACGGGAACGCGCTTCCCCGCCTGCTTCATCGCTTCGAATGCCGCCGCTACTGCGATCTTGGTCTGCAAAATGTCCTGACAGGTTTCAATCAGCAGAATGTCCACGCCACCGTCGATCAGCCCAAGCGATTGCTCCACGTAGGCCTGGAACATATCGTCGTAGCCGATCTGCCCCAGTGATGGCAGCTTTGTTCCCGGCCCAATCGATCCGGCCACAAATCGCTGTTTGCCGTTGCCGGAAAAGTCGTGTGCTACCTCGCGCGCCAGCTCCGCTGCGCGCTTATTGATCTCATGGACTTTGTCAGCCAGATCAAATTCGCCGAGCACAATGCGGCTGCCGCCGAAGGTGTTGGTCTCCACCACGTCAGCCCCGGCCTTGAAATACGTAGCGTGAATGTCTTTGATAATGTCGGGCCGGCTCAGCACCAGGACTTCAGAGCAGTTCTCCTTGCCCCAGAAATCGTCAAGCGAGGGATGCCGCTCCTGTATCTGCGTGCCCATGGCGCCGTCATAGATGACGACGCGTTCGCGAACTGTTTTAAGAAAGGATTTCATTCGTTGTTAGTCGAGACCTAATTTTCCTGTCGCTGCGCTCCTAGCCGCTGCAAAAGCCACGATCAGATAACTTTATCTGCTCCTGACGCAGGCGGCTCTAACCCCATCGCGCGATGGGACCCAAGCTCGGCGCCACACGGGCCTCGCCGTCAAACGCCAGACAAGGAAATTCTGGTTCCCGCTCTCACTATTGTAAGGGTTTCAGTGCATTTTGCCTCGCATCCGCCATTGGTTCTGCTGATTCCAGCCTTGATCTGCATTTTTGCGCACTGATCAGCAACAATCTCGCGAGCCGTTTGGCTACGAAGTCGTAAAGCACAAAAATTTTTTTCAGAGAGCCATACCTGGGGATCAGAGAGAAGCGCGAGCAGGCCAGCAAACGCCAGCTTGCGAATCGAGCATACGTGGGCGAACTGATGTGACTCAATCCGAATCACATTCAGTAATCACTAACCAATTTAAAAGCCTAGGAGTATAGTAATGAATCGCAAAATGATAGCCCTGGGGCTGATCTGCATTATCGGCCTTATGACCTTCTCTCTTCCTGCCTCAGCGCAGTCAGTCAATTCCGCCGCAAAAAGCGCATTAGCAGTGCCCGTAACCGGGTCCTTTGCTCCTTCCACCACCACTGGACCTCTCACCTCAGTAGGAACGGGGACTTTCGCGGGAACGTTTAACATCCAGCAATTTGCAAATCAAAACGGGAACCTGGTGGCGATTGGAACATTGATTGGTACTTTAACCAATGCGGCTGGCCAGGTCACAAATGTTGTGATCAATAACGTAACCGTACCGATTACAGCTGCAACAGGCACATGCCAGATTTTGAGCCTGACGCTCGGTCCACTGCACCTTGATCTGCTGGGTCTGGTTATCGACCTCAACCAGGTGAATCTGAACATCACGGCTGTGTCAGGCCCGGGCAATCTCCTCGGCAACCTGCTCTGTGACGTTGCCAACCTGCTCAACAGCGGTGGAGTGCTGGGCAATCTCTCTACCCTGCTGAACCAGCTGCTTGGTGCACTGAGACTCTAAGAGTAAGATACTGAAAAAGCGCCGCATTTGCGGCGCTTTTTTCTTCACGTATTTGAACTCAAATGACCAAGTTTTGACACATAGCGACCGCTCGCGTCCACCTACATGCTGAAAATGGCTTATTGGGAACCTGGTTACCGCTCAGGATTTCAAAATCGCTATCGCAACACAAACCAGAAGAACAACAAGTTCGAAATCAGCATACCAGTGGCGGCGCAGCCCAGCCAGAAGTTTTCGAAATGAGTGTTGGTCGTCCGCATGATGCGGGAGTTATTGGAGAGCAGAAGGATGAAAACAAAGATCGGTACCAACACAATCCCGGCCAGCACCTGTGACCAATAGAGCACATGCACCGTATTGACGTGAAAGAAATCAACCACGACAGCCAGAAAAACTGTGACCGAGATCATCACGTAGAACATGCGCGCATTCCACGGCTCTACTGTCAGCCCGGACTTCCAGCCCACCGCTTCTGCCACGCTGAAACACAGCGAAGCCACCAGAATCGGCAGCGCAATTAGCCCTGAGGCGATAATGCCCAGTGAGAACAGCACCGTCCCCAGAAATCCAAATGATCCTAGCGCTTCGGATGCCATTCGCGTCGTCATATTTGAGGGATCGGAGATGTGCAAGTGAGAGGCGGCCACCATCGCAGAAAGCGAGATCAGGCAAGCCACAAAAGTCCCGGCATGCGACTCAGTTACGTGCGCTTTGGCCAGGCCTTCCGGCAGGCCGCGCTTGGAACTGGTCTGCCAGACAATCACATCCGGTGTGAGCAGAGAGCCAAACACTGCTACCACGCCCATCATGTAGTCGGTGCTCACCTGCATGTGCGGTAACAGTACGTCTTTGGCTAAGCCAAAGAATGAATCCGTCATCCGGTAAGCCGCCACTACGTACGCCACCAGCATGAACGTGAGCGTGCCAAGAATTTTTGTGGTCTGGTGGTAATTGCCGATGATCAGCACATACCACACCGTGAAGCCAACGATCGCCAGGAAGAACGCTCGCGGCGACATCGTAATCAGGGCAAAGCTGTCGCTCACCGCTACGATGTCTCCTATGATCATGGCCAGATTTACTCCCACGATCAGTAACGCAATGACTACAGCCCATCTCTTGCTGTGGTTCTCCCGCACTAATTCAACAAGGCCTTTTTTGGTTTCCTGGCCAATGCGGGAGCTGACGGCAAAAACGCTGAATAGGACAGGAACACAGAGCACCACCACCCAACCCAGTGACGTCCCAAAGCTCGCCCCGGCAACAGTAGCCGTGAGCACAGCCGCAGGGTCAAGGTCAGCGGCGCCCGCAATAATTCCCGGAAGTATATGCGCAGCACGGCGCAAGAGCGACGGCGAACCAGGGGCGGGAGCACTTCTCTCTGCCAGGCGAACGGTCCCCATTCTCAAATCCACTACGGTTAGAAGCAGATACAGCTCTGGCAGTTGGACAATTCAGATAACAGATTCGTTCAAAAGCACTTGATTTTTCAAATACCTGCAAATTAGGTGCCCTAAGGCCGCAGTCTATTCGATGGGACTCCAGCTTGAGCACTCTTCTATCGAAATCGGCACATAAACCACACCGTAACGCTGTCTCACCACCGCATCGGCAACGGAGCAAAAACTCTTATTTCCCATCCCCTCGCTGACCGGTGTGGCAACCACCACATAACTGCAATTCACATTGCTGTTTTCCCGGGAAGCGCCTGACGTCTGCTCGCATTCTTTACTGGCGGAAAGGGTGTACTTGTAAGCACTCTTGGTGCACCAGGAACCGGCCGTGCAGCTGTAATTTCCTAAAGTGGAATCGATCAGGCAAGCATGCTCAGCCGTCCCGCTGGCACAAGACCCGCTCTGCTCCGGCCCAAGCGTTGCCAGATCAGGCGCATAGCCTTTATCAGGATAAGTAGTGCTATATGTCACCTGGGCTACATTCACGGTTCTTATCGTGCTTTTTGCCGCGGACTCATTAGCCGTGATCCTCGCCCGCATAAAATTTGGAATCATGATAGCCGCGATGAAGAGCGCGGAGATCACCAGGCTGGCGTAACCCATGATCAGCCCTGCCAGTGCCATTCCTCCGCCCTGCAGGCGTCCTCCGCTCCGCTGAATGCTTCCGCGCGAGATATGCCCCAAAATGATTGCCGGGATTCCAGTGAGAATGCCAAAGCACAGAATAGAGAGAATCCCGCACACCAGGCTTGCTGTGGCTTTTCCGTCAGTTGGTGGCTGCTGCTGATATTGCGGTACTTGAGGATAAGGCTGCTGCCCTTGTGGATACTGTGCGGGCGCCGGAGGTACATTCAGCCAGGGCGAAGTCTGCTGCTGCGGTTGCTGCGGCTGTTGTGGCTGTGCAGCCGGTGGCGGAGGCGGGGTGCTCTCTACCGGTGCTGCGCACTGGGGACACATCTTAGCATCGTTGGGCATGGAAGCGCCGCAGCGGAAGCAGAACATTATTCACCTCACTGATTTTGGGATGGCTGCGACGGGAAACGTACTTCATTCAGAAGGAAAACGCAAATCTTATCGCAACATATACATGACTACGGTTTGCTTTGGTTGGAAAAGAACGTTATGTCGAAGGTGACGACCGTTTACCGCTTCAGCCTCAGCTTCCGAGTTGCCGACTTCCCCTGACGCGTTGCCTGCACCATCACGGCGCCGCGGGCCAGTACTTCCTCTGTGAGCGGAATCAGCATCTTGATCGCTCCTGTCCCATCCACTACGCCTCGCGCCAACTCGTGCCCCTCAGGGGAGATTACCTCGCGCACCACCACTTCTGCGCCTGTTGCCGGCTGGCTGCAATCAACCACGCGAAAGGTCACCGACACTCCCGCAGAATCGCCCGCGTCCAGCATTGTCCATTGGAGAGAAAGCCCCGATCCGCCCACATCCTGCACCTCTGCGCCGCTGCCGAGCACTGACTCCACGTTTCCCAGCTGGATCGCATCAAGCACATTCTTATGCTGCGTTTTCAGCAGCTCATGAATCGCTTCTTTCGAAAAATCCGGTTGCGAAACCTGCTGCGCGTAAGAAACAGTCTGCTTCCCTACACACTGCCCCTTCACGAATACCAGCGTCTGCAGCAACAGATCATTCTGCCGCGCCTCGCTCTGTACGTGATACGTGGTGTCAGCGTGCTTTACGTCCGTGTTGAATCCGAAGATCGTCATTGAATGAATGCCCGATACTCTGCCGCTCTTACCGCAAAAAAATCTCGAACACAATCCGCGTGTATCCGCGTCAATCCGCGGTAAATTCTTCCGCTCTGCAATCGAATGCTCCATTCGCCCGCCAAGCCCTTGACACTCAAGCGAATGGAAATTACATTCGAATGTTTAGCACTTTGCGGTTGTTCCTGTCTGTATAGGCCAGCGCATGCCGGAAAACAGCTACTTCGCCCATTATATTCCGCTACTGATTCAGGTCATCGTTGCCGTTGGTCTGGCAACGGTCATGGTCACGCTTTCCTGGCTTCTAGGCAAGCACAAATGGTCGCGCGTAAAAAATACCCCTTACGAGTGCGGCATCACTCCCACGGGCGACGCCCAGCAGCGCTTCAGCGTCAAGTTCTATCTGGTTGGCATGCTCTTCATCCTGTTCGACGTGGAAGCCGTCTTTCTCTATCCCTGGGCCGTCATCGCGCGCGAACTCAAGATGTTCGGCTTCTGGGAGATGCTGATCTACATCGGCCTGGTGCTGGTTGGCTTCTTCTATATATGGAAGAAGGGCATTCTCGACTGGAACAAGTCTGAGGGAGGCGGACTCTAATGCCTCTTGCCCCTGCCGTTACTGATCTCGAACAATTAAAAACAAATCCTTTTTTGGCCGATCTGCTGGCTTGGAACTCCGGCGCAGTCCAGAAAGCACGCTGGGACCGCAATGAGCTCACCATTTTCATCGCTCGCGAAGCCATCCGTGAGGCCTGCGTCCGGCTCAAGTCGCAGGGATTGACCGACTACCTTTCTGATATTACCTGCGCCGATTTTTACCCGCGCGATCCCCGCTTTGAAGTGGCTTACCACCTGCTCTCAATGAAGCGCAAGGAGCGCGTACGCCTGAAAGTGATTCTCTCCGGCGATGAAGCTGTTCTTGAGTCCATCACGCAAGTTTGGCCATCCGCCAACTTCTTTGAGCGCGAAATCTTCGACCTCTTCGGCGTACGCTTCCTTGGTCATCCTTATTTGCGCCGCATCATGATGCCGGAAGACTGGGACGGCCATCCTCTACGCAAGGATTACCCAGTGGAGGGTTATCGTTAATGGGCCATTTGAATTCCAACCCGGTGCTTGACGTTACAGAAGATAAGACCATGATCATCAACATGGGCCCGCAGCACCCCTCCACCCACGGCGTGCTCCGGCTCTTGCTTGAGATTGATGGCGAAAGCGTTGTCCGCATGATGCCGGACATCGGGTTCCTGCACACTGGGATTGAGAAGACCTGTGAAGCCAAGTTTTATCAGCAAGTAGTCCCGCTCACGGACCGCATTGACTATCTCTGCCCCATGGTGAACAACCTCTGCTATGTGATGGCAGTAGAAAAGCTGCTGGGGTTGGAAGTTCCTCTTCGCGCGCAATGGATGCGTGTGATGCTTGCCGAACTCCAGCGCATCAGCTCGCACCTGGTCTGGCTGGGCACGCACGCCATGGACATCGGCGCCATGTCCGTCTTCCTCTATTGCTTCCGCGAGCGCGAAGACCTGCTGCGCATCTACGAGATGGTCAGCGGGCAGCGCATGATGACCTCTTACTTCCGTATTGGCGGACTCGCGCTCGACCCACCGCTCGGCTTCTTTGAAAAGGTAAAAGATTTTCTTGATCGCTTCCCTGACAAAGTGGACGAATACGAAGCCCTGCTCAACGGCAATCGTATCTTCATTGATCGCTTGAAGGGTGTGGCGAAAATCAGTGCAGAAGATGCACTTGCTATAGGCCTCTCTGGTCCCTCCCTGCGCGGCAGCGGTGTTGATTGGGACATTCGCCGTGATATGCCCTATGGCGGTTACGAGAACTTCAAGTTCAAAGTCCCGGTGCAAAAAGAAGGCGACGTATGGGCGCGCTACCTTTGCCGTATGGTTGAGCTGCGCGAATCGCGTGAGATTGCCAAGCAGGCGCTGGAAGGCATGCCCGCCGGCCCCATCAAGTCTGAGGCGCCAAAGATCGTCCTGCCGGATCGCGAGAAGATGAAGACGCAGATGGAAGCCCTCATCTATCACTTTAAGATTGTCACGGAAGGCTTTGCCGTGCCTGAAGGTGAGATTTACCACGCTATTGAGTCGCCGCGCGGTGAAATGGGCTATTACATTGTGAGTGATGGCACTGCCAAGCCCATGCGCGTGCACATGCGCTCACCTTCATACGCCAACCTTCAGGGCCTGCCGCAGATGTGTGAGGGCCGGCTCATCGCTGACGTTGTGGCCGCGATTGGAAGCATTGATATTGTCTTGGGGGAAATCGACAGGTAGTAGGAGATTGGTAATCGGGTAATTTGGTAATCGGGTAATTGTAGCAAGGTGATTACATATTTTGAGCAGCCAATCCGAGCAGCTTCGCGACCGTACAAAGGATTTTGCATTGCGGACCGTTAAGTTGTATAGGGCTTTACCAAAATTAACTGAGGCGCAGGTAATCGGAAAGCAACTGCTACGTTCCGGTACTTCCGTAGCAGCAAACTATCGAGCAGCTTGCAGGGCACGATCAAGAGCTGAATTTGTAGCAAAACTTGGAGTTGTTCTTGAAGAAGTGGACGAATGTGTTTTGTGGATTGAGATGCTGATTGATCTGGCAATATTAAAGAAAGATAGAACGATCCAGCTCTTGGATGAAGCGCGTCAACTGACGGCCATCTTCACTGCATCGAGACAGACGGCAAAACAGAAATAAAAAATTACCCGATTACCCGATTATGGCAATTCTGGCAATGTTATGGTGATTTCGGACAAACTTGATAAATTTTTTGACGAGAAGATGAAGCAGTACCCGACCAAGCGCGGCTTCCTGGTGCCCATGTTGCTCTATAGCCAGGACGAGGTTGGCTATCTTTCAGATGAAGTAATCTCTCATCTTGCGAAAAAGACTGAGCTGACCGAACTCGAAGTCCGCAACGTGATCAGCTATTACTCCATGCTGCACACCAAACCCATGGGCAAGTTTCATGTTCAGGTATGCACCAATATCAGCTGCATGTTGCGGGGTGGCGAAGAAATTCTGGATCATTGCAAAAAGAAGCTGGGCATCGGCCATAAGCAGACGACGCCGGATGGCGTTTTCTCTTTAGAAGAGGTTGAATGCATTGGCGCTTGCAGCTGGGCCCCGGCTCTGCAGGTGAATTACGACTTTCATGAGAACTTAACCAATGACAAGATTGATAAGGTTTTAGAGCAGTATCGCGCGAAAGCAAAGCAATGAATATTGCCAAGATCGCCGGTATTGCCAAGATTGTCGATTGAGAGTTAGCGAAAGCGATGTTGCTCAAATTTGCAGTCTTTGTAAATGGAGCAATGGTTGGACAGTAAGACAGAGCAGTTACGAGCAAGAACAAAAGAGTTTGCAATAAGAATTGTTCGCCTGTTTCGTTCATTGCCGCCGGCGAAAGAGGCACAAGTAATCGGTAACCAGTTATTGAGATGTGGAACTTCGGTCGGCGCCAATTATCGCGCCGCATGCCAGGCTCGATCCAAGGCGGAGTTTATCGCTAAGATTGGGGTCGTCGCTGAAGAAGCGGATGAGACGGTTTTCTGGATTGAGTTACTCTCTGATACTGGAATTATGAAGAAAGAGCGTCTTGAATCGTTACGCAAGGAAGCACAAGAGTTGACCGCTATTTTTTCTGCGTCACGACAGACGGCAAAGCGAAAATAAGCGGTTGGTTGCAAATTGACACTTTTGGCAATAATGGCAATTTTGGCAATTTGAGAGAAATGGCCACACTCACCTCCCATCCCGATGAAGTAAAGATCGTCTCGTCCCGCTTTGGCAAAGGCGCGACCGACATTGAGACCTACCTGAAGCTCGATGGTTACAAGGCCGCGCAAAAAGCGCTCGCCATGGCGCCGGACGACATTATCAATGAGGTCAAAGCCTCCAACCTTCGCGGACGCGGCGGTGCCGGTTTTCCCACGGGCATGAAGTGGGGCTTTGTTCCCAAAGAGTCACCCAAGCCCAAATACATTCTGGTCAATGGCGACGAGAGCGAGCCCGGCACCTGCAAAGACCGCCCTATCCTGGAACAAGATCCTCATGCAGTGATTGAAGGCGTGATCATCGCCGGCCTCGCGGTGGGCGCAAAGCAAGGCTTCATTTATATCCGCGGCGAATATCGTTATTTAGTTGACATCATGCGCAAGGCGCTTGCCGATGCCTACGCCAAAGGCTTTCTGGGCAAAAATATCTTCGGCAGCGGTAAGCAATTTGACTGCTACTGGCATACTGGCGCGGGAGCTTATGAAGTCGGCGAAGAGTCGGCGCTGATGGAATCGCTGGAAGGCAAGCGCGGCGTTCCCCGCATTCGGCCGCCCTTCCCTGCTGTCGTGGGACTCTGGGGCGGACCGACCGTTATCAATAACGTTGAGACCATCGCCTCCGTTCCTCACATTATTCTTATGGGTGGCCAGAAGTTCGCCGACTACGGCCCACCAAAAAACGGCGGCACACGCCTCTTTTGCTTGAGCGGTCACATCAACAAACCCGGCGTCTATGAGCTGCCTCTTGGCTATCCGCTCAAAAAGATGATCTATGACGTAGGCGGCGGCATCCCCAATGGGCGCAAGCTCAAAGCCGTTGTCCCAGGTGGCTCCTCCACCTTCGTTCTCACCGCCGAAGAAGCCGAGCAGATGAATATGGATTTTGACTCATTCGGCAAGCGCGGCGAGTTCCTCGGCTCCGGCGGTGTCGTCATCCTCGATGACACCACCTGCATGGTCAAGTTCGCTCTGCGCGTCATGAAGTTCTACCAGCATGAAAGCTGTGGCTGGTGTATTCCGTGCCGTGAAGGCACAGACTGGCTCAAGAAGACGCTCACGCGCTTCCACAACGGTGGCGGCGTGCGCAAGGACATCGACAACATCAAGTACCTGGCGCAGAACATGCTTGGCCGCACCTTCTGCCCGCTGGGTGACGCCGCGGCCATTCCGACCATGTCCATCGTCGATAAATGGCGCAGCGAATTTGAAGCGCATCTTGAAGGCCGCCCCTGCCCCTTTGATCCGGCGGCAAAGATCACCGAATTGCCGGTTGTGGGGGCGCACTGACCGTGAACGCGACTGCCAACCCGGCCGCAGCAGCAACAACCGGCAATGACTTTCTGCTCCTACTGTTGCGCGAGAGCCGCGATAAATTTCTGGGCAGCTTTGCCGGGGTTGCGGACGAACAGAGTCGCGTACATCCGGCGCTGGATTGCTGGTCAATACTAGATACGGTCGAGCACCTTGCAGTAGCCGAGACCACCATGCTCAAGCTGGTGACGACGCAGCGCCGGCCACGATCGGCAGATGCGCCCAATCGTGAGCAGGTTTTTTTGCAGATGGTCGGCGAGCGTACCCGCAAGATGCAATCGCCTGAGGGCGCGCGCCCGACCGGCCGTTTTGCCGGCCTCTCAGAAGCGGCAAAGCAGTTCAACGCATCGCGTGAAGCAATCATCCGCTATGTTGAAGAGAGCACGGAAGACCTGCGCGCTACTGAGGTAACGCATCCTCATCCGGCTGCCGGCGTTGTGAGCACGTATGAGATGGTCATTATTATGGCGAAGCATGGGGAACGCCACGCCCGGCAGATTGATGAGATCAGAGGGGCTTTGAAAATTGGTAATTGAGTAATTTGGTAATTTGGTAATTGAAAACCGGGAACAACAAGAACGCCCGCGTCTTGAAATTTACCAAATTACCAATTTACCCAATTACCAAATCAGCGAGACTGCTGAAAGGGTGCAGCAAGGTTGGGTCTTAAGGAATCATGGCCGAAGTAAAGAATGTCACAATCACGGTCGATGGCAAACAAATCACCGCACCCGCGGGCACGCTTCTCATTGAAGCATGCAAGGCCGTCGGCATTGAGGTCCCGTCATTCTGCTATTACCCGGGACTCTCACTTCAGGCTGCCTGCCGCATGTGCCTGGTACGCATTGAAAAAATGCCCAAGCTGCAGACCGCATGCACCGTTCCGATCACTGACGGAATGGTCGTCACCACGGAATCAGATGAGGTCAAGCAGGCGCGCAAGTCGATGATCGAGCTCTTGCTCGGCAATCACCCGCTCGATTGCCCCGTCTGCGACGCCGGCGGTGAGTGCGAACTCCAGGACATGACGTTCAAGTACGGCGCTGCTGAGTCTCGCTACATGGAAGGCAAGCTGCACAAAGACGAGCAGCAGTGGTCGCCCGTGGTCTTCTTTGACCGCCCACGTTGCATTCTCTGCTACCGATGCGTGCGCGTCTGCGGTGAAGGCATGGACGTCTCCGCGCTCGGTGTACAACTCCGCGGCTCCAGTTCCGTAATTGCGCCGAATAAAGAAGACCATCTTGAGTGCGAAGAATGCGGCATGTGCATCGACATATGCCCCGTGGGCGCGCTCACCTCCGGCGCTTACCGTTACAAGACGCGCCCATGGGAGATGAAGCACGTTGGCACCATCTGCACGCACTGCGGCGATGGCTGCAAAACCACGCTGGGCGTGCGCCGCTCTGATACCGGCATGGACATCGTCCGCGGCGACAACCGCGACAAGAGCGGCATCAACAGCGATTTTCTCTGCATCAAGGGCCGCTACGCGTTCGATTTCTTTGACCATCCCAGCCGGTTGCGCCAGCCGCTCATCCGCAAAGATGGCAAACTCACCCCTACTACATGGGAAGAGGCCATTGAGCATGTTGGCAAGCGCCTGAAGGAAATTCGCGACAGCAAAGGCGGCCAGGCCATTGGCGTGATTGGCTCCAACCGTACCACCAACGAAGAAAATTATCTGCTGCAGAAGTTTGCCCGCACGGTGCTGGGAACTAACAATATTGATCACCACCGCACGGCCGACTTTGCCGGATTCGCCCGCGCAATTGCTGGAAAAGAAAACATCACGGCCACCATGCGCGATGTTGCTACTGCTCCGGCGGTCCTGCTCATCGGCAACGATCCCACGGAGCGGCATCCGCTGCTGGCGTGGAACATCCGCAACAATGTCCGGCTGAATCAGGCAAAGCTATACGTCGTCAACTCGCAGCCGATCAAGCTGCGCCGCCAGGCTGCACGCTTTGTGCCGCTTCCTGAAGGTGGGGAAGGAAAGTTTGTCTCCTTCCTGAATGGCGACGATGCCTCTGCCGGGCAGCTCACCAACGCAGGCGCTTCGAACGATTCACTCAAGCAGCTGCGCGACGAGCTGAAAGCCCATAAAAACCTCGTCATCATCTTCGGCTCTGAACTCCAGGGTGGTGACATTGCTTCGCTCGTCAAATTCGGCAGCGGACTGGGCGCAAAGTTCATCTGCCTGGGTGACTACGCTAACTCCCGTGGCGCTGCGGACATGGGTCTCTTCCCTGACCTGCTCCCCGGCTACACCGCAGTTACAGGCGCTCACAAATATTCGGAAGAGTGGGGCGCGGTACCCAGCACAAAAGGTTTTACACTGCAGGAAATGCTGCAGTCGGCACGCGATGGCAAGCTCGGCGCGCTTTACGTTGTCGGCTCCAATCCCGTGGTTGATTACAATTTCGATCCTGCTGCGCTGCAAAATACCTTTGTCGTTGTGCAGGAGCTGTTCCTCACTGAGACAGCCATGCTTGCCGAGGTCGTGCTTCCTGCTGCTTCAGCCTACGAGAAAGCCGGCACCTTCACCAATACCTGTGGCGATCTGCAATTGCTCAAAAAGGCCGGCGACATCTCCAGCATCAAAGGCGATTTTGAAATTATTGTTCGCGTGGCTGAGCGCATGGGCGCCGACATTCACAAGCTGGTGCCGTTTGGCCGCGGCGTGCGCGCAGATATGGGACAGACCCGCGGAGCGCAATCCGGCGAGGCCGATCGTCACTCCGTTTGGCTTGCGGCCAACGGACTTGAACCGCGCCTCAGCCCGTTTGATCCCGTAGCAATTCTGGATGAGATTCAGCGGCTGGTTGCTGGCTACGATTTTTCGCGGCTGAATCTGCTCGCCGGCAATGATCAGCACATGCACGCCGCCGAGCACAGCAGCGCTGGTCCGGACAATGGCCTGGTACAGATTCTCCCGGCCAATGATTCGCTCTTTACGTCAGGATCGCTGGGTAGATACTCAAAGGTGCTCAACGAGGTAATTGAAAATCGCAGCGCCCGCGCGGCAGATAGAGAAGTCATGGCAGATTGAAAGCAAATAGCAACTGTGCAATTAGCAAGAAGTTCCCACGTAGGATTGTAAGCAAGATCACAGCGCCGAAGGCGCGGAATTATGTAGCCCAGCGCGTAAGCGCTGGGTAGCGGATTAATAAAGATCGACATAAACGGGGCTTTAGCCCTTGTAATAGGGATCGTGGACACAACAACCTTCATCGTCGCCGCTGTAATCAAGATCGCGCTTGTGGTCTTCATCATGCTGACCGGCGTGGCCTATACCACATGGCTGGAGCGCAAAGTCATCGGCCGCATCCAGAACCGCTGGGGACCCACGCGCGTTGGCCCCTTTGGCCTACTCCAACCGCTGGCTGACGGAATCAAATTCATCCTCAAAGAAGACATGGTGCCGGACAGCGTGCACAAGGGCCTTTTCATTCTTGCACCTATGCTCGCTTTGGCTATGTCACTGATCTCGATTGCCGTGATCCCGTTCGGTGAAGACATTACCATCGCCGGACACAGAACGGCGCTGCAGATCAGCGGTATCACGCACTCCGGCGGCGGCATTAGTGATATCAATATCGGCCTGCTGATCATCCTCGGAGTGACTTCCATCGGCGTGTATGGTGTTGCGCTCGCCGGCTGGTCTTCGAACAGCAAATATTCCCTGCTCGGCTCGCTTCGCGCCAGCGCCCAGATGATCAGCTATGAGCTTGCCCTTGGGCTCGCTCTCGTCGGTATCCTGTTGCTCTCTGGAACGCTGAGCCTGCGCGGGATCGTGGACAGCCAAAGTGGAACGTGGTTCTGGCACATTCCTAAGTGGTACATCTTCCCCCAGATTATCGGCTTCTTTATCTATCTGCTGGCCGCATTCGCTGAAACCAACCGCATCCCGTTTGATCTGCCAGAAGCTGAAACCGAGCTCGTCGCCGGCTACCACACTGAGTACAGCTCCATGAAGTTCGCCATGTTCTTCATGGCGGAATACGTGAACATGTTCACGGTCGCATGCCTGGCCAGCCTGCTCTTCTTCGGCGGATGGCACGGCCCCACAATTCCGTCAGCGCCGCCGCTGCTTCTGTCGCTGCTGCCGGTATTCTGGTTCGCGCTGAAAGTTTTCTTCTTTATCTTTCTCTATATCTGGATTCGCGGCACACTGCCGCGTTTCCGCTATGACCAGCTCATGGCTTTCGGCTGGAAATTTCTCCTGCCGCTGGCCATCGCCAATATCATTGTGACCAGCTTCATCGTGGCCTGGAGAGGATAGCCGGATGATCCATCAGGTACTCTTCATCATCTTCGGCATCATCTGCGTGGCAGGCGCAATCAACCTGCTGGCGCAGCGCCACCCCATCAACAGCGCGCTCTCTCTGGTGGTGGTCATGGCGTCACTTGCCCTGATCTACTTGCTCCTGGGCGCAGAATTTGTTGCTGCCATTCAGCTCATTGTCTATGCCGGCGCAATTATGGTGCTCTTTGTCTTTGTGATCATGCTCTTGAATGCTGGCGCAGAAGAGCGAACGCGCGGCAGCCGGATCGCCTTGTTTATTGGTGTGCCCGGAGTGATTGTCCTTGCCGGGACAGTGGCCTGGATGCTCGTTCACGCTGGTGGACAACTGGGCAGCGTCTCCATCAGCGCCAGCGATTTTGGCGAGACCCACAGCATAGCCAGACTTTTATTCAGGGATTTTCTATTGCCCTTTGAAGTCACGTCGGTGCTCATCCTCATTGCGATTATGGGTGCTGTGGTGCTGGGAAAGAGGGAGGGCTGATGATTCCATTGTCGTGGTATCTCATTCTCAGCGCGATTCTCTTCTCTCTTGGCGTATTCGGCTTTCTGCTCAAGCGCAACATCATCACCATTTTCATGTCGATTGAGCTCATGTTGAACGCTGTGAACCTGAGCTTTGTGGCGTTTGCCAACTACTGGAACACACACGTCGCGCCTGCGCAAAAAATCATCCCGCTCAGCGGCCACGTCTTTGTCTTTTTTGTCATGGTCGTAGCCGCCGCTGAAGCCGCCGTGGGACTGGCGATCATCATCGCCGTATTCCGCACGCGTGAAACCCTGAACGTTGACCAGGTGAACCTGCTGAAACTATGAACCAGAACCTCAATCTTTGGGTCATCCCCGTTCTGCCGCTCATTGGCGCAACCATCAATGGCCTTTTTGGTCGGCGCTTCAAGAACGCAGTTGTGTCTTTGGTGGCGCTGCTGTTCACCGCGGCATCGTTTCTGTGGGCTGTGCGCGCCGTCTGGACGCTCTGGCCAGGCGGGGACAAGCCTCACATTGAAACGATTGGAACGTGGATTACTGCCGGTAGTTTCGCTGCTCCGTTCGGCTTCCAGCTTGACCAGCTCTCCATGGTGATGGTGCTGGTGGTTACCGGCGTCGGCTTCCTGATTCACGTTTATTCTGTCGGCTATATGGCGCATGAAGGCGGTTACTACCGGTTCTTCTCCTACCTGAACCTCTTCATGTTCTTCATGCTCACGCTGGTTCTGGCGAATAACTACTTATTGATGTTCGTGGGATGGGAGGGTGTGGGCCTCGCTTCCTACCTGCTGATCGGCTTTTACTTCCTGCGCGATTCGGCTGCCAATGCGGGCAAAAAAGCCTTCATCGTGAACCGCATCGGCGACTTCGGTTTCCTGATCGGGATGTTTCTCATCATCCACCAATTCGGCTCATTGAATTATGAAGACGTCTTCGGCAAGATCAGCCAGGCGCATCTCGCTCCTGAAGCAGGTTGGGGCGTGCTGACTGCCATCGGCCTCTGCCTGCTCTTCGGCGCCACTGGCAAATCCGCACAGGTCCCGCTTTATGTCTGGCTGCCCGATGCCATGGAAGGTCCGACACCGGTTTCCGCCCTGATCCACGCAGCCACCATGGTTACTGCGGGCATTTACATGATCGCGCGCTCGCACGCGATCTTCAATCTTGCTCCTAACGCGCTCGCAGTTGTTGCGGTCATCGGCTGTATCACCGCGATCTTTGCTGCCACCATGGGCCTGGCGCAGACCGACATCAAGCGCGTCCTGGCTTACTCCACCGTCTCACAGCTCGGCTACATGGTGCTGGCCTGCGGGGTCGCCGCATACACAGCGGGAATCTTCCACCTGATGACGCATGCATTCTTCAAGGCGCTGCTCTTCCTCGGCGCCGGTTCCGTGATTCACGCAATTGGCGGCGAGCAGGACATGCGCCGCATGGGAGGCCTCCGCAGCAAAATTCCAGTCACCTTCTGGGTTATGACAGTAGCCACCATCGCAATTGCCGGTATTCCGCCATTCGCCGGCTTTTTTAGCAAGGACCAAATTCTCGGCGCGGCCTTTCACAATCGCTTTGGCGGGCCGGTGCTCTGGACAATTGGCGTGATCACCGCCGGGCTCACTTCTTTCTACATGTTCCGCCTCTGGTTCATGACCTTTTTCGGCGAATACAAGCCCGGTGCAGTTGATGTCGGCGAAGAAGCCCACGCTGCTGCAGCTCCCGCGCACGCATCGCACGCATCAGCCTCCCACTCCCACGGCCATGCTGACGACCAAGCTCACGGACACGGCGGAGTTCACGAATCGCCCTGGGTGATGCTTGCGCCGCTGGTCATTCTGGCTGTGCTCTCGTTCGTGGGCGGCTGGGTTGGCGTTCCGCAGTTTATGGGCGGAAGCAACAAATTTGAGCACTTCCTGGCGCCAGTAATGGAATCCGGCGCAGCAGTCCCTGTGGGAACCAACAAGCCTGTCGCGGAGAATGACACCATCTCCACGCACGCCGGCCAGCCGTCGGAAGAAAACCCAAAGCAGGAATGGTTCCTTGCCAGCACCTCTGTCATTGTCGCCGTTTTAGGCTTCTTTTTTGCCTGGCTGCTTTACTATAAGCGGCGTGAGCTGCCTGACCGCATCACCGCAAAAATCCATGGCATTTATCTGCTGGTTCTGCACAAATACTACGTTGACGAGGGCTACGGCGCGCTCTTCGTCAAACCCCTGCTGGCGCTCTCAACTGTCGTCTTCTGGCGCGGCGTTGACCAGGGCATCATTGACGGCCTGGTAAACGGCGCAGGTAATACCTCCCAGGAGATTGGCGATGAGCTTCGCCGCATGCAGTCCGGCAATATCCGCTCTTACGCCGCATGGGTCGCTGTTGGCGGCGCGGCTGTGGTGGTCTTCATGATATGGCTGGGGGTGAAATAGTGGACAGCATGATTCTCACACTCGTCACCTTTGCTCCAGCCGTCGGGGCAGTCATTCTGATGCTCATGCCGCGCAATGATCGCGCGCTGCGCTGGGGCGCACTGCTTATCTCGCTTGTCACCTTTGTGTTCTCGCTGCATCTGCCGTTTCACTTTGATTACAGTAATCACGACTTTCAATTCCAGGTAAACCATCCCTGGATCACCTTCGCCAACATTCACTATCATCTGGGTGCCGACGGCATCTCGATGTGGCTGGTGCTGCTCACCACTCTGCTGGTCCCGCTTGGCGTACTGGTTTCATGGAAGTCGATTCACGACCGCGTTAAAGATTTTTTTGTCCTGCTCCTGCTCCTGGAAATGGCGATGATCGGCGTCTTTGTCGCCCTGGACATGTTCCTCTTCTATGTCTTCTGGGAAGCCACGCTGATTCCTATGGCGCTCTTGATCGGCATGTACGGCCACGAGCGCCGCATCTATGCAGCGGTGAAATTTTTCCTCTATACCATGGTCGCCTCGGTCTTCATGCTGGCAGCGGTCATCTGGCTTTACACGCATAACCCGCAGCACAATTTCGAATTCACGGCCTTCCGCGAACTGATTGCGAGCGGCGCCATTTCACCCACTGCTCTACAGTGGCTCTTTCTCGGCTTCTTTATCGCCTTCGCCGTAAAAGTCCCACTCTTCCCGCTGCATACATGGCTGCCGGACGCGCACGTTGAAGCTCCGACGGCAGGCTCAGTCCTGCTGGCAGGCGTGCTGCTCAAGATGGGCACCTACGGTTTGCTGCGCTTCAATGTTGGCCTGTTCCCGGCGCAGTCCGCAGCGAATGCCACCTGGATCAACGTTCTCGCAGTCATCGGCATCATTTACGGCGCGCTGGTTGCACTGGTTCAGCCGAATTTAAAAAAGCTCATCGCCTATTCATCGGTTAGCCATCTCGGCTTTGTGGTGCTGGGCATCTTTACGCTGACTCAGGTCGGCACTGACGGCGCGGTCTATCAGATGCTGAACCACGGCATCTCCACTGGCGCGCTCTTCATGCTGGCCGGCATGATTTATGAGCGCAAGCACACATATGAATTCAGCGAGTATGGCGGGCTGGCAACGCCTATGCCCATCTATGCCACATTCTTCCTGCTGGCCGTGCTCTCATCGGTAGGACTGCCGCTGCTCAACGGATTCGTCGGCGAATTCCTGGTCCTGAGCGGCTCATTCCAGAGCGCTGTGCCGCACGCGATGCTCTTCTCCATCCTGAGCGCAAGCGGCGTAATCTGGGGCGCATGTTATCTGCTCTGGATGTACCAAAAAGTTTTCTTCGGCCAGATCCATCATGAAGAGAACAAGACCCTGCTGGACATCGATCGCCGCGAGCGCATTTCGCTTGTTCCGCTGGTCATCATGGCCGTGATCATGGGTGTGGCTTCGCCTTACTGGATGAAAGCGATTGATCCTGCTGTCGCAAGCACTATGCCGAAAGTCTCTGCTGATGCCAAGACACACGGCCTGAGAGTAGCGTGGCTAACACTTTGCACCGGCCCTTGTCTGACAAACACGAAATCTGTGCAACAACTAACTCCCGCCGTGAAGCAGGAAACTGAGAAGAAATGAACCCGATTCACACAGTCGATTACATCCGCATCCTGCCTGAGCTGGTGCTCACGGCTTTCGGCATCATCGTGATGATGGCCGATCCGCTGCTCAAGCCCGGCGCAAGCCGTAAGGGACTTGGCTTGATCTCATTGGCTGGGACCGTCGCCGCCATCGCGGCCACCTTCTGCCAGCTCGCCTGGATGCACCGCGACCCCAGCTTCTCTGATCCGGGTTGGTTCGGCATGGTGCAGGTGGATAGCTTCGCCATCTTCTTTCATTTCCTGATTCCGGCCATCTCGGCCATCTGCATTCTCGCTTCGCTCGAATATCTTGACGCGCAGAACATCCGCAGCGGCGAATACTATGGCCTGATCCTCTTTGGCACCGTGGGCATGGTCCTGATGTCCTCGGCCATTGAACTGGTGCTGATCTTCATCGCCCTGGAAATCTCTTCTATCTCTACTTACATTCTTGCCGGATACCGCCGCCGCGCCGCGAGCAGCGCTGAATCATCCATTAAATATTTCCTGCTGGGATCATTCGCCACAGCATTTTTCCTGTACGGCGTGGCATTGATGTTCGGCGCAACTGGATCCACCAGCATTCCTGCAATCAAGACCGCGCTGGCCTCAGGCAATCCTGGCCTGCTGGCGATTGCCGCCACCGCGCTCATGATCGTTGGACTTGGCTTCAAAGTGGCTTCAGCTCCATTTCACATCTGGACGCCCGACGTTTATGAAGGCGCTCCGGCTCCTATCGTCGCACTGATGTCCACGGGCCCGAAGGCCGCTGCATTCGCCGTGCTGCTGCGCGTGCTCTTTGCCACCACGCCAACGCAGTGGTTTTGGCTCATCTGGATCTCTGCCGCACTTTCCATGACGCTGGGCAATTTCGGCGCGCTCATGCAGAACAACGTGAAGCGTATGTTGGCGTATTCATCCATCGCTCACGCCGGATATCTTTTGGTAGCCTTTGCCGCCGCCGGCGATACCGGCATTTCTGCCGCCATCTTCTATACCGCTGCTTACGCCGCAATGAATGTTGGTGCTTTTGCGGTTGTAAGCCACTTTGCCGCAGGTGGTGAACGCTACGTTAGCATTGACGACTATGCCGGACTCGGCCGTCGCTCTCCCCTGCTCGCCTTCACGCTTACTGTTTTCCTGTTGTCACTGATCGGCATTCCTGCCACCGCCGGCTTCCTGGCTAAATATTATGTCTTCAACGCTGCCCTTGCGGCAGCGGCGCATCCCACAGCTCTTGTCTGGCTCACCATCATCGGCCTCATCAACAGCGCAGTGGCCTCCTATTACTACCTGCGTTTGATCGTGGTGATGTACATGCGTGAACCTGTCGTTTCGGAAGCCCCGCCCAGCGCGACTCTAGCGATGCGCCTTGCTCTTGTACTGGCCGCCCTAGCGACAATCTACCTTGGCGTGATTCCAGGCCGTGTGCTTGACTCTTCTCAGGCCGGCGCGCGCGACATCGGTTCCGCGACCAGTGGCCGCGTTGCGCAACAGCTTATTACTCCGGGGAAATAGTCACATCGCGCCGAGCAAAGACTACTGCTGCAGCTATCCAGAAAATTACAAGCTGGCCCAGTGCGGCAGCCATTATTTCCCAGATTTCTTTTCCTGGCGGCAGCAGCTGGAAGTTCAGCAGGAAATGAAACATCCAGGCGACAGGAAACAACTTCCATCCCGGAGCAAAGCCAAACCCCTCCAGCAGAACTGGCAAAGCTAAGACAATTGATGCAGCTGCGGCGGCCAA
This sequence comes from uncultured Acidobacteriaceae bacterium, assembly GCA_964541925.1. GTDB lineage: Bacteria > Acidobacteriota > Terriglobia > Terriglobales > Acidobacteriaceae > Angelobacter. The sequence goes on along the minus strand of CAZISB010000011.1, from coordinate 23,097 downwards.
AAAGGGATGTAAAAAAGTTGAGAAGAAAAGCCCTGTAGCAGCCGCGGCAACACAGCAGCAGAACAATGCCAGCGCGACAGGAGCTACACTGCCATCAGCAATTCTGCCCTGCTGGCAAAGCCATGCGGCAATCCCTCCAACAAGGGCGCAAAAAAATGCGGCAATTATGGCGGAGCCGCACAACAGTCCGCCCAAATATTGCCAGCGATGAATTCCCTTTGATAGCACAGCCAGAATTCGCCGTGTCTTGCGCTCCATTTGCAGCGCCGGAACAGCCATCATCATGGTCAGAAAGATTGCATAGCCTGCATGCCACCGCAGAAAGAAAATTACATCATCGCGGTGTACATGCAAGCGGAAAACTCCGCCGATTCCCAGCAGGTACGCCGTCATAACCGCCACGGCGATCCATTGCGTGCGGGCGAAGTTGAGGCCCAGCAGAATGATGGCCCGCATTTCCTACGGACCTGCCTCGTAGAAAGCGAGTGAGGTTCCATCCACCACGGCAAGCGCGCCTTGCGGCGTTAAAGCGTAATAGGTCCTTTCCGCGTGGACAGGCGCGGAGAGCACCGAACGATGGTTCTGCATTTCATATACATCAATATGCTGTGGCTTCACCATATGAATAGGGACATTGGCGGCATTGTCCATTTTGACATAACGCTTTTCCAGTTCAACCGCCAGATTGCCGCCATTGCCCTTGACTGAGCCAACATATTCACGGCCATTCTTCAGGTTAAAAACCGTCTGGCCATTCTGCGGAAAGACTGACAATGTGCCGCAGCCATAAGTGACAAACAGGCGCACTCCGAGCGGACTGGCCTGATAGGCGCAGGGCTGGCTGGGTGAGTACCACGCGAACAGAAGTGGCGACCAATTGCCTTCATAGTCAAGCACGCCGAATGCGGCAGGATCAGCATAAGGAGCTGGCCTGGAGGTGATCAGCATGTGCTCTCCGGCCGACCATGTTGACGCAAGAAACCAGGGCAGGCTGAAGCTCTTGATCGTCTGCAGATTCTCTTCATTCAGGATCTCAACATCGGCGCTGGCCTTCTCCACTGCCGAAGTGGGGGACATCTGATCCCGCTTAAAAATCTCCTGGTGGACCAGCACGACCTCAGTTCCTGAAGGTGAAACGTCCATTTGCCAGGCTTCTTCCTGTACCCGATGCCGCATCGGCAATGGTTTTGCCGCGATCCTCTCAAAATTAGCCGAATACAAATAGAGGATGTCTCCTGTACGCACCAGGAACCGGCCCTCGCGCGTCGCGATCACCTTGCTGGAATCTGCGTTGGTAATGAGATGGAACGCTTTTATCTCATGCCCGTCACGCGTGCTTAGGACCTTCATCTCAAGCACGAAGTTACCGCCTCCTCCGCTGACATCGCGCGATCGCAGGCGGGCCAGTGTGCGCGAGCGGTTCACTTGATAAACCAGAAGCTTGTCCGGCGGAAGAAAAACTACGTCCTGATGAAGCGTCCAGCGGAAAGTGATGGGCCGGTCAAAGGCCTCAAAGGCATACTTATTTTTGAGATCAATTTTCCATCTGGGCTCTACGGGAGTTGAATGCCCTTCAGCAAATGCGCCCGCGCTTGCTAAAATGACGCCAAAAACGAATAGCTCCACAGCTCTCTTCATTTTGGCTCCTCCGCGTCATCTGGCTCGTCATGCCCGCCACCGTTTGTGCCTGCCAATTCAACGAACAGGTCTTCCAGCGTGCGGCGGATCGGGTTCACAGCCACAACTTCGCCGCCAGCAAGCCATATCTTCTCAATCGTACGACGCTGGTTGAGCGCCGGCACGGTGATCTTGATAAAGCCGTTCTGCTGTGAGCCCTCGAACATGAGCGCATCAATGCCCTTGGCCGTAATCACAAAACGATCCTGAGCCTCCAGCAGTTCGCTCACTGTTCCCACTCGCGCTACACGGCCTTTGATCACTATAGCCAGGCGATCGCAAATCTGCTCCACTTCTGACAACAGATGCGAGCTGAGAAATACGGTTTTCCCTGCTGCACGGGCGCGCAGCAGTATTTCGCGCACGCGCATCCGACCCAAAGGATCAAGCGCGGAAGCCGGTTCATCCAGGATCAGCAGTTCTGGATCATTTACCAGCGCCTGCGCCAGCCCCACGCGCTGCAACATCCCGCGCGAGAATTTTCCCGCATTGCGTTCAGCAACGCCTGCAAGCTCCAGCTCCTTCAGCATCTCCGTGGTGTGCTGCCGGAGTTCGGGATCGCGTAAGCCATTCAATGCGCCATAAAAGCGCACCAGCTTCGCCGCCGGCCGATGATACAGCGCAACGTTCTCTGCAAGAAATCCAATCTTCCGCCGCGCCGGCGCGTAGCCAAAACTATGCCCAAGCATTTCGCCGTGACCGCTTGAAGGAAACATCAGGCCAAGTGCAATGTGAATTGCGGTGGTTTTTCCTGCGCCGTTCGGGCCGAGAAAGCCAAAAATTTCGCCGCGCTCCACACGCAATGAGAAGCCGCGCAACGCCGTTACCCGCTGGCTGCGGAAGAAGCCACGATATTGCTTGCTCACGTTTGTGAATTCCAGGGCAGCTGACGACATCGGAATTGCTCAAGCATAGCACTCAGCAGTGAATGTTGGCGTGCGCAAAAAGATGCAGAGTTGCGCCACAAAAACAAAAAGCCTTCGCCGAAGCGAAGGCTTTTTAGCAGATCGCAACTTGTTACGTGGTACGGATGAAAAGCAGCACGAAGGTGAACAGAACCAGCGACTCGATAAACGCCAGTCCGATGAACAATGCCAATTGAATTCCGGCGCGAGCCCCCGGGTTCCGCGCCAGCGCTTCTGCTACTGAGCCGGCCACTTTGCCCTGACCCAGTCCGGCGAGACCTGCCGCCAGACCCATGCCAAGGCCTACGCCGATCGGCACAGACCAGTTCGTTGCAGGTGCGGCGCCCGTCTGCGCGTACACAGGCGAGGCAATCATCAGCACTGCAACCAGCACAAAGAGAAATGTGAATTTACGCATGCTCTTGCTCCTTTATTAGATTGCTGCCAGTGGGTGGTTGGCGTCCATCCTTGGGGGACGGCGCCCTCACGCTCGCAGCGCTTACAACTTCAAAGCCCTTTAGTGCTCTTCGCTGACCGCCATTCCCAGATAAACCAGTGTGAGCATCACAAAGATAAATGTCTGTACCAGCGCCACGCCAAGGTGCAGCCCAAGGAAAAGCGTCGGCACCAGTACCGGTATCAGCGAGAAAAAAGCCAGCGTCACCATGTCTCCGGCAAACATGTTTGCATAAAGACGGACAGTGAGTGACAGGATCCTGGCGAAGTGGCTGACCACCTCAATCAGAAACATCAGTGGCGACAGAAGCAGCACCGGCCCCACAAACTGCTTGATGTAATGCACGCCGTGGGTGCGGATTCCGTGAAAATGGTAATAAATGAATGTGACAACTGCGCAGCCCAAAGGAACCACAGGCGAAGCCGTCGGCGACTCAAATCCCGGCACCAGGCCGAGCAGATTCGCCAGAAGGATGAAATATCCCAGCGCAATCGCGTATGGCAGATAGCGCTCATAGCCATGGCCGATGACGCCATGGGCCTGGTCGGCGATGAACTCCTCAACAGCTTCCACCATATGCTGCAGCCCGCCGGGCTTTTCTACTGACAACCGCGCCCGCACCACTAAAAAGAACAGCAGCAGCAGAATGACCACCAGGATTTCCATGGCAACTGCATTGGTGATGGGGGCTTCAGGATAGGTGGGGTGAATGCCAATAGTGTGCAAGAGCGCCGTAATGGCGCTGCCGAAGTGATGATTTATAAATTCGGTGAACCAGAGTTGCTCAGGCATATTTCTGCTGTATTAATCCAAGTACAAACTAAAATTTGAATATTGATTGGGAGCGCGTTACTTACCCGAGACGCGGGTTTCTCGCTGGAGCACAGCCGCCTCATACACGCCTTCGCCCATCAAGGCGACGACCGGCAGAGCAAGGCCCACAATGAAGCTTACCAGCACCCCCGGGTAACCTTTTAATATAGCATATACAGCCATTATCACGGCGAAGTAGCGCAGCGGGAAGAAGAGCATGACGCGCAGCTTTGAAGGGCCTTCATCAGCCGAAACAGCATTCCCTGCCGCGATCATACGCCGAATCAGCAATTCGGCCCCCTGATGCAACCAGACTAGATTCAGGATTCCGATACCCGACCCCATAGCAAGACCAAGGCTGTTTCTCCAGCCTGCCAGAATCCCTGCAGCGGGGATCGCAAGAATGCTCAGGCCAATCGCAAACCTCAATACCCGTTGATATGCCTGGTCAAGGCGCTGCTCAAGTAAGTCGTCAGAATCCGGGAACTGGCTCATGGTTCCTTGCCGGCCTGCACCACGCCGCGGATCAACTCAACAAACCCTGCTACGCAGCCCACCAGCAGCCCGACCAGGGTAATCCATGTGGTTTTAAGCCAGCGGTCAAGCGCGTAGCCGATCAAAAGTCCGACTACAACCGAAGCAGGCAGGATCATGCCTAAATTGCTGTAACGGCCAATCTGCCGCCAGATGTTCTTTTGCTGGCCATCATTTTCGGGAGGCGTATCCGGCATAAGTCCAGTTTATCAGCGCATTTATAGACAGCAAAACGCGTTTAATCAGCTTCGGCATGCACCCTTAATCCTTGGCTATAATCAAATATTGGACTATGTCGCAGACAGCTCTCCATTCCTGGCGTCCTCCCGCTCAGGCCAAGATTGGCCAATACAACGGCGTTGAGACAGCACTCAGCTTTAGTTCGCCCGCGGACGAGCTGCGAACCCTGCTCACGGGCTGCGGAGTGTTTGCCCTGCCCTGGCGGGCACAGATAAACGTTTCAGGTAAGGACCGCGTGCGCTGGCTGCATAACATGGTCACCAACAGTGTTCGCGATCTTGCGCTGAATCGCGGTGCTTACAATTTTGTGCTGAACGCACAAGGCCGCATTTTGGGCGATCTCTACATCTTCAATCGAGGCGAATCTCTGCTGCTTGAAACCGATGTGAGCCAGACTGAAACGCTGATGAATACACTTAAGCGTTTCATCATCATGGACAAGGTCGAGCTTGCCCCTGCCAACCCAAACCTGACGGCGCTGGGAGTTTGCGGGCCGCAGTCAGAGAAAATCCTGGCCTCCATTGGCTTTGATGCAAGCGAAATGGCGCCACTTGAAGTCCGGGAGCTTTCTGCTGACGGCACAGCCGTCACTCTCATCAGCGGACCACAAAAGAAACCGGGCTGGTTCACGCTATGGCTGGATTCATCCAATGCGCAAGCTTTCTGGCAAAAGCTGATCACCGCAGGAGCGCAGCCAACAGGCGCCGAGGCATTGGAGATGTGGCGCGTGCTGCGCGGAATCTCAAATTATGGCCAGGACATTCGTGATCGCGACCTGCCGCAGGAAACCGGCCAAACCGAAGCGCTTAATTTCAACAAGGGCTGCTACATTGGGCAGGAAATTGTTGAGCGCATACGTTCGCGCGGCCATGTACATCGCAAATTCACAGGATTTGAATTTGCTGGAGAGCCGCCATCGCTTGAAAACCGTGAGGCAGATAGGCGCTCCGCAGCTGAAATTACCAGCATCGCCCGCGTTCCAACTGGTTCGGGTGAGAGGAATATTGCTCTCGGCTATGTTCGCCAGGAGGTATTGGGTGAAGCAGACGAACTTGAGCTGCACGGCGTTACGGCCAAAGTTGTAGAGTTACCATTTGAAATCCAAAAATATTGAGGAAGTATGGCTGAAAAACAACCAGAGTTTGTCGTAAGTGATCGCCGCAGATTTGGGTCAGAGGGCGAGCTTCGCCCGGACGCAAAAACCGCGGAAGAAGAAAAGCCGGCAACTTCACCATCGGCGGAACCGGCAGCACCTCCGGCGCAAGCAGCGCCTCCTGCAAGCACCACCTCCACTCAAACTCCACAGGCTTCGCCTGAGGCAGGAGAGACGGAAGAAGCGATTCCTGAGCCTCCCACCGCTGAAGAAGAGCAGCAACAGCAGCAGGCTTATAAGGCGTCTGGCAAGAAGATTGACGAGATGATTACCGCCGCTGGCAAGGGAGGACACGGTCCGCTTGAGATGAGCTTTGAGCGCGTGGTGGAATCCTTCTATATGTCTGCGCTGATCCAGATGGGTGCACTGCGGCAGGAAGGCGAGACGCCGCGGGTTGACATCATCGGCGCACGTCAGACGATTGATTCTCTTGAAATATTGCAGGAGAAAACAAAGGGTAACCTTACTGATCGCGAAAAAACGCTCATGCAGAATGTGCTCTTTGAGCTGCGCATGGCATGGATCGAGATCACGAATGCAGTTGCCAGCTCTGCCGTGAAACCTGGCCCAGGAGCTGTGCCTCCGACTGAGAAGAAATGAAAGCTGTCCTCACCGTGCTGGGCAGCGGAACGTCTATGGGCGTTCCTACAATCGGGTGCAACTGCCGCGTGTGCACCTCTGCTGACCCGCATGATCATCGCACGCGCCCGTCAGTGCTGGTAGAGTATGACGGCCGCGTTGTGCTTATTGATACCACGCCGGATTTTCGCCAGCAGGCGATCCGCGAGAAGATTACGCACCTAGACGCAATTCTTTATACGCACGCTCACGCCGACCACATTCTGGGCCTTGATGACGTGCGGCCCATCAGCTTCCGCAGTGAAGGCAAAATCCCGCTCTATGCTCAGGCAAAGACGGCTGATGCACTGGAAAGCATTTTCCGCTACATTTTTGACGCCAACTACAAATTCGGGGGCATTGCGCGAGTGGAGATGAAGCGCTTCAATGGTTCCCTGGACCTGTTTGGCGTATGCTTTGAGCCCATCAGGATCATTCACGGCGAAGCTGAGATTCACGGCTTTCGCTTCGGATCGGCTGCATATCTTACCGACTTCAGCGAGATCCCCCCTGACTCGAAAGAGAAGCTGCGCAATCTGGATATTTTGTTTCTGGACGCGCTGCGGCATCGTCCTCATCCAACGCATTCCACAGTCGCCAATTCACTCAGCCTGGTGGAAGAGCTAAAGCCGCGCCGTGCTTTCTTCACGCACATCTCGCATGACCTGCCTCATCAAGAAACCAATCAGAGCCTGCCGGAACATGTCCGCCTGGCGCACGACGGCCTGAAGCTGGAGTTTGACATCGCATGAGGATCTTCCGCTCGCTGGAAGAAATACCAGCAGATCTGGGGCCGACGATTGTCAGCGTTGGAAATTTCGACGGCGTTCATTGCGGCCATCAACACGTTTTGCGCGAAGTAGTCCGCCGCGCCCGTGAAACCGGCAGCAAGGCCGTCGCCATCACCTTTGAGCCGCATCCATTCCGCATTCTTCGGCCTGATGTTGTTCCTCGCCTGATCACGCCGTTGCAAAAAAAAGAAGCGTTGCTGGCTGAAAGCGGGCTGGACGCTCTGATTGAGGTTCCATTCACCCGCGATTTCTCCATGACCACGGCGGAAGATTTTGCCAGAAACGTTCTTGCTGGCCGTTTGCGCGCGAAGGAGATCCATGAAGGAGAGAATTTTCATTTTGGCCACAAAGCACAAGGGAATGTGGCGAAATTAAGTGAGCTTGGCCGGTTACTTGGGTTTGAAGTAAAGGTTTATCCCGTCATGCTGGCGCGCGGCATCTCTGTCTCCAGCAGCCAGATTCGCGCGCTCATTGCAGCAGGAAAGGTCAGCACAGCAGGGCGCTTATTAGGCCGCGTCTTCAGCATCACGGGCGCGCCCGGGCGCGGTCGCGGGTACGGCCACAAATACACTGTCCCCACAATTAACCTGAGCCGCTATGATGACCTGGTTCCAGGCGATGGTGTCTATTTCACGCGCACGCGTGTGGACAACGAAATTTTTGATTCCGTGACTAACGTTGGCATGCGGCCAACCTTTGGCGATGACTCTTTCGCCATTGAAACTCACCTGCTCGACTTTCATCCCATAGATGTCACAGCGCAAACTGAAGTCGAGATTTCATTTTTGCGCTGGCGGCGTGCTGAGATCAAATTCCCTTCCGTCGAAGCTCTGCGAGAACAGATTGGCAAGGATGTAAGGCGGGCTCAGAGGTATTTTGGACTTCTTTCTTCTGTAACCCCGAATCGCGACAAAGGAATCTCGACACGAAAACCATAAAGAAAATTGCAGTTTTTTCCATCTTTCAGGGCTACAGAGATATCTCACTTTGCTCAAGATTCAGAAAAGCTTTTTCCATGCCTCCGTGGTAGATTTATCCCTCCATGGCTTCCACCACAGCATCAACCTTCATCAAGGTCACCTCTGCGCAGAAGCGCACGCTGATCGCCGCCGCGCTGGGCTGGGGCCTGGATGGGTTTGACGTTCTGCTCTATAGCAACGTCCAACTCAAAGTAATGCAGTCGCTGCAGATCTTTCCAACAGATCCGCATTACAGAGCAATCTCCGGCCTGCCAAATACCTTCATGCTGCTCGCCTCAGGAATTGGCGGTGTGCTCTTCGGCTTTATTGCTGACCGCATCGGCCGCACGCGAGCGCTAATGCTGAGTATTCTTACGTACTCGCTTTGCTCGCTGGGTACCGGCTTCTCTGCTTCTCTGGGGATGCTGCTTTTTTTCCGCTTTGTCCTCGGCCTTGGTATGGGAGGCGAGTGGAACACCGGCGCTACTCTTGTGGCAGAAACATGGCCTACACACCTGCGTGCCCGTGCGCTGGCGGTTGTCCAGAGCGCCTGGGCCTGGGGGCTGGCCGCCGCCGCACTGGTTTCATGGATAGTACTGGACAAACTTCATCGCGACTGGCGCGCCGTGTTTTTCGTGGGCGTATTGCCGGCACTGGTAACACTCTGGATCAGGAGCAGCGTCCCTGAATCTGAGATGTGGCAGCGACAGAAAAACCAATCGCGCAGTGAAGCTCCTTTTTCAGAAATCTTTTCATCCGGCTTGCGCAGAAACACCATGTTTCTTCTGCTGCTGAACATCTTCGGCCTGTTCGCCTGGTGGGGACTCTTCAGCTGGATGCCGCCATATCTCACCCTTCCAGTAGAACGCGGCGGACGCGGCTTCAGCCTCATGAACACGGCCACGCTGCTTATCACGCTCAACCTGGTTGGCATGTTTCCCGGCTATCTATGCTATGGCTTGGTCGCTGACAAACTGGGACGCAAACGCTCTTTGATTCTTTATACGCTATGCGCCGCGGGCCTGATTCCACTCTATGCTGCCGCACGTGAGCAATGGCTTATTTTGATTCTTGGTGCGCTAGTCGGCTTCTTTGGTACAGGTTTTTTTTCTGGCTCCGGGCTGATCGGCAGCGAACTCTTCCCTACCCGCGTTCGCGCTCGTGCCCTTGGTTTTACTTATAACGGCGCTCGCGCCCTGAGCTGCATTGCGCCGTACACGATTGGCTGGGTCGGCGATAAAAAAGGTCTGAGTGCTGCATTCCTGCTCTGTGCAATTGCGTTTGTGCTTACCGCTGTGATGGCGTCGCAGCTGCCAGAGACGAAGGGAAAACAGCTGGAGTGAGTCGCTTGATTTAGGCTGATTGCTGCTGACTAGTTGTTCATTACTCCACTGTGACACCGGCTGGCAGCGCGCTTCTCTTCGGTCTGCGATTTGCCTGCAAAATCTTTTTCCGCAGCCGCAACGATTTCGGCGTGACCTCAACCATCTCATCATCAGCCACGAACTCAATCGACTGCTCCAACGTGAGGTTCTGGAAAGGCACCAGACGAATGGCCTCATCAGCCGTGGATGCCCTCATATTTGTTAGCTTCTTCTCACGTACACAGTTCACGTCTAAATCGGTTTCACGAGCATTTTCCCCGATGATCATCCCTTCATAAACCTCAATTCCAGGGCCAACGAAAAGCACACCACGCTCCTGCAGGCTATAGAGCGCATAAGCCGTGGATGTTCCCGGACGATCCGCCACCAGTGCACCGGTCATTCGATGCGGAATTTCGCCCAGCCACTCCGTGTAACCATCGAACAGAGAATTCATAATCACCGTGCCGCGTGTATCGGTAAGCATCTCTGAGCGCAGGCCGATCATGCCGCGGCTGGGAATGGTGAACTCCATGCGCACGCGGCCGGAGCCGTGATTGTGCATCTTGACCATCTGTCCTTTGCGCTGGCCAATCTTCTCAATCACCACGCCAACAAACGCATCCGGGATATCAACGGTCAGCTTCTCCTGAGGTTCCATCAGCTTGCCGTCAATGCGCTTCGTCACGATCTCCGGTTTCCCTACCATCAATTCGTAGCCTTCGCGCCGCATGGTTTCAATCAGGATGGAAAGCTGCAGCTCTCCGCGACCCAGCACCTTGAAAGAATCCGTGCTGTCAGTCTCCTCCACGCGCAGTGAGACGTTGGTCAGCAATTCTTTCTGCAGCCGGTCACGCAGATTGCGCGACGTCACGTATGTGCCTTCGCGCCCGGCAAACGGCGAGGTATTCACCGTGAATTGCATGGCGATCGTCGGCTCATCAATCACGATATGCGGCAGCGCCGCCGGATTCTCCAGATTCGTGATGGTCTCGCCAATGCCGATCCCTTCAACTCCGGCAATCGCGACAATATCTCCCAGCTCAGTCTGATCAACGTCCACGCGCTTGAGCCCGCTAAAGGAAAACAGCTTCGTGATCTTTACCTTCTGCAGCGATCCATCCAGCTTCGCGATCCCAACCTCTTCGCCCGTCCGCAACTGGCCGTTGAACACACGCGCAATCGCCAGCCTTCCGAGATAATCACTGTAATCAAGGTTCGCCACCAGAATCTGCAAAGAGTTCGTAATCTCACCAGCCGGCGGCGGAATGTTTTTCAGGATTACGTCGAATAAAGGCCGCAAATCTTCCCCACGCACATCCATGCTGGTTGAAGCTGTGCCTGCCTTTGCGTTCGTAAAGAGTACCGGAAACTCCAGCTGGTCCTCACGCGCGTCGAGGTCTATAAACAAATCAAAAATTTCGTTCAGTACTTCCTGTGCTCGTGCGTCAGGCCGGTCAATTTTGTTGATCACCACCACCGGCGGCAGCCCCGCTTCCAGTGCCTTGCTCAAAACGTAGCGCGTCTGCGGCAGTGGTCCTTCGCTGGCGTCCACCAACAGCATCACGCCGTCCACCATTTTCAGGGCGCGTTCCACTTCACCGCCAAAATCGCTGTGCCCGGGCGTATCCACAATATTGATCTTCACGTCCTGATACAAAATCGCCGTGTTCTTGGCCAGGATTGTGATCCCCCGTTCGCGCTCCAGTTCATTGGAGTCCATCACGCGCTCCACCACGGCTTCATTTGCGCGGAACGCTCCGCTCTGGCGAAGCATGGCATCTACAAGCGTGGTTTTTCCGTGGTCAACGTGCGCGATAATTGCAATGTTACGAATACTGGAATTCAAATCTATCTCTCTGGCTCAATGAGCAATGTGTGGAGTTCTCTCTATTTTATCTTTAAATTCGAAGACGTGCCTCGTCCCTTCGCGCTGTCAGAATAAATCCGCTGTGGGTTATCGGCCGAGGCCAATGTGGCGGAGAGTCTGGAGCCCCAGTACAGGCGGTTTTCGCTTGTTGGGGTGAGAGCGGCCTGTTTCAGAAGCATAATCGCTGTTCGCTCAGGGCAAGGGCACTGCGCCGCGAAAAGCGTCTGAATTTGGGATCAAAGGCGCGAGGCCCGTGTGGCGCCGAGCGCCACCTTTCAGGAGCAAAATTGCTCTTTGCATAGGCGAAGATGACCGGCGGTTTGGAGCGGAGCGACAGAAAAACTAGTGCGCTAACGCCTTATCAATCTTTATCCGATCATCAATCCCCACAATCGCGTTCTCGCGGATTGGCTTATACCCTTCTTTCTCAATCGTAATATCGTAGTTACCCGGCTCAACCTGTATCTCCAGCGGCGTGGTCTTCTGCAGTGGCGTGCCATTCACGGTCACTTGCGCGCCCTTGGGCTCAGACTTGATCTCAATCCTCGCCTTGCCCTGCGCAGAGCTTCCGCCAAACACCTTGCCCATTCCGCCGTTCACCAGCCTAATGTTGTCGGTACGTCCAGCAACCATCAGGCTCGGCGCATAATTTACTGACTGTCCTATTGCAACTTTGATCTCGGTGGTCGCTTCAAGATAGCCGGCCTTACGCAGCGCGATTGCCTGAGCTCCTGGCTCCACCATAAACTCTATCGGCGTTACCTTCCCGGTATCGCGACCGTTAATAAAAACTTCCGCACCCGCCGGCGTTCCTGTGATCGTAATGAAGCCTTTCACTGCGCTCAGCCTCACGTCCAGCGGTGTGCGCGCACCTGAAACAACCTGAACGCTTCGCGTCTCCGGTGCATACCCTGGCATGCTGAATGTGAGTTTGTACGTGCCCGGCGCAAGCGCTGGAATTGTTCCCGGCGCTTTCCACTGACCGGCATTACCTTCTATCTCGACGGTGGCGCCCATCGGGACTGATGAAACAATCAACTGGCCCTCTGCTGCTCCCGGAGCAGGGGCCGGAACTGCAGCCGATACATTTCTTGCTGACTTCCCAGGCCGCGCCGCAGATGATGTTGCATGCGCTTGCTGCTGCGGATTGTCAACATTCTGATGCTTAAATGGCGCTGCAGCTTTCGCCGTAGGATCAATTGGCTGCGCCGTCGCACTCTCCGGAAGTTCAGTAGCAGGTCGCCGTTGGAAGACCATCGCCAAAATTACAATCAGGCAAAGTCCACCCACCACAGCTCCCACCAGCTTCCATTGGTTCGCCGACTTCGCTGCTGTCCTCGCAGCAGTTTGCTGAGCGGGAATGCGCGTTGTCCCCGGAGAAGGCGTCCTTGCGGCTTGGGTTGACGAAGTTGCAGGCGCTGTATTGAACGCTTGACTCGCTGAAGACGCAGGCCGGAATGACTGGCTTGCCGATGGCGACATCGCTTTCATTGACTGGCTGGCTGAAGGCCCTGATCCAGCCGGATAAGACGTCCCAGCCTGATAAGACGTTCCAGCCTGATACGCTGGCCGCGATCCCGTTGCATTGGCCCGGGCCACCGGCTCAGCTTTTGACGCTTCTTCCAGCGCCGCAAAAAACTTCTCTCCGCTTGCATAGCGGTCTGCCGGATTCTTTGAAAGCGCTTTCAATACAACTTTTGAAATTCCCTCCGGAACTCGCGGATGTGCCATGCCTAGCGGATGCGGATCCACATCAGTAATGCTGCGGTCCACTTCGCCCAGATGTTTTCCATGGAACGGGCTGCGCCCGGTGTAGAGCTCATACAGAATGGTCGCAGCGCTGAAAAGATTGGCCGCGCGGTCCACCGGCTTGTTCTTCACCTGCTCGGGCGAAAGATACGGCTCGTTCTCCAGCTTCTTGGCCGGAGACTGCGTCATCAGATTCTTGTCCCGGAGCAGGCCAAAATCCAGGACCTTCAGCTTCCCATCCGGCAGCACCTTGATATTGGATGGATTCAAAAAGTGGTGGAACACACCCTTAGCGTGTGCCGCATCCAGCGCTGCGCAGAGCTGCCTGGCAAATTGCAGCACCTCGGCCATCTCAGGCTGGCGCTTGGTCATGACCTCTCTGAGCGTCTGCCCTTCAACAAACTCGGCCGTCATGAAAACTGTGAAATCTTTGTAGCCGCACGTGTAAACCCGCGCGATATTCTGATGCTCCAGCGCGCCTGCCGCTTTGGCCTCTGTAACAATCTTCTGCAACAGGTCCTGGGCGTCATCCAGCCATTCCGGCACTTCAAACTTGCGGAGTACCACTGAGCGGTTCTGCTGCGGGTTTCTTGCCTGGTGGACAACACCTACGCTTCCCCGCGGCAGCTCTTTCACCAGTTCCAGGCTGGCCGTGCGCGGAGCAGTAGCCGTGCCTGTGCCATTAGGGCTTTGCGCGTCTGCGCCCGTGCTATTTGCGAGAGTGGCTTCTGCGTTTTCTTGCATTGTTGACGCACCTATGCAAGGTCTGGGAGGAGGAACACACGCATCATACCCTGATGACTGCTTGCATTTGTCCACAAGAACAATCGAGTCCTATTACTAAGGTAATTGCACAAGTTCCAGTTCCGCACTGGCCTTGTTAGCAATTTGCGGGATAACTTTGGCTATCTTCGGCAATCTTGGCACTTCTGGCAATTCTGAACCACATTCCTCAATTCGATCATCAATTCAACTCCGCCGTTTCAAATCAATCCGAACTTGTCCTGTGCCGGGGTCAAAGGTCGCGAAATGCGCACTAGATAAACGATGACAAACAGTGCAACCAGGTTCAGCCCAAACGCAAAGTCCTGTGTCTGCGATGAGATGTAAAAGCTGAACGACGACCCAAAATTAAAACCAACGCTAAAGTGCAACCCGCCTGCAATCTTGATAGGCACTGTCAAACCGGTGTGAAATTCATAGGCAAAGCCCGGCACCTGGAACAATGGAACCTGTATGCCAAAGAGAATTTTGGCCTGTGTCAGAGCGCTCCTTTTCCCCAGCCATAGGTTTCTTCCGGTCCATGCCGCCCAGCCGAATAAGACAATAAAGGCTCCTAAAACACCGGCTGCCGGGGAGAAGAACCTGATCTGGCCACTGCTGACTGAATTCATCTCAAGCCAGAAGGTCAGGCCACCGCCAACCACTCCTCCAACCATCAAGAGGAGTGAAATCAGCTTTATCCCGGTTGAGACCGGAACTTGTTCATCCTCACTCACTGTTTTTCTTTTTTCGTCGCGTTAAACTTGCGGTCAAAGAACTCCGCCGTCGCCCTATACCCTGCTACCCAATCCTTCCACAACAAAAAATCATGGATCTCATCCGGAAAAATCAATTGCTCAAATTCCACGTTCTGCCGCCGCAGCCGCTGCACTAAGTCTGTTGTCTGGCCAAACGGCACGTTGCGGTCGTCATCTCCGTGAATCAGCAGCACCGGCGATCTCCACTTATCCACTGAAGCCACTGGCGACGAATCAAACGCCAGCTTTTGCGCCTCCTTCAAATCCGGGGGCTGCTCTGCGCCGCCCTCCCATTGCTGCAAAAACAATGACCAGTCATGTACGCCATGAAAATCCACGCCGGCAGAAAAAATATCTGAGTTGCGCGCCAGTGCCAGCGCTGTGAGCAAACCGCCATAGGAGCCGCCCCATATGCCAATGCGCTTCTTGTCCACATACGGAAACCCCTGCAAATACTTGCCGCCTGCCACAACATCCTTATACTCGGCCGACCCGCGCCAACTCGTGTTCGGCGCCTCGCGGAACGCCCTTCCATACATAATGCCGAGCCGGTAATTCACTGAGAGCACCACATAACCCAGGCTCGCCAGATACTCATTCTCCGCATAGGCGTTGTGGTAGTAGTACATGTAGTGGAAACCGAGCATCATTTGCCGTGGCGGCCCACCATGCACAAAAACTAACGCTGGGGTGCTCTGTGTGTGATTGCGCGGGACAAATAACTGGCCATGCACTTCCAGCCCATCTTCACTGCGAAAGACCACCTGTTGCGGCTCAATCAGCTGTGCCGAAGGAAAGTCTTTGGGCAACGCGCTGCTGGCAATCATCTCGCGCCCTTTGCCAGTCAGGTAGTAGGGCATTGCAGGTGAGGTCGCGCTCGATCCGAGGCAGACAATTGTTTTGTTGTCCGCCAGCATCACAGGATGCCATTCAATCGTTGCTCCCTGCGTAAGCGGCACATTCACCGTGATCGGCTTACCGTTCACAATCTCTGACGCACCCAATGGAATCTTGAATAAATGCCGCCGGTCCACATCTCCTTTATTTGAAGTATAGAGAACCGCTCCTTTATCCAGTGTTAGCTCCACATCTTCAACGTCAAAATCTCCGGGAGTTAATGCTGTCGGCTGGCCAGCCGACGTGGAGATCGCATAAAGGTGGTTCCGCCCATCCTGCTCCGAGCAAAAAATGATTTTGCCATTCGCAGCAAACTTCAACGACTCCGCCGCAAACGGCGGCAGTGAATCATTCATCTCCTTGCCGCTGTGCCACAGCTCACGCGCCTCTGCTGTTTCAGCGTTCGCAAGCCAGATCGCCCACGGATGCGGACGCACCGGAATCACCGGCAAATGGTTCTCCCGGCCTGGCGTCCTTATAAATACAAGCTGCTTCCCATCGGGCGACCACCTCGGCGCAAAGTCGCGGTCGGCGCTCGGTGAGACATAGCGCACACGCTGCGCCACTCCATCTTGCACATCAAGCAACGCGATGAACCCGTGCCCGCCGCGACTTGAACTGAAAGCAAGACGCTTTCCATCCGGCGACCACTGCGGTTCTGACTCTTCCCCACGAAGCTCGGCTAGCTGGTGCGCAGGCTTGTCTCCTGCGACATTCGCAATCCACAAATGATGCTTAGCTCCAACCCAGACCACCCACTGTCCATCCGGCGAAATCTGTATGTCTTCACAATCTTCCTCGATACAGCCCATATCGCCGATCAGCCGCGGCTTGCCGGTTTCGACATCTGCCGCCCACACCTGCTGCTTGGGTTCTTTGATCTCACTCGTGGGATTGGCGATGTGCCCCTCGCCGCTCACCTCTGATCCGCGCGCATACAGCACGGTCTTGCCGTCAGGCGTCAGCTTTATCGCAAAGATGTCCTGTCCATTGTCGCCCTGGTAGTGCGTTACCTGCCGCGCTGCAAAGGCCGGCGCGTCGGCCACCCACACATTGCGCTCACCTTTGCTGTTAAACACCCAGGCAATCCGGTTGGTCTTGGCTGCTGTTGTAAGCGCTGTTGGAAATGGCGAGCTCATTACCTGCTCCAGCGTGAAGCTGGGCTTCTGAGCAAAAGCTGTTGCTGCAAAAAACAGTGCGGAGAGAAAAAGTGTCAGCCGTTTCATAAACGGGACATAATAACAGGAAGAGCAGAGCGACTGAGTGGTAAGAGCTCAGGAATGTTTTTCCAGATAGCCGCCCACCAGCGCCGCGCAGTCTTCAATAAATGCCTGGTCTTCTTTTACGAAGGTGTTTAAGAAGTAGCTATTAACGTCAATCGCGCCGTAAACCTGTTTTTTCACAAAGACCGGCACCACCATCTCTGATTTCACCAACTCTGAGCCGAGGATATACCGTGGATCCTCCGCAACGTTATTCGCCACAACGGTCCGCGCAGTCGTTACCGCTGCGCCACACAAGCCTTTATCCACTGAGATGCGCTCACGCGGATCAAAGCTCCCCACATGCGTCTCCAGCAGGAGTTGCCCGCTGCTCTTCTCGAACCGATAAAAGCCCACCCAGTTGTAGCGCGTCATGGTGCCATGGAGCTGTTCGACAATATGCACCATTAACGCATCCACCGTGCGTACCGACTGCGAAAAGTATCCAAAATCCTTGAGCAGTTCCTGATGTTTTGACATCTTTCTCTTATACCGGCCTGAGTGATGCAACTTTAGGTCTTACAATGCCAGCGTAATGGCCAAATTGACTCCGTGGTAAAAGCAATCAATTTTGTGCGCCTGCACCTTTACCTTTTTTTTCCAGGAATTTTCCCACCAAAGCCGCTACGGCCTCAGCAAAATTCTGCTCCTCCCTGGTGAAAGTGCCCGCAAAATAACTTTCGATGTCCAGCTCAGCCGCAAGTTCGTTTTTCACCAGGATCGGCACTACCAGGTTCGCTTTTACAATCTCCGATCCTGACAAATAGCGCGGATCACTGGCTACATCGTTCACCACGACTGTCTGTCGCGTTCTGGCTGCGGCCCCGCACAATCCTGTATCCAGCGGAATGCGCTGATTCGGGCTGAAGCTCCCAACGTACGGCCCCACCACCAAAACTCCGGGATCAGCCTTATCAATCAAGTAGAAGCCTACCCAGTTGTAGCGTGCCAGCTGGTCATGCAGCCGCTGCGATATGTGCGTCATTAGTGACGTTGCGTCGAGCGTGGACTGTGCGAATGCATTGAATTCTTCAAGCAAAGCCTGATGTTTGGACATTTAAGTTATACCTGGACAATCTTGGCCTGATTGTTTCATAAACCGTTCCAGAATTGCAGCAATCATTCGTTCGTGTCCCCTTGGTCCGCTTGATTCCGCCAGATACGGCTAACTCGCTTGCGGATTGATCCATTGTGGTAACTGGCAATGCCTCTGCAGATTTGAAAAACTCACGCGTCACGCTTTACCCTTGTTGAGATGAGTATGAAGATCTCTCGACTCCGTACGCTCGCTCTTCTCTTTTCCCTCACGCTTTTAAGTTCAGCCCTTCGCGCTCAAGACATCGCGTCGTTCGAAAAGAGGATCACCGTCAAAAAGCTGCCCAACGGCCTTACTGTCCTTATCATGGAGCGTCCTGAAGCCCCAGTCTTCTCTTTCTACACGCGTGTAAATGTCGGCTCAGTGCAGGAAGTTCCCGGCATCACCGGTCTGGCGCACATGTTTGAGCATATGGCGTTTAAGGGCACGCATGAGATAGGCACCAGAAACTGGCCCGCAGAAAAGATTGCGCTGGAGAAGGTGGAGACAGCTTACACGGCATATCTGCATGAAAACCTCAAGGAGGTAGGCCGCGACTCCAAAAAACTCGCTGCGCTGGAAAAGGCGTGGCAGGACGCCGTTGCTGAAGCCGACCAATACGTCATTCCCAACGAGTTTCCGCAGATCGTGGAAAGCGAAGGCGGCGTTGGCCTGAATGCCTCCACGGATCGCGACGAAACTGTTTACTTTTACTCTTTCCCTGAGAACCGACTGGAGTTGTGGGCGTATCTGGAATCAGAGCGCTTTCTTCAACCGGTGATGCGCCAGTTTTACAAAGAGCGCGACGTTGTCTATGAAGAGCGGCGCATGAGCGTTGATAGCTCCCCCCAGGGCCGTCTGCTGGAACAATTTCTTGCCACCGCATTTGTTGCGCATCCCTACCGGCGGCCGGTCGTTGGCTGGCCCTCTGACCTCCGCGCCTTCTCCGCCACTGATGCCGTGAACTTCTTCCACAAATATTACGTGCCTTCAAACATGGTGGTCACGGTGGTTGGCGATGTGAAATCCGCAGAAGCGCTGCCCATCATCGAAAAATATTTTGGGCGCCTTCCTGCCGCGCCCGAGCCTGAACCGCTTCGTACCAAGGAACCGCCGCAGGAAGCACAGCGAAACGTCGTGATTCATGATCCCAGCCAGCCCGTTTATGTTGAAGGCTATCACCGGCCTGACTTCCATGACCCTGACGATCCTGTTTATGACGTGCTCTCTGACCTGCTCTCCAAAGGCCGCACTTCCCGGCTTTACCGGTCACTGGTGCGCGATAAGCGCATTGCGCTCGTCGCGCAAGGCGGCACCTTTCCCGGCGTAAAGTATCCCAGCGTCTTTTATTTTTTTGCCATACCCATCCAGGGACACACAGCTGAGGAGATGGCTGCTCCAATTCATCAGGAAATTGAGCGGCTGAAAACGCAGGACGTCACCGACGAAGAGCTTCAATCCATTAAGACCCGCGCCAAGGCTGACCTGATTCGCGGCCTTGCCAATGATCAGGGCCTTGCCGTCCAACTCGGCGAATATCAGGCCCTCTATGGTGACTGGCGCCAACTTTTCCGCCAAATTGATGAGCTGGAGAAGGTCACTAAAGCAGATATCCGTCGCGTCGCAAATAAAACTTTCCGAGAAGACAACCGCACGGTTGGAATCATAGAAACAACGCCGCCAAAGTCTGAGACGGCTGCGCCCGCACACAAAGGAGAGCAACAATGAGAAAAAAGCTGCTCCTCTCGCTTTTCGTCACAGCCGTGTTGCCGTTATTGCTCACCGCGCAAACTGCCGCTCCACCTAAACCCAAAACGCCCTCTGCGCAAAAAGACCCGGGAAAAGGATCTTTGCCTGGCTCCTGGGAAAAGGTTCCAATCCCTCCGCTGCGTCCCTTCCGTCCGCAAGAGCCTCGCCGAATTGAACTGCCGAACGGCATGGTGGTCTTTCTTCAGGAAGACCACGAACTCCCGCTGATTGACGGGACTATTCGCATCCGCGGCGGCTCACGCGAAGAGCCTGCCGAAAAAGTTGGGCTGGTAGCCATCTACTCTGATGTCTGGCGCACCGGTGGCACCACCAGCAAAACCGGCGATGAGCTGGATGATTTTCTTGAGTCACACGCGGCACGGGTGGAAGCTTCAGATAGTGCTGACTCCACTTTTCTCTCCTGGTCTTCGCTCAAGGAAAATTTTGATCAGGTCTTCCCTGTAGTGCTTGATGTCCTGGAGCATCCTGAGTTTCGCCAAAACAAAATTGATCTGGCCAGGCAGCAGTTTGCCAGCCTGATCTCGCGCCGCAATGACGATATGGATGAAATCGCTTCGCGGGAATCCAGCAAACTCGCCTATGGACCTGCAAATCCATATGCGCGCACGGCGGAGTACAGCACCATCGCCGCTGTTACGCGCCAAGACCTGCTTGACTGGCATCAGCGCACCATCGCGCCTAACAACATGATTCTGGGCATTGCCGGCGATTTCGACTCTACAGCTATGGAACAGCGGCTGCGGCAAGCCTTCGGCAGCATGCCGCGCGGCACACAAGTTTCCCCTCCACATATCACCTTCAGCGAGCCCAAGCCGGGAATTTATTTTGTCGAAAAAAATGACGTGAACCAGAGCGACATCCAGATGGTTGATCTGGGAATACACCGTAACAATCCAGACTTCTACGCCCTTGAAGTCATGAACCAGCTTTTTGGCGGCGGCTTCTCTTCACGTCTGTTCGCAGACATTCGAACTAAGCTTGGCCTGGCCTATTCCGTCGGTGGCGGCGTGGGCGCGGCCTATGATCATCCCGGCATTAGCCGCGTAGCCATGGGCACCAAGAGCGGCAGCACCGCTGCCGGAATTGAAGCATTGCGCAAAGAGATGAACGATCTGATCACAGGCCACGTGACAAAAGAGGAGGTCAAGAAGGCCAAGGATGCAATTCTGAACTCATTCATCTTTGAATTTGATTCCAAAGAAAAGGTCCTGGCTGAGCGCATGCGCTACGAGTTTTATGGCTACCCTGCGGATTTTCTCGAGCGCTTCCGCGCCGGGATTGAAAAAGTCACACCGGCAGACGTGGACGCCGTTGCCCGCAAATACGTTCATCCGGAGAAGATGGCTGTGCTGGTGGTGGGCAATTCCAAAGATTTTGATCGTGAACTGGCGACCTTTGGCAAGGTGAATACCATCGACATTACCATTCCGGAAAAGAAGCCGGAGAAATAGCAAGTAGCCGACAATTAGCAAAAGCAATAGCCGCAGATATTCGCGGATGGACGCAGATCTGCAATGACAAGCTGCGAATTTCGCGAACCAATCGAAACTTGGAAAATAGATTCGCGTTTTTCGCGTTGATTCGCGGCTGATTTATCTTGATCTGCGTTGATCAGCGCAAATCTGCGGCTAACTGATTTGCTAGTTGCTGGCCGCCGCCTTTGCGCAATGTTTCTCGAATGCCTGCTTCAGCCGGCTGGCAATCGTCATGGGATCACTCGTCTCAATGTCGCTGCGCTGCATCATGTAAACCAGCTGTCCATCGCGCAGGAGCCCGATTGAAGGCGAAGATGGCGGATATCCTGTAAAGTGCCGCCGCGCCGCATCCGTTGCGTCCCGGTCTTGTCCCGCAAAGACGGTGATCATCCGGTCTGGCTTCACGCCGCTCTGAATGGCTGCGCGCACACCAGGGCGCATTCTTCCCGCAGCACATCCGCATACTGAGTTCACCACCACCATCAGCGTGCCTTTCTGATTGATCGCGTTTTCCACTTCCGCTGCCGTGCGCGTCTCCTGGATCCCTGCGCTGGTCAGCTCCTGACGCATTGGTGCCACCATTCCCTCTGGATACATTCGGTTCCTCTCCCTCCTATTGATCTTCTTGCTATTTTACCAAGGACTGCCAAGTGCCGCTCACGCGAGGAGGTAGAGAGAAGTTGTTGCACGAGTACAAAATTTGGGGCTGCCGTTTGCGGATCGGCAGCCCCGTTTACGGCTGTCTCGCCATCGGGCTGGCGCTCAGCCGCAACTTGTGGTCAACCACGTGTACCCTTGAACCTTGGTTGACCTGAAATCAGTATCGAAAAAGCTGGCTCAATTCTTTTTCAAACCTAATTTTGGAGATTTGGGGCTGCCGTTTGCGGATCGGCAGCCCCGTTTACGGCTGTTTCGCCATCGGGCTGGCGCTCAGCCGTAACTTTTTGTGCTACACCTAAACTGCGTGCCCTGTACGTGTCACCGCTGGGCATCAATCAGGTAAATCTGCAGCGTTTTCACAATAACTGCGTCTTCTCTCCAAACGGTGGGCCGTCCTTGTTTCTGCCAAACTGTGAAGCAATGACAGGGAGCGCGACCAGGACAACCCACCTGCCCCATAAACAACCACTATTCCAAGCCCCCATTCGTGCCCCGCTTTTGCGGGCCCATCCGTTCCGCGTTCTTTATGAAAAGGATGAGCTGGCATGAATGGGTAGAGCGCAGCCTAGAAAGCGGTCGGAGCAATGTCATCGGGCGATACGAACGTGACACCCGTGGGAGCCGCAATCGGCGTCGGCAGCGGCCGCAGGAACGGCGCGCCTCCGTCATCAATCTCCCAGCGGACCAGCATGGCGTTGTCCTCGTGCACTGTGTTGTGGCAGTGCTCCATGAACATCCCGCCCCAGTCGCGGAACTGCATTGTCAGGGTCACGCTTCCACCCGGACGCAGGCGATACACATCCTTGCGGCCCTTCTCCCATGCCGGAACGTTTGACGCGCTGCCGTTCCGGGCCAGGATCTGGCCTTCTTCAAAGTGGATGTGGATCGGGTGGTCCCAGCCTCCGCCGCCGTTCTGCAGTGTCCACACCTCGCGCGTGCCGAACTTCGGTGCTGCCGAGACGCGGCCGAAGCTCGCATTGAGCATCGCCCCTCTATCGGTGGAAACGCCCCACGGGCCGGGCTGGTTGCCAGCGCCAGTGGTGTAAGCCGCTTCGTCGCTGGCGGGCAATGGCTGCGAAGCGCCGCTGCCGAACGTGAAGGTACGCTCACGCGAAACCGGAATGCTCGACAGGTCGGGGTTCGGGATCAGCACATTCGGCACCTGGCTGACATCCGGGGTCGCCGGATCGCGAACGATGCGGAACTCCAGGAACTTGCCTACGCAAGGATCAGCAGACGTGCCTGCGAGTGCTTGCGCAATCGTCAGGTCGGCTGAAGGCTTCTTGCCGTCCTGGTGCTCGCACACGT
>CAZISB010000010.1:0-128643 GCA_964541925.1 uncultured Acidobacteriaceae bacterium | reverse complement strand
GCAACATCATTGAGAAGATGCACATGACGGCCACGCTCACCAAGTGGTATGAAGAGCACGGACGCCATGAGATTTTCGCCGGCGGCAAGGCCGTGGGGCTAAATGAAGGCGCGCACAAGCTGAAGCTGAATGAAGATCACGTACACGCGGAGCGCAACCATACGCTGGATGACCTTGGCATTGCCAAGACCGCCCGCGAAGAAAAGCTGCGCGCCCGCGATGAGAAACTTAAGAAGAGTGCGGACAATGCCAGAATGGAAGCGCTCTATCGCGAGCACATTCTGAAAGAGCCCAAGCCGCAGGGTGGGTTCGTTCCGCTTGGCTCGATTACTTCCGCGGCTCCGAAGTCGAAAGCAACAGAAGACAAGAAGGAAGAAGTTTTCGGAGATTAGTAGGGTTAACCACAAAGGACACGAAGAGGCGCAAAGGTAATTCCTTTGTGCCTTTTTTGCTTTATGCTTTTGGAACGAGATCAGATGATGCAGGGCCTTACAACCAGAAAAAGTTGGCTGCTCTCCTTGTGTTCCTTTGTTTCCTTTGTGGTTTGTCTTTCAGGCTGTGCCGGAGCACCCAAACATCCCACATGGAGCAATGCCACCGGTGCTGAGCAGCATGAGCAGCTCATCTGGAAAGCGATCAGTGGCAAAGATTGGACTGAACTTGAGCGCCACATTTCCGCCACCTTTATTGGCGTGAATGCTGATGGCAAGGCCCTTGACCGCGAGGGTTGGATCGCCTACTGGAAGAGCGCGCAAATAAAAGACATCGCCCTTGGAGATATTTCCGTCCAGCCTGAAGGGCGTGACATGAAGGTGTCCGGCACGTTGCATTTTGCGGGAACCTCCACGCGCGGGCTGGTTTCGGCTGAGGGCTTTCGAGTGCTCTCTGTGTGGCAGGACATCAAAGGCCACTGGATTCTGGCGGCAAGCTCGCTGACTCCCATTCAAAGTCACTGAGAACGACCGGCTTCTGCTGGGCTACAATCGTTCAGCATGTCTTCGTCAGCAGCAGCGATTCCTTCAACGAACCCAGTGAAGTTCCGCCGTCTGCTCCTGCGCTGGTATGAGAGAAACCAGCGCAAGCTGCCGTGGCGCGGTGAGCGCGATCCTTACCGCATTCTGATATCGGAGATCATGCTGCAGCAGACCCGAGTTGCTGTGGTGGAAGACCGATACAAGAAGTTCATTACACAATTTTCAACCCCTGAGCGGCTGGCGCAGGCGCGTGAACAAACTGTGCTTGCCGCGTGGAGCGGCCTTGGCTATTACCGGCGCGCGCGTAATCTGCACACAGCCGCAAAGCAGATCGTCAACCAGGGTGAATTCCCGAACACTGCTGAAGCTTTGCGCGAACTGCCTGGCATTGGCCGCTATACGGCAAATGCCGTCGCGAGCATCGCTTTCGGCGAGCCTGTGGCGGTGGTGGATGGAAACGTAAAGCGCGTGCTGGAACGCGTCTTTTCTGCGCAGTTTGCTGCACCGGCCAAAAAAGAAGAACGCTACTGGGAGATAGCCGGCCTTCTGCTGGATAAACGGCGTCCCGGTGATTTCAATCAGGCGATGATGGAGTTGGGTGCAACCGTCTGCCTTCCGGCTCAGCCACTCTGTGCTAGTTGTCCGGTCACAAGCTTATGCGCTGCTCGCGGCCCAGTTGCGAAAGAGCTTCGGCAAACGCGCCGAAAGGCGACTTTGCAATATGCGTTAATTCGCAAAAATGGCAGCGTGTGGTTGCAGCAGCGTCCGCACGATAGCTCTCTCATGCCCGGCATGTGGGAGCTGCCTGCGTTGCGCAGCAGCAGTGCAGCGCCTCTGCTTACGCTGCGGCATTCGATTACAACAACGGACTACACGGTCTTTGTGCATGCTGCCGACAACTCTGATACCGGCGCCGGGCGATGGGTGCAACTAAATGCCATGAATCGCGTGGCCATGACTGGCCTTGCACGAAAGATACTCAAGAGGATTGCCGATGCTTAAAAAATTCGTTTCATCCTGCGCAATCATATTCGCAGTGACTGCTTTGTTGCTCGCAAATGCACGCGCCCAGGCAGCTCGCGTTCCAGTCCAGAAAGATACTCGCGTAACCTCAGCAAATGATTGTTCTGCTCCGGCCGCAGCATTGCCACACGGCAGCAGCCGGGTATATATCGCACTGCGCAACGGCAAAGATGGTGGCGGTTCTTCATGGTCTGACGCGCGTGATGGCAGCACGGAGGCGGCATTCGATACGATCCTGCGTTGTTATTCGGAGGGCTGCACAGATCAGAGCGGCCCTAAAAAGTCTGTACGGAAAACAGAGAACCTGATCATCTGCCTGGGGCCGGGAACATTCTCTACCCTTGGGGCCTATGATTACGTAGTTGGCATTCCGCATCGCACTGCGCAGGGCTTTACCATCG
Source organism: uncultured Acidobacteriaceae bacterium (assembly GCA_964541925.1). Classification (GTDB taxonomy): domain Bacteria; phylum Acidobacteriota; class Terriglobia; order Terriglobales; family Acidobacteriaceae; genus Angelobacter. The sequence goes on along the minus strand of CAZISB010000010.1, from coordinate 126,245 downwards.
GCAACGGATGGAAGATTCATGGCGCCGGTCAGGATAAGACTACGCTGAAACTCGCCAACTATCTCCCAACGACAAAGGAGAGCAATCCCTACGAGTTGCCGCTGAACACCGCTATCGGTCTGGTATTCGCCACCAATACAGATGGGGTCTCCCGCACGGAAATCTCAGATCTAACCATTGACGGAAATTATCCTGAGCTGAAATCGCGCGCGCGACAGCAGGGCATTATCGCGCTCACGCTTGATGCTATTCATCTGCGCTCTGACCAGGGCGGCCATTGGATTCATGACGTAAAGGTCCTCAACACGGCGGGAGAGATCGGCGGAATCAACATCAAGTGGGAAGCATTTCCGGTCTGGATTGTTTCCATGAATAATAAGTCTCCCACGCAGAGCAGCGGCAACGTGATTGAGAATGTCACTATGAGCCAGTCATTCGGCGAAACCGGCTGCGCGATTACGATTGCCAATGCACTGGCGGAGGTCCGGCACGACCAGGTTACCGGCTATCCCATTGGTTATGGCGGATGGAAGATGGGACCGGTCAATTTTCACGACAATACAGCTACTGAAACCGGCTATGGCTTCAACATTGATAGCCTGGATAACAGCGGGGTCCGCATTGAATCGAACCAGATCATTCATCCGCAGAAATATGGAATCGTGGTGGGAGGCGGTGCTGCGTTTTCTAATTTCAGGATCGTGAACAACACGATACGTATGAATCGTTCAGGAGTCATCGGCCTGCTCTTCCAGGGAAATGTTACCGGCGCACTGATAGCCGGCAATACTTTTGCCGCGGAGAGCGCGCAGGCGGCGAAGTCAGTGGCTATCCGAATCGCGAGCCCGCGCGGAGAAAAGGACGCAAGCCGGAACAACACGTACCAAGCAAACCAGATTGCCGCCGGCATGAAGACGGTCTTCCAGCCTGGCTCAACGAAATCGCAAAATTGTTTTTCCAGCAACCATGATGAGCAGGGCCGCACGCGGGCAGATCTGGCTGATAATCACAACGGTCCGTGCTCAGACGCGGCAACACCGAAGCCGTCACAACCAAAATAGCGCCGGTTTCGCGAATCATGCCCGACTCATTAAAATAGAAGTTTGCTGGAGGGGACCCATGCCTGCACTGGAAGCCGGCGTTCAGGCGCCGGAGATCGAATTACAAGATACTGACGGCCACAAATTTTCTTTGAAGGAAGCCCGCAAGAAAGGTCCTGTGGTGGCCGCGTTTTACAAGGTGAGCTGCCCGGTGTGCCAGCTTGCTTTTCCTTACCTGGAGCGCATTTACAAGGCATACCAGAAGAGCGGCAAATTTACTTTTGTCGGCGTCTCACAGGACAATGCAGCCGATACCAAGGCGTTCAATCGCCAACACGGCGTAACTTTTCCGGTATTGCTTGATCCCGCAGGAAAGTACCCGGCTTCAAACGCTTATAAGCTGACCAATGTGCCGACGGTGTTTCTCATCTCGCCGGAAGGCGAAATCGAATTTGCATCGGTGAGCTGGTCAAAGGCGGACATGGAGCAGTTGGGGCGCAGGCTGGCGAACGTGAGTGGCATGCCGGTAGAGCAGATCTTCCAGCCGGGAGAACGAGTGCCGGAGTACAAACCGGGTTGAGAGTCCAAAAATTAGTCCGCGGGGCGGGCTAAAAGCAGTCAGCATTCGGCAATACATCCAATATTCAATCCTGAGGGAATATGAGAACACTTAGAGCATTTGTGCTCGTCATAGTTGCAATGTTCGCAGCGGCACAGGCGCAATCCGGCTTGCCTGCCGCAGCGCAGAAGGCAATGAATTCCATTGACTCAGAAAAGATTCGTGCAACCGTGAAATACCTTTCTGACGACAAGCTGGAAGGTCGTGGCACCGGTCAGAAAGGTGGCGACATGGCTGCCGACTGGATTGCCGAGCAGTTCAAGAGCTACGGCCTGGTTCCCGCAGGCGATTCAGGCAGCTATTTTCAGAATGTCAACTTCTACGGCGTGACGACCGATCCAAAGCAGACGCAGCTGGCATTTGTTCCCAAGTCTGGCCAGGAGATCAAGCTGAAATTCGCCGATGAATACGTGGCTACTGACCAGACGCACTCGGCAAAGTCGGAAATCGATGCGCCGCTGGTCTGGGTTGGCTATGGCATCAAGGCGCCGGAATACAACTGGGACGACTACAAAGGCACTGACGTGAAGGGCAAGGTGCTGCTGATGCTGGTGAATGAGCCGCCATCTAACGATCCGAATTTCTTTAAAGGGCGCGCGCTCACCTATTACGGCCGCTGGACATACAAATACGAAGAAGCGGCACGGCGCGGCGCAATTGGCGTAATACTGATTCACAAAACCGAGATGGCAAGCTACGGCTGGGAAGTGGTGCGCAACTCCTGGGGCGGAGAAACTTCACTCCTGAAGGATGACGAAGATCCCAAGCTGAAGTCGGCGGGCTGGATCCAGTTGGAGATCGCACGGAAGCTGACGCAGGCAGCAGGAATGAACCTCGACAAGATGCTGCAGGACGCCACCTCGCGCAAATTCAAGCCTGTGGAGCTTCCGGTGCATGTGAAAGAGACGATCGTGAGCAAGGTTCGTACGTTCTCTTCGCGAAACGTGGTCGCCAAGGTGAATGGCTCTGATTCAAGCTTGGCGCAGCAGGCAATTCTTTATACGGCACACTACGATCATCTAGGAATCCATCCTGAGGAGCCGGGTGACAACATTTACAACGGAGCCGATGACAACGCCACCGGCTGCGGCATTCTGCTGGAACTTGCCCGCGCTTTTTCCAGCGCAGAGCAGAAGCCAAAGCGCACAGTCATGTTTGCTGCAGTCACGGCTGAAGAGCAGGGGCTGCTGGGATCAAAGTATCTGGGGCAGCATCCACCCGTTCCGGCAAAGAATATCTCACTGGATCTGAACTATGACGACATTCAGCCCCTGGGAGAGCCGCAGCAACTCGTTGTAACTGGCGCAGAGAGGACCAGTGTGTATCCACTCGTCGAGAACGTGGCGAAAGATTTTGGCATGGCGATTCAGCCGGATAACCATCCGGAAGCGGGTCATTACTACCGCTCAGACCATTTCAGCCTGGCGCGCGTTGGCGTACCGGCCTTCAGCGTGAATGAAGGTGCGTTGTTCAAGGGCCACGATCTGGCCTGGGGTGAAGCAAAGCAAAAAGATTACGTGGAGCACCATTACCATCAGCCTTCTGACGAATACCGCCCTGACATGGACTTTACTGCCGATGCCAAGCTGGCCAAGTTCGGCCTGGTTTTGGGCTGGCAGGTAGCCAATCAGGCTGAGGTGGCAGGGTGGCAGAAAGGCGATGAATTTGAGAAAGCCAGAAAGAGCGCGCCTTAGGCAGCGGCCTCGGGCATGTCGGAGCTAAATCCGAGTACAAAAGTGCCGATAGTAACCTAGTACTTTTTGTGAGCTGGGATAGAATCTTGTTTCCCCCCGCCCGGCGTCCGGCTGTAAATGTCATTCTCATTCCTTCAACGCGGTAGCCTGCCTGAGCACGCTCGTCAGCTTACTCTGACCAGCGAGTGGCCCTCACTTGCATTGGAAGGGCTGGTTACCGGCATTGATAACGTCCGCCATGATGTCTTTTTAAGCCCGAAATTCGTTGAGATCGCGCGCCAGTACATCTTCAAGCTGGTGGCCAAGCACGGAAATGTAGAAGAGCTGGCAACGGAAGATCGCCTTTCTTCTGGACGCCCGCCCGCGCGGCCCCAGGGAGCACCGCGCCAGTACGATCCGGCCGAGTTCAAGCGGCTTCTAACGGAGTTGCACCTGGCATCACTGAATCGGGCAAAGGCGGAAAATAATGTTTCGCTCGATCTGCTTTTCCGCCTCGCGATCTTAAAGTTTCAACGCACCGAGTTGCTGAACCAGTATGCACAGGTGCTGGAGCGCTGTCGGGCGCGGCTGAAGTTTTATGAGGCTCCGAGACAATCAGGCACCAGCCGGACATTAGAGGTGCGTGAGCGGCTGGCCGGGTTTCAGATCAATAAAAAAACAATTCTGCGCCGTGCCGGGCAGGACCTATTTGTGGTGCTCCGCGACGCGGAAAAAGAATCACTGGGCAGGACGCGGCGCTCGCTGTTCGGAGACTCAGTGGCTCCAAGCTATGAGCTGTTTCTGAACCGCCTGGTATTTGCCGAGGATGGGCAGGACAATCTCCTGAATGCCGAGCATTACGTGATGCTTGGCAATTACGATCGCGACCGCGATCGTTTCCACACCATGCGTGAGATTGCCGCACAGTATCTGCATTCGCTGGAAGTAGTGGCGGGCATGGATGATCCGCAGGTGGACGGAATCTTGAACGTCCCGGAAAACGCGCATGAGCTGCTGGCCGGCGGTGTGCCGGATGATGGGAACCCAAAATGCAAAGCGCAAAAGGCGCTGCTGAATGCATGGGTGGAGTTGCTGGAGCGGGAAAATGTTATGGCCCATGTCATCGCTTCCTATGAGGCGGTGCCGCTGCTTCCGCAATATTGTCCGCCGCTCAATCCGCAGCAGCTCAAGAACGCGCTCATTTCGCGCGAAGAACGCAAGCGCGTGGAGACGCTGCTGGAAGAGCACGGCAAGCTTTCGCCTGCAGGGCTGCATGCCGCAGTGAAAAAAGTGGAGGGATGCAAGCCGGCGGAGCGCGCCAAGATGGCTGGCCGGTTCTTTGCCGATTTTACCCGCTATCATCGCGACCGGCGTCGCATGGAGACCGTAGTGGCGATGATGGAGAGCGTAAACGTGCTTGGCACCGAGCGCTTCCGTGAGCTTTCCTCAATCAACAATACACTTTACGAATTTTTATTGCCGGAAGAGCAAAAGCCTTCAGAAGAAAAAATCATCCATCACGTCATCCTCAAGGCAGACATTCGCGAATCCACCACGCTGACGCGGACGCTGCTGGAAAAAGGGCTGAATCCGGCTTCCTATTTCAGCTTGAATTTTTACGATCCCATTAACAAGCTGCTGCCGAAGTACAACGCAAAGAAAGTTTTTATTGAAGGCGATGCGTTGATTTTGGCGCTCTTTGAGCGTGAAGGCGAGCCCGCATTGGGCGTGGCGCAGACTTGCGTGCTGGCGAAAGAGATGATCCAGGTAGTGACGGCGTACAACGAGCGCTCACTGGCGGCGGGGCTGCCGAGCCTTGAAACCGGAATAGGAATTTCCTACCAGGATTCTGCGCCCATGTACCTGATGGACGGCAACAAGCAGATCATGATCTCAAAGGCGCTGAATGAGAGTGACCGCCTGTCATCGTGCAGCAAGGGCATGCGGCGGCGGCTGGAAAGCCGCGAGCTGCTCTTCAACGTGTTTTCATTCAAGACGGTGGATGACGAGGACACGGGCGGAAATCCCGACGAGTTTTTGTTGCGTTACAACATTGGCGGAATCCACATTAATGAGGCGGCGTTCCGCAAGCTGCGCAGTGAAATTTCTCTGCAGGCATTCGATGTTCAAGTGCCGATGATCTGGAACAAAACTGCGGTGCGCATCTATGCCGGTATGGTGCCGGTAGGGCAGGGATCATTCCATCAAATCATTATTCGTGAAGGCCGGATCGCGCACGTTGATGCGCGGGACTTCTCTTTGAAGCAGATTACGGACCGGAACTACTACGAGGTATGCACGCATCCGAAGATCTATCAGGCAATCGAGAACGCGACCAGCATGGTTGCGGCGAAGTAGAAACTTCGGCGGGAATGCACGCGAATAATACGAATTAGAAATAAAGCGATTTGCGGAATTCGCGTTGATTCGCGGCCGAAATTTCCTTTAAAAGCTATTTCGCGGAACCCGGAAAGGCACGCGGACCACAGCTTCAATATCAACGGGCTGGCCGTCTTTGGTCCCAGGACGGAAACGCCACTTTTCAAGCGCGCGCCGGGCATTCTCATTCAGGCGCTCATCAACTCCCTCCAGGACACGGACGCCATCTACACTGCCGTCACTGCGGATAATGGCGTAGAGCACAACCACGCCTTCAACGCGGTCACGCATCAGGTCTTGGGGATAAGCAGGATCAACCTTAGTGATGGCCTCGGGCGCATTGAGGTCGCTGCCTGCGGGGCCGGTGGCATTGAGTTCGGCAAAGCGCACGGTCCAGCTGCCAACGGCAGAGGAGAGATTGGGCATGCTCAACCGCATGGAGTAATGCCGGCGGGCGCCGAAGATTTTTGTATCGAAGCGGTAGCTAGGTGTGGCGCCAGTTTTATCAGGAGTGAGCGGGCGCGAAGCGGGAATCGGCGGCGTAGCTGCAATTACGGCATTGGCAATGATTTTGACAGGCGGGGGAGCAACATAGATTTCGCCTGTGCTCGTGCCGTTCCCGGCGTGAGCGGAAGATGGCGTGCTGTTGCCGGCTTTTATTTCGGGCTGCGCTGTTGCTCCGGGATGTCCTTGCGGGCTAACGGTGAATTCTCCCGGACGATTGCCTTCAGGAACAGCAATTGTTTCGCGTGGCGCTGCAGGCTGCGCATTCAGCACAAGCATTTGTCCCAGAACTTTTTCACGTGCGCTGCCACCGGTGCTTACGGGCGAGGCAGGAGCAGCGGCAGGCTGGGCGGCCAGCGGCAATCCAAGAGTGCTCATGTTTCTGCCTGTTGTCGCAGGAGCAGGCGGCGCGACCTGCGGGGCGGCAATGGGCACAGCCTGCAATGATCGCGGGGCGGCAATTTCAGAAGCAGGCGGAACTACTTGAGGAGCCGGCATCGGAAGTGAGGTCAACGGGTGCTTCGCTGCAATGTCAGAGGGCGGAGCTGCTATCTGCGGCGACTGCGCAGGAATTTCGAGTAAGTTGAGCTTGCGCGCTGCTGTTTCCGGAGCAGGAGCAATCACCACCGGACCTTCTAAAGGAAGTGCACGCACGGGCCGGTATGCCGCTATTGGCTCAGCGGGAGCTGCCACCACAGGTTGCGCAGCGGGAGGAAATACCAGCGGATGCAAACTGCTTTGCGCCACCTGTGCAGCCGGCGGCATGACTTGCGGGGTATCCAGGGGCAGCTCACGCAAGGGATGATGGTTTGCGATTGGAGCGCCTGGAACTTGAGTAGAGACGATAAGGTTGGGCAGTGGAACATCCTGCTTAAGAATGACCGGGCTGGGCTGAACAATCGTCTGTCTGGTGCTGAGGTGGTTTTCATTTGTTACGGTGATCTCCTGAATGGCATATTCAGGATCGGCCTTTTGCGGGCGGGCACGCCGCGGCGGAGCAGGCTTGGTGGTCCGCGGAGTCACCGCCGGTAAGTACTCTGATAGTTCGTAATGCAGAGTCGAACTAGTGATCGGCGCTTGTGGAGCGACGTACGGCTGATCAAGCCAGGCCAAATTGATCGCATAGATCGAGAGCACCATCAGCGCGTGTCCCAGAAATGATTGTCGCGCAGTTCGCCAAGCCACGGGACGATGAACCAGAGCGTCCGGCCAGTACTGTGCCGGCTTGGACGTGACCCAAACTGGAGGCGGATCGGGACGGAAAAGATCGCGTACGTTACGAGTGAAAACGCGGAGCCACGGCTCCGGCTCGATCAGAAATTGCAAGCCGGGGAAAGGGGCCCTTTCTCTGGTTGGCGACTGCATTTCACTTGAACTTCAGGGCAAGTAGAAGGATTATATCTTTAATTCACTAAGGCAGAGTTCATGGTTTTAACGCGAAAAGTAGTGTTTTTCATCACTTTGGTCACCTTGGCGGCGGCCTGCCAGGCGCAGGATGGCTTTGCTGTGCGGGGCCAAAGTAAGACGGGTGAGCAAGATAGCCGGAGTATAGCGGCCAGCACGCCAGCGGAAGATATCTCCGGGATGTATAGCTTTTTAAAAGAGGGCGAATTCGTGCAGATCAACCTGGAAAAGAACCTGGTTTCCGGTTATGTCTCACGAATGGGCGATACGGAGAGTGATCGCGGCGTCTTTCTAGATCAGTTTTTTGATAAGGCGCAGATCCAGGGGCACGAAGTTTCTTTTACTACCAAGCCGCTGCATAACATCTGGTATGAATTTAAGGGCAAGTTTGAGCGCGGGCCTACCAAGACCAAGGCAGATGATGGCTATTACGTTTTGCGCGGGACATTGAAAGAGCTCTCGCTCGACGAAAACAAGAAGACGGTTTCGCATTCACGCGAAGTGGAATTGAAGTCGCTGGCACAGCCAGATGATTTGGTTGATTCTGCACCTGCGAAGGGCAAGAAGAGGAAAGATTGAATGTAAGTACCCGGACCGCGTTCAGCAGCCATTCTCGCAACGGCAAGAGGATGTGAATGGTTTTAACAGTAGAGACGCAGCATGCTGCGTCTCTACATTGAGTGTGTCGTTCTAGTACTTCGCTTCCGGCGGACGTGTGTAGCGAACCGTACCCGGCGCAGCATGCTCGCCGGGAGTTCCTACCGGTCCAGTTGATACAGGTTCATTGGCTGTGCCTGTCCGCGCAACGCGCTCCCGCTCCAGGGCTGTTTTGAATTCGCGCAGCCCGCGCTCAATCCACTGCTCAAGATGGCTCTCCAGAGGCAATGCAGCTCCCAACCCGCCGAGCGGAGGCTCATAATTCATCACCACATGGACTACAGTCTGCTCGCTCAGAGGCGCAAAGGAAATGCGTCCGGTGTGGTGTGGGCCGCTCAGCGATTTCCAGCCGATGGATTCATTAGGGACAACCTGCGTGATCTGCGCGTCCCACTCAAAGGCGCGGCCGTCAATATTGACGCGCCAGCGCGAGCGGTCACCAAAACGCTGCACGCTTTCAACAAAGTTGATGTGGTCCGGCAGGCGCTCAAAATTGGACCACGCGGCAAATGCTTCATGCACAGGACGCCCGATGTTGATGCTCTTTTCCAGGCGAATGATGTGGCGATCAACGTCAGAGCTGCCGCGCTGGAACGCCAGCACACCGGCTACTCCTGCAACTGCGCCGGCAGCCAGGCCGGCGACAAATCCAGACCAGAAATTTTCCCGTCCCATTTTGGTTCCCTCAATGTGTCTTCTCAAGTTTTGAGAGTATGGGCGCGAAGCGGGTTGCCACAGATGCGATTCCAGTGAGATAAGGGTGGGTTTTCCACCGCCGTCCACAGCGAACTGCCGGTCGTCCACAGGATAGTCACCGAAATCGCCCAAGAATTTTATTTTGCAGCTTGAGCAGTTCCGGGGATTTCATAGATAGTCGAAGACACTCAAGTGTGAATGTTCGACCGCAGTGAGGTTTGATCAAAAAGAATCAACGGCACACTCAAGGGAGTGCCGGAGCTTAATCTGCGTTGGCCTGTGGCTGGCTCCGCAGGCTTGATCTTATCCGCTTAGGGCGGGTGAGCGTGAGAGAAGCCCACTGAAGCTGTGGACGCCGCCGGGGCAACGCGTGCGGCGTTGGAACATCACCCCGCAAAAGCCCGGCTTGTATGGCTGGTACAAGCCGGGTTTTTATTTTGAATAGAGCTGTCTGCAAAAGTCCGCGCTTCTCGGGTGTTTCGCCACTTTCTTGCCAGTTTTCCTCTATTTTGTTCCGGTTTTCCTTGTTGACTTAGAAGTCGAGAAGCATAAAACTGGCTTGTGAGTACCTGATGGCAACCACAGACCACATTCTTGATCGCGGATTGCCCGCCAGCGTGGAAGCGGAACGGGCGATCCTGGGCGCGATCCTCCTGGACAACTCCTCCTATCCCCAGGCAGCAGAGCACCTGCGCGCGGAAGACTTCTCGCTCGATTCTCATCGACGCATTTACCTGCGGATGATGGAGCTGTCGGAGACAGGCCGCGCCGTTGACTTCGTGACCCTCACGGAGCAACTGGGGCAACACAAGGAGATCGAGTCAGTTGGCGGCGTGGCGTATGTGACCTCGCTTACCGACGGGCTGCCGCGCGTCAAGAACATTGAGCAGTACGTCAAGATCGTAAAAGATAAGGCGCTGCTGCGTGGGCTGATTCATGCGGCTACAAGCGCGATCCAAAAAGCCTATGAGCAGGAAGCGCCGGCTGAGGAGATCATCGACTCGGCAGAGTCGGAGATCTTCAAGGTAGCGGAGCAGCGCATTGGCCAGGGATTCCTTGGAATCCCGGAGATCGTGAAGCAGTCATTTGGGTCCATTGACAAGCTTTATGAGCAAGGCCAGCGCATTACCGGGCTGGAAACGCACTTTGCTGATTTTGACGGCATGACCAGCGGGCTGCAGAAATCCGACCTGGTAATTATTGCGGCGCGCCCCTCGATGGGCAAAACAGCATTTGCCATCAACATCGCCGAAAATGCCGCGGTGCGTGACAACAAAGTTGTAGGCGTGTTCTCACTGGAAATGTCGCGCGAGTCTCTGCTGCTGCGCCTTTTGTGCTCACAGGCGATGGTGGATTCGCACAAGCTGCGCACCGGCTTTCTTGGCCGCGATGATTACAACAAGCTGGTAACGGCCCTGGCAGCGCTGGCAGAAGCACCGATTTTTATTGATGACACGCCGGGCATTTCGATTTCAGAGATGCGCGCCAAATGCCGGCGTCTGCAGCAGGCGCGGGGGCAGCTGGACTTGATTATTGTGGACTATCTGCAGCTGGTGGCGGGTACGCCCACCGGCGGCGGCAAGCGATACGAAAACCGCACGCAGGAAGTCTCGGCGATTTCCCGCGGATTGAAAGGGCTGGCCAAAGAGATGCGCTGTCCGGTGGTCGCGCTCTCACAGCTGAGCCGCGCACCGGAAAGCCGAACGGGGAATAACCGTCCGCAACTGGCTGACCTGCGCGAATCCGGCGCGATTGAGCAGGACGCGGACGTGGTCGGGTTCATCTTTCGCGAGGAAGTTTACAAGCCGGATGACCCAGATCTTGAAGGAAAGGCAGAGCTGATTATCGCCAAGCAGCGCAACGGTCCCACGGGCGTGGTGAAGATGGCGTTTATCAAGCGGTCAACGCGATTTGAGAATTTGGCCAGCGATGCAGGTGGGGAAGGATACTAACCGTCAGTTTGTCAGGCGAGATGGATAAGGTGCAGAAGTGAGCGAATGTCCCCAGTGTAGTGGATCGACGTGGAAGATTGAGAGCGCGCCAGACAAGCGCGATCCTTCAAGGATGCGCGAAGTGGCGGTACGGTGTGACTGCTTTTATGACAAGCGGACATCGCGGCTACTGAAAGCGGCCAGGATTCCGGAGCGGTATGCGGGCGAATATCAGATTGATTTTCCCGGAGCAAATGGATCACTGGAGCAGGCAAGATTTATTGCGGCGAAGATGGTGCAGGAGTATCCGGCAGAGAGAGCCGGACTACTGTTCATGGGGCCGGTTGGAGTAGGGAAGACGCACCTGGCCTGCGCAGTGCTGCGGGAGCTGGTGCTGAAGGGCTACACGGGATTGTTTTATTCCTACGCTGATCTGCTGACGGAGATTCGCAATACGTATAACGACAACGGCAGCGCGAAATACTTTACCGACGAAAACGGCAACCGCTGGGAGACCGAAAGCCAGATTCTGAATCACGTAATCAATGTTGACGTGCTGCTGCTCGATGAACTGGGAAAGGTCAAAGCCAGCGAGTGGGTGCTGGACAAGATCAGAGAGATTATCGGCGGCAGGTATGACAAGAAACGTACGACACTGATAACGACAAATTTCCCCTTGGATACAAAAACTCCTTCAGAAATTTCTCTCCAGGAAAAGATCGGCGCTGATATGGTTTCGCGCCTTAGAGAGATGTGCCACATGGTGGAGATGGAAGGAATGGATTACCGGCAGATCGTAAAGAGGCAGTGATCTTAATGACGAGTAGCTGCGGCTGCGAGCACGTCACAATAGCAAAAGCCGTCTCGTTCAATTTTTTCGCCGGTCATGACAGGTAGTTGCTGCTTGAACATAGGTCCAGCATAGACAAAGGTATGAAACTCTCCATTTTCTCCGCATGGATCAGCTTGCCGCGGGAGTTCATGCAAGAGTTGCAGATCAAACTCGCGCCCCACAAAGCCTGAGTCCAGCTGTCGCGGATCCACACAAACCAGCTTGGCGCGAAGCCCGGCCGATATCATCTGTCTGGCCAATGCATGCGTTGGCATGTGCCAGAGTGGGAAGAGGGGTTCGATACCAGTTCCTTTAAGCTGGGCTTCTCGATATGCGCGAATATCAGCCAGAAACAAATCTCCAAAAGCAACCGCACTTATACCTTGTTCCAATGCATCTTCACAGACTTTCTTCATCGCACTTTCATAGTCAAGGTTGGAACAAGGCCAGGGCAGCAATGCTTTGATCAAAGGAAGTCCGGCTGCCTCGGCCTGCATCTCAACCAATTCGCGCCGGGTTCCATGCATGGCTACACGATCGAAGGCTGAGTTAATGGTCGTGATGAGGCCAGCAATCTCGTACTCTCCCCGCTGTTGCAGTACGTGGAGTGCCCAGGCGCTATCTTTTCCGCTGCTCCAGGAAAGCAGGATTTTCTTCACGCAATAAAGCTATCACGAGCCGAGACAGGATAAGGAACTGGTGCAGCAAAACCACGGAGACAGCTCTCAAAACTCGTGATCGCGTCGTTTGGGCCAATCTTTCTTAAGACACCGCAGACCCGGGCCGGGTTCCGCTAAAAGCGCGTGAATAATTGTGCTCCGGCGTTTGCGAATTACGATAGAATCACACTTGTAAGGCCTCCAATTTAGAATTCTACATATAAAGAATGCTACATAGGGGGCAACAGCAAAAACATGGAACCGGCAGCGAAACTCTCCCATACCTCGGCGCTCATCCTGCAGATCATTCATTCAGGCTATGTCTATGGATTTGACATCATGGATGCGACCGGGCTCCCGAGCGGCACCATCTATCCGGCGTTGCGCCGTCTGGAAAAGGATTCGCTGGTGCGAGGTGACTGGGAAGACAAGAAAGCCGCTGTCCGGCAGGACCGCCCGCCGCGGCGTTACTACAAATTGACGCGGCAGGGCAAAGAAGCATTGACGGGAGCGATGGGACGCTACCCGCTGCTGGCTAGACTTTCGCCGATGGAGAAGACGGTGCGTCGATAAGAGGGTGTTGTGCGGGCCAATCCAAAAATTCGCGGCTTGATGTGGCAGTGCACCATAATTCTGCGCACTGCCAGCCTCCTGGTCCCCAAGCCTGCTCGCGCTGAATGGTACAAAGAATGGTATTCAGAGCTCTGGCACTGGCTGCACTTCCTGGCTGAATCCGGAAGGCTCACAACGCAATCTGTACTTGAGATCCTGAGGCATTGCTGGGGCGCATTCCCCGATGCTGCCTGGCATCGCTTTGACCAGAAAAAAGCTGTTCATGCTTATGAAGAGGTGCCGCGGAGCGCACGCTTCTGCCTAGGTGTAATTGGGGGAGCCCTTCTCTTCCTGGTGCTGGTGACCGGGTTGGCCCCGACCATCCGCTCTGGCTTCCGATCATTGCCATTCCAGCAGCCGAACCGTCTGGCCTATCTTTCTTTCCAGGGCAACTTCTCGCAGTATGACGAGGAATATCTTTTCCGGAACGTTGGTGAATGGGGCGGAAGCAGCAAGACAGCGGAGTCGGCTGCGGCATATTCATGGCGTCCGGTAGTGATTGCTGCGCCTGATGGAATGGTGCGCCTCAACAGCGCGCGCGTTTCTCCAAACCTGTTTGAGCTGCTGGGAAACAAGGCGGCGCTGGGCAGGCTGTTCATCTCAGCGGATGTGAGTGCGTGCCCGCAGTGCGTGGTCATCTCACATCGCTTGTGGAAAGACGAGTTCAAGTCTGACCGCACAATTGTGGGCAAGACGATCACAGTCAATGACCGGCCTAAAACCGTCATAGGCGTTCTGCCTGACAATTTTGGCTTCATCTACCCGGAAGTCTCTGTTTGGGAACTGCCGCACTGGGGCTATACCACGCACAATCTGGGCTGGCGCACGGGCGCTGTTCTGCGGATGAAACAGAAAGTTTCGTTAGGAGAAACAGGCGAAGAGTTCCGGCGCTTTGCCAGGAACGAAGGCTATGACCGTCCGCAACTCGAGTCCTTTGTCTCGCGTGCGCATCAGGGCGCAAAGCTTTACTTGTTCTTTAGCGTGCTCTCGCTCTTTGGTGGAATCGCGCTTGGCAGCAGCCGCCTGGGTGGAGCAAAGACGCGCAAGCTAAAGCTGAGCTTCCGTTATATTTCGCGCTGGTGGGGCTTTTTTGCCGCGAAAACCCTGCTGCTGCTGGCAATCTGCTTTGTCGGCGCGCTGGAGATTACGGGGCGCGTATCTATCATGCTGACTGGTTCTGTGCATCCTCTGGTTGGGCCATTTTCTACCTGGCTGTTCCTGGTCACGGCGATGATTGCGCTCTCCTGGTCACTGCATGATCAATCTCGCCGCTGCCGCTTCTGCCTGAAGCGTCTTGGCAATGAAGCCTCAGTCGGCATGGCCAGCTATCTGCTTCTGGGCTGGTGGGGAACAGAGCTGGTCTGCTCGGATGGACACGGTATGCTTCACGTTCCCGAGATGAAGTCCAGCTGGCAGGAGTTTGACCAATGGGTTTCACTCGACGAATCATGGAAGCCGCTCTTTGAACCCGAAGAAGCTGTGCACAGTTCCTGATCTATCAAGAACTCTGGCTTACTCATGAATCCCCTCGGCTGATCCTTAAGCCCCCCTCCGAGAAGAAGTTCTTTTCACTGTTTTCAAGGTAACTTTTGCGTTAATTTTGGGTTTGGATAGCTTGTCTAAGGAAGTGGAGGGCATAACCATGAGGAAACTCTTTGTGCCTGTAGCAGTTGGCCTGCTGGGGACGCTGCTCTTTGCTCAGGAACAGAGCCCAGATCACCCACAACAAGGAGCCAATAGCGATCCCGACCTCAATGCCGCCACGGAAGCTATGGGCCACCGCCATCATCATGAGGAGCATGAGCACATGGGCGCGCACATGCACATGACCGAGATGCGCAAGCCCCAAACCGGCGACGCGGCTAAGGCGCAAGCTGTGGCTGAACAGGCACGGCAGGCGCTGGAGCATTATCGCGACTACAAGGTCGCGCTCAATGAAGGCTTCAAAATTTTTCTGCCCAATGTTCCGCAGAAGATGTACCACTTTACGAATTGGCAGTTTGCTATAGGCGAAGCTTTTCGCTTTGATCCAACCAGACCAACCTCTCTCCTTTATGAAAAGCAGGGCAGCGATTACAAGTTGATCGGCGCCATGTACACGGCGCCTGTTCGATTTAGTGAAGAGCAGTTGAACCAGCGCATTCCGCTGAGCGTTGCGCAGTGGCATCAGCACGTCAACATGTGCAAACCGCCCCGTGGCCGCGAAATTGAGATGCTCAGTAAAAAGCCCAGGTTCGGTTTGAACGGCACCATTTCCACTGAGCAGGAGTGTGAAGCCGCCGGCGGTACCTTTATGCCGCACGTCTTCGGCTGGATGGTGCACGTTTATCCCTGGGAAAAAACTCCCGATGAGATCTGGTCAGTGGAGCGTCAACTAGACAAGTCTGCTGCCGATCACCATAACCACGGCGATATGCCTATGGATCATAGCCACTGATCACGTGCACCGAAAGCCGTGTGCTTGGATGGCTAGCTCAGTGCATCAGCTGATGATCAGAAAGCCGGGCCGCCTGATCTGGCACGATCAGGATCTTCTTGCGTTCCTTCTTTATCGGCTTTCCCACCGGAATCGGCTCCTGCCGATAAAGGCGAATTGTGTTATGGATGACCGAGATCACCATGATCAGCAGCATTCCGGAGATTCCCAGTGTTCCCCCGACATCGAACAACCGGTGCGCCCGGCCGAGAATGTGCACTGTTGTCTTCCAGAAAAACAGCACCAGATTTCCCACCGAAAGGAGCAAACGCAGTTCTGTTGGACCCATTTTGAAGTAAGAAATTTTGAAGTCGCCCAGAGTGTAACTGGCGAGATAGACCTCAACGGAAAGCATGAGGTATGCGATGAGCAGCCCCAGAGCGATCAGTGGCGACATGTACCCGGAAAGAGCCAGCCCGCCGAGCAAGGAGAAGGCACTAAAGGCGTCCACAATGTGGTCAACGTAAAAGCCGTAGCGTGGGCGCGAGTGGTCGCGGAAGCGCGCAAGCGTCCCATCTAAAGAATCACCCAGCCAATTGAGGGCCAGGCATACTATGACCACCAGCAGGCCGAGCGGATTGCTGCGCGCCCACCAATAACCGGCTCCGGCTCCCGCCATTGAGAGCAGGCCAAGGATTGTTAAATGATCAGAGTTGATCCAGGCAGGAGTGCGTGCTGCCAGCCAGATCAAAATGCGTTTTTCCAGATTCGCCAGGAAGCTCTGCTGAATTCTTTTAGCTTCCCGAAAGCATGCGGGCTGTAATTGAGATGGATACATTGATGGTCACCTCCGATGCCGATTCCGTAGGCGGCTTGCCGCCGCGTCCATGGGAAAGATGGAAGGAGCTGATTGCTTTCCCGTTTCTGCACGGCCGCCGCTTACGTGACTGGACTTTGCGCCTGTCGAGCATCAACCGGCAATGCACGGCGGCTCAATCGGAGGTAAAAAGGAGATCACCTGCTAACTGATTGAAAAGCGAGTGTTTGATATCGAAATATCCTGCCCTGTATGCTGAGGGCTACATTAAGCTTTGCTCATATTGCTAGGTTTGCACTAGTTTCGAAGCTACAAATAGCGAATAGGTAAGTCTTACCTAATAGAAAAACTACCGCGTGATAGTTGCTCTCAAACTGTTTCACAATAAATAAAAAATTAAAAAGGTTAACTTAAGCATACTTTGCTTGACAGTCCGTCAAAGCCAATAGAAAATCTTTTTCCAGTTGGCACTACCACTTCCGTACAGCCCGGGTAAAACCAACGCCACCAATAGCGCCTGCATCAGCAAGCCGCAGACGGAGAAGAGTATGGAAGAAGTGAAGTCCCCGATGCTGGAAGTTCGTCAAACTGAGGACTCGGTTCGTGCAATACGCCACGAGTTGCACATCCCACTTCGATACAGGCTGGAAGGCCAAAACGATTGGATGCCGGGCGAAGCCATCAATATGAGCGAATCCGGGCTGCTATTTTCCTCCGATGAGCTTTTGGAAGTAGATGCCCGCCTGCAGATTACTTTTCAAACGTCTGAAAGCCCCATGATGAAGTCGAGCACACGCCTTGTCAGGGTAGTGCGACGGATCCTGAGCAACTGGCCAGAGACGCGCATTATGTTCGGGGGAAAATTCTGTTAAAACTCTGCTCAAGCCAGGGCAGCGCTCCTGTCGAAGCGCTATGCTCTTTAGAAATATTCAGCGATTACAGTAGCAGGCACGCTTCTAAATTGGCTAAGCCCCTGAAATTGGTATTGTTCCCGGCGTGCTCAGGACTGAAACGGGCGATCATGTCCCAAATTCCTCTTTTTTTCGGCTCCCCAGGTATCATCTAAGATACTGAGGCAGAGTGGCCGTTTACCCGCAAGTTGCGGTAGAACTTACTGAAGGCGCACGCAATATGATTTCAGGCGGCCACGGTCCGATACCCGATGGCGAGAAAACATCATGAGTTCACAAGACGCTTCCAAGACCAAAGCGCCGTTCGAACGGATAGGGCGCAAGCTCGACAAGGAATTTGGCGAGGCCGCAGAGAAGCTGGAGCGGGAAAGCGAGAAGGTGATCGCATATTTGAACGACGAAGTAGTGCCTTCAATCCGCAATCATTCCAGCAAGGCCCTGCGCGTTGCAGCGGAAAAGCTCAGCCGCCTGGCCGAGTATATGGACAAAAACCGCTCCAGCTAGCGGGACTAGTCTGTCTTCTGCTGTGGCTGGCTGGATGCACTGCCCATAGGCAGATGCCGCCTACCATGCCAGCGCCGCCACCTGCATCGCCGGCAGCAACGCCAACTCCGGCTCCAGGACGGCCCCGGCCTACGCCAACACCTGCACCTTCTCCATCGCCAACTCCGGCTGCGCGCGCAAACGCGGAAATCACTGTGCCGAAAAATGCCAAGGTGCTATATAGCGAAGTCGGCTATGCAAGCTGGTATGGCCCTGGGTTTCAGAAGCGAAACGCGGCCAATGGCCAGCCTTATGATATGGACGCAATGACGGCAGCTCATCGTACGCTGCCGCTGAACACGATTGTTCGCGTTACCGATCTAAAGACCGGCGACTCAGTGTTGTTGCGCATTACTGATCGCGGGCCATTCGTTCCTGAACGCATCATTGACCTCTCTCGCGCTGCCGCTCGCAAGCTGAGCGTCTATCGGCGCGGCACCTCGCTGGTGCGGATTGAAGTCCTGGAGACACCTGCGCCCATCAAAGAAGGCGGCCGCTGGTGCGTGCAGATCGGCGCATTTCAGGATTCTGACGATGCCCGCAAATTGAAAGATAAACTTGCCCGCCGCTATCGCACCGCCAGGGTGCTCCAATTTTCCAGCCCTATGGGTGGAGATTGGCTCCGGGTGCGCGTGGCCGAAGATGATAAGAACCGCGCGCAGGAGGTCATGCGCGAGACGCACACTGATGTGTCAATGTTTCTGGTAAGGCTGGATTGAGTTCCGAAGTCTCGAGCGAAGCGAGAGATCCCTATTGGCTGCATGAGGCATCACGGCACATCACCTTGTCTCGAAATTTTGCAAGGTGAACCTTTGAATTTTCGTGGCTATAGGGTTCCCTCGCTGCGCTCGGGATTTAAGAAGCCTGTGCTCATATTTGTTACTATTCATCTGCTATGACCGACTGCCTTTTCTGCAAGATCATTGCCGGCGCCATTCCCTCAAAAAAAGTTTATGAAGACGAAAAGGTCTTCGCCTTTGAAGACATCAAGCCCGGCGCGCCAACGCACATACTCATCGTCCCCAAAAAACACATTGCCGGCGTCGATCACCTGACAAAGGCTGATATGGAAATAGTCGGCTATTCCCATCTGGTCGCGGCGAAGCTTGCCCGCGAGCGCGGCCTGGAGCACGGGTTTCGCACGGTGTACAACGTAGGTCCGGATGCAGGGCAGTCAGTCTTTCATCTCCATCTCCACCTGCTGGGCGGAAGACAAATGCATTGGCCGCCGGGATAGCTTTTTTGCGTAATCCCGAGCGCAAGCGAGGGATCCCTATCGCCAGAATTGCTCACAGTCACCAGATAAAAAATTCAGGCTTAGATGTATATGAGTACCGCTGGGATTGAAATCAAACCTGCTTCAGATATTGAGTTTTCGGGCTATAGGGTTCCCTCGCTCGCGCTCGGGACAAGACTTCACGCTGCTCCAATGAGCCTTGCCGCGCTGGGAAAAGAGCGCTGCCATACAGATGTCAGCAGCACGAACTGGGGCAGCAGGCGGGCAAAGCCATCCACGGTTTCCTCGATCTCACGCCATACCGAAGGCTCAAGCTCTTTCAAAATGCTGCGATGATCCCTGACCGGCAGACCGGCCAGCAGGGCACGGCTGCGGCGGTTGAGGTCTTCTGCTGCAGCAATGAATCCAGGATCGGCTAGCAGGCGTTTGCTATCAAGCCAGGCCGAGGCCAAATAACTCGGAAAGGGAGAGAGCGCCCGAAATACGCTCAGGACATGCCTGGCGCCCGTGGTCTTCTTGATGTCAGAGTAGATCAGCCAGACGCGCAGCCCGGCCTCGCGCTCGTTGGGAATATGCACACGCACCATATGGGCCAGTGCAGAGACTTGTTTTAACCGCGTGACTCTTCCGCGTTGTCCGCCGGAGTAGCCGCGCTGAATGAGGCGTGCTGCCAGCCCGACCTGCGCAGTGGCGCGGGCAAACAATCCAACAATCCCGCCAATCACGCGGATGTCAGCGTTTGAAAATTTGTCAGCGGCAAGCAGACCAGGCTGATCAGAGAAACTCCATCCGCCGCTTACGGCAGCCGAATGGGAAATCTCCTGCAGCGCCAAACTGGCGGTTTCAAACTCCCGTGACGACACAACGCTTTCCAGGTCTTTCCACAGGACCTTCAGATACTCAGGTATTCCGGCAGAAAGTTTGAAGATGGTTGGGACAAATGGAAGATCAAAAGCTACCCGAATTCCGGCATAGATCCGCCGTATGTCCGGTGAGACTTCGTGTTCTTCATGTGCACGCGTCAAAGCCATTTGTTGCAGCCCCATCGATCATTGGACGTTCAGGGCTGCTGGCCAGTTGTAAACAGGAAAATTATTTCAATTCAAATACATACGGTTGGGAGTATCTCGACACACTTCTGATAGGCGACAAGTAATCCACAAGCCTGATTCAAATCGCGATTGAAAGCCTTTTACGCGCGGTTGAAGTTGTCTTCCACTTCGTCCTCAGCGCCGTGGCGGCGGAGGATGTTCGGCAGGTTCTGCGAGAACGCTGAGCGTGGCATCACTACATCACAGCCTGCTTCCTGCGCCTTGACCTTGAGATCACCCTGTACATGCGAGACAAAGCCCACAATGGAGGTGCTCTTTTTGTACTTGGAGCGCATTTTGGTGATGACTGGGAGCGGCTTGATGCTGTTGCTGTTCAGGTCAACGATGATCAGCGATGGTTTCTCTTCTGTGTTTTCCGTCTTCTCGGCAATATCTTTGTCGCTCTTGACGAACTCGACCTTCACGTTCAGCTTGCGCGAAATTTCCTGGATCTTGGCGACGAAGAAAAGATCGTCGATAAAGGCGAATATCCGAGTGGGTGCGTCTTCCCGCTGGTTGAGCGGCTCCATGTTCGGAGTGGGCTGAGCGCCGTTGTGAAAACGGCCGCCCTGCTGCCCGGCGCCATTACCTTGATTGCGATAACTGTGGTCCATGGGGCCGACGAAAGTACCGCCTCCGCGCCGTTGGCCGCGATTCCCCCGGTTATGGCGGTGCTGTCCGCCGCCACCCTGGCCTCCAGGATTGTTGGCGTTGTTCTGCTGGCCGCGGTTCTGGCCCCCAAAATTGCGCCTGCGGCGCCGCGACTTGCGATTGTTACGTGGGTGCTGTGGCTGTTGCGGCTGGTTTATTCCTTCATTCATTCTTCTACCTGCGAGTACCTGAGCTTTGATCTATTTAGCCGGATATCCAAGTGGTGACCTGGTGCGTACACAATCTCAAGGGTCTGGTTGGACGTCTATCGGCTCAGTTATTGGAAAATCTTCGTTATTATCAGCGCTTTAGCTTTGCGCGAAACGCCGCACCGGAACGGGCGGCGACTGAAGACTCTGTGATGTTACCACGAACGAGTGATCACGCAAGCAAAAACTTGTAAAGTTCCACTCCCGTCAAATTTCTGCCTAATAAAGTGAAAAATCAGGCTTTTGGGAGTGGTGGGCGCTATAGGATTCGAACCTATGACTTCCACCGTGTGAAGATGGCACTCTACCGCTGAGTTAAGCGCCCAACGCGCTGGGTGACTGCTTTGCCTTCCAGTAAAGTTTTATTTTATCAGAACCTTTGCTCGTCGCGTTCAGCCCATGCCCGGCAGTTCCGCGCCTACCGCCGGACAACTTGCTTTCACGCTCTCCTGCTTCTAAGCTACTCCTCTCATGCCCGCACCGCTCGTTCCTGGGATTTACATTGAGGAGAGCCCCAAGATGCTTCCTCCCATCCAGGGTGTACCCGCTGGTGTGGCGGGATTCATCGGCATCTCCCAGCGGGGACCGAAGCCCGTGCTGCTTAACAGTTTTGTCGAATTTGGCCAGGCGTACCCGAATTCAAGCCAGTTCCTTTCGCTGGCAGTGGAAGGTTTTTTTGCCAATGGCGGGAGCCAATGTTATGTGGCCACCATCTCCGCCAGCGATTCTTTCCAGGCCGCGCTTGATGCGCTTGCCGCAGTGAAATTGCAAGTGCTTTGCTGCCCTGATGAGACTCTTGTTCCGAATGCGGCGCCGGCCATGGCAGCCCATTGCGAGCAGATGAAAGACCGGTTTTGCATTTTGCAATCGCCTCAACCGGTAATCCCTGACGCCACGCATGACGTGCCGGTACACTCCGCATATGCAGCCTACTACTATCCCTGGATTTCTGTCCTCAGTGATGGCGTGCCTGTTAATACCCCTCCTGGCGGACACGTCGCCGGAGCTTACGCGCGCGTAGATACGCAACGCGGAGTCCACGTTGCTCCCGCAGGTATCACGCTTACCGGGGTCATAGGTTTATCTGCCTACATTAACGACCCGGAAAGCCAGCTTCTCAACCCAAGAGGGATTAACGTTATCCGGATGCTGCCCGGCCAGGGAATCATGATCTGGGGCGCCCGTACTACCAGCCGGGACCAGGAATGGCTCTATGTTCCTGTCAGGCGGTTTATTATCTTCCTCGAACAATCCCTCCAATCCGGACTTCAGGGAGCACTTTTTGAGCCTAGCGGCCCAGCTCTGTGGATGAATGTTCGCGCTACGATTGAGAATTTTCTATTCAATCAATGGAAGCTGGGAGCGCTTGCGGGCGCCACTGCAGAACAGGCCTTCGCTGTCCATTGCGGTCCAACCACCATGACGCAGGCCGACATTGATGCCGGAACCGTGATCGTCCAGTTGGGCCTAGCCTTGCTGCGTCCCGCTGAATTCATTTTCCTGAGAGTTACCCTTCAGCTCCAACCGCGGGCCTGAAGTTTGGGCAGTCCATACGGTAAAAAGTGCCCGCAAAATCTTTATAAACTTAGAGATGCAGGAAACCGCCTGTATGGAATAAACTCATACCGGGGGCCTGCTGGGGCCTTAGAAAACCCCGCAACTTTCTGGTTGCGAAAGGGTTTAACGGGATGTGAGCAGCGTGGCCCTAAAGTCGGGGTTGTTCATGCCCATAGCTCCAGGCAGGACGCAGGGTATTGCGGAGATGGCAGCAAGCCACGTTCCTTATGATTCGCTAAGCGATGCGGAGGTAATGCTCCGCGCCGGAACCGATGATGATGCGGCTTACGAGTATCTCGTAACCAAGTATCACCGGCCGATGATCGCCTTCATGTACCGCATGTGCCACAACCAGGCGCTTGCGGAAGAGCTGGCGCAGGAAGTCTTTTTGCGTGTTTATCGCTCACGCAAAAGCTATGCGGCGGAAGCCAAGTTTACGACCTGGCTTTACCGCATCGCTACCAATCTGGCCGTGAACCATGCGCGCGACCACAAGGTCGAGCGCAGCGGCAGGGTGGTGAGCCTGGATGAGCCGGATGAAGAATCCGGTACGACTTTGGATGTTGCCGATCCAACGCTGAATGCCGAACAGAACATTTTGCGGCGGGAGCGGCTGCAGGCCATC
This sequence comes from uncultured Acidobacteriaceae bacterium, assembly GCA_964541925.1. Lineage (GTDB taxonomy): Bacteria > Acidobacteriota > Terriglobia > Terriglobales > Acidobacteriaceae > Angelobacter. The sequence goes on along the minus strand of CAZISB010000010.1, from coordinate 103,182 downwards.
AAGAAACACGTAATGGCGCTGCCGGAAAAGCAACGCGCAGCAGTCCTGATGCACAAGTATCAGGGAATGGATTACCGGGAAATTGCGGAGGTGCTCAAACTGAGCGAGTCCGCCACTAAGTCACTGTTGTTTCGCGCTTATGAAACTTTGCGCGAGCGGCTCAAGGATTTTGTATGAAGTGCAATGATGTTCGCGAAAATTTGATCGAGTTGCTCACTGGTGGTCAGGCCGACCCGCAGGTGACAGCTCACCTCCGCCAGTGCAGCGCTTGCACAGAGGAACTGGCCTCCATGCGCAAGACCATGACACTGCTGGATGAATGGGAGGCTCCGGAACCTTCTCCCTACTTTCTTACTCGCCTGCGGGCTCACGTAAAAGAGGAACGGGAGAAGACGCCCGCCGCCAGATGGGTGGCATGGCTGCGTCGTCCAGTGCTGGCGGTTTCTCTGGCTACTGTGCTGGCCGCCGGTGGACTGACATACCGTCTGATGATGGTAGCTCCGCCTGAAAACGGAGCTGTTGCTGATATCGAGTCGCTGGACAAAAACCACGACTTGCTTATCGACACTGATCTGGTTAACGAGTTGACTGGCGCTCCGTCCGATGATGTAGTCGCGGAGCCCTAAAGTTTATTGCTCTAAAAGGAGCAAATGTGATCGGGGCCACTTTCGCTACATTTTTTATCTCGGGCATGCTCACGGTGTCCGTGCCGCCGCACGTGGATCTGGGGCACGGAAGCAAAATACCAGTCGCCAACCTGCAAGCCGCTACTCCTCAACAGAAAACTCCTCGCACCGGACAAAAGCGTGGGTACAGAATGGGCGACTGGCTGCAGACGCACAAAGATCTGCCGCTGGACCAGCAGTTAAAGCTGCTCGAAGATGATCCGCAGTTCAAGAAACTTCCGCCTGACCGCCAGAATTCCTTGCGCGACAGCCTGAAAAAATTCAACAGCCTGCCGCCGGAGAAGCGCGATCAGGCACTCAAGCGAATGCAATTCCTGGCCAAGCTCACACCGCAACAGCGGCAGCAGCTGCGCGACGCCAACCAGCAGCTCAAGGGACTTCCTCCTGACCGCCAGGTTGCCGTGCATAAGGCCGTACGTCACCTGCGCCAGATGCCGGCAGACCAGCGCAAGCAGCTGCTGGACTCAGACCACTTTAAGACCACGTTCTCTGATCAGGAGCAGAAGCTCATCAGCCAGTTGGCGGAGTTGAATGTGCCTGAGGGCGGCGGACAGCCAAAATAAATTTTCTGAAATCCCTCGCAAAGCGAGGGATCCCTGTAGCAACAATCGTTTTGAGGTTATGAAGAAAAGCCTTTTTATGACGTTGTGGGACAGGCACTCCTGCCTGTCTATGTCTCCTGCAAAAATTCTCTAGCGATAGGGCTCCCTCGCTTCCGCTCGGGATGGAAAGCTAATTCATCAACGCCATCGATCGTTTCAATGACAATGCAGTCTGCTTGATCTCTTCTGCATCAGAAGCATCGGGCGACATCTTCACGTACTCCTCAAAATCATTCAGCGCGCCGCGATAGTCATTCAGGTTGTAGCGCAGCACGGCACGTTGCTTCACGTCTTCGGGAGATCGCGGATAGATCACAAGAATCAAGTCCACCACCTGCACGGCGCGGCGAAAGTCGCGCTGGGAAAGATAAATCGAGCGCAGATTGTTGAGCATGCGGGTGAGCATCTGCCGGCGAGTGACAGGCAGCAGAAATTCGGGCTGCAGCGTGAGCTGGCCGGAGTAGATGGCATTGAGCTTTTGCCGGCAATCTTCTTCTGTGACAATCGAGCCGCGCTCGAAGGCGTCAATCAGGATGGAGCGGCCATCCACGTCATAGTGCTTGAGCAGAAAATGCCCGGGCATTCCCACGCCAAACAACGGGAAGCCCACGCGTCGCGCCACCTCCATATAGACCAAAGCCAGGGTGATTGGAATACCCAGGCGGCGATCCAGCACGTCATGGAGAAAGGAGTTTCGTGGGTTGTAATAATCCACGGTGTTGCCGCGAAACATCTCTTCTTTGAAGAGCACCTCATTCAGGGCCGAAATAATCTCCGTGGGATCGTCCAAGTCCTGAATCTTGCCGCGAACCCGCTGCGCCAAATCCTCTACATGGCGGACATGGCGTTCGATATCGAGCTGAGGATCTTCAATGCGGGCAAAGGTTAGAGCGGCCCGCAGCAGGTCAACACGTTCATCATCAATTTCAGAGCGGACCAGTGCTGCAAATGCCTGGGTTACATCAGAACTGGCCTTGATTGCCACATCAAAAATTGTAGCCGAAACCAGAGTAGCTGGTTGGTTACTGCCGGGTCCCCAACGAACGATGGCGCTACTTCTTTGCGCATAACCGTATAAACCTGCTACACAACCTGCCGGGTACGCACCTCCACAGGCTGTGGCTCTTCCTGTCTGACTCGGAAGAAAACTGACTTTACAACGGCCATGCAGACAAGTACTGCGCCAAATGTGCACACGATTGTTGCGCCTGTAGGGGTATCAAAAAAAACAGAAAAATAGCAGCCCAGCGCGGAGACAAGCGTTCCCATAGTCCAGCCAATGGCCAGCCGCGAGCCAATGCGGTCAGCAAAGAGCATTGCGCCGACGGATGGCACCACCAGATAACAGAAAACCAGCAGTACGCCGGCGATCGCCACAGACGAGGTCACTACGAAACCAAACGACGCGTAGAACAGGAAATCCCAGATCCGCACGTTCAGGTTGGGCTGCGGTTCTTCGCCATGGCTGAGTGAGATAGCCAGAAACTTCTTGCGGAAGATGAAATGGAACAAGCCGATCACGCCGTAGAGCAGCGCAGTCTTGATCACGTCATGCCGGGAGACCGCCAGGATATTTCCTACCAGCATGTCTTTCAGGTGCTCGGTCTCGCCGGTGGCCTTGCTCATGGCGATGATTGCCGCGGCAGAAGCCACTGCATACGTAATGCCGATGAACGCTTCCAGCGGAATGCGCTTTTGCCGAGAGCGCACAAACGTAAAGATTCCCGCGCCCACAAAGGTGAAACCCAGGCTCATCCAGTAGGCTCCGGTGCCGTGCGGGTCCATGCCGATCAGGATGGCCGTCGTCGCGCCCAGCGCAGCGATTTGCGCCAGAGCCAAATCAACAAAAATTACGCCGCGCTCCACCACGTGCACGCCCAGGTAAGCGTGTATGCCGGTCAAAATCAGGCTGGCGAGAAAAGGAAGAATTAAGAATTGGAGTATTTCCATGTGTCTTTATTTTGTCTCCTCAAAGGCCTTTGTCAGGAGCCCGATATCATAATCGAACAGCTTGAAGTAATCCGTGATCTCAGACTTGCCGCTCACTGACGGCATCAGCACCACAACTTTACCGGTGGTCATACTGGCAATCGAGTTTGGTGTTTTGAGATCGAAATACGGCTCAATCAACTCGATCTTCACGTTCTCTCGCTTCATCTGATTGACCAGTTCAATGGTGTGCGATGGCGTAGGCGGAATGCCGGGGCGCGGCTCAATGTAGCCAATCACATCCAGGCCAAAATGCCTGGCAAAGTTTGGCCATGAACGGTGATAAGTCACCACCTTGCGCCCGCGGAACGGAGCCATCTGCGCCATCCATTTCTTGTCCGCCTCTGCCAGCCGCTTTTCAAAGTCCTGCTCGCGCTGCTGGAAGTAAGCCTGATCAGCCGGGTCCATGGAGCTCAGCTTTGTGGCAATCCCCTTGGCAATGCGCCGGCCATTGTTCGGATCCAACCAGTAGTGCGGATTGCCCAGCGGATGCACGTCGCCTTCAGCGCGGGTCACGTTGCCCTGGGGAATCTCCAGGATTTCCGCAAACTGCGACGCGTCAAGATAACCCTGACCGCCGGGCTGAATCCTGCCGTTGCCGCTCTGCGTGATCAGGGGCGGCAGCCAGCCGATCTCTAGATCAAGGCCAACGAGAACCAGCAAATCGGCATTGCGCAGCTTGAGCAGGAAGCTGGGCTTGGGCTCTACGAAGTGCGGGTCCTGGTAGCCCCTGGCCAGCGCTTCCACGTCCACTTTGTCGCCGCCAACTTCCTGCGTGAGTGCTGCAAGGTCAGTGAGCGTGGTGATGACTTTGAGTTTTTTGGCTTCTGCCGACGAGGGCAGGAGCAGGGTTGCACATGATACCGCCGCAAGCATGAACGAGAATAATTTCGAACGTAATTTCATCAATATCTCCCCAATGGGCGTCATTAGAAAGGATGCGCCCCGTGCGCGCCGAGCGCGAACTGTAATTGTAAAAACACCTCATGGGCGTCAATGTTCTGGCCATAGCGGGTAAACCTATACTGGCCACGCAGTTGCGAGAACTCGCTGGGCCAGTAGGTCAGCACCACGGAGCCGCCTTTATCAGTGATGGTGGCGTCAAACGGCCGGTCTGAGCGGTCCACGCGCCCGCCAATGAACCAGCGGCGGGCGAACTGGTAGTCCGCCGAGGTGTAAAAGCCAAAAGCGCGCTGGAATCCGCTACTCACAAATTGCGGGCACGTAATCGTAGCGCACGCACCAAGCCCGGGCTGGTTCTGCTGCCGCCAAATGAATTCGCTGCGTGCAACAAATGAACGGTAGATCGCCCGTTGCAGAGGTTTCCAGCGCAACGTCGCATCCGCGCCGTAAAGGTGCGTGATGAAGTCGCTGCCAAACAGGTTATGTCCACGCGAATAGGAAGCGCCCAGATCCAGGTTCATGTTGTCAGTCAAATCGCGGTACGTGCGCAGGTGCCCGACCACGCTGACGTCATTCTTGTTAGACGAGGTAAACACATCGGCGGAATCACCGCGAAACACCTGCGCTGTGCCTTCCAAAAACCAATTGCCAGGTACAGGGATGATGCGCTGCACGGAGAAGCCTGCGTCATTGATGCCGTCTTCACCGCCCACCAGGTTCTGCGAGACCAACGGACGGTCCACCCACGGCAGCACATGGTTGTGCAGCGTGTTCACCTTGCCGAAGGCCGCACGCATCTTGCCGCCTTTGGCCACAAAGCTTGCGGGCAGCGCAGTAAACGTGATGAAGCCCTCTTCTACGTTGACGCCGGTTTCGCCAAAGGAGATGAAGAAGTCGCCACGCGCATACGGGTCAATAATCGCCTGCAGCCCCACCTCTGATTCGTGCATCTGGAACGCTGGCGTTGGGTTGATTGGGTTGTGTCCCGCGCCGGCAATAAAATCCCCAATCACGCTGATATCGGGGTTCAGCGCCTTGGCGGCTGCGCCTCCTGCCCCTCCCAGCCGCACTGTTTCTGCCTGCGAGGTTGTTCCTGCTGCTCCCTGGCTGGCAGCAGTAGCTGTGGATTGTGGCGCGGCAGAAGGCGGCGTGGCCGGTGCTGCGGTCGCAGTTGTGGGCTGCGATGGCTGCGCTGGCGCGCCCTGCTGTGCCTTGAGCTGCCGCAGTTCGCCTTCCAGCATGACCACGCGGTCTTCCAGGTCTTGCAGCCGCTTTTCCATAGCGGCTTTGTCGTCAGCCGGAGCAGTGGCTTGCGGCTGCTGGGCCCAAGCCGTAATTCCGGCAAGCATGATCGAAACAAAGAAAAGATAAAAACGCTTCAAAGGAACCCTCCTTCAGCACAAATCAAACAAACACTCTGGAATGCGCCGGCTTATGCGAATTCACAAGCCCGCATGGAAGTGCAGAAAGAACAAAGCCCGAATTACCGGGATGCAATGGAATTGGCGAGCCTTGATCTTGAGCTAAATGGAAGGCGGAGGACGTATGAAGAGTCGAAGATCTGAAGCCGTGCTTTTATCGCGCGACTTGTAAGGAATGAGGACAATGGCAACTGTGAGCAATGCCGGAACAAAGTGAAAAGTTACGGCCGGAGCGTTGGCCTGGACTGACAGGCAGATAGCACAGGCGGAGTGCTGCTTAAGAGAAGCGCCAGAGTGCACATGCGTGACTTCGAGTCCTGTCATGAGCAGCGCCAGAATCACGCAACTCAAGGCAATCCAACGTGCTACTGTGCCGGTCTCGAATTGGCCTTTGCGGACCACGTCAGTGACCATTTCTCTGGGCGAGCCCGTTGTAGAGGAGAGCGCTTGTTTTCGGCGCAAGCCTGTAAAAGGGCTGAACTTTTTATTGTAGCAGAGTGCCTCTCCCGGGGTATGCCGGTGGAAATTGCAACGCCAGAGCTGCTGTGCTAGCGTTGAAGTATTGCGAGGCGGTTTTGCGGACGATTCCTGCAGGGCTGGACCGAAAGGAAGCTGAGCTATATAGCCAGCTTGATCCGAACCAGTTCCCGAAACATATCGCCATTATCATGGACGGCAATGGCCGCTGGGCCAAGCGCCGCCACCTGCTGCGTGTCGCCGGGCACCGCAAGGGCGTGGAGGCGGTGCGCCTGGTGGTGGAGACGGCCGCGCGCATCAATTTGCCCGCGCTCACGCTCTATGCATTTTCAGCCGAGAACTTCGTCCGCCGTCCTGCGACCGAAATCCACTTCCTGATGAAGCTGCTGCACCGGTATCTCAAGAATGAGCTGCCACTCATGCACCGCAACAATATCCGGCTGCAGTTTATCGGGCGCAGCCACATGCTGCCGCAGGAAGTCCAGGAGCGTATGGCCTGGGCCAAGGAGCAGACCTCGCACAATACCGGCATGGTGCTCACGCTGGCGCTGAACTATGGCTCGCGCTCGGAGATCGTGGATGCCTTCAAGTCCATGGTGCACGCGGCGGCCAACAATGGCGGACTCGACCATCTGAAGATCGACGAAGAGACTGTCAATCGCCACATGTACACCAGCCATCTGCCGGAGCTTGACCTGGTGATCCGCACCAGCGGCGAGATGCGCCTCAGCAACTTTCTGCTCTGGCAAGCCGCATATGCCGAGATCTACGTGACTAAGCTTTACTGGCCCGACTTCAATGGCTACCACCTTCTCGAAGCCATTCAGGAGTTCCAGAAGCGCGAACGCCGTTATGGCGGCCTGAACGAACCTTCTCCCGGCAGTACTAACTAAAAATGAAACGCGTCCTCACCGCGGCAGTACTGATCCCGGTGGTGCTGGCGATTGTGTTTAAGGCGCCGCTGTGGCTGGTAGCTCTGGTAGTGACGGCGATCATTGTTTTGGCTCTTCATGAATACTTGGCGATAGCCGAAGCTGCGGATCTTAAACCGTTCAAATCGCTGACGTACTTCATGGTGCTACTGCCACTCATCCTGCACTGGATCAACGGCGACTTCTCGTTAAGCAATTCCAATATCGCGTTTGCTACGTTGTTCACACCCATTTGGTGGGCTGTACTTGTAATGGCACCAATAATCGTCGGAAGCGCACTGATTCTTAGGAAAGATCTGCGCATGGGAATGGCGTCTGCTGGAGTCTCGATCTTTGGCCTAATTTACATTGCAGTGTCACTCTCGCTTTTGGTTTACTTACGCGCTAATGCAGAGATTCTGGTTGTATTTGTCTTGTTCTCGGTATGGGCTGGCGACATCGCCGCATATTATGTGGGCAAGAACTTTGGCCGGCATAAACTTGCACCTCTTGTGAGTCCTAACAAAAGCTGGGAAGGTGCTCTTGCGTCAGTGATAGCAAGCATTGCTATTGCTTTTTTTGTTTTTCATTTCCGTTATCCGTTAGCTGCATTATTTTCTCCAGTGATGGGCCGCGATTCCGCAAGCTTTTACGGCGTGGTGCCACCTGTGAACACAAGTATGAATCCTGTTCACATTATTAGCCTGGGCATTCTAACCAACGTCGCCGCTCAATTCGGCGATCTCTTCGAATCGGCCTTGAAACGCGGTGCGGGCGTGAAAGATTCCGGCACAATTCTGCCGGGCCATGGCGGCATTCTTGACCGTATCGATGCGCTGCTCTTCGCTATTCCGGTGGTGTGGTACTATGCGAATCTGACCGGATTCCTCAACAATCCAGCCCATCCATGAAGCGAATTGCCATCCTGGGTTCCACTGGCTCCATTGGCCGCAGCACGCTCAACGTGATTGAAAACAATCCGGAGCGATTTCAACTACTCACTATGGCAGCAGGTTCGAACGTGGAAGCTGCGCTTAAAGACGCACGGCGCTGGAAACCCAAAATTCTCTCGCTGGCTTCAGAGCAACATGCGGAGCAAGCGCGCAGACAGCTCAAGGCGGAAGGTCTGGGAGAAATCGAAGTTGTTCATGGTCAACCCGGCACGGTGCGCGTGGCCACGCATCCTGAAGTTGATTTTGTGGTGAGCGCGATCGTCGGCGTGGCGGGCTTGAAAGCCACTTACGAAGCGGTGCGAGCAGGCAAAGCGGTTGGATTGGCGAACAAGGAATGTCTGGTTGCCGCAGGTGAGTTGATCACTGCTGAAGCTCGCAGGCAAAACAAGCCGCTGCTGCCCATTGACAGCGAGCACAACGCCGTACACCAATGCATGCGCGGCGGACGCATCAATGAAGTCGAGCGCGTGTGGCTCACCGCGAGCGGCGGCCCATTTCTCAACATGCCTAAATCCGAGTTCGAGAAAATTACGGTGGAGCAGGCGCTGAATCACCCGACGTGGAAGATGGGGCAGCGCATCACCATTGATTCGGCCACGCTGATGAACAAAGGTTTCGAGGTAATCGAAGCTTGCCGGCTCTTCAACCTGCCACCAGCCCAGGTGAGCGTGGTGGTGCATCCGCAGTCAACCATTCACTCTCTGGTTGAGTTCAACGACGGCAGCATTCTGGCGCAGCTCTCCGTCACGGACATGCGCCTGCCCATCCTCTACGCGCTCACGTATCCCGAGCGCATTTCGTCCGATCTGCGCTTCAACGTGCTCGACCTCAAGCGGCTGGACTTCTGCCCGCCTGATATGGGCAAATTTCCCTGCCTGCGCCTGGCCTATGAGGCGGCTGAGGCGGGTGGGGCTAAGTCCATTGCCTTAAACGCCGCTGACGAGGTCGCCGTGGCCGCTTTTCTTAAGCGGGAGATCGGTTTCGCCGATATTCCTAAAGTGGTGGAGCACACAATTCTTGAAACAGCAGACCGCCATCCTGAATCTATAGAAGAGGTACTGGCGATTGACGCTGAGGCGCGTGAGCTAGCGCAACACAAGCTGCTGCACCAGCCTACTCGCTAACCTTGAACGGCGCTTTGCAGTTACAATAACGCAATACTCTTTGATTATGCATTTTGATCCCATTTATATTGTTGCCTTCCTCTTTGTTTTAGGGGTGCTGGTCTTTGTCCATGAATTCGGCCACTATGCTGTGGCCAAGTTGTTCAAAGTCAGGGTTGAGGTCTTCAGCCTGGGTTTTGGCAAGCGGCTGATCGGCTTCCGCCGCGGCGATACCGACTACAGAATCAGCCTGCTGCCGCTGGGCGGCTACGTGAAGATGGCGGGTGAAAATCCTCTTGAAACTCGCACGGGTGATCCGGGTGAGTTCATGAGCCATCCGCGCTGGCAAAGGTTTTTTATCGCGATCGCCGGTCCGGCGATGAACATCATCCTTGCCATCGTTGTTCTGACTGGCGTGTACATGTTTCGCCATGAGTATCCGGCGTATTTCGATAAACCTGCGGAGATTGGCTGGATAACTGATGGTTCTCTCGCACAGAAGGCGGGCTTCCAGCCGGGCGACAAGATTGTCAGCGTACGCGACAAAGCCAATCCCACGTGGGACGATGTGCGATATCAGGTTTTAGGCAGCATTAATCAGCCTCTTGAACTGACCGTACAGCGCGGCTCGCAGACCTTACCTTTAACCCTGACCGCCCGCATTCCTGAGAAGGATGACGTGGACCTGTTCAGCGATCTGGGGCTGGTTCCGGCAGAGGCAACCATTGTGGACAGAGTAGAGCCGGGCAAGCCTGCGGATAAGGCTGGCATCAAGCAGGGCGATGAAATCATTGCCGTCAATGATACTCAGGTGAAGTCAGCCAGCGTGGAAGGGCTGATGGATGTATTGCAAAAGACCAAAGACAGTCCAGCTCGGATTACCGTCCAGCGAAATGGACAGTCACAGCAATTTACCGTGGTTCCACAACTGCTGCCGGGATCGACAGGGAAAAGGGGCTACCGCCTGGGGATTATCGTGTCACGTGACATACGCACGGAAAAATTGCCTTTCACCGCAGCGCTGCGCACCGCAACAATAGAGTGCAAGAAGAATTCCACTCTGATCTTTCAACTGCTGGGCCAGTTGGTAAGGGGCGTGGGCTCCATTAAGGAATTCAGCGGCCCGGTGGGCATCATGCAGGAATCAGGACGCGCCGCCCAGGCAGGCTTTCTGCCACTCCTGATGTTCATGGCCCTGATCAGCCTGAACCTGGCGATTTTCAACCTGCTACCCATCCCGATTCTTGATGGCGGCCTGATGCTGATGCTGCTGATTGAAGGCGTAATGCGCCGCGACATTAAGCAGGAAGTGAAAGAGCGCGTCTATCAGGCTGCGTTCGTCTTCCTGGTGATCTTTGCCGCAGTAGTGATCTTCAACGACGTTTCCAAGACGCTGCCCGGGTTGTCGCACTTCAAGCAGTAAGTGGCGCTCTCATAACAGCTTGTCCGGCGTGATCCGCAGGTGTCTCTTGCTAAGCGGCAGGAACTCAGGTTTCTCAACCCTGAAGCATCCCCAAGCGCGAGCAGCCTATATACTGTCAGATCAATTCTGCTTTGTTTCGGAGAAGCCTGAATGAATCTGATCAACCATCAGTTTCGCCTTGCCGCCCGACCCGTTGGTTTGCCCAAACGCAGCGATTGGAACTACACCGAAGAGCCTGTGCGCGATCCTGCGCCTGGTGAGGTGATCGTCAAGAGCTTATATATCTCTCTTGATCCGGCGATGCGCGGGTGGATGAATGAGGGCCGCTCGTACATTGAGCCGGTGAAAATTGGAGATGTAATGCGCGCCGGAGTTGTGGGACGAGTGATTGCGTCACAGAATCCGAATTTCAAAACTGGCGATCACGTGTTCGGGATGCTTGGCGTTCAGGAGTACGCAGTTTCACACGGAAAGGGACTAACCAAAATCGATCCCAATCTTGCACCGCTGCCGGTGTATCTGGGCGCGCTGGGAATTACGGGCCTCACGGCGTACTTCGGCCTGCTGGAGGTCGGCAAGCCAGTCGCGGGGGATACCGTAGTGGTTTCAGGTGCTGCCGGCGCAACGGGCATGGTGGTCGGACAGATCGCAAAGATCAAGGGCTGCCGCGCCGTGGGAATCGCCGGGGGACAGGAAAAGTGCCGTTACGCGGTGAAGGAACTTGGCTTTGATGCCTGCATTGATTACAAAGCGGAAAATGTGCTGGAAGCTTTGCGGCGGCACTGCCCGAAAGGCATTAACGTTTATTTCGATAATGTTGGTGGCGAGATTTTGGATGCGGCACTCGCCTGCCTTGCCCGCCAGGCACGCGTAGTGATCTGCGGAGCGATCTCTCAGTACAACTCGACTTCCGGCATACATGCCCCGGCAAATTATCTTTCATTGCTCGTCAACAGTGCGCGGATGGAGGGCTTCATCGTCTTCAACTATGCAGCACGTTATGCTGAAGGCGTAATGGAGTTGGCCACGTGGCGAGCACAGGGAAAGCTGAAATCGAAAGAAGATATTGTCGAGGGCTTCCAGAGTTTTCCTGAGACGTTGCTCAAGCTCTTCAGCGGGGAGAACTTCGGCAAGCTGATGATCAAAGTGGCAGATTCATAGCCAGAGTGAAACAGCGAGCGGAATGAGCCATCTCTAGTGGGCAGTTTGCCTGCTGCCTTTGTGAGTCAGAAGCTCGGCGTCACTCGTTTCCAGATCAGAACTGCGCACAAAAAAGATGTGGCCATGCTCCGTGCAGCGATATACCTGCAGCCCGCCGATATCGCCTTGAAACTGTACGTAGCTTGCCACAACTTTTACGGTTTCCAGGACCGGTTCAATGGAAGACCTGCCGCATACTGGACATTTGAGGGGAACCAACATAATTCCACAGTATGCTTCATGGATTTCCGCTCCAAGCGTCAAACTGTGCCATCCCAGAATGGCAGGGGATTCCCTTTTTTGCGCCGGTGCAAATTGGTGCATAGCCGCCATTGCCTTTGGTTCATGGCCAATGTGGCAGCTCTTAGTCCAATCGAACTAGACCATCAAAATTCCCGCATCTACTCTGGATCCCGCTAGACTGCACAGAACGCTTCTCGCCACTTGGAAAAAGTTCCCCTGAATGAGATATGAAAAGAATTTCTTGTGTGTAATGACTTTTTCACTATCGCTTGCGGTCGCCGGATGCGGCGGGCACTCCGCTTCCAGCATGAATGCCGGCTCTCCCACAAACCCTCCCGGCCCCAGCCCGACTCCTACCCCAGGTTCCGGAGCTCCAGCTAATGCCAAAGTTGTCCCTGACATTCAAAAGCTGGGCGGATGGCAAACCTGCTCCGGCGCGTGCAGCGCTACCGCGCCTACAATTTTTTCAATGAAGCAAGGCGTTGGCTCGCCTTCTTTAAGCGGGGCCTCCGCGCAGTTTCAACTGCTTGCAGGGACTAACCCATTTGGCGGCGCCATGTGGTTCAAATTTCTGGGCGCGGACAACAGCGCTACCCACTTTGTTTACGATCTCTACTTCTACATGGATAACCCATCCGGGCCACAGGCGCTGGAGTTCGGCGTGAACCAGAGCAATGGCTCCGGACGTTATGAATTTTCCGCGCAGTGCGATTTTGTCAACACGCGCACCTGGCGTGTGTGGAACCCGGCTATCAAAAACTGGACGGGTACGGCGGCTCCGTGCGTGCAGCCGGCAGCCAACACCTGGAACCATCTCACATGGGAGTTTGAACGCAACAGCGCCGGACAGGCGGTATTCACGGCAGTAACTTTCAATGGCAATCGGAGCCTGGTGAACATGGCCGTGACGCACACGCCGGACAGCGAGAGCGGGATAGATGCAGCCATTCAACTCGACGCCAATCGCACCGGGACGCCTTACACAGCGTGGGTTGATAAGGTCAGCCTGACCTACTGGTAGATGCAGAGGAGATTTTTTGATCTGCGGAGATCGAGCGTGCTTCAATCAAATGGCTCGATCTCCTGAGCGCTATGCCTCATCTCGTGGTATTACTTCAGCACCGCCAGCGCCTGCTCCACATCTGCTTTGAGATCATCAATGGATTCAAGGCCGGTATAGAGCCGGACAATGCGGTGCTCAAACATCGGACGCTTAGGAGAACGGAGATCATAAGCCATTGCCAGGCTCGTGACGCCACCCCAACTGTAGCCGATCTCGAAGAGCTTGAGCGCGTCCACAAACGCATGTACCTGCTCTTTGCTGTAGCCACGCCGCAGCACAAAGGAAAACAGCCCGGTTGAACCCGTAAAGTCGCGTTTCCAGAACTCGTGTCCTGGGCATGAAGGAAGCGCGGGATGCAGCACCATCTCAACTTCAGGACGCTGGTTCAGCCATCGCGCCAGCTCTAGCGATGATTGCTCTACTGCTTTCAGACGCACGGCCATCGTCTTCAAGCCGCGCAGAGCCAGGCTGCAATCGTCAGGTGATGCGGCGAACCCCAGTCCCTGATGTGTTTCACCCAGTTGGTCGTAAATTTTCGGATCGCGGACGGTGACCGAGCCGAGCAGCAGATCACTGTGTCCGCCCACGTACTTGGTCAGCGCTTGCATGGTCACATCTACACCGTGCGCGAAGGCGTCAAAATAAATTCCCGCGGCCCAGGTGTTGTCCATCACCACGAGTGCGCCGTGGCGGTGCGCAGCTTCCGCAATGGCTGGAATGTCCTGAACCTCCATGGTGATGGAGCCGGGGCTCTCACACCAGACAAGGCGGGTGTTGCTCTTGAACTCCGAGCTGATCCCGGCGCCTGCGCCCGGCGGATAATAGCTCACCTCCACGCCGAAGCGCCGGAGGACGTGATTGGAAAACATGCGGTTGGGGCCGTAGATGCTCTCCGGCAGCAAAACATGATCGCCACTCTTGAGCAGAGCTAGATGAATCAGGGAGATGGCCGCTTGGCCGCCTGGCGTGATGATGGTGCGGAAGCCTTTTTCCAGCTCGCAAACTTTGGCTGCCAGCTCCAGCGTGGTCGGCGTGCCGTAAAGCCCATAGGTGTAGCCGACCTCATGCTGGTTCCACTGGTCAGTGGCCGCTGCTGCACTCGGGAACAGCACTGTGGAGCCACGATAGACAGGCGTCGCCAGCGAATGAAAGCCTTCGGGAACCGATGCGTCAGAATGGATGAGGCGCGTCTTCCAGTCTTTCTTTGACATGAGGAAATTGTAGCGGAGGAGAGTCTGTTTACGGGTTCTCTATCACGTAGGAGGTTCATCGCTTCGCGATGACGTCTGCCTAAAGGCCTGCAATTCACAAGCGAATTGCTAGACGCTGATACGGTCCCCGGTAGTGAGTCTCAAAGGAACTCACTACCGGGAACCTGCCATCCATCGTACTCGCCGTGGTGCTCGTCGGCGAACAGGTCGAGTTCGTCCTGAAGCGCGTGCAGGTTCTCTATTTTGCCCGGCTGGCGGATGTGGAGCAGCCACTTCTCCATGCTCGCATTGAGGCTCAGGGATTGCATGGTCCAGCCGCGCTGCTCAAGGCGCTCGGCAGCGGATTCCGCATCGGCGTGATCAGAGAAGAAGAAGTAGTGGTCAAGGGCTTCCGCATTTTCCAGCGCCTGATCGATTTTCAGATCGGTCTCAGAGCGTTTCGGCTGGAAGCCAAATAGTGCTTGAATGCCTTCTAACATGTTCGTTGCCTATCGCTATTTTAGCTGCTCGTGCCGCGACGTTCGCGGCAGTTTATAATTTCCAGTTTTGCCCATTGCTGTTTGGGTAGCTGACTTACTGCTCTCATAAAGAGGAAAAAATGGCCCAGCAATTTCGCCAGGAAAAAGATTCTATCGGCATCAAAGAGATTCCCGCAGACGTTTACTATGGCGTGCAGACGGCGCGCGCCGTGGAGAACTATCCCATTTCCGGCATGCGTGCCAATCCCACGTTGATCCGCGCGATCGGCATGGTGAAGTACGCCGCCGCGCAAGCCAACAAAGAACTTGGACTGGTGGATGACCAGCGAGCGGATGCCATTATGCGGGCCGCAAAAGAGGTGGTGGGCGGCAAGTGGGATGGCTCTTTTGTAGTCGATGTTTTCCAGGCCGGTGCGGGCGTGAGCTTCCACATGAATTCAAATGAGGTCATCGCGAACCGCGCCACCGAGCTAATGGGCGGCAAGCTGGGTGAGTACACCGTTCATCCCAATGACCACGTGAATTATGGCCAGTCCACCAATGACGTTTTTCCAACTGCGATGCGCGTGGCGACACTATTGGAGTTGGAAAAACTTTATCCCGTGCTGGATTCGCTGGCTGCGGCCTTTGAGGCCAAGGGCAAAGAGTTTTACAACATCATGAAGTCCGGGCGCACACACATGCAAGATGCGGTGCCCATCCGGCTGGGGCAGGAGTTTGCCGCCTACGGCGTGGCCATGCGCAAAGCCATTGACGATATCCGCCACGCCGGTGATTCGCTGCGCGAACTTGGACTGGGAGGTTCGGCCGTGGGGACTGGGATCAACACGCATCCTGACTATCGCGCAAAAGCGGTAGCCAATCTGGCGACGATCTCCGGCCAGAAGCTCGCGCCGGCGGCGGACATGCGCTGGGCCATGCAATCAAACGCCTGCATGGCGCAGGTTTCAGCGGCGCTGCGCAACCTTGCGCTGGAGATTATCCGCATCTCGAACGATCTGCGCCTGATCTCCTCCGGGCCTAACACCGGCTTTGCTGAAGTCAATTTGCCTGGACTGCAACCCGGATCTTCGATCATGCCGGGCAAGATCAATCCTGTGATGCCCGAGCTGGCCGCGATGGTTTCATTTCAAGTGGTTGGGAACGACACGGCGGTTGCGCTGGCTGTTCAGGGCGGCCAACTTGAACTGAACGTGATGATGCCAACCATGGCTTACAACGTACTGCAGTCAATCACGATCCTGACCAACATGCTGCGGGTTTTTACTGAAAAGTGCGTGAAGGGCCTTACGGCCAATGAGAAGCGGAATGCATTCTATGCGCAGAGCACGGTTTCTTTGGCTACCGCGTTGAACCCGTACATCGGTTATCAAAAGGCGGCGGAGATTGTGAAGGAATCGGTGGCGACAGGGCGCTCAATCATTGATATTGCGCGAGAGAAGAAGCTGCTCACGGAAAAAGAGATTGAAGAAATCCTCGATCCGGTCAGCATGACCGAACCGCAGTATCCGAAGGAAGCGGCGAAGCGGAGAGAGGATATTAAGAAGCAGAAATAGTTTTTCCGAAGTCCCCAGTGAGCGAGGGATCCCTATACTCACGCAATAATTCTTTAGGACCCCCATCAGTGAACAAATGCGAAGGAAATATGCATTCGTGGCCGGACTCCCAAAGCGAGGCGGCTATAGGGTTCCCTCGCCCCGCTCGGGATTACACACTCTTAGCACGCCCACCGCAGCAGCGTCGCGCCTACAGTAAATCCAGCGCCAACGGCGGCAATCAATACCAGATCGCCTTTCTTCAGGCGTCCCTGCTGGCGCGCGCTTTCTAGGGCAAGCGGGATTGTTCCCGCCGTGGTGTTACCGAATTCATCAATGTTGATGATGATGCGATCTTCTTTCAGGCCAAGCCGGTCAGCGGCGGACATAATGATCCGCTTGTTCGCCTGGTGCGGGACAAACAACTTTACGTCGCTGCCTTTAAAACCATTGCGCGTGAGCACCGTCTCAGAGGCTTCGGCCATTTTTCGCACAGCATACTTAAAAACAGCCTGGCCGTCCTGGTGGACGTAATGCATCTTCTTGTCCACGGTTTCATGGCTTGCAGGGTTGCGGCTGCCTCCACCCGGCATATAAAGCGAGCATGCTCCTGAGCCGTCAACTTCGTGAGTGAAATCCATGATGTAGTTATCGTCCGTGGCAGGTTCCACCAGAACCGCGCCTGCGCCATCGCCAAAGATTACGCAGGTGGCGCGGTCCTGATAGTTAATGATGGAGGTCATCACGTCAGCACCAATGGCCAGAACTTTTTTGTGCGCGCCTGATTCCACAAACTTCACGGCCGTCTGCAGGGAGTACACGAACCCGGAGCACGCGGCAGAAATGTCATATCCCCAGGCGCCTTTGGCGCCAATTTTGTCCTGCACAATGCATGCTGTGGCAGGGAAGGACATGTCTGGCGTGACTGTTCCAACAAAGATGGCTTCGACTTCGCTGCCCGGAATGCCGCGCTCTTTCAATGCGCCATTAGCGGCTTGAATTGCAAGATCAGAGGTGGCCATGCCCTTGTCAACAATGTGGCGCTGCCGTATGCCGGTGCGCTCGATGATCCATTCGTTGGAGGTTTCAACCATCTTTTCCAGGTCAGCGTTGGTGAGTAAGCGAGGAGGTACGTATGTTCCCAGGGCTGAAATTTTTGCCCGCACAAGGTTGGCCAATGAATCTCTCCCGATCCTTTAAAAATAAACATTTATTGTATGCAATTTTGCGCGTAAACGACAGTGAGCAAGCGCTGGGAAGCAGTGCTGCAGCAGGCCAAATCACATCAGCTCAGCGCGGTAGCCTTCGCTGGCGCTCAGCTGATATTTGCGTGACAAGATCTTTTGTTATCCAGAAGTGCTGGCAATCACGGCGCGCGGAGTGCACTACAGATTGGAGTATGTCACCGCGGCCTTCTTTTTGTTCACAGAGGCAGGGGCCGATTTCTTTTCAGGAATTGTGTCATCAATAATGATCTTTTTGACTCCCTGCTCAGTCACCACCTGCGTTGAAGAAGCTGCCACTGCCCGCTGCGGGGCTGGCAAAGGAGCTGAGCTCGCACGCTGGGACGATGTCATCATCGGCATTGTTGGAGTTATAAAGCTGACAGTCGGGGCCTTGCCATGGGTTTCCAATGTGGTTGCCGACTGCTGGACATAGGTGGCGAGCGAACGGCGCACGCGCGTCAAGGCAGAGTAATCTTCTTCCAAGGGCGCTGCGTCAGACTTCTTGCCTGCGGCCTCACTGGTGGTGATGAGCGAATCCAACGCTTCGCAAAGCAGGCTTACGTCATCATAAAGCCGGAAAGTTGCCGAGACGCCGCCACGTGAAGTCTGCACATCTCGGATGAAGGCCGGCAAAGCCGTTGAGAGGTTGCGTTGCAACGAGCTGGCGACATGCTCCGCCTCGTCTTTGTGTGCGCCGCTTTTGAGGAAGCCGGTCTTCCATCCGGCTTTCCATTTCTCTACATGAAGATTCCTGATGTCATTCTGCGTTGCCAGTGAGATATGGTCCAGGTCAATCAAGGTGGAATTGAGATCAGGACGAGCTGGGCTGCCCATCAGCAGCTGCATGCGCTGGCCACCTCTGGTTTGCGCAGCCGTGCTCAAAGTAAAAACAAAGCTGAAGCAAAGAATCAATGCAGCACCGATTTTCTTCATGGCACACTCCCTGTTTTCGCCCGATTAAGCATAGCCGGAAGAGGCCCAGACCCGCGCATTACCCCGGTTCAATAAGGCAGGGGATTTAGGGGCTGTATCGGCTGGTTGAGAGGATTGAGAAGGATATCCTTGGCCCTGCGCCGTTTGACCCTGTCCCCGGCCTCTGCTAGCTTGGAACGTCTGAGTGGGCGGTCTTAATCAGTGAATTTCCGCCCCCTCAGCCAAACACCTACCGAGTAGAAAAGAAGGAGCTTATGCCCGTCTTTAAGTTCAAAGGCGTGGACTTCATCGAATTTGATTCGCTGCTCACAGACGATGAGCGCCTGGTGCGCGATACCGCGCGCCGTTTCGTTGAAGACAATGTGGTGCCGATCATTGAGCAGTGCAACCGCGAGGGCCGCTTTCCGCGCGAGTTGGTGAAGCCGATGGCCGATCTCGGCTTCTTTGGCGCCAATCTCAAAGGTTATGGTTGCGCCGGGATGGGCAACGTTGAATATGGGCTGGTGACGCAGGAGCTGGAGCGCGGCGACAGCGGCGTGCGCTCTTTCGTCAGCGTGCAGTCGGCGCTGGTGATGTATCCGATTTATACCTTTGGCAGCGACGCGCAAAAAGAAAAGTGGCTGCCGGGCATGGCCAAGGGAGAAAAGATCGGTTGCTTTGGGCTGACAGAACCTGATTTTGGCTCCAATCCGGGCGGAATGCGGACTCGCGCCGTGAGATCCGGCAATGAGTATGTGTTGAACGGCGAAAAGATGTGGATTACCTCCGGGTCCATTGCTGACGTAGCCGTGATCTGGGCAAAGTCGGAGGAGCACAACAATCGCATTCGCGGATTTCTTGTAGAGACCGACCGGCCGGGGTTCAAGGCGGATGACGTTCATGGCAAGTGGTCATTGCGGGCGTCGGTCACCTCAGGGCTGTCACTGCAGGATGTACGCATTCCCCTGGAGAACATGCTGCCGGGCACAGACGGGCTGAAGTCGCCGCTTTCCTGCCTGAACCAGGCGCGGTACGGGATTGGCTGGGGCGCCATTGGGGCGGCGATGTCCTGCTATGACACGGCCCTGCAATATTCCAAGGTGCGCAAGCAGTTCCGCGACCAGCCAATTGCATCTCATCAGCTGATCCAGGAGAAACTCGCATGGATGATCACTGAGATCACCAAGGGGCAGCTTCTGGCGCTGCAGGTTGGCCGGCTGAAGGATGCCGGAAAAGCCGGGCACCAGCATATCTCGATGACTAAGCGCAACAATGTGTGGATGGCTTTGGAGTGCGCCCGCATGGCGCGCGAGATTCTGGGCGCAAACGGCATTGCGGACGATTATCCGGTCATTCGCCACATGATGAACCTGGAGACGGTAAAGACTTACGAGGGCACGCACGATATCCACGCGCTGATCCTGGGCGAGCACGTAACCGGCATTAGCGCGTTCTAGCTGGAGCAAAGCGAAACGATCTGCTGTGCGGCAGGCCGCATTCGAAGCATTCGGAGGAGATATGGCAACTCACCTTGTATCCAAGACCGTGCCGAAAAATATAACGAATGTGATGGAGTTTGAGCTGGCGCTGGAATTTGCCCGCGTGGTGGAAGAGGCGGCCATTGCCTCTGCCCATACCATGGGCACCGGCGACCGTCACAAGGCCGACCAGGTAGCAACCGAAGCCATGCGCGCCACCATGGATACGGTCCCGATGCGTGGGACGATCGTGATCGGTGAAGGTGAGCGCGATGAGGCGCCGATGCTCTATATCGGTGAACAAGTAGGCGCAGGCTGGCATGACGGCGAGCGGCTGCCGCAGGTGGATATCGCAGTTGATCCGCTGGAAGGCACGAACCTGTGCGCAACGGGCTCGCCAGGCGCGATCACGGTGCTTGCAGCTTCAGAAAAAGGGGGCTTGCTGAACGCGCCGGACTGCTACATGGAGAAGCTTGTGGTTGGGCCTTCATGCAAAGGCGTGGTGGACCTGGATGCGCCGGTGAAGGAGAACCTGAAGGCCATTGCGCGCGCATTGAGCCGCGACATCACTGACTTGGTGGTTGTGGTATTGGACCGGCCGCGGCATGAAAAACTTATTGCCGAAATCCGCAAAGCCGGCGCGCGAATCAAGCTGATCAGCGATGGCGACCTTTCTGCCGGAATTGCCGCAGCCGTGATCGGCACTGGAGTGCACGCGGTGATGGGAAGCGGCGGAGCTCCCGAAGGCGTGATTACTGCTGCGGCCATGCGCTGCCTGAACGGCGAAATCCTGGCCCGCCTGGTCATCAACACGCCGGAGCTTGAAGAGCGCGTGGCAAAGATGGGCATTAAAGACAAGAAAAAGATTTACACAGCCAAAGACCTTGCGCCCGGAGACAACATTATCTTCGCGGCAACCGGCGTGACGGATGGCGCGCTGATGAAGGGCGTGCGCTTCTTTGGCGAAGGCACGCGTACCTCGTCAATCGTGATGACCCGCCACAGCGGCAAGGTGCGCTTTGTTGAGAGCATTCACCTGGCGAAGCGGGCGGATGTAAAGGTGAGGTTCGCGTAAAGCGAATCGGGCTGCATTGGTTTCTATGATCGAAGATCAAAGGAAGACGCTTTCTTTAAAGGCTGCCTACGCTTTTGGGAAAAACCATGGGCTCGAGAGCGCAGTGGATGAAATTAGAAATATGGATATCGAATGGGATTTATCCTATACATCTTCCCTTCGCCGCGGCTACATTATTGAGCTTTTTGAAAAACAAGGATTATTCGAAGCATTTAAATCGGCATACTGGCCCTATGGGAATACACCGGGTGGAGAGAACAAGAAGAGACGTTCACTTAAAATAAAGCAACAGTACGAAGATTTTTTGGCGGGCAGAAACGGTCAAGAGGAAATTGAAGAGGAAGTTGAAGAAGAGGAAGCTGAACAGGCATTCGCTGCAGAAACAGATCTCCGCG
This sequence comes from uncultured Acidobacteriaceae bacterium, assembly GCA_964541925.1. GTDB lineage: Bacteria > Acidobacteriota > Terriglobia > Terriglobales > Acidobacteriaceae > Angelobacter. The sequence continues at coordinate 81,897 of CAZISB010000010.1, read as the reverse complement.
ATTTCCTGGCCGAAAATTTATCCTGCATCGAGCAGGGACTGAGCCTTTATCAGACGGAAGGGCGTTCAGGAATTGAATTTCCAGTAGAAAATGGACGCATCGATATTCTTGCCGTCGACAAGGAAAAACGTCTTGTCGTCATTGAGCTAAAGGTTGGAAGGGGCAGGAACAGAACCATTGGTCAACTCTTGTACTACATGGGCTGGGTTGATCAACATCTAGGAAACGGGCCTTGCCGAGGTATGATCATTGCGAGGGAAGTTCCAGATGATCTTAAATTGGCTGTTCAGCGGGTCCCAGGTGTGTCACTAGCTCGTTATCATTTAAAAGTCTCAGTGGAATTTGTCTCATTAAAATGATTCAGAGAACTGGTAGGCCCGAATGGACTCGAACCATCGACCTCTTCCGTGTCAAGGAAGCGCTCTAACCAACTGAGCTACGGGCCTACAGAAACCGGATGGCGTCTTTTATTCTAACATCGCCTTTGCTGAACTGCCTTCACACACGCCAAAAATGCCGTGTATCCCCGCAAAACCCTGCTACACTGAGCCCACTTGATGAGCACTCTTCTCGTCATTGGGGACTCGGTGGTTTGGGGCCAGGGTCTGGCGGAAGAGCATAAGACCGCCTCGATTGTGGCCCGGCATCTTGGGGCGAAGATGGAGATGCTGGCGCACGCCGGCGCCAAGATCGGGCTGCGTGATTCTTACAGCGTGACCATGCCGTCCGGCGAGGTCCCGTGCTTTTTCCCGACAATCCTGCAGCAGCTTCATGGCTACGCAGGTGATCCCGGCGACGTCCGTTGCGTTCTGATGAATGGCGGCATCAATGACGTGGAGATCCAGCGCGTCTTCAATCCCATGGTTCCGCAATATGAATTGGAGCTGCACACGCGCAACTATTGCGGCCGCGATATGCTTGCGCTGCTGCGAAAAGTAACGCGGCGGTTTCCAAACGCGGTGGTGCTGTTGCTGGGCTATTACCCGGGAGTGAGCCATCAGAGCCGGCGCGAAGGCGTTGAGCTGCTGTATTCACTGGTGCACGGAGTGCAGTTTGCTCCGGTTTGCGAGCCTGATCTCTTTCGCGATGCGGTTGTTGAGCATTGCCTGCGGTTCTGGAGATTGTCGAACGGCCTGATGCGAGGCGCGGCAGAGAGCGTGAACCGCGAAGCCGGAGCAACACGTGCACTGTTCGTTGAATCTGGAATGACGGAAGCGAATGCCGCGTATGCGCCGCAGTCGCTGGTGTGGGAACTGGATTTGGACGATCCGGAGCGCGCGCCAGATGAGGTCGCGCAGGCAAGGGAGGCGACTGCAGCGTTGGTTGCGACCGGGCCGCTGCAGATGCGGCAATGCCGGCTCTCTTCGGCAGGACATCCAAACGTGGCGGGCGCAGCCTGCATGGCAGAGCAATGCATCCAGGCATTGAAGGCTGCAGAGCGCTCAAGCACGGTCTCCGCCTGATGCACGTTCTGTGCGTTTAACCGTGGTACTCTAGATGGCACATCCCCTGGCAGATCGCTGAAAATTAGATTGGGCAGAGACTGCGCACATGAATACCGGACAACTGGTCCTGGTTACCCTGCAAAACCCGCGCGAGAAATTCTGGGGCGTGATTCAGGCGCTCACCCCTGCGGGCGTGAGCCTGCGCGGCGTGGATTTGCAGTCGCTAGACGATTTCACGCAGATGGTGAAATCCCACGAAGGCGCGACACCGAGCGTGGTGTTCTTCCCGATGCATCGCGTGCAGCGCATTGAGGTGGATGGCCGCAATGGAGAGCTGCCGTCACTGGCAGAGCAGTTCAAGGCCAAGACCGGTCTCGACATCAGAAAATATTTTCAGGAGCAGCAGTAATGCTTCGCCAACTCCGCTCCGCGCCCAACCTGCTTACGCTGACGAGGCTGATCTTTGTTCCGTTTGTGGTGGTTGCCATTCAACAGCAGAATTATCGCTGGGCGTTGTTGATTTTTGTCGCCGCCGGAATCACCGACGGGCTGGATGGTCTGCTGGCCCGCGCGCTGGAACAGAAGACCACACTGGGCCAGTATCTGGATCCGATCGCGGACAAGCTGCTGCTCAGCACGATGTTCCTGATGCTCTCCATCAATCACATCATTCGCTGGCCGGTGACTATTCTGGTCTTCAGCCGCGACATTATTATTCTGATTGTTTGCACGCTGCTCTACGCAACAGGCACGATGAAAGTTTTCAGGCCAAGCTGGATTGGCAAGGCCAACACATTGATGCAGATTGTCAGCGTACCCATGGCGCTGGTATATCAGATCACCGGGTCAAATTGGGCACGTTTGGGCAAGCGCTGGTCTATCTATCTGACGGTTGCGCTGACGATTGTTTCCGGCGTTCATTACGTGCTGCGGCTGGCATTTGATCTGCGGTCTGGCGGCCGGAGTGAAAGCGAGACAGCGGCTGGTTCTTAGCGATGTTCTGCTGTGCTGAGTTTGTTCCCTTCCAGCAATCTTGAGAATTTCTGCAGAGCTGCCGTATAGCCCTCAGCAAGTTCCATCTCATTGTGATCGGCATTCTTTGCCCAGAAGAACTGTTTGGGTTCGTTGGCTAGGTCGAAGAGCTTCTGCCCATGCCAGAATCTGATCACCGTGTCGCCATGGCTGTGCATGATCAGGACCGGGCAATGAACGTGGCGAATGTGTTTGTAATTGGGAAATCGATCAAAAGGAAGCAGCGGGATGCGGGTCATCACACGGAAGGCTGAGACAAAAGGACTTTGCAGGACCAGACCGGCAGCGGGCCTTCGCGCGGCGATGTAAGTTGCCGGGCCTGTGCCGACGGAACGTCCGAAGATGACGATGCGATCTGGCGAGGTTTTCAGGTTGATGGCCAGATAATCGTATGCTGCGGCTTCATCCTGATAGACAGCTTTTTCCGTGGCCTTACCTTCACTGGTGCCGTAACCCTCGTAATCATAGGCAAAGACGCTGAACCCTGCACGGCGCAGGTCTTCCAGCCAGGGCCGGTCGTCTCCAAGGTCTTCAGCATTGCCGTGGCTCACCAGCAGGGTGAATTTTGCCACGGGGTTGGGAAGATAAATGGCAGAGATCTTGTTGCCGTTAGCGGTCGTGATCTTCAAGACCTCAGGCGAATCTGCATAAGAGGACGGATGAGGAAAGAAGATCATGCCCTCTGAGAGAAAGATGGCGAAGACGAGCAGGCTAAGGTAGAGCGCGCAAAGCAACAGCAACATGACTCTGAAGATTCGTTTCACTAATAAAATCCAGAAGCAGTCTGGTAAAGGAAGAATACTTAGATTGTTAAAATTTGCGAACTAACTTTCTCTCCCAGCATAAAAAAAAGCCATTCCCAGCTCAATTGAGCATCCCGCGCTTTGGACCAGACTTCCAACAAAGCAGCAGCAGCTTCCCCCTGGCAGAATCGAGTTAGTTTATGAAATCGCGCGGAATCTTAGTTTTTTCCCTTCTTTCAGTTTGCTTCTTTGTATGTTCAATCAATGCCTTTGCTGCCGTCGGCGTGACGGTGCACCCTGTGAGAACATCTCTTACGTTGACTGAGCCGCAGCAGTTCACGGCGACGGTGGTGAATACCACGAACCATACTGTCGTATGGGCGGTGGATGGGATTGTGGGCGGCAATTCGACCGTGGGAACAATCTCTTCATCGGGACTTTACCATCCGCCAGCCAAACGGAGCACGCATACGATCACGGCTAAAAGCGTGGTGCAATCCACGGCAGTAGGAAAGGCGACGGTGTGGGTCACCGACTACCCGGGCATGTTTACCTATCATGCGGACAAGTTCCGCAGCGGCGTGAATCTGCAGGAGTTCGCGCTTACCTCGGCTACGGTGAAATCAAGCTCGTTTGGCAAAGTCTTCTCGCGTTCCGTGGACGGGCAAATTTACGCGCAGCCGCTGCATGTGGCTAATCTGACCATTGCGGGCGCCAAGCACAATGTAGTTTTTGTCGCGACCGAGCACTCGAGCGTCTATGCCTTTGATGCTGATGGAAAGACCACTTCACCGTTTTGGCATCGGAGCTTTATCAATCCTGCGGCAGGAATCAACACGATCACAAAACCGGCGAACGCACTGATTGCGCCTGAGATCAGCATCAGCAGCACGCCGGTGATTGACACCTCAACCAGCACGCTTTACGTCTCTGTCTCGACTAACGAACACGGGAACATCGTTCACCGGCTGCATGCGCTTAGCCTGACTACAGGCGCAGAAAAGTTTGGCGGACCAATCACGATACAAGGTTCGGTTCCAGGCACTTATCCGGCGCTGGCGGTGAATGGCCGCGTGCCCTTTGTGCCGAAGCAGCATCTGCAACGGCCCGCATTGTTGCTGCTGAATGGGAATGTCTATATCGCGTATGGGTCGAACGGCGATCAACTTCCTTATAACGGCTGGTTGTTCGTTTATAGCGCGGCGGGCACAGGCGTGCTGCATCAGGTCAGTCTCTTTTGCACAAGCCCGAACCAGGGCGCAACTGCGATCTGGCAGAGTGGGGACGGGCCGGCTGCCGATCCTGCAGGCAACGTCTATGTCGCTACAGGCAATGGACCTTTTGACCTCAATACCGGCGGCCCGGATTCAGGCAATACAGTGCTGAAGCTGGCGTTGCAGTCGGGAGCGTTGGTGCGCCTGGATTACTTCACCCCATCCAATGAGGCGGACCTGACTGCACACGATCTGGACCTTGGCGCGGGCGGGCCGATATTGCCGCCGACGCAAACTGGAGCTGCTGCGCCGAACCTGGTGATTGTGGGCGGCAAGGATGGCAAGCTCTATGTCGTTAATCGCGACAACATGGGGAAGTTCAATTCAACGACTAATAGTGACGTGCAAACACTGACGCTGGGAAATCCTGAGCCGACGAACGGGCTGTTTGCCACGCCTGCAGTTCTGGGCTCTTCGATTTATATCGGCGAGGTGAATGAGCCGCTCTCACGCTTTATGTTCTCAAGCGGCCTGCTTTCCACTGCGCCAGCGGCCCAGACAAGCAACACATTTCTTTATCCTGGAACGTCACCGATGATTTCGACGAATGGAACAAGTTCGATTGTCTGGACACTTGACCTGCACGCGTATGCCGGCGGCACTCCAGAAGGTGGTGTGAACACGCCTGGACCTGCGGTGCTGCATGCGTATGACGGAGCTACACTGAGCGAACTCTATAACAGCACGCAGGCTGGGACGCGCGACACGGCAGGCAATGCACTCAAATTTACTTCGCCTACGATTGCCAACGGGCACGTCTATGTTGGAACAGCGAATCAATTGACGGTGTATGGGTTGTTGCCTTAGCTTTTCTGAAATCCCGAATCCCGCAAACGGTGACGGGCCCTATAGCCCGATGGAGCTAAGGCTTAACAAAAATCAGGGCGAAGCCGGGAAGCTATTTTAGGGAACAGGGTTCCCTTGCTTCGCTCTGGATTTAAAAAAATAACCTGCTCACCTGGGTACAACCCCGTATGCTGCACCCGGTTCCTATCTAAGAAACGGCTGTACTGGATTTGGGGCTGAAGGTTCAGCCCTCAAGAATCATTCATTTTTATTGCAGTTACTTCGCAAGCTGTTCTTGAGATTCAAAGTTTTAGGGGCCCCAATGTCGTATCGTATTTTCTCAGCGGCAATTCTGCTTTTCCTGTTCTCATTCGTGTTTGAGCAGGACGCTTCTGCGCAAACCACCTGCACGGCAACACTCGATAAAACGGTAAAGATATGCTCGCCGGTAAACGGGGCGACAGTCAGCTCGCCTGTGACCTTTTCGGCAGGCGCTCGCGATGCCGAGCATACGGTCACCGCGATGATCCTGTATATCGATTCAGTGCAGAAGGCGAAGAGCACAAATGCATCGCTAACGGCGGTGATTTCGCTGACTGCAGGCAAGCATGCCATCGTGATCCGCGCATGGGATTCGACAGGCTTCTTCTTCTCCTCTTCAGAGAGCATTACGGTCACAACTTCTCCTACGCCGACACCAACACCGACGCCGAGTCCCACGCCAACTCCAACGCCTCCGCCGCCAACACCCACCCCAACTCCGACTGCTACTCCCACTCCGGTTCCACCACCCGGCATCAATGCTGTGAACCACATCATCTTTATGCTGCAGGAGAATCGCAGCTTTGATAGCTACTTTGGAATGCTGAATCCGTATCGCAGAGCGCGCGGCTGGAACGTGGGCGATGATCAGCATGTGTATGACGTGGACGGAATCGAGGACAAGCTGACCACCATCAGCAACGTGAACGACGAAGGACAGTCATTCCCGCTCTTCCATACCAGCAGCAGCTGCCTGGATGACATGACGTCTGCCTGGCTGGAGAGCTTTGGCGACGTAAGCCGCTTCGACTTCACCACCACGCGGAAGATCCTGATGGATGGTTTTGTGCACGTGGCAGAGAACTTCGCCAAGTCCGGCGTGGGCAGCGGCGTATTTACGGACACGATCGGCGAGCGGGCCATGGCTTTCTATGAAGACACCAGCACTGCCGGCGCACCTGAGCTGAATTATTACTACTTTATGGCCTCGCAGTTTGCGCTCTCTGATCGCTGGTTCTCACCGGTGGCGAGCAAGACGGTCCCGAACCGGCTGGCGACAATGTCCGGCGGAACTACGCAGGGTTACGTTTTTGATCCGGGTAATGACGATCACGCGCCGCAGCTGACGGCCAAGACGATCTTCCAGTTGCTGGATGAGCACGGCATCTCCTGGAAGATCTACTACTCAGCCACGGACGCTAATGGCAGCCCGTCAACACTGTTTAAATATTTTACTTACAGCGGAAAATACATCTTTAAGAGTTCGACCGGGGTGATTACGGTGGACTCCACTCACATTGCGCCGGTCAGCCAGTTCACTACCGACGCACGAAACAAAACTCTGCCCGCATTTTCGTTTATCGAAGCCAATTTCGGTCATGGAGACGAGCACCCGGGCTCAGGTCAGTCAATCCTGACGGGGCAGGCGCAGATCGCCGGGCTTATCAATGGATTTATGGCGAGCCCATCATGGTCAGATTCGGTGCTGTTCTTCAGCTTTGACGAGGGCGGCGGCCCGTATGATCACGTTCCGCCGGTTCCGGGACATACGAACCAGAACACCAGCGCGGCATTGGCTCCTGCGGAAGGAGATATTGCCCCGATTGCGGTAAATCCTGACGGCTTCCTGCCATGCCAGCCGACAACTGCGGGTGTTTTCACCAACCATTGTGATTTGCGGCCCAACAGCCCGGGAGCGCATGCGGCAGACGCTGCGGCGGCTGGGCATCAGGGTTTTGGCGCGCAGCTAGGGTTCCGCGTGCCGAACTTCATTGTGTCGCCATTTGCGCGGCGGCACTATGTTGGACATACGGCAATGGACCATACGGCGGTGCTCCATTTTGTGGAGGAGCGGTTCGGGCTACCGGCATTGACCAACCGCGATGCGGCCCAGCCGAGTTTGCTGGACTTCTTTGATTTCACGGGGAAGCCATGGGCCACGCCGCCAACAGGAGTGCCGACGCCGCCAGCGGTTGGGACAACATGCCATCCGGCGACGATGCATTAGAGAGCACCTGTGGTTGGCACTGTGGTGGAGTCTTAGGGTTGCCGATGCGCAAAAGAGTAGAGACGTAGCGTGCTACGTCTCTACGTTTAAAGTTTCGTGGCCCCCGAATGCGGTCGAGGCTGCTTTAGCGTTTCGCCGGCATCCGGGCATGAGCCGCTGCGGCCTGCTGTTTCTGCTCTGGAGTCGGAGCGGGCGGCTCCGCTGCCAGGGTCTTCAATCCCAGCTCACGGCGCAGCTCGGCTTCAAGCTTGGCAGTGATGTCTCTATTCTCTTTGAGAAATTGCTTCACGTTCTCGCGGCCCTGGCCGATGCGCTCACCCTTATAGCTGAACCAGGCGCCTGATTTCTCGACGATTTCTTTGGCCACGCCCAGATCAAGCAGATCACCTTCGCGGGAGATGCCTTCGCCGTACATGATGTCAAATTCGGCCTCACGGAAAGGAGCGGCGGTCTTGTTCTTGACCACCTTAACCTTAGTACGCGAGCCCACGACCTGTTCGCCGTCCTTAATCGCACCGATGCGGCGGATATCCACGCGCACAGAAGAGTAAAACTTGAGCGCGCGGCCGCCGGTGGTGGTTTCAGGATTGCCGAACATCACGCCGATTTTTTCGCGGATCTGGTTGATGAAGACCAGGCAGGTGCGCGACTTGGAGACGATGCCAGTCAGCTTGCGGAGAGCCTGCGACATCAGACGCGCCTGCAGGCCCATATGGCTGTCGCCCATTTCGCCTTCGAGTTCGGCCTTGGGAACCAGCGCTGCAACGGAGTCCACTATCAGCACGTCGATGGCATTCGAGCGGACCAGCGCCTCGGCGATCTCCAGCGCCTGCTCGCCGTAGTCCGGCTGAGCTACGAGGAGATTATCCACGTCAACGCCGAGCTTCCTGGCATAGATGGGGTCGAGCGCGTGCTCGGCATCCACGAAGGCGGCCATGCCGCCGGTCTTCTGCGCTTCAGCAATTACCTGCAGCGCAACGGTGGTCTTACCGCTGGATTCAGGCCCAAAGATTTCAACGACGCGTCCGCGGGGGAAGCCGCCTACGCCGAGTGCAGCGTCAAAGGAGATGGAGCCGGTGGAGATCACGGCGATAGGAACGATGGCCTCTTTGCTCCCCAGGCGCATGATGGAGCCTTTGCCAAACTGCTTTTCGATTTGCGAGAGGGTCAGATCGAGTGCTTTGGTCTTTTCCTGTCTTTCATCAGTCATTCAAGATTCTCCGTGGCGCGCCTCGTGTACTCGGGAGACTGGCCTTATCCCTCTGCTGGATCCGATGAAGCAGAGCTGGATATATGCGATCTATTATACGGCGAATAAAAGGCGAGGTAAATAGCTTCTGATAAAAAAAGCTCCCGGATTTTGTGGAAAACCCGGGAGCAATGCGGAATGTTTCGAGCCAGGACTATTTTCGTCCCGACAATGGGCTATGTTGACCCATTGCCGATAGGAGCAAGATTTAGCTCTACCAATAGGTGAGCGTTACGTTATCAACCCATTCTTTGTAGGCGGCGTGGTTGCCGCGCAAATCGAGCTGCATCGCCACATTCAGTTCATTGACGCCGGAAGGACGGGCGTAGTAGCTGCGATTGAGGTAGTGCGTGACTCCGTCATAGGTGAACGAGACGTAAGTCACGTAGTTGCCATTACGCTTGAATTGCCAGGTCAGGTGGTGCCACTTGTAAGCGGTTGGCATGTAGCATGGAACTCCGGTGGAGATCCAGTTGCCATTGGCGTTACCCCAGACGTCCCAGTGGCCGCCACCGATATTGCACTGGGTACCAAAAATCCAGCGCATGTGGCCGTTCGCCTGGTTAGTGTCAAATTCAAGGGCCTGGGCGTTCTGAGGGGCCGTCAGGTAGAAATACACGTCATATTTGAGGTTGTATGCGCCATTGGCAGCGCCAAGCTGCTTCCACCACAGGGCGTCAGCGTAAGGGTTGCTACTTGCGATGGAGAATACTCTGGAATTTCCGCTCATGGAAGGGGAGGCGACGCCGCTGGCTGAATAAATTGAGGCCGCAGGGCCGGCCGCGTTGATTCCGGCGCAGGTAACGCAGTTTTCCCATCCGCTCATTCTCTGGATCTGGCCTTTCACTGTCTGTGCCGACGAAGGAAGCGCGGCCGCAAAAGCGAACAGTGCAACTGCGAGAATGGACAAGTTTTTAATTGTGTTTTTTACCATCACTAACTTTTACTCCAGGGGATGTTTTTGTTTTCCATCGCGAACAATCTCGCGACCGTGTTGGAGATTACCGAGGCATCTACTCTGGAACAACCCTTTTCGTCTGCCGCCTGAGAAAAGTCAAAATCGGGAACTACTAGGTGATTAAGACAGAAACTTAGTCCTAAAAAGAAGAAGAACACTGCGATTGGCGCTGATGCCGAATTTTTCTTGCTCAACCTGACTGGCAAAAATAAAGGCCGTGCATCTTTCGCACGGCCCGAGGGAGACACTTAGCCCTACCAGTGTGATCTACCAGTAGGTGAGAGAGACTTTGTCCAGCCAGGTCGAGTAAGCCTTCATTTTGGAATTGCCGTCCATCTGGAAGGCGACATTCAACTCGTGCCCTGCGGCGCCACGCGCCGGATAGCTTCGGTTCACGTAATGAGTCACTCCGTCATAGGTGAAGCCGACGAAGACGACGTTGGTGGCGGTGCGTTGGAATTCCCAGGTGAGATGGTGCCAGACAAAAGGAGTGGGAGCCGAACAGGGAATACCGGTTGAGAGCCAATTGCCCGAGGCATTGCCCCAGACGTCCCAGTGGCCGCCCACAATATTGCATTGCGTACCATAAATGAACTTGTGGATGCCGTTGGACTGGTTTCCGTCAAACTCCAGGGCCTGGGGAGCCGTGGGATCGGTGATGTAAAAGGAGAGGTCATATCTCAAGTGGGTGGCCGTATCCACAGCGCCAAGCTGCTTCCACCACAACGCGTCAGAATACGGAGTGCTTCCGCTGATGCTGAACTTGGCGGACTTGCCGTCCAGTGAGGGCGAAAGCTGGTTCTCAACCATGGAGTAAGTCGCTACTGGACCGCTGGCGTTGGCTCCGGCGCAAACGGTGCAGCTGTCCCAGGCCGCCATCTGATCAATATCTGCCTTGGTTACGGCGGTTGAGGGAGGATTGGGGAATGTGGTTGGCGTTGGAGCGGGGGTGGGAGTTGGGGTTGGCGAAGTGCCGCTTACAGTGATCGCCACCGGCGTCTTAAAGACTGCGCCTGTGGAGTCCCACGCCTGCACAACGATGTTGTGCGCGCCCTGTGGCAAAGTCACAGAGGTGTCAATCTTGCTTGTGAGAGTCAGGAAAACGCTAACGTTATCCACATAGATTCGCATCGCGGTAATGGGATTGGTGGAGGCAGCAGAAGCGACAACGTGGACCGGGGATGAAGCCGTGGTTCCGCTTGCAGGGGAAGTAACTGTGACGCCCGCGAAGGATGCGGTAGCCAGAGTCAGAGTGAGCATCAGTAACCTAACAGCGCTTTTCACTACAGTACTCCTTCAGAGTTAGGGTTCGTTTATGTCTTGAAGGAGGGTAGGGGTTCATCTACTCTGGATATATTGAGAAGACTCCCTAGATGAATAGGATTTCACTCTTAATACTGTGCTAGAGGAGCATGCGTTTCCCGCGTAAAATCAGGGGAAAACGCATTTGAGAGGAAAAAGGGGGGAATCAGGTACTCAGGTACACCGCTCTAGTTGTCCACTCAGGCGAGTGGCAGAACCAGAAATAGTTCAGTCCTAAGCTGCGGCATCTTTTACAACCGCAGCAAGCACATCTTCCGATTTGTAATTCACTACCTCAGGAACCGCCTTGGTCTGATGAATTTTGTGCACCAGATAAAGCGGCCGGCGGCGTACTTCATCGTAAATCCGTCCGATGTACTCGCCCAGCAGCCCCATACAAATCAACTGAACGCTGCCCAGATAGAGGATTGCCAGCAGCGTTCCGATGTGTCCAGCCCCCGGAACAATACCAAAGAATTTGAGATGGAAGGCCAGATTGCCAATTGCCACCAGGGACATAAACAGCGTGAAAGCCAACACTGTGAGCCCAAGCGCCATGCCCAGCCGCAGCGGTTTGTAACTGAAGCTGAAGATGGCGTCCATACCGTACTTAATCAGGCGCGTCAGGGTCTGCTTCGGCTCGCCGGCAGCGCGATCAGCGCGGTCATAATAGACAAATGCTGTCGGGAATCCTGCCCAGGCGCGCAGGCCGGGAAGATAACGGTTTCCTTCCTGCAGGTTGATGATTGCATCTGCCGGTTGGCGATCCAGCAGGCCAAAGATCCCCGCATTCAGAGGGATGGGAAAATCTGAAATGAACCCCATCACCTTGTAAAACAGGGGGAAGAGCTTGCCACGGATACCTTTCTCAGCCCGGCTGGTGCGCTCGGCGATAACCACCTTGGCGCCGCTTTTCCAGGCATCCACCAATTGCGGCAAGAGATCAGGCGGGTCTTGAAAATCGCCATCCATAAGAATGATGGCGTCTCCCTTAGCAGTTTGCAGGCCAGCCGTGAGTGCGGCCTGATGGCCAAAATTCCTGGAGAATTCCACCACGCTGACATGGGGATCATGCTTCTGAATTTCCAGCAGTAGAGAGAGCGAAGAGTCGCGGCTGCCATCGTTCACATACACGATCTCCCACTCTTCCTGGATCGTCTCCATTACTCCGGCTACGGCCTGATGGAAGGCATTGATGTTTTCTTCTTCGTTATAAATCGGTACTACAACGGAAAGCATGCCTGTAACCCCGGTTCGGCCCTTTACTCTTGCTGGCGCGCGCTCCAGAAGCGGCCTTACTTTTTTTGATGTCTTGCGCCTATGCCGCTGCTTCGTCCTGCGTAGCTGCTTTAGCGGCTTCCTTCAATCCCGTCTTAATCGCGGCGGAGCGCTTGCTAACCACGTCCGGGCGCCCCACACTGTAGTAGTTGAGCCCTGCAGCCTCCATCATTGCCGGATTGAACAGGTTGCGTCCGTCCACAACAATGGGATACCGCAGCAGTTTCTTCATTCGCGCCAGGTCGAGCGCGGCAAAGTCTTCCCACTCGGTCAGGATGAGGCAGGCATCTGCGCCTTCCAACGCCTCATACGGACCGGACGCGAACTTGACTGAGGTACTCGGGCCGAATTCCTCTTTAGCGCGGTCCATGGCGGCTGGATCATAGGTCGTGACAGAGCATCCTTCCTTCACAAGCGACTTGATGATTGCCACCGCCGGCGACTCACGCAGATCGTCAGTTCCGTTCTTGAAGGCCAGGCCGAGGACGCAAAGCTTCTTGCCTTTCAGCGTCCAAAGCGCGCGACGAACCTTGCGCATGAAGCGGTTCCGCTGCTCTTCATTCACGCGGACTGTTTCATCCAGCAGGCCAAAGAAGCAGCCATTTTCACGCGCCACTGAGCGGAACGCGAGCAGGTCTTTGGGGAAGCAAGATCCGCCGTATCCGATCCCAGGAGCCAGGAAGCGGTTTCCAATGCGAGAATCGCTTCCAATGCCTTCACGTACCTGCTCCACGTCCGCTCCCACTGCCTCGCAAACGCTCGCCACCGCATTAATAAAGGATATTTTCATGGCGAGGAACGCATTCGAGGCGTGCTTGATCAGCTCAGCGCTCTTGGCGCTGGTACGGATCAGCCGCGCCTGGAACGGGCCGGTAACCGGGCCGGGAATCGCGTCAGGATTCTTGAAGTAGCTTCCATCCACCAGCGGCTGGTAGGCCCTGGCCAGCATGTCGCTGCAGCGCTCGCTGTCTGCGCCCACCACGATCCGGTCAGGATAGAGGAAGTCCGCCACGGCTGTGCCTTCACGGAGAAACTCCGGGTTTGACGCCACGTCAAACAGCTCAGCCGGAGCTCCGTTCAGCAACATAATCTTGCGCACCCAGCTATTGGTATAGACCGGCACCGTGCTCTTTTCTACCACCACTTTATAGTCGTCAATCGCGCCGGCAATGCCCTGCGCCACTGACTCAACGTAAGAAAGGTCGGCATCACCGTCATCTTTAGGCGGAGTGCCTACTGCAATAAAGATCAGTTGGCTGCGGCGCACCGCGTCTGGCAGATCGCCGGTAAAACCCAGCCGCCTGCCACGATGACGTTCCAACAGCTCAGGAAGAAACTTTTCATGGATGGGGCACTCACCCCGGTTTAAAGCTGCAATCTTGTGCTCATCGTTGTCCACCAGAAGGACCTGGTGACCTAATTCAGCAAAACAAGCACCCGCGACAAGGCCTACGTAACCTGAACCCACTACAGCAATTCTCATCCCTGGACCCCAAAAGCAAAACGAAGTGCACTCTCACGCCGCGCAAATTTCCCATTGAGAGCAGCTAAAAACTTTCGATGTCAGAACAGCTGCTGAGGATGTCAAGTCTAAGTAATTCCTCAGCCAACGCCAATTTCTGTCTTTACATCAGAGAGAAGAAAGCAGAGCTGCTGCTTGATCGAATCGGGCGGGCAGCCATTCTTATTTTTACGGTGACGTACGCGCTATGACTTCACTCAAAAAAGTTCCCCTCGTATGTTGTTTTGCCTTGCTGGGACTGTTTCTCCTCACAGGCTGTCAGGGAGTAAACACCAGCAGTGCAGCGCCAACTCCAACTCCCTCTCCCTCGCCCACACCCGCGCAGGGCTTGCAGAGCATCAACCACATCATCTTCATGATGCAGGAGAACCGCTCCTTTGATGCGTACTTCGGCAAGATCAATGACTATCGCGCCAGTCTTGGCCTGGGACGAGATGCCGACGACCTGGAACAGACCTTTACCAATCCAGGTGATGACGGCCAGAACATCAAAAATTTTCACCTCACCACCGGCTGCATCTTTAATACGACTGCCGCATGGCTTGAGTCACACGGCGATGCAAACAGGTTCCAGTTGGACGATAACGCTCCGCTGCTGCTCGATGGTTTTGTTCACACCGCCGCTGGACTAGCCACCTTTGACGGCGATCCCGACACTGAAGGCGTGCGCTCTATGGGCTTTTATACCCAGGCTGAGCTGCCCTCGCCTTACTGGTTTGCGACCCAATTCGCCACCTCTGACCGCTGGTACACTCCAGCGCCGGTACAGACTGAAGATGCGCGCCTCTACTCCATGGCGGCAACATCGCAAGGGCTGGTGCATCCGCCGGCGGATACAAACACATCATTGAATGCAAAGACCATCTTCCAGCTTCTGGATGCCGCGGGCATTTCGTGGAAGATTTACTCCGTTGATCGCCAGCCTGATGGCAAGCTGATCGCCAATCTGCGCAACTTCCAGCCGTATGCCAGCACCGTGGAAAACCACATTGTGCCGATCTCACAATTCCTGACAGACATGCAGAACAATACTCTGCCTGCTTTCTCGTATATCGAACCCGGCTTCTCTTCCGGACGAGACGAGCACCCAGGCACGACTGACGATCTTCAGCACGGAGCAGCCTTCGTAAATTCGCTCTTCACCGCACTGATCAACAGCCCTTCATGGAAGGACTCGGTTTTCATTGAGACCTTTGACGAAAGCGGGGGTCTTTTCGATCACGTGAGTCCTATGATTGATGGCCGGCCAATCCAGGAGCTGAATGTTGGGGCAAGCGGCCAAGCCGTTGGTCCGGGCAAGTATGCAACTGATGCCAGCGTCATGCACGTACCCAGCCCTGACGGCATCAAGCCGCGCGATCTCAGAGCCGGCGATCCCCCGGATGACTTTGTTCGTACCGGCTTCCGCGTGCCGCTGATCATTGTTTCCCCCTTTGTCAAGCCGCATTACATTTCACATACGCCCATGGATTACACGGCCGTGTTGAAGTTCATAGAGAAGCGCTTCAACCTGCCAAACCTCAATGCCCGTGACGCGGCACAGCCGGACATGGATGAGTTCTTTGACTTCACCTCTCCGAACCTGAATCCGGGTACGCCGGCCAGCCAGCCGGAAACTCTGGCATGCAATCCGAACCTGGCTTCCGATCCCGCGGGGACTCCGTTTCCGCAATGAGCAATTAGCAACTGGCAATTAGCAAACAGCAATTAGCAATTAGCAAGCAGCTAAACCCAGAGGCGCGTAAAGAGTCGCGCCTCTTACTCTTTCTTATCTTCGTAAAGCTTCTGAAAACCTTGAAACACGGAGGAGAGCAGTAACCGGAAAATTGATTCCGATTAATGTCGGGGAGTGACCCCACAAAAATCCTCCGCTGCCTCCGTTCCCCCGCGTTTCTAAGATTTTTCTGATCAGTGTTATCCGTGTTTATCAGTGGTAAGATTCTCGCCCGTGCAGATCCAGGACAAAGTCATCATCGTCACCGGCGGCGCAAACGGAATCGGCCGGGCGCTCTGTCTGCGCTTTGCTAAAGAAGGCGCAAAGGCCGTCATCGTCGCCGACGTTGATGCCAACGGCGCAAACCGCGTAGCGGAAGAGATCCACGGCATCGCCGCCATTGCCGACGTAAGCAAAGAATCTGACGTGCAGCGCCTGGTCACAATGGCCACAGACAAATTCGGCCAAGTGGACATCTTCTGCTCCAATGCAGGCATTGGCGCTGCTGGCGGCCCGGAAGCTCCTGATCGCGACTGGGAGAGGAGCTGGGGCGTGAACGTGATGTCCCATATCTACGCTGCGCGTGCCGTGCTGCCACAGATGCTCGCCCGCAAAGAAGGCTATCTGCTGCAAACCGTCTCCGCCGCGGGCCTACTTACGCAGATCGGCTCCGCGCCGTACTCGGTGACCAAGCACGCTGCACTCGGCTTTGCCGAATGGCTTGCCATTACTTATGGCGAACAGGGAATCCGCGCCTCGGCTCTTTGTCCGCAGGGCGTGAAGACTGACATGCTGCTCAAAGCTCAGTTCGCCGGCGGCGCATTTTTGCTGGAAGGTGCGCTGGAGCCGGAGCAGGTGGCCGACGACGTGATGAAAGCCATGCAGGAAGAAAAATTCCTGATCCTGCCTCATCCTGAAGCGGCGAAATATTTCCAGAACAAGGCCAATGATTATGAGCGCTGGATACGTGGGATGAGGAAGCTGCAGAGAAATTCAGCGCCGTTAAGGGCGAGCCGGGGATAGAGCTTTATGCCAGGGCTTGCTAAGGCATTCGGCGCCGGTCTACGCATCCGCTCTAAATCACCTGGCTCATCATCTGCTCAGCTCCTGAACATCCGCGATAAAACTCGCCAATAAAGGAGAGTTATTGTCCTTTCTCCAAACAAGAACCACCGGCAACGGAATGTCCAAATCGCTTACAGGCACAATGACTACGTTTTTCGGGCACCGCCACAGTGCTGTTTCGTTGATCCACCCCACGCCCATGCCATGGGAGACAAGACTAAGGACTGTAGCTTCGTTTCCGGCTTCCTGAACGATACGCGGAGACTTCAGGCCACCGCGATAACATTCCTGCATCAGGTGGTCGTAGAATGCAGGCCCTTCTCGCCTGGGAAACCATATGAAGGGGACATCCACCAAGTCACGCAAGCGGAGTCTCTTTATTCTGATCAAGGGATGACCTTTGGGAACAGCCAGCTTGAGATGTTCTATGGCAACTGACAGTTGATCCAGTTCGCCCTCGTCCTTAAGTATGTTGTACAGAAACCCAGCGTCAACACGACCTGACCGGATTTCTTCGATTTGATCTGCACTCGAGGCCGGGTTGAGTTTCAACTCCGCGTCAGGATGACGTTCCCTGAACTTCCGCAGGGAGTCGGGTACGACGCCATGCCACGACGCGTTCTCCATGAAGCCTATACGAAGCGTCCCGGATCGGCCTTGGGCCACCCCGGCGGCTCGCGCAGTAGCCTCATTCACCTGTTGAAGAATACGCCGCGCGTCTTCCAGGAACAGCTTGCCGGCCGAACTCAACTTCACGCCACGCGGCAGGCGTTCAAACAATTTGAAACCCACTTCATCTTCTAAATCCTGAATCTGGCGGGAAAGAGCCGGTTGAGCTACGCGCAGCCTCTGCGCAGCGCGTCCATAGTGCTGCTCCTCACCCACTGCGGCGAAATATCGCAAATGTCGTAATTCCATTCTGATACTTTATTGCGATTGATTCGATAAAAACAATGTCTTGGACGTATCGGAAGGAAATTGGCAAAGTAATCCCATGAAGCGAGACCAAATACAACAAAGGAGAACGATCATGAACAGGAAACAAACAATTCTTATTACTGGCAGTTCGTCAGGACTTGGAAAAGCCGCAGCAAAATTGTTCGCCGCACGCGGCTGGAACGTCATTGCAACCATGCGGACCCCGGAAAAGGAAGCAGACCTGAACCAGGTGGATGGCGTGACCAAGTACGCTCTCGATGTCACTCAAGTTGATCAGGTTCAACGGGCAGCGGAGAAGTTCGGTCCGACCGCTGACGTCATCCTCAACAACGCCGGATACGGAGTTGCGGGGCCTCTCGAAGGTCTGACCGATGAGGTGATGCTGCGCCAGTTTGACACGAATCTGATGGGCACGGTTCGCACGACCCGCGCATTCCTTCCGTACTTCCGGGAAAGACGGGCTGGGCTCTTTATTAACACAGTGTCGATCGGCAGCATCGTCGCTCTGCCGTTCAATTCGAGCTATATCGCAACCAAGTGGGCCACAGAAGGATGGAGCGAGGCCATGAGCTTTGAATTGGCGCCGTTCGGCATCGGCATTAAGACCGTGCTGCCAGGAGGAATGAACACGGATTTCTTCGGCTCGATGGTGATCGGTCATCATCCTGCGTATGAGGCAGACGCGGACCGGATACTCTCGGCGTTCAGAGATCCTGAAAATGCCAAAAACTATTCCTCGCCGGCGCAGATCGCAGAAGTCATCTATGAGGCGGCCACCGACGGTAAGGACCAGCTCATATATATCGCTGGCGACGATGCAAAGGACTGGTATGAATCGCGGCGGAAAATGGGTGACGAGGCCTTTCGCAAGGCATTAAGGCAGCAATTTTTCCCGAACGCGCAAACAGCGTGATTTCCTCAACACACCTTGATGCCGGCGGCGTTCCTGCGACCGCCGGCCCGGTGTGAGAGGAGCTCAAGATGTACTACTTCCTGATGGAATGTCCTACTTCCTAATGGACGCACAAATGGGAGTGCGCTATTCTCTCCTAGCTCCCAACCAAACAAGAAACGGGATAGCGAAATTCCGCAGACAGGTTGTGACCCTCTGCCGAAACACGAATGGGCCGAACTCTGCGCCAGTTTGAAGTATGTCGCTGAAGTACACGCCAAATTGGGATGAATTGGGATACCGGCTCTGAAGTGCACGCCAAATTGGGATGAGCATGGGGGGTAGGGGCCCCTATAAGGAGAAATCAAAGATGAAACGTTTTGCATCGGCCTTGCTTGCTCTCGCTTGTTGTGGGCCAATCCTTGCCCAGCACCCGGACCATCCACCAGCCGCAAAGCCGCCGGTCACTCTTATGGACGGCCTTGGTGACCTGCATCATCCTGTCTCCACTACCAACGCCGAAGCGCAGAAGTTTTTTGACCAGGGTCTGCGGCTGATCTACGCCTTCAATCATGAAGAAGCCGGGCGATCCTTCCAGCAGGCGGCCAAGCTCGATCCTAAACTTGCCATGGCGTGGTGGGGCATGGCCGAGGCTGTTGGGCCGAACTATAACGATCCTGCCGACCCCGATCGCTTCAAGCTGGCGCATGATGCCATCCAGAAAGCCGGCGAACTGGCGGCCAACGCTGCTCCAAATGAGAAGGCTTACATTGCCGCCATGGCTTTGCGCTTTCCCGCCGATCCCAAGGCTGACCATCGGCTGGCGGCGGAGCGTTACCGCAATGCCATGGGCGATGTAGCTAAACAATTTCCTGACGATCTGGACGCCGCAACGCTCTTCGCTGAAGCCGGCATGAACCTGCATCCCTGGGGACTGTGGCATCCTGATGGCACGCCGGAAGGCGGAACAGAAGACATCATCGCCACGCTGGAATCAGTCCTCAAGCGCGATCCCAACCATATGGGCGCGATCCATTACTACATTCATGCACTTGAAGCTTCTCCTAATCCGGAGCGCGCGCTTGCCGCCGCCACGCGCCTTGCGGCGCTTGCGCCTGCCGCCGGCCACCTTGTGCATATGCCCGGACACATCTACATTCGCACCGGCGACTTCGAAAGCGGAATCAAGACCAACCAGCTTGCTGCTGAAGCCGATCGCGAGTTCATCAAGAACAATGGCCCCGGCAGCATGTACGTTGCGATGTATTACAGCCACAACCTGCACTTCATTGCCTCCTGCGCCAGCATGAACGGCCGCTATGACGAGGCGCACAAAGCTGCGGGCATGCTGGCCGCGCATGTTGCTCCCTTTGTGAAGGAAGTCCCGCCGCTCGAATCCTTTATGACCATCCCGCTTGCCGTGGACGTGCGCTTCCAGAAGTGGGATGAGATATTGAAGACGCCACAGCCCGCTGCTGCCATGAAGAAAACCACCGCGTATTGGCACTTTGCTCGCGGCATGGCGCTGGCCGCAACCGGGAAAGTAGCTGATGCGGAAGCCGAGCATCGCGCCATCAAGGAAACAATTGATAACACTCCGCCGGACGAAGTTTTTGCCGAGCCTATCGGCAATAAGACCCGCGATGTCCTGAATGTCGCGCTCAACGTGCTGGGAGCCAAGATCGCGCTGGCAAAAAATAATTCATACAACGCCATTTCCATGCTGCGTGCGGCCGTCGCCGCTCAGGATGTCCTTAAGTATGATGAGCCGCCAGACTGGTTCTATCCCGTGCGTGAGTCGCTGGGCGCTGTGCTGTTGCTCAGCGGCAACGCTACTGAAGCAGAAAAAGTCTTTCGTGAAGATCTGGAGCGCAACCCGCGCAATCCGCGTTCACTTTTCGGATTGAGCGAAGCACTGCGCGCGCAGAAGCGGAACTATGACGCGCAGTTTGTGGACAAGCAGTTTCAGTCCAGCTGGAAAGGCAGTGAAGGGAAGTTGAAACTCGCCGATCTGACGTAAAGAATACGAGTTCCCTGAACGGGAATTAGTGATGTCCCAGCACTGGATGCGGCACATAAACCGCTTCGAGCTGCGTAATCTCTTCCGCCGTGAGCTTCACGCTTAAAGCGCTTACCGCGTCCTTGAGATGGTGCGGCTTTGACGCGCCTACAATGGGCGCCGTAATTCCCGGCTTTTGCAGTAACCACGCCAGCGCAACCTGGGCAGGAGGAACGCTTTGATTTTTAGCAATCTGCTCCACGCAATCCACCACGCGGTCATCCGCCTCCTGCGTGTAAAGCTTCTTTGTGTAATCGTCTTCCTGCGAACGCAGCGTCCCAGACTTGCGGTTCCCCGCAAGAACGCCTCGCGCGAGCGGACTCCACGGAAGCAAGCCAACGCCTTCTGCGCGGCACAGCGGAATCATCTCGCGCTCTTCCTCGCGATAAATCAGGTTGTAATGGTTCTGCATGGTGGCAAAACGCGTGATCCCGAGCCGGTCTGAGGTATGCAGCATCTGTGCAAACTGCCAGGCAAACATGGAAGAAGCGCCAATATAGCGCGCCTTTCCGGCTTTTACCACGTCGTGCAGCGCCACAAGCGTCTCTTCAATCGGTGTTTCGTAATCAAAGCGATGGATCTGGTACAGGTCAACGTAATCCATGCCCAGACGGCGCAGGCTGTCGTCAATCGCGTGCATGATGTGCTTGCGCGAAAGGCCCTTCTGGTTGGGATCATCGCCCATGGGAAAGAAAACTTTCGTTGCGATTACCAGCTTGTCCCGCGAAGGGCCAAAATCCTTGAGCGCCCGGCCGAGAATCTGCTCGCTTACGCCCTGCGAGTACATGTCCGCGGTGTCAAAAAAATTAATCCCGAACTCAAGCGCCTGCCTGATAAACGGACGGCCTTCATTTTCTTCCAGCACCCACTGGCGCCAGCTCTTTGCGCCGTAAGTCATGCAGCCCAGGCAAATGCGGGACACCTTTACGCCAGTGGAACCAAGATTCGTGTATTCCATTCCGTGCTGACTTCTCCGACTGAAGTATTTCTACGCTGCGCCCACCGTCTCGCGCAATTCAGGATAAAGCGGGAAGGCATCCGCCAACTCCAGCACCTGTTTGCGAATGCGGCTGAGCACCTGCGCGTCTTTGTGATGGTTGAGCGCCTCGGCAATAAACGCGCCCGTCTGAATCATCTCTTTCTCTTTCATGCCGCGCGTTGTGAGAGCCGGCGTGCCAATGCGAATGCCGCTGGGTTTGAGCGGCGGATTGGTGTCAAAAGGAATTGCATTCTTATTGACCGTAATTCCGGCCTGTCCCAGCGCATTCTCCGCTTCGCTGCCCAGCATGCCTTTTTGAAACACATCAATCAGCATCAGGTGCGTGTCCGTCCCGCCGGAGATGATGCGGAAGCCCTCTTCCATGAGTTTGCCCGCAAGCGCTTTGGCATTGGCGACAATCTGCCTGGCATAATCTTTGAACGCCGGCTGCAGCGCCTCTCTGAAGCACACTGCTTTCGCCGCGATAATGTGCACCAGCGGTCCGCCTTGAATTCCTGGAAGCACGATCTTGTCCACCGTCGCAGCCAGCTCCTGGCGGCAGAGCACCATTCCGGCGCGCGGCCCGCGCAGGGTTTTGTGCGTGGTGGTGGTCACGATATCGGCATGAGGCACGGGCGAAGGATGCGCGCCGCCCGCTACCAGTCCGGCAAAGTGCGCCATATCCACCATCAATTTCGCGCCCACCTTGTCCGCAATCTGCCGCATCCGCGCAAAGTCAAAAATGCGCGAGTAAGCACTGCCTCCGCCAATGATCATCTTGGGGCGCTCGCGCAGCGCGATCTGCTCCATCTCGTCGTAGTCAATCAGCTCAGTGTCCTTGCGTACGGCGTAGGGAATAATCTTGTACATCTTGCCGGAGAAGTTCAGCGGATGCCCATGCGTGAGATGGCCGCCATGCGCCAGGTTGAGTCCCATCACCGGATCGCCCGGCTGCAGCAGCGACATGTATGCGGCCATGTTTGCCTGCGATCCTGAATGCGGCTGCACGTTAGCGTGCTCGGCGCCAAAGAGTTGCTTGGCGCGATCACGCGCAAGATTTTCGACTACATCCGTAAACTCGCAGCCGCCATAATAGCGGCGTCCCGGATATCCCTCCGCATACTTATTGGTAAAGACGGATCCCGCAGCCTCCAGCACAGCCATGCTGACAAAATTTTCTGACGCAATCAGCTCCAATCCTTCATGCTGGCGGTTGGTCTCATTGGCAATGGCGCGGGCGATCTCAGGATCAGACTCGGCAAGCGGGCGGGACATCCAGGAATTTTTCATACAGGAAATCTTAAAGCATTCAGCACTCAGCAGTCAGCAAAGCAGCTAAGGTCGCCATATGGCTAGAAGATTTGAACTCGCCATGAAATCTTCAATACGCCTGATCTTCCAATCTTTAACTTCCTCCGCTTCCTCTGTTCCTCTGCGTTTCAGCGGGTTTGCTCGCATACACATCCGGCCGGTGAATCTCCATCCAACGCTCCGGCGACTTCAGCTCCGTAAATCCATAATGCCGGTAAAGACCGTGTGCATCCTGCGTCGCCAGCATCCAGCGGCGAAGCCCCTGCAGCTCAGGATGTTGCACGATGCACTCCATCAGCCATTTGGAAAGTCCGCGGCCGCGATAGGCTGGCACGACGAATACATCAGCCAGATAGGCAAAGGTTGCGCAGTCTGTAATCACACGCGCAAATCCTATCTGGCGATCAGACTGGTAAATACCAAAGCACAGCGAGTTCTCGATCGAGCGTTGCACCGTCTCCAAAGGAATGCCGCGGGCCCAATAGGAGTTGGTCAGAAAGCCATGCACAATGCCGAGATCAAGACGCGCACGGTCCGTGCTGATCTCAAATTCTCCCTTGGTCCAGGCATGATGCATCAGGCCTTCTTCGCTGCAGCGTCTTCTTCTTTTTCCTGTTTCTCGATCGCCGCAATCTTCTCTACTCGCCGCTCATGGCGTCCGCCGGCAAATGGCGTGGCAAGCCATTTGTCCACGATATGAAGGGCCTCTTCCGGCTGAAGAATGCGCGCGCCCAGCGCCAGCACGTTGGCATTGTTGTGCTCGCGGCTCATCTGGGCTTCATATTCGCTGCTGACATTGGCGGCTCGGATGCCATCCACTTTATTGGCGGCAATCGCCATTCCGATCCCGCTCCCGCAAACCAGTATGCCGAGATCGGCGCGCTTCTGGCTCACGTCATGTGCCACGGCATTGGCATAGTCAGGATAGTCCACTGACTCGGGCGAATTCGTGCCTTCGTCCTGAACGTCAATCCCTTGTTGCTGAAGGTGCTGCTTGATGCGATCTTTCAGCTCGTAACCGGCGTGGTCTGCACCCAGGGCGATTTTCATGCGCTTATTGTATCCAAGCGCGATGAAACATCTCCCCTAAAAAAGAAATGCCGGCCCTGTGTGGCCGGCATCTGGAGAGAGATAAATCTATTTTTTCTCGTGCTTTTCTTCGCGCTTATCTTCGTTCTTATCGCCTACCTTCATGCCCATTTCAACGTGTTTAATAGCTTCGCGCGTGGCTTTCAGGGCTGCGGTACGATGTCCGCCTTTATCATGCTTGGCTTCATTCAGGTGCTGTTCTGCCTGTTTCAAGGCATCCAGAGCTGCCTGCATATGCGGCTGGTCCTCATCTTCATAGCTGGCCCCCGCGCTGATGGGAATGCTCAGCAAGCCTAAAACCAGGGTAAGTGCGAACAACTTCGAGAATTTCCTCATGTAGTTTCCTTTCTTAGGGAGTTCCCAATGGCCGTTCTGAAAATAGCCGCCACAACATCGAATGTCAAATGCCAGAAGCCATGAACGAAAGGTCAGGAACTTCCGTGGTAACCATCTGCTTCCGCGGATATATGTACTGCGGTTTTGCATGTAAGGCGAATGTCGGCTTGTGCTCTGGCCTGTTTCATCGGATAATCACGCTTCGCAATCCTCCCCGCGCATATAAGTGAGGTGAATATGGCCACACGGCCCGCGCATGAAGCTGAAATGGATCTCACCGGCGATAGCAAAGCCCCGGCACCGGCATACAAATACATTCAATTTGCGGTCATTGATTCCATTGCGCGGCTCACGCTTGACCACGCTCCGCACAACGTGCTCACCGTGCCCATGATGAAGGAGATGGCCGAAGCCATTGAGAGCCTCAACGGACGTGCTGACGTGAAGGCCATTCTGCTGCAATCGGCGCAGCAGGCATTTTCAGCGGGAATTTCTCTTGAGGATTCGCGGCCTGACCGCGTCTTCCAGACTCTTGACGCCTTTACCCGCGTCTTTCAGGCGATGGTGGATATCTCCAAGCCTGTAGTTGTAGTCGTGAATGGGCCAGCCATCGGCGCTGGATCAGAGCTGGTTGGCTTTGCTGACGTGGTGCTGGCCACTCCCAAAGCCAAGTTTGCCCAGCCTGAAGTAAAGCTGGGCGTGTTTCCTCCATTTGCTGCTGTGATGCTGCCGCAGCTGATCGGCACCAAGAAGACTTACGAGCTTATCCTCACCGGCGAGGCGCTCTCAGCGGAAGACGCATTGCATTTTGGCTTCGTAAACAAAGTGGTGCCGGAAGCCGAGCTGCAAACCCATGTAGAAGCTTTGATTGCGCGCATCTCTGAGTTCAGCGGCCCTGTGCTTGAAGTAACCAAGCGCGTGATCGCCAGCTCCATCGGCCGTCCTCTGAAAGAAGCCATGAAAACCTCGCAAGACCTCTACCTCAACGAGCTCATGAACCTTGAGGACGTGCAGGAAGGCCTGCG
Source organism: uncultured Acidobacteriaceae bacterium (assembly GCA_964541925.1). GTDB lineage: Bacteria > Acidobacteriota > Terriglobia > Terriglobales > Acidobacteriaceae > Angelobacter. Next base: position 56,630 of record CAZISB010000010.1, on the reverse strand, counting down.
CGCGGTCATCGAAAAGCGCAAGCCGGTCTGGAAAAACAAGTAGAGTTGTGGCGCAGACGCTCTTGTCTGTGCCTGCCTGTCCCACAATTCAACAGCACGTCCTGCGTTAGCGGAAGAATATAAGTCTTCTCGATGGGGCTGTTGATTCAAGCGCCACCTGCTCGCCACAAGCAGTAGTTCCCGTGGAATAATAGCTGCGTGACCACCGCCTCTAAATCCGACCTTTACCGCCTGCTCCCATCGGTGGATGAGTTGCTGAAGAGCGCAGAGATGCAGGAGCTCGCTGCGCGCGAAGGGCAAGCTGCAGTCACGGAATCCATTCGCGCCGTCCTGGCGAACATGCGTGATGAAATCGGTTCGGGCGCGCTGCATCGCCGTGAAGACGTTGGTCTCGCAGTGGCTCATCTTTCAGCAGCAGTTCTGCGGCAATTGCAGATCTCAACCCAGTTCTCTCTTAAGCCGGTCATCAACGCCACAGGCGTCATTCTGCATACGAACCTGGGACGTGCTCCACTGGCTGAATCTGCGGTCAAGCGCATTAGTGAAGTCGCAAGCCGCTATTCCAATCTCGAATTTGACCTTGCTGCCGGTGAACGCGGCAAGCGCGATGTCCACGTTGAACAGCTCTTCTCGCGCCTGCTGAATCAGGAATCGGTAAGCGGCATCCGCACGGTAGTCGTGAACAATTGTGCTGCTGCCGTAATGCTGGCGCTGAATACACTGGCTGAAGGCGGTGAGGTCATCGTCTCACGCGGAGAGCTGGTGGAGATTGGCGGCTCGTTCCGCGTGCCGGACGTCATGGCGAAATCCGGCGCAGTGTTGCGTGAGGTCGGCACCACAAACCGCACGCGCCTCGCCGACTACGAGCGTGCCATCAACGACAAAACGCGGCTGCTTCTGCGCGTTCATCGCTCCAATTTCGCGATCATCGGCTTTACCGAGCAGCCATCGCTGGAAGAACTGGCGACTCTCGGCCGCAAGCACAACATTCCTGTCATGGAAGACCTCGGCGGCGGCGGCATGGTCCCGCTGCGCGGTCTTGGCATCAATGAGAGTGGCGTCATGGAGAGTCTGCGCGCCGGAGTAGATCTTGTAACTTACAGCGGAGATAAGATGCTGGGCGGCCCGCAAGCCGGCCTGCTCAGCGGACGCGAAGCGCTCATCGGCCGTGTGCGCTCCAACCCACTCTTCCGCGCCCTGCGTGTGGATAAGCTGACCTACGCCGCGCTGGAAGCCACGTTGATGGAGTACATCCGGCAGAACCATGAGGCCATTCCTTTCCTCCGCATGCTGCGCCAGCCCGCCGAGCAAGTCCGCGCTCGTGCGCTTGCCGTGCAGGAAAAACTAAAGGCCTCTGCAACGCTAAAAACAGAAATTATTGCCGGTGAATCGCTCATCGGCGGCGGCTCCGCTCCAACTTCCACCCTTCCCACTTTTCTCTTAGCCATCACCACCGGCTCTCTCAGTGCAGACGAGCTCGCCACTCGCCTGCGCCGCAATGATCCCGCAATCATCACGCGCGTAGAAGAGGGCCGCGTACTGCTCGACTTCCGCACCGTCTTTGCGCCTGCTGAGGACGAGCAGATTGTACGCGCGCTGCTGAACGTGAGCGTTTAGCCCGACTGTTGCGCCAAATAGCCGAGAGCAGCTTGAGTTGGCGATCAGAACTATTTTCCAAAACCGTCATCCCGAGTTCCGTAAATGAGGACGCGTTTGCTTCAGCGTCCGAATAGGAGCGAGGGACCTTGCGTCTTCATGCCCTAAGAAGTTTCCTCAGACCTCCTCGCAAGCAGAAGAGCGCTCTTTGGTCCTTACGGATGACGAGTGTATTTAGATATAAGATTTTGAAGAGCACATCCAAATTGCCAGTATCACTCCGGCTCGGTAATATCTCCCGATGCCGACTTACATAGATTGGGCCCGCTCGTTCTGCCTCTCACTGCCGCACGCCACAGAAGACGTTCAGTGGGAGCACAACCTGCTCTTTCGCATCGCCGGCAAGATGTTTTGCATTGCCAACCTTGAGCCCGGACTCAGCCGCACCAGGATTGCATTCAAATGCACGCCTGAAGCCTTTGCGGAACTCGTGGAACTTGAAGGCATTATTCCCGCGCCATACATGGCCCGTAATCATTGGGTTGCCATTCAGGAAATGGATGCTCTGCGCCGCTCAGATATTGAAGAGCTGATTCGCCGTTCTTATAACCTTGTGCGGCAGAAGCTGCCTAAGAAAGCCCTGGCAAAACTGGAAAATGCGCCACCCATACCCAAACGCAAGACTAAACTGTTGCGGGCTGTGAAGCGCCGGAAGTGATTTTCTCCACTGCCAGCCGCGCTGACTTGATGCAGTCCGGCACGCCGATTCCATGAAATGAATTCCCGATGATTTCGAGCCCCGGCATCTCCGCCAGCACGTTTTCCATTGCTCCCACGCGCACCAGATGCCCGGTTTCATACTGCGCCATTGCGCGCTCCCATCGGAATGTGTGAGCAAAGAGCGGCTGAGCAGTCACTCCCAGAACCTCTTTCAATTCCTGTCTGGTAATTGTCTGCAGGTCTTCATCGCTGTAGCGAAGCAGATCAGTCATTCGCGAGCTGGAGAAAAAGCAGCGCAGCAGCTTTTTTCCTTCCGGTGCGCGATGCGAAAACTTTTTGTGCACAAAGGTGCAGGCCATTATTTTGCGATTCTCTGATCTTGGAACCAGAACTCCGTGGCCCGCGGGCAGGTCAACGTTGTCATATGCCAGCGCCACTGCAGCGGAAGAGGTGTACTCGATCCTGCTGAGGCCGTCAATCAACATTGGGACCGCTTCGCGCAATATGGTTGCTGCCGTTGGCGCAGGAACAGCCAGCAGCGCTGCATCAAACTGCTCTTTCATGCCCGCACTTTCAATTTGCCATCCATTGTCAGCAGGACGCACGCTCACGCCGTGCTGCTGCAATCGCAAATTGGATTTCGGCAGAGCATTTATCAGCGCATCCACCATCTGCTGCATGCCATTTTTTAGCGATGTAAACAGCGGTTGCGGCCTCTCGCCAGGTTTTGCAACTGCCTGCGCATGCGACTTAGCTTTGAGCGTTGCCCGAACTAGGCTGCCGCTCTCGCGTTCCATCTCGGCAAAACGCGGAAGCACGGCGCGCACGCTCAGCTTCTCCACGTTGCCGCCATACACGCCTGCAAGCAGCGGCTCGGCCACTCGATCCACCATTTCCTGCCCAAAGTGGCGGCGCACGAACTCGCCCACGGATTCATCCTCAACGTCCTTGCGCGGCGCAGAAAAAAGTTCCGCCGCCATCCGCAGCTTGGTCTTGAAGGAAAACAACGGAGTCGTCGCCATGGGTCCGATGCGCGTCGGGACCATAAATTCCAGTCCGTGCGGGATCGGCACAAGCCGGCCTTTCACCAGAATGTAGGTCTTGCGCTCTTTGTCATTCGAGCTGATCAGCTCACCGGCAAGTCCCAGCTCAGTGCACAGCTGCGCCGCATCAGGTTTGATGGTCAGAAAGGAATCAGGACCTGCTTCAAGAACAAAGCCATCGTGATGCTCTGTTCGAATGACGCCGCCCAGCCGGTCCGATTTCTCATACAGTGTCCATTCCAGATCGGCTCCACTCTGCCGCGCTTTTTCCAGATACCAGGCGGCGCTCAATCCGGCAATGCCGCCGCCGATAATCGCTACCCGCTTCATGCCAGCGAGATGATCCCCTCAGCCTTCGCCAAATATGTGGAAGCCAGCTTGGCCAATGCTGCAATGAACGTTGGCGACACATTCAGCGACTCAGGTCGCCACATCTTCATTCCTTGTTCGCGCGCAAATTCGCGGAAGCCGATGTCCACGTCATAGAGCACCTCAACGTGATCGCACACAAAGCCAATCGGTGCAATCACCACGCCATGGTGGCCCTGTCTCTTCAGCTCCAGGATCGCGCTCTCTACCGTTGGCCCGAGCCACGGCCCGCCGGACATTCCCTGGCTCTGAAAGGCAAAGCGCTGCAGCTCAGGCGATAGCCCCGCGATCTTTTGGCCCACGAATCGCGCAGTTTCTTTGGCCTGCTTTTCATAAGGATCGCCGGCCTGAATGGTGCTCATTGGGACGCTGTGCGCGCTAAAGATGACCGGTGCAGGCGCGCCAAGTTCGCGCGACGCTTGCTGCCACACCGGCTCCAGCCGCTCAGCAAATGCCTGGATCAGCAGCGGATGGTCGTGCCATGATTCAACAAACTGCACAGAGACTCCCGGCTTCAGTTCCGCCGAAAGCGCTTTCCAATACAGCCCTACGCTGGTGGATGAATTTTGCGGCGCCAGACAAATGGCAACTATCTGATCAATGCCCCTGGCGGTCATCTCCCGAACAGTTTCAGAGATGAATGGCCTCCAGTTGCGCATTCCCACGTAAACAGGAACGCACACCTTCGTGTGTAATGCTTCCGCCTGCTGCATGGTGATTTCCGTGAGAGGAGAGTTTCCTATCAGTGAATAGCGATGCGCAATCTCTTGAATCACGGAATCAGCCACTGGACGTCCACCGGTGACGTAGCGCATGAACTCAGGAATGTCGGCTGGAGAGTCGGGACTGCCGTGGGCCAGCAACAGCACCGCCGATCTCTCGCGGCTCATCGGTGCGCTCCCGCCGAAGAGTAACGCTGGCTTAGCTCACGCACAAAGTTCACCAGTGCGCGAACGTTCTCTACCGGCGTCTCCGGCAGAATGCCATGCCCTAAGTTAAAGATGTGCCCCGGTCGGCCGCCCGCCTGTTGCAGTATCGAATCTGTCCGCTCCCGCAGCTCTTTCTGCGACGCAAACAGCAGCACCGGATCAAGATTGCCCTGCACGGCGCCCTGAAAATCCAGGCTGCGCCACGCCTGATCCAGCGGGAAGCGCCAATCCACTCCCATCACATGCGCGCCGGTTTCTTTCATCGCTGGCAGCAATGTCGCGGTGTCTGTTCCGAAATAAATGATGGGAACGCCGGTCTTCTTCAGCCGCTGCACCAGCTCGGTCGAAAACGGCAGAACGTAGCGCCGATAATCTTCCACGCTGAGACAGCCCACCCAGCTATCAAAAATTTGCAGCGCGTCTGCACCAGCCGTAACCTGCTCCGCCGCGTATGCCGCCAGCACCTCCACCAGCTTGCGCATGAGCATTTCCCAGGCAGCAGTCTCGGTGTACATCATTTTTTTTGTGTGGACGTAATTGCGCGAGCCGCCACCCTCAATCATGTAGCTGGCCAGCGTGAATGGTGCGCCGCAAAAGCCGATGACCGGCAGCTTCTCCCCAAAATGCTTCACCACCCGTCCCACTGACTCCGCCACGTACCCAAGCTCGCTGCTGCGATTTGTAACCAGCGCGTCAATGTCTTTTTGCTCGCGCAGCGGGCGCTCAATCACCGGCCCCTCACCGGCTTCAAAGCGGAACGGCATGCCCATTACTTCCAGCGGAAGCAGCAGATCGGCAAAGATGATGGCGGCGTCAACGTCCAGCTTCTCCGCCGCGGTAATGGTTACCTCGGCTGCGATCTCCGGGCTCTTGCAGATCTCCAGAATGGAATGCTTCTTGCGCACTGCTCGATATTCAGCCATGTAACGGCCGGCCTGGCGCATCAGCCAGATCGGGGTCACATCCACAGGCTCGCAGCGGCAAGCTCGAACAAACCGTGAATTCGGAGCAGACATTACGCATTAAATCTACCACGGAGGCGCTCCGTGAGTGCTGCAAAGGCGTGATAAGCTAGACCTGTTTATGACCGCTAAACAACAAGCCAGAACGCTGCTGGAGAGATTGCCGGATAATTTGTTCTGTTGAGGATATTCAATACCATCTTTATGTGCTGGAGAAGGTCCGGAGTGGCGTGGAAGATGCACGGCAAAAGGGCACAATTTCCCAGGAAGAAGCTGAATTGCGCCTGAGCAAATGGCTAAGCGAGTAGTCTGGTCTTCACGAGCTCTTGCCGACGTGGAATCAATCGCAGTCTATTATCGCTGCTGATTCACCCGCATATGCGGCAAATGTCGTAAAGAAAATCGTTAAGATGACTCGCCAACTGGAGCGTTTCCCAAATTCAGGTCGGGAAGCTCCGGAATTTCAGGATTCAACCATCCGTGAACTTTTCGCATATAGTTATCGCATTATTTACAAGGTTGAGCCCAAACGGGTCATTGTTACAAGTGTCATTCATGGAAAGCGAAATCTTGGTTAGTTGCGGCCCATTCAACTTGGCATTGCTGCTGGAAGAATGAACCGCTACTTTATAGATTAGGCCGCTCTGCCGCGCCGGCTGCTTCCTGAACTCCCACGCGTGCTGCGCGATGAGCGTTTGCCGCCGGCTTCAGCCGTTTCGCGATTCACCAGCTTATTGAAATTACTTTTCTGGCCGCGAGCAGTCTGGTCCTGTACCAGCAGCGCCAGGCCATTCTCGTCAAACTTCTCAAGCCACTCGTCCCATTCAATCTGCTCCAGTGAGCCTTCGCCGCTGTATCCCGGAAAATCCAGCCGGATCATGCCTATATCTCCTCCGCCGCCTGTGCCGCGAACGCATGATGGGACTGCATCACGCTCCTCCGCCCACTGCCTGATCTCGTCGTGATCAGTCAGCATACGTGAACCGGACGGTGAGCCGGATCTCGTATTGCCGCGCGCTGTTGCCCTGCGGGAAGACGCACTACGACGCGATCCGCCTGAAGAACCGCTGCGCGAAGGCCTGCTTGACGAGCCGCCGCGTGTGGAAGCGCTGCTTTTGCTGCGGGATTTGCCCGATTGACTTGCTCTTGTCCGGGTTCTGCTGGAACTCCCGGCAGACGAGCTTTTCGACCGGCCGTTGCCTGATCTCCGGCTTGAAGCAGAAGAGCGCGTGCTGCGCGAGGATGATCTTGTACCTGATGATCTTGATGAACTGCTGCGTGCTCTGGATCTTTGCGCCATATAAATTCTCCCTCCTTTCTTTGTGCGATGAGAACGTTCACGCTGCAGATGCCAGTTGTAACAACACAATCCTGCTCCGCTGCCGAGATGACTTTCTGCTCCATAAACTCTGGCCGGCGAACTGTTCGTCTTTGTATTACTTCATGTTCTTTGTGGTTATATAGAAAGAGGGATGATTCAACTCTCACAGGCTGGTAAGCGGTTCGGCCCCAAGATCTTGTTTCAGGATCTCGACTGGCTGATCACGCCGCATGATCGCGTCGGTCTGGTCGGCGCCAATGGCACGGGAAAAACGACTCTGCTCAAGGCGTTGGCCGGCATTGAGTCGCTCGACTACGGCAGCATAACGCGCCAGCGCGGGATCCAATGCGGCTATCTCCCACAGGATGGCCTCTCGCTCTCCGGCCACACCGTTTTTGCCGAGTGTCTCTCGGTCTTCAGTGACGTTCACCAGATGCAGCGCGAGCAGGAGGAGCTTGCGCATCGCATGGGTGAAGTGGACCATGCGAGCTCTGAGTACCAGCAGATTGCTGAGCGCTTTCACCGCATCCAGGCGGAAATCCACGCGCGCGATGGCTATAGCATTGAGGCTGAAGTTGGCACGGTGCTCAACGGCCTGGGCTTCAAAAAAGAAGATTGGGAGCGTCGCACGGAAGAGTTTTCAGGCGGATGGCAGATGCGCATCGCGTTGGCCAAGCTGTTGTTGCAAAAGCCCAACCTGCTCCTGCTGGACGAGCCTACCAACCATCTCGATCTTGAAACCCGCAACTGGCTTGAGCAATACCTGGCTGAGTATCCGAATGCTTACGTGCTGATCTCGCATGATCGCTACTTTCTCGATGTGACTGTCAAAAAGACGGCCGAGATATGGAATAAGCAAGTCACTTTTTATTCAGGCAATTACGAGAAATATCTGGCGCAAAAGGCCGAGCGCCGCGCCCAGCTTGAGGCTGCGTATCGCAACCAGAAAGAGAAGACAGACCAGCTTGAGGCCTTCATCAGCCGCTTCCGCTATCAGGCGACAAAGGCCAAGCAGGTGCAGAGCCGGATCAAAGAGCTGGAGCGGATGGAAAAGATCGAGATTCCGCCGGAAGAAAAAGCCATTCACTTTACTTTTCCGCAGCCCCGTTCCAGCGGACGCCTCGTCGCTGAGGCTAAGAATCTGGCCAAGAGCTACGGTCCCAAGCACGTCTTCTCTGGCGGGGACTTTGTGATTGAGCGTGGCGACCGCATCGCTCTTGTCGGCGTGAACGGCGCCGGAAAATCCACGCTGATCAAACTGCTTGCCGGCTCGGAACAGCCGACTGCAGGTGAGCTTCGCCTGGGCCACAACGTTGATGTTGATTACTTCGCTCAAGACCAATACAAAGCACTGGATCCGCAGGCCCGCATGCTCGACGATCTCTTTGAAGCCGCTCCGCGCTCCACTCAGACTGAGCTGCGCAACCTGCTCGGCTGCTTCCTCTTCTCTGAAGATGATGTCTTCAAGACCATTGGCGTGCTCTCCGGCGGTGAGCGCAACCGTTATGCCTTGGCGCGCATGCTGCTGCATCCTTCAAACTTTCTGCTGCTTGATGAGCCCACCAACCACCTCGACCTTCGCGCCAAAGATGTCTTGCTCGACGCAATGCAGAAGTTCACGGGAACAGTGGTTTTCGTCTCGCATGACCGCTACTTCATTGACAAGCTGGCCACGCGCATCTTTGAAATTGGCGATGGCCGCATCGAGGTCTTCCCCGGCAACTATGAAGACTATCTCTGGCGTAAAGAAGGAAAGCCTGGCTCTGCTCCCGATGGCTCGCTTGAAGCTGCAGCTCTCGCTGTTTCAATTCCAACTGCAGCAACCAGCCCGGAACCATCTTCTCTCTCTGCCAACTCTGAGCCTAAGCAGAAGCGCCTGAATCCCATCAAGCTCAAGCAGATGAGAGAGCGGCTTGATGAGGTTGAAGAAGAGATTGCCCGGCTGGAAGCAGCTATCGCCGCCGCAGAAACCGCACTGCAAAATTTCATCAGCGTAGAAGAAACCCAAAGGCAAACAGAGCTGCTGCAGCATTCAAAATCAGAGCTGGAACGCGCCATGAATGAATGGGAAGAGCTGGGCCAAACTTTGGAAACTCAAGCCGAAGCCTGATCTTCACAGAAATTACTTTTGTGCCGGCGTGCTTGTCTGCTTGTCAGGATCGCGGAATGGCAATTTGAATTTCCTTACCAGCTCAGGCCAGAACTCGCGCAGCAGATCAAATCCCACATCTGTTCCTACGCTCACGGCAATACGCTCGCTGGCCGCGCCCACGCCACGCCGGTTTCCCGGATGATAGGTGTTCCCCAGCGCAGTAGAAGCCGTAGTTCCCATCCACTCTGAAAAATTGAACATCTTTTTTCCAGAGTCAGAATGGGCCACAAACACATGCATCAGTGCGTTTTCCAGCCGTGCGCCAGTTGGTCCATGCCCCATGCGGTAATAACGCGGGTCCTGGCGGAAGAGCACCGGAAAGAGAAATGTATGGAAAAAATCGCTGGAGGTGCTGTCCGCTATCTCAGCGCCAAAGCGCTTGCCATAGCCCTCAGCTCCCTGGCCAAAGGTTGGGTCAGTGTCTGATGCCTGGTCCAAGCCAGCTTCAAAAGCAGAGCTGACAATAGTAATCGGCTCAAAGGTGTTGCTGATGAACAAATGAAATTTTTGTTTCGGTGTAAGAGCGCAGATGGTTCCAACGGACAACGGAGGCCGCTGCACTGTCTTGATCTCCGGCTTGCGGGCGACGAACAGCACCACTCGATGCAGCGGGCCTGTATAGTCCTCCACCGATACCAGCGGCGCCGGATGGATACACGGGTTCTGGTTCTGCGCTGTTTGGGTATTTTGCGTTGGCAGAGTGGCGCTATTCTGATCAACGTTTTGCGAGAACGCAAAACAGCTTGCCAGCAAAAAGAAAATGAGGGCAGCGTTGCGGGAAAAAATCAAATAACTCCTTGTTCAGAACCAGCGCAGGCCTATGCTGGCCATCTGAAGGGACTGGCATACCAAAATAATAATTCACCAGACCAGCTAGGGAATTGTCACCTGGGTCATCGCCGTTCCAATCAGGTTGGTAGTTTCATCCAGAACGCCTAAGCGAAATGTGTAATGTCCAGGCTTAAGAGACAGGCTTCTCTGGCATGGAAAGTAGCTGTGCATTACCTGTTGATAGGCGTCAGCCTTCAAGGCTGCGGTCGAGCTTCCTTCCGCACGCACCGGTTCTCCCTTGCCGGGATAGGCCCACACAACGCAGCTGATGCTGGCGTGCTGCAGGTCGTCCGCTTCTTTCTGGAAGGCAATCGTACGTGGATCAATGCCGAAGTTTACTACTGCTTTGCCCTGTGTCTGGGCTGAAGGAGGCAGAACCCTGGCCTGGAACTGGATTGCCGTCGAGGTAGGCGAATCGCGGTCCATGGCGTGGCTGAAGGCTTCGCGCACTGTGTCACTGGATCCGCTGCCGCCGCCAGGCCCGAGTGCATAGTATCCCTGGCGATAGCGCAAATGCACCTGCGGACGTGTGAGCTTCACTTCAATGCGGCGAAACTTGGCATTCCAATTCCGATTTTCTGGGTAGTACTCGATCGTATAGTAGGTAGAGCCATCGTCAAGGCTGGTGCGAATTCCCATATCAATGTCATTGCGGGCGTAGAAGGTCTTGCCGCCGGTCCGCTCTGACATGCTGAGCATGGCCGTCCGGGCGGGGAAGCGATCATTGATCGAGACTCCGGCAGCATCAATGGGATAGAGCGCCACCTGGGCATTCATCAGCTCATCGGCAATTCTCTCTGCCAATGGCGAGTAGTCTTCTATCACCATCACCCCGTCGCCTGATGTGACCTCAGGAAAAAGATTGATCGGAAAGCCTTCTGAGAGCCAGAGCAGGTTCTTGCGTCCCGGATATCCAGCAAGCGTATGGGCCAGAAACAGCATGGATTTCGCGGTGACCTGGCGGGCCTGAGGGCCAGCCTGGAATGAGCCGCGCCTCTGGAAGGGGGAGGCCGCAGTGTACACATCGGCAATGTGTGTTGGCCCCTGGTATTTGAAGTGTGCCACCACGTCGCGCAACGCTTTGGTATCTGTGGTGAAGTCATGCAGCATGTTGAGCTTGCCTTCCAGCGCAAATACGGCGGTCGGCTGAATGGGCGGATCGCTCTCCAGGTACTTCACCAGCATGTCTTGCGCGTAAGCGTGATTAGAAAAATCGGTGTTGATTCCATCCAGCAGAATCACATTCAGGCAGCTGTTTGAGGAATATTGAGGAGCATTGCTGATGATTCCCGCCGCAGGCTGGGGGCGAGGCGCGGTTGTGGCTGCTGGACGATGGAAACTGAAATCACTGATCTTTTGCGGCTTGCCATCTTCCGCAACAGTAAAATCTTCGGCTTTCAGGTCGGTCACCGGCTGTCCCTTGTCGTCAATGGCAACCACATCTACTACAACCAGCCGTGTCGTAGTTCGCAACACAGATTGCGATTGAAAGACAGACAGCTGTGAAGAATTGTCCTGAGTTTGTGAAGACATCAGTGACGAAGCAAAGATGAGAATTGTAAAGAGCAAGCACCGACTGCCGAAGATTCGCATAGTTTGTACTCCGATTTTGGATGAAAAATATAGCAGGTTTTTAGCTACTTTGAACTAGATTTAAATATAAGGCGGCGCAAGCATGAGCTCGAATTCACAAATAGTTTCCATCGGTCTTTGGCAATGGCTTCAGCGCGTGGGCCTGGAGCGTTTTGAGTTGGCGCGAACAGAACAGGATTGGAAGCTTCGCGGAACTATCCTTGCTACCTCAGAGATCGGTCCTGTTGAAGCGCGATACGAGATCACCTGCAATACCTTCTTTCATACTCAGCTCGCGCGCATCTCTGTTCTCGACTCTGCCGGCGAACGCTCACTGGAAATTTCTGTGCAGAAGGGCCTCTGGCTTGTGAATGGCCGTGAGAATACCTCTGTTAGAGGCGCTCTCGATATTGACCTGGGCTGGAGTCCTTCCACCAACACTCTGCCCATCCGCCGGCTCAACCTTGCAGTCGGAGAGCGCAGCGGTGAATTCATTGCCGCCTGGGTCCGCTTCCCTGATCTCACGCTGGAACCGCTGCCGCAGGAATACACTCGCCTTTCAGAGCGCGTCTATCGCTACTCCAGCCGCGGAGGGGCATTCACCGCCGAATTGACCGTTGACGACCACAGCCTTGTGGAAAACTACGAAGGAATCTGGCGCAGAGTAAACAGCCCTGTTTTCCACAATTAGAAGGGGCTATAAATTCGTTTAATCGGCCTTATCATTCGTTTTAATTGGCTAGGGAGCGCGGGCGGGCGATATTCTAAAACGTAATTCCTGCTTGCGGTGGTTCTCTCGACCGTTTCAGCACAATTCATTTAACGAAGGAGCTTCATGTCAAACGAACTGCGCAATTTCCTTGCTTTGTCTTATGACGAACTGGAACAGCTGAATCTGCAGGCCAAAGAGCAGCGCAAGAACCGGGCTCCCATGCATGAGATCCAGGAAGAGCGGATCAAGTATCTGAGCGATGAAAAGCGCATTAAAGCCGTCACCGTGCTCTTCAGCGACCTTGAAGGCCGGTTGCATATGCTCGACTACGACAAGAAGTTCCTCATCAAGAGCTGGGACAACCTGACCTTTGATGGCTCTTCCATCCGCGGCTTTACTGCGCAGCGTGAAAGCGACCTTCGCCTCGGGCTCGATTGGAGCGCCTTCTATTGGGCGCCGGCCGATATCTTTGGCTCCGGCAAAGTGCTCGTCTTCGGCGACGTAATTGACAAGGGCGGCACCCCTTACTCTGCTGATATCCGCGGTATGCTCAAAGTTTTTGCCGACGAGATGCACAAGAAAGAGGGCTACACCCTTAATGCCGCGAATGAAATTGAGGGCTTTCTCTTTCAGGGGTCAGATGCCGAGCGTCGCTATCACGAGACCGCCAGATTCGACTACGTAAACACCGGCGGTTATTACCATTCTCTGCCCGGCGACCCGCTGCGCACCTTCATTGACACCACGGCAGAAGTGCAGCGCTCCATGGGCTTCCAGAATGAAAAAGACCATCCTGAGGTCGCGCCCTCACAGTTTGAAATCAACTACAGTTATGGCGAGGTTGTCGCCGCGGCCGACCAGATTCAGCTCTATAAGCTGATCTGCCGCCAGGTCGCCACCCGCATGGGACTTACCGCCTCCTTCCTGCCGAAGCCTGTCGTCGGCGTGAACGGAAACGGCATGCATACCAATGTCTCTATCAGCAAGGGCGGCAAAAACCTCTTCTGGGACCCCAAGGGCCAGGAAAAACTCAGCGACCTGGGCTGGAAGTTTGTGGATCGCATTCTCACGCATGGCAATGACATCTGCCTGATGCTGAATGCCAGCGTGAACGCCTATCGGCGCCTTGATCCACATTTTGAAGCGCCCAACCAGATCAAGGCCTCCGCCACTGATCGCGGTTCCATGGTGCGTATCCCCATTGGGAACGAAAAGAGCATGCGCGTTGAAGTTCGTTCGGTCGCGCCTGATGCCAATCCTTACATGGTGATGCTGGCTGTTTTCAGGACCGGCATTGCCGGCGAGACCGCCAAGATCAAGAACCTGCGGCAGGCCGAGCGCTATCTGCCGGACAACATCTACACGGCGCTGGATGATTTCCGCAAAGCTCCGTGGACAGGCAAGCTCCTCGGCGAAGATGTGAAGCAGCGTTATGCCGATCTGAAACAGGCCTCAGCCGACCGCTGCCCGCGCCTGCTTGGAACGTTCGTAAAAGCGCCCGAGGTTCAGTACCACCACGACGTCTATAACCAGTTTTTGTGGAACCTGTTTTAAAGCAAAACCAAAACAGGGCATAGAGAATCACGGAGGGGAATCAAAATTCCTCTTTGGACTCTGTGCCCTCTTGGCTGTTATTTCTGGCAATTCGGACAATAATGTGTTCCGCGGCCGCCCACTACGATTTTCTTGATCGGCGTCTTGCACTTCAGGCAGGGCTTGCCCTCGCGTCCATAAACGCGATGCTGAATCTGAAAAAATCCTTCTTCGCCATCGGCATCTACGTAATCAGAAACGGAAGATCCGCCGGCAGCAATTGCGGCCTTCAGCACCTTTTGTACTCCGGCATGCAGTTTGTTTAGCTCTGTACGCGTAAGCGTGTTGGCCCGCCGTCGAGGTCTGACTCCGGCACGAAATAGCGCCTCATCGGCATAGATGTTTCCCACTCCGTGCAGCAACTTCTGGTTGAGCAGTGCAGCCTTAATCGGCGCCTTGCTGCCATGAAACAGCTCGGCAAACTCATCCGCTGTGATCTGCAGCGGTTCCACGCCCGGACCGCTGAAGCTCTCATGCCGTACCTCCAGCCTGCCAAAGCGCCGTGGATCAACAAAGCGCAGCTCTTTTCCCGACCTGAGTTTTGCCACCAGATGCGTGTGCTTCGGCAACTCCGTCTCCGGACTAACCACCAGCATTTTTCCTGTCATACCCAGGTGGACGATCCATTGGCTTGGCTCTGAGCTCTTGGTTGATCGCAGATCAATGACGATATGCTTACCCACGCGGCGTACGCGCTCAATCTCCGCGCCTTCGAGCGTGTTGGAAATCTCCTGCGCCGGCGACTTCAGCGGCTCCGGCTTGTTGCCCACCCAGACAGATTCAATGCGGTCGCCGGCGACACGCTTGTTCAGCCCATTGGCAATTGTTTCAACCTCAGGTAACTCCGGCATGGCTTGATCATCTCATGCACATGGCGATGACGTCAGCGCCAAGAGTGGATACTAAAGCTGCAACGTTTTATCTGGAATGAGGTTCTGTTTTGCCAGTAGTGTGGAGGGAAGCGCCAGCGGGGCGTTTTTTGCGATCGGTTTTTTTTACGCCCAGCGCGATATCGGCCAACTCAAGAAATCTTTCGCCACCGCGGCTGCCGGCTTCCCGGCTTCCCCACATCCGTTCGCTGCCTTCGGGCTTGCGCACAAATCGCGGAGAAATCCAGAGATCTTTGGTCATATCCTCTGGCGGAACGGATTTGGCTTTCTTTTTGGCCATGAGGGTTGCGGGGATTATATCTCTGGTTCCCGCCGTCGAAATAAATAATTTGTTTATTTTCGGCCCTGATGATGATTCACTATTGAAAGTAATGGTATCAGCCTAGTACGGCTAAAGCGGCTTCGTCTGAATTCGTAGCATCCAAGGCAAAGATTGAAACTTTTTGACAAGAAAACCGCCCAGGCGCTCATGACCGCGCTGGTCTTTGCGCTGGCTCTGCTATTTCTCTACGCCGCATGGCGGGCGATCATTACCTTCCTGTTCGCCATCATCTTTGCCTACCTTCTGGAAGCGCCTGTGTCCCGCTTGCAGGTCTGGATGAAAGGCTCGCGTTCTGCCGCCATCGCCGTGGTCTATCTCATGCTGGTCGTCGGCCTTGTCGTGTTGTTTCTGCTCGCAGGTGAGCAGGTAATGCAGCAGGGGCAAAAGCTGATGGAGCAGGGGCCGCAATGGTCGCACCAGATCAGTTCCGGACAGCTTGTGCAGCAAGTGGGCGCTCGCTATGGCTGGAGCCCGGAAACTATCACTCGCGTAACGGAGTTCATCAGGGGCCATCAGGGAGAGATTGTCGCGGCAACGCAAAATTTCGTGCTGCGCGCAGCCAGGACCATCCAGAGCATGTGGTGGCTTTTGCTGGTGCCCATTCTGGCGATCTTCTTCCTGAAAGACGGCCACAAATTTGGCGAGCGATTGGTGAATTCGGTGGAAGACGCCCGCAACCGCAGCATTGTTGCCGCAATAGTGGACCAGATGAACCTGATGCTGGGCCATTACATTCGCGCCCAGATCACGCTGGCTGGACTGGCAATAGTCGTCATCACCTTTATGCTTTGGATCATGCGTGTGCCTTATGCCTTCGCGCTTGGGCCGGCTGCAGGAGCTTTGGAGTTTATTCCGGTTGTGGGACCGTTAATCGGCGGAGCCATTGTGCTTGCAGTGGCCTTGCTCTCCGGCTATCACCACGTTTTCTGGGTGTTCATTTTTCTGCTTGTCTGGCGAGGCATTCAGGATTACGTCAGCTCGCCACGCATTATGGGAAGCACGCTTGAACTGCATCCGTTGACTGTTCTCTTTGGCGTGCTTGCCGGCGGAGAAGTTGCCGGCGTGATCGGAGTGTTTCTTTCCATTCCGGCGCTGGCGACGCTGCGTATTCTCTGGCACGCATGGCTGCTCCTGCGCAAGTCCGGGCACATCACCACCGCGCATTGAGGCTTGCCTGTTGTGGCCGTATCGCCGGCTTGAAGAAGTGGTGCGGGATCAGCCGCTGCTTGCTCGCTTCGCTGTATAATCGAACGTTCTTTACTCTCGAACAGGGGCTCTGTGTATGGCACAGTCGGCAATCGCGGGCATACCCGCACTCAGGGAAGTTTATTCGCAGCTCAAATCCCGGATGGACAAGGCGGTAGAAGACTTTCGCACCAATCTGGCGGCGGCACGCACCGGCCGCGCCACGGTCCACATGCTTGATCCGGTACGCGTCTCCTACTATGGATCAGAGATGCCGCTCAACCAGGTGGCCACGGTGCACGCGCCGGAGTCGCAGCTGCTTACCGTGACGCCTTATGATCCCAGCATCATGGGCGACATTGAAAAGGCAATCCGCGGCGCTGGGTTGGGACTCAATCCGCAGAATGATGGCAAGATGATCCGCATCCCTGTGCCGCCGCTTACCGAAGAGCGCCGCCGGGAGATGGTGAAGCACCTGAACAAGATTTTGGAAGACCATCGCACCGCAGTCCGCAATGTCCGCCGCGACGGCAATGATGCGATCAAGAAGACCATGAAGGACAAGAAGATCACTGAAGATGAAGAGCGGCGCGCGCTGGAAGAAATCCAGAAGCTCACCGATGATGAGATCAAGAAGATGGAAGAGCTCTGCAAAGGGAAAGAAAAAGAGCTGATGACCGTCTAGCCTTTGAATCTTCGCTGATTCAAAGAAGCCTGGCTCTGCCAGGCTTCTTTTTTTGATTTGTAATTATCCGCGTGCGATAAATTCCGCCGCCAGATCCAGGCAGCTCGGATATGATTCCGTCTTCGCCTTCGGCACAATGGCAGGCGCTGCTGGTCTTGCCTCGGTTTTTTGCTGTGCGGTCGCCGCTTTGTTCGGCGTTGCTACCGCTACGCTTTGAGTTTCCTTGTCATCAAGTACCGTGTTCATTTTCCTTCTCCTTCTTTTAACGCGCTGCCTGCATTGGTGACTGCGCAGTAGATTGAATCGAGTTGACCTTGCTCAGCACCTTCACGGTGAGCTGCGTTGGCAGCTTGGAATAGCCTTCCTGCACCGCAATGGTCTGTCCTTCGCCATAGGCCCATTTGAGAAATTCGACCATCGCCGTGGTGCGGCGCGGGTCGCGTGTGCTTGGGCGAACATAGATCCAGGTAAAGCTTGAGATCGGATAGGACTCAGCTCCCGGAGCATTCGTCAGTGAAGCTGCAAGCTTGTCCCATGTCGGGGCTTCCGTGGCTGTGCATGCAGCCATAATGCTTGCTGCTGTCCCTCTTACAAATTTGCCCGCCGGGTTCAACACGCTGGCGTGCGCTATACCGTTATCATCGGCATATTGGAGCTCAACATAACCCAGCGCACCGGGCGTGCCTTTGACCTTGTCCGCCATATCAGAGCTGCGCTCAGCCGGCTCGCCGGCAGGCCACTGCGGTGACGCGGTCCGCCCGATCTGGCCACGGAACTTTGAGCTGACCTTGGAGAGAAATTCCGTAAAGACGTAGTTGCTGCCCTTGCCCGCCGGACGATAAATCACATGGATAGGAACATTAGGAAGATTTACGTCCGGATTGAGCTTTGCTATCGCCGGATCGTTCCAGGTCTTGATGTGCCCCAGATAGATTTCTGCCAGCGCCTCGCCAGAGAACCGCAGGTGCGGATTTCCCGGCAGGTTGTAAATCGGAACAATGCCGATCAGTACCACGGGCAGCTCCGTTAAATTGCCGGCATGGCGCTGCTCCGGAGAGAGTGGAACCTCGCCAGCGCCAAAATCGCTCACGCCCTTGGAAATCTGGGTTATACCTTCCGTGGTTCCCATGGCCACGTATTGCAGTTGAACATTTTTGTTGGCTTCGTTGTAAACGTCTGCCCATTTGCGATAAAGCGGCAACGGCACACTGGATCCAGCTCCCACCAGGACCACGCCTTGCGGCTGCGCAGCTGAAAGCCACACGCTTACCCCAGCCAGGAAAATGATTGAAAGCGTTTTCCACCCCAGCTTGCTTCCGTTCCGTCGCGGATTGCTGGAGGACTTGAAGCGCGCAGTTTCACGCGCTGTACTGCGAAATACTTGTTGCATTGCCTTTCTCCTTGTGACTGCACCAGCGGCACTTGCTTGTGTGAATTTGGCCGCGCATGCAGCGAAGAACGGACTACCTGTTGTCCTTTCTTCTGTTGAGGCTAACTTTAAGATATTGAGTACAAATGCCGTATAGTTACTGAGGTAATAAAGCGTTACGACCGTGATACTCCTCTTCTCTTTGGCCCTCAGCCATTTGCTTGCCCGGCAAAGTGGTGCCAGAATGTCCCAGCTAATTACCCATATCTATGCCCAATTCCACTGCGGTTCCGAAAACTGAGACGCATCCGCCGGCGCAAAACGCAAAGCCAGACGAAGTTTCTCCGCAATCAACTTCAGAAAATTGGCGGCGCAGCTTCTGGGCGCTGATCGTCACCCAGTTTCAGGGCGCGTTCAGCCTCAACGTCCTGCGCTATCTGCTTACCTTCATGGTATTGGGCACGGCGCTTTCTCAGAGCCGAAGTGACGCTCTGGTTTCGCTCATTACATTTTTGTTTTTTGTGCCTTTGGTGCTGTTCAGCATGGCCGGCGGCTTTTTGGCAGATCGCTTCAGTAAGCGCCAGGTCACTGTAGCCACAAAACTCATTGAGATCGTCGCCATGGTGGCCGCTATTTTTGCTCTGTCCAGCACTCAGCAGCAGCATCTTGGCCAGGTGCTGGACGTGTGGCAGCATCCGCGACTGCTGCTAACCAATTTCCCGCTTCCGCTGCTGGTGTTGTTCATCGTTGCGACGCAAGCTGCTCTCTTCGGCCCTTCCAAATACGGATTGCTCCCGGAGTTGCTGCCG
Organism: uncultured Acidobacteriaceae bacterium; assembly: GCA_964541925.1. Lineage (GTDB taxonomy): Bacteria > Acidobacteriota > Terriglobia > Terriglobales > Acidobacteriaceae > Angelobacter. The sequence goes on along the minus strand of CAZISB010000010.1, from coordinate 37,570 downwards.
GAAAAATGGCTCTCCTGGGGAAACGGCGTCATAGAGCTGGGAACGTTTCTCGCGATCATCTCCGGCGCAATGGCCGCGGGATGGCTGGCCCAGATATTTCACGGAAAGGAATGGCAGGTCGGCGTTTTGCTGGCAGCTTTTTCAGTAGCGGGTTTGCTCTGCAGCCTGGCGATTGAAAAAGTTCCGGCAGCTGCGCCCGAGAAGAAATTTCGCGCCAACTTTGTGGCTGGACTGTGGGAGCAGATTCAGCTCATGCGTCCCGACCGCACGCTCTGGCTCTCAGTGATCGGCAATACATATTTCTGGATGCTGGGAACGCTTTTTCTGCAGACCGTGCTTGTTTATGGCGACCAGGTCTTGCATCTCAGCTCATCTCATATTGCCTTGCTTGATGCCGCACTGGCGCTGGGCATTGGCTTGGGTAGCGTGCTTGCCGGTTATCTCTCCGGCAATAAGATCGAATACGGCCTAATGCCATTAGGCGCATTTGGAATGACCGTGATGGCCGCATTGGTCGGAGCGGTACCGCATAGCTTTGTTTCGGCGGCGCTGGTTCTTGCCGGCCTGGGAGTTTTTGGCGGCTTCTTTGCTGTGCCCGTCAATGCGTTGATTCAGCATCGTCCGGCAGCAGACAAGAAAGGCGGCGTCATTGCTGCGGCAAACCTGCTTTCATTCATCGCTGGAGCGGCGGCGTCAGGCCTTTACTTTCTCCTGACGCATTACGGCCATCTCGATCCACGCGGCGTTTTTCTAGCCGGTGCTGCCATCACGCTCGCAGGCACCATTTACGTCCTCTATCTTCTGCCTGACTGGTTTTTGCGCCTGATTCTCTTCTTTCTTACGCACACGTTATACCGGATCAAAGTACTCGGTCGCGACAACGTGCCGGAAAAAGGCGGAGCGTTGTTCGTCTGCAATCACATGTCATTCGTGGACGTGCTGCTGCTGATGGCCTCCACTGACCGGCCGATTCGCTTTCTGATGTTCCAGGGCATGTATGAGCAGCCGCTGCTCAAGCCCTTCGCGCGCATGATGAAGGCTATACCGATCTCTTCCGAGCTGCGCCCGCGAGACATGATTCGCTCGCTGCGTACCGCCAGCGACGCCATCCGCGATGGCGAGATCGTCTGCATCTTTGCCGAGGGGCAGATCACCCGCACCGGACAGATGCTCCCGTTCCGCCGCGGCATGGAGCGGATTATCCAAGGCATTGAAGCGCCGATTGTTCCTGTAAACCTGCACGGCGTTTGGGGAAGCATCTTCAGCTTTGAGCGCAATCGTTTTTTGTGGAAGGTGCCGCGGCGCATTCCTTATCCGGTTACTGTGAGCTTCGGCAAATGGCTGCCGCCAACCGCCTCGCCGGCAGAGGTGCGCCAGGTGGTGCAGGACCTGCAGAGCGAGGCCTTCGCCACTGATCGCAATCCTAAACTCACGCTGGACCGGATGTTTGTTCGCACAGCCCGCCGCTATTTTTGGCGCTTCAACCTGGCTGATGGCCGCGTGCCCAAAATGCGGTTCTCCGGATCATTGGTGAAGACGATCTTTGTTGCGCGTCGAATGAAGCCGCTGTGGAAAGACCAGGAGATGGTAGGCATTCTGCTGCCGCCGTCAGTCGGTGGCGCGCTGGTGAACTATGCGGCTACGCTGCTGGGGCACGTGCCGGTGAATTTGAATTACACGGCGAGTAACGAAGTGATCGCCTCATGCGGGCGGCAGTGCAATCTGCAAACTACTGTTACGTCAAAGGCATTTCTCGAGCGTTTCCCCAAAATTGAGGTCCCCGGCCGCAGGCTGCTGTTGGAAGAAATTCTGGAGAAGCCGCGTCTCGGCGAGAAACTTATTGCTCTCCTCATCGCTTGGGCACTTCCATTCCGTCTGCTAAAAGCCGCGCTCGGCGCCAAACGCCAGACCGATGAAGACCTTGCCACGGTGATTTTCTCCAGCGGCAGCACGGGCGATCCCAAGGGCGTGATGCTCACGCATCGCAACATCACTACAAATATCCGGCAGATGACGCAGGTCTTCATGCTGGGTGGGAACGACAAAGTTCTGGGCATTCTGCCGTTTTTCCATTCATTTGGATTCACTGTCGGCCTGTGGCTTCCGGCAGTACACGGCGTGGGAGTGGTATTCCATCCCAACCCGCTCGATGCCACTTCGATCAGCGAACTGGTCTCAAAATACAGCGTAACCTTCCTCATTGCGACGCCCACATTTCTTCAGGCCTATATGCGGCGCTGCTCGCCGGAGCATTTTGGCAGCCTGCAATACGTGCTGGTGGGCGCGGAAAAACTGCCGGAGCGCACCGCGCTGGCCTTCGAAGACATATTTGGCATTCGTCCTCTCGAAGGCTATGGCTGTACCGAGTGCGCGCCCGTTGTCGCTGTGAATTCGCGTGACTTCCGCGCGCCCGGCTTCCGGCAGGTTGCCGCGCGGCGCGGCACAATCGGACATCCGCTGCCGGGAATCAGCGTACGCATCGTTGATCCTGAGACGCGCGAGCCGGTTCCGCTGAGCAAGTCCGGCATGCTGCTGGTGAAGGGCCCAAACATCATGAAGGGATATCTCGGCCGCCCGGAGAAGACGGCGGAAGTTTTGAGCGACGGCTGGTACACCACAGGCGACATCGCCACCATGGAAGAAGACGGTTTCCTTACCATCACGGACCGGCTCACGCGCTTCAGCAAGATTGGCGGCGAGATGGTGCCGCACATCAAGATAGAAGAGAAGCTGAACGAACTTGCCGGCGCGACCGAGCAGGTCTTTTCCGTATCGGCAGTACCAGACGAGAAGAAAGGCGAGCGCATCATTGTGTTGCACACACTCAGCGATGAAGAGCTTGCGCCACTGCTGGCCAAGCTCGCCGAATCCGACCTGCCAGCGCTGTGGAAGCCAAAAAGAGACCAGTTTTTCCATGTGGATGCCTTGCCATACCTGGGAACGGGAAAACTTGATCTACGTGCGCTGAAGACGAAAGCAGCGGAGTTGGCGGAAAAAGGATCTTAAGGTATTGCTACCAAATAGTTTGCAGCAAAGGACTGGACCGCAATTTTTCATCGCGTGTGACAAGCGGTAACCCTTCTGCTTTTGCAGTTGCAGCAATGAGCCGGTCAGCAGGGTCTTGCGGGAAGTCTGGCGGGAACTGAGCCGCAATAGAGGCCACTTCAGCTGTAATTGGCTTAATAATGATCCCTTCCGTTAGAAGACGAACGGATGCATCAACTGTGCCATAGGCTTGGATACGACCTCGCGCCAGCAGCATGGCCAATTCCCATAAACTTATCGCAGATATTGCCTGGCCTCCATTGGTTTGAGCTTTGAGAATTGCTGCCGCGGCTGGTTTTGAGAGTCGTTTGCTTTCTGCCACCGCCCAGACAAGAGCGTGTGTATCGAGCAGGATCATCGAAGCACTCCCCAGGCCTCAGCAGGCAAGATAGGCGATTCGATATCTCCAACAATCTTTACAATACCTTCCAAGCGCCCAAGAAATGGACGTTGTCCTTCGTCCGCAGGGACGAGTTTGGCAACGGGCCGCCCTCGCTTCGTTATCAAAACGGACTCCTTCGTCTTCCGTACGTTTTCCATCACGGTTAAACATCGCGCTTTGAATTCTCCCGCAGGCATTTTTTTCATGGTTATTTCCTTATTTCTATGGTCATATTATTATGACTATAAACTTTAAAAACATCAAGAATGCATATTGGTCTTTATAATGTCCCTATGAAGAAGGTCGTTCATGCCGTCTGTGCGCACGATTGCCCTGATGCCTGCGGGATTCTGGTCACGGTAGAAGATGGGTGCGCCACGCGCGTGCAAGGCGATCCTTCGCATCCGGTGACGCAGGGCTTTCTCTGCGCCAAGGTCACCAAGTATCTTGATCGCGTGTATTCGCCCGACCGCCTGCTCTATCCCATGCGGCGCACCGCTGCAAAGGGGCAGGGCAAGGGAGATGCAAGCGACTTCACGCGTATCTCCTGGGATGAGGCGCTGACAGAGATCGCGCGCCGCTTTAAGCAAATTTCAGATGAGTTCGGGCCAGAAGCCATGCTGCCTTATTCCTATGCCGGCAACATGGGTTTGCTGAGCTACTCCGGGATGGCGCACCGGTTCTTTCATCGGCTGGGCGCGTCGCAACTGGACCGCACAATTTGCGCCACAGCAGGCGCTGCAGGAATGCAGTCGGTTATTGGGCGCAATATGGGAACGGAGCCGCAGGCGTTTCGTGATTCAAAGTACATCATCGCCTGGGGCGCAAATATTCATGCCACCAACGTGCACCTGTGGCCGTTCATTGAAGAGGCGCGGCGCAACGGCGCCAAGCTGGTCGTAATTGATCCTTATAAGACGCGCACGGCAAAGGTAGCTGACTGGTATTTGCCCATCAATCCGGGAACAGACGTTGCCCTGGCGTTGGCCATGATGCACGTCATCATCAACGAAGGCCTGCATAACGCCGATTACGTCAGCAAGTACACGCTGGGTTTTGATCAGCTCACGCAAAAAGTTCAGGAGTATCCACCGGAGCGTGTCGCGCCGTGGACCGGCATCAACGCCGGCGACATTAGAAAACTTGCGCGTGAATATGCCACGGTGCGCCCAGCGGTGATTCGCGTGAATTATGGCGTGCAGCGCGCGGAGAATGGCGGCTCGGCTATCCGGGCTGTCGCCATGCTCCCGTGCATCACAGGCTCGTGGGCGGAGGCCGGAGGTGGAGTGCAGCTTTCCACCAGCGGCGCCTTTTATCTGAACATGCAGGCGCTGGAGCGCCCTGATCTGATGCAGAAAAGCCCGCTGGGCCGTGCAGCGCGTGTGGTCAACATGTCTGAGCTGGCGAAGGCGCTGAACCATCTTGACGGTCCGCCGGTCAAAGCGCTTTTTGTTTACAACTCGAATCCTGCGGTGATTGCGCCCAACAATCAGGAAGTTCTTCACGGCTTCACGCGGCCTGATCTGTTCACGGTTGTGCACGAGCAGTTCTTTACTGACACCACGCGCTATGCCGACATCGTTCTGCCGGCTACGACCTTCCTTGAGCACAAAGACCTCAACAAGGCATACGGCCATACGTATCTGCAGATATCGAACCAGGCCATTGATCCGCTCGGCGAGTGCTGGTCAAACACGAAGTTATTCCGCGAACTGGCTCAGCGCATGGGCTTCACTGAAGATTGTTTCCTTGAAGACGTTAACGAGCTGATTGATCTGACTCTCACCAGGCCCGACCAATCCATGCCTGCAGGCTGGGAAAAATGGATGGAAGGAATAACGCGTGAGCGCCTGGAGCAGGAAGGGCACATCCGGCTCAATGTGGGCGATGGGGCGTTTCTTCCTTTTGCCAAAGGCGGATTTGCCACGGCCAGCGGCAAGGCCGAGCTTTACAGTGAAAATCTCGCAGCGCAGGGACTGGATCCAGTGGTTTCATTCGTGCCGCCGACGGAGTCGCGGCTTTCAGAGAAATCAAAGCAGTTTCCGCTCGAGTTGCTTTCACGCAAGGCGGACAATTTCCTCAACAGCTCATTCACCAACATTCCTTCCGTGCAGAAGATGGAAAAACCTGAACTTCTGGAGATCCACACTGCTGACGCCGAGCGGCGCGGCATTCAAGAAGGCGACTGGGTTCGAGTCTTCAATGATCGCGGCGAGGTACGGCTCAAGGCGCACGTGAACGGCGCGGTGCAGCCCGGAGTGGTGGCAGCCCGGTTGAATGCCGCACGCTTCGCTCCTGACGGCAAGAGCATCAACGTCCTGACATCCGAAACGCTGACTGATCTTGGCGCCGGGCCTTCGTTTTACTCGTGCTTAGTGGAAGTTGAGCCGATCACATCCCGGTGACGGCTATCGCTCAAAATAATTTCCGCAAGTTTGCTGAATCTCGCCGTTCCATCTCCGGGGAGTAGTCCGTCTCGAGAAGGCGAGGCGGCAGATTCGGCTTCCTTAATCGATACAAGACTCTGTGGGAATCTGAGGGTTTACCGCATGTCCAAGTGGCACTTCAGCGATAACTCCCGTATAATCTGGATTTTCCCACCTTGTTCTGAGGGTAGCCATATAGCTTCATTGTTTTGTGAGGATACCAGTCCTAAGCACGCCGTACTGATCAGGCGCCTGGCGCTGGTTCTTGGATTTTTCATTTTTGGGTTCTTCCCCCATACAGCCATTGCCGCCCCTCAGGCTGGGCAAGTCATTGAGAGCATTGACGTCATTGGGAACCGCCGCATTCCTACTGAGACCGTAAAATCCCGTATCTATACCCGCGCCGGTGACATTTATGACGAAGCCGCTCTGCAGCGCGACCTGCGCTCAGTCTGGAATAGCGGATATTTTGAAGACGTCCGCATGGAGCGGGAGCAGACGTCCAAGGGCTGGGCCATCCATATCTATGTACGGGAAAAGCCGACGATTCGCACCATTGACTATCACGGCTTGAACTCGGTTTCGCAGAGTGACGTTTTAGATCGCTATAAGAAAGTCAAAGTCGGCCTGACGGTGGATAGTCCTTACGATCCCACCAAGGTGATCAAGGCGAAGGTCGTATTGCAGCAGTTACTGGCCGAGCATGGCCGTCAATTTGCCAACATCACGGTCCAGGTGCAGCAGGTGCCGCCGGCATCTGTATCAGTGGTCTTCAACATCAAGGAAGGCCCCAAAATCAAGGTCGGCAAGATCCGCTTTCAGGGTAATAAGCATGTAAACAGCCGCACATTGCGCGCGGCGATGAAGAACCTGCATCCTCTCGGGATTCCTAATTCAATCTTCCTGGAAGGCGTGTTCGCCAAAACGTTTGACGCGTCAAAGCTGGAAGAAGACGCTGAGCGTGTCCGTGATGCGCTGCAGTCGCATGGCTATTTCAAGGCCGTGGTGGACGATCCCAAGACGCAGCTTCGTGACGTGCATCACACATTCCGCGTTCCTCTGATTCAAAAAGCCAATGGCAAGGTGATGGACATTACCATCCCACTGGAAGAGGGAGAAAAGTACAAGCTGAAGGCGATTACCTTCAAAAACAACAAGGCGATCCTCAATACCAACCTGTTGCGCAGCCTCTTCCCAATCAAAGACGGCGATACTTTTGACACGCACCAGGTCCACAAGGGGCTCGACAATCTGCGCAAAGCCTACGGTGAGCTTGGCTACATTGATTTTTCGTCAGTGCCGAACACGGAGATTGATGACGACAAGAAGCTGATCACGCTGAATGTGGAAGTGGAAGAGGGCAAGCCTTATTTTGTCCGTCGCATTGAGTTTCAGGGCAACACCACCACGCGCGACCGCGTGATCCGGCGCGAATTGCTGGTGCAGGAAGGCCAGGTCTTCAATAGCCGGCTGTGGGACTTGAGCGTGCTGCGTCTAAACCAATTGAATTACTTTGACGCGCTCAAGCCTGAAGACGATACGGAGCGCAAGCTCGATCCGCAAAACGGTACGGTGGATTTGACGGTCAAAGTTAAAGAAAAAGGCAAGAACAGCATTGGCTTGACCGGCGGCGTGAGCGGCCTGGAAGGCTCGTTTATCGGATTGAATTACGAGACCAATAACTTTCTTGGTCTTGGTGAAACACTCCAGGTGCAGGCAAACGTCGGCAGCCTCTCCCGAGTGCTGCTGTTCGGCTTCAGCGAGCCTTACATGTTTGACCGGCCGCTGACTCTGGGCTTCACCGTCTATAGCCGCAAATTCGATTTCAACCAGGCGCGCCAGGCATCAATTATTGCTGGGCAGAACATTAACCTGCCGCAGAGCGTTCTCAATCAGCTGCTGAATTACAACCAGTCCTCCACCGGCTTCACGGCTTCTTCAAGCTATCTGCTGGGGCATTCGTTTAAGCGCGTGGGCCTGACCTATTCGCTCGACAACACCACGATCAATACCTTTAGTGACGCTTCGCGCAATCTTTTCCAGACGCTGAATTTCCGCAACATCTCCGGACCCAACGCGCTGCAGGGAATCGTTACCAGTTCGGTCACTCCGTCGCTCGGCTTCAGCACCATCGATAGCCCGATCCGCCCGCATAAAGGGAAGAGCCTGTTCCTCTCCACTGAAGTTGCCGGTCTGGGCGGAAACGTAAAGTTCTTCCGTCCGCTGTTTGCTTACACGCAATGGAAGCCGCTTTATGGGCAGAACACGCTGGGCGTGCGCTTCCAGGCAAGCTTCATCAATGGCTTTGGCGGCACTGAAGCTCCGCCATACCAGCGCTTCTACATGGGTGGAGAAAACGATCTGCGCGGCTTTGATATCCGCACCGTCTCCCCTTACGTCTTCATCAATACGGTGCAGAACTTCCCGCTCACCAATCCTGATGGCAGCCCGGTTCCGGTTGATCCTTCCAATCCACGACGCGGCAATGTGTTTGTGCCAATCCCGGTGAATAACATTACTTTGCCCGGCGGCGATACGCAGTTCGTCACGAACGTTGAATATCGAGTTCACGTGGTTGGCCCGGTGACGCTGGCGCCCTTTGTGGATACGGGCATGGATTTTGTTGTGCGAGATTCACAGCTCAAGATCGCCTCAGACGCTTTGACTCAGCTCAACAGCACGGTTTTCGGCTGCCCGGCGATCGTAAACTTCCAGTGCGCCGGCGGCTCCGGCATTCCCATCAGCGGCGACTTGAAGCCGGTGGCAGGGACGAACTACGTACCTCGCATGTCCACGGGGCTTGAACTGCAGGTGCTGCTGCCGATCGTGCAGCAGCCGTTCCGCGTTTATTATGCGTACAATCCGTTGACGCTGAACACCACTGTGCATTCCCCCAGCCCAATCTCCCGGAGCATGTTCCCGCCGGGCGGAGCGGGAGATTTCAGCTTCCAGCAGGCGATTTCGACCCTGGCGCCGGATTTCCGGCTGCAGGAGCCGCGGAAGACGTTTCGGTTCACCATTAGTACGACTTTCTAAACTGCTTTTTAAGGAGAAATCCTTGTTTGACGCTGCCGGAGAGCACACCTATAATTTCCATATATTCGTCCCTCCGCAGATTTTTCACTGCATTGATAAGCGGTCCAAGAGTGCATCGCGACGAATTGTTACGTAAGAACCACGAAGGAGCCCGATATTCCATGTCAACTAACTTGAAAATCCGCGCCACGATTTTTGTCCTGGCACTTACTCTTGCTGCCTCCAACAGGTTGCTGGCGCAGGGCGCGGCTGCCAATCCAGCGGCTGGCAACAGCGCCAGCGCACCGGCAGGAAATAAAGTGGCGATCGTAAACATTCAGGACGCCATCGCCAATACCAATGAAGGCAAAAAAGAGCTGGATGCTCTGCAGCAACGCTTTGCGCCAAAACAAGCCGAGCTCAAGAGCCAGAATGACGAGGTTGAGAACCTCAAAAAGCAGCTGCAGACGCAGGGCGACAAGCTGAGCGATGATGAGCGCAACAATCGCCTAAAGTCGCTCGAGGTAAAGCAGAAGTCGCTGCAGCGGAATTTTGAAGACGCGCAGAATGAATTTCAGCAGGCTGAGCAGGAAGTGGTAAATCGCCTGGGCAAGAAAATGCTCGACGTGCTGGAGAAGTACGCAAAGGGCAATGGCTACGCGATGGTTCTGGACGTTTCCAACCCGCAGACGCCGGTTCTCTATGCCAGCCCGGGCGCAAACATCACCAAGGAACTGGTGGATGCTTACAACGCTGAAGTGCCAGTTGCTGCGCCGGCCACCAAGCCTGCAGCCAATACAACGGCTCCGCGTCCGGCAACGGGAGGCGCTGCGCGGCCCCCGGCTGCACCTACGCCCAAAAAGCCGTAATTGGAGTGATCGCGCCAATCTGGCCTGAAGCAGCAAAGGAGCAAGTAGCAATGAAGATATCGAAAATCCAACTCGTGGCCCTCAGCTTTGGCTTGAGCGCTGCAATTTCATCGGGTGCTGTAGCGCAGCAAACCACGGCTTCCGCGTCTGTGCCCGCCGCCTCGCCTGCGGCTGCCGTCTCCGGCAATCCTGCGCCAGCGATCACGACAAAGATCGGAATCGTGCACATTCAGGATGCGATTCTTGCCACCGAGGAAGGCAAGAAAGAGTTTGAGGGACTGCAACAGAAGTTCACTCCCAAGCAGGCGGAGCTCAAAGCACTGAACGATGAAGTTGAGAACCTGAAGAAGCAATATGCTGCGCAGAGTGACAAGCTCAGCGACGACGAAAAGGCTTCACGGGCCAAGGCCATTGATACGAAGCAGAAGGTCCTGCAGCGCAATTATGAAGACGCGCAAACTGAATTTCAGCAGGCTGAGCAGGAAGTGGTGAACCGCATCGGCGCCAAGATGCTGAAGGTGCTGGAAAAGTATGCGCAGGCCAATGGCTATTCCATTGTGCTTGATGTTTCCAATCCGCAGACCTCTCCGGTGCTCTGGGCAACGCAGAGCAACGTGATTACAAAAGAGCTGGTGGATGCTTACAATGCCGCGAATCCTTCAGCCGGTGGTACAAAGCCGGCAGTGCGTCCGGCTGCGCCGGCACAGCGCCCCGCAACGCATCCTGCTACACCAGGTGCGACACCAAAGAAATAGTAATTGTTCCTGAGATTTCACCGGCCGCTCCACGCGAGCGGCCTTTTTATTTTTGCTTAACGCGGAACATCGCCATTGCTCTCCGGTGTCAAATCACTGCAACGGCGCGGATCAGTTTAGAAAAATGATCCGCTACGAGTATCAGCGTCCAGCGATTCGTTTGCGAATCGCGGCCTTTTAGGCAGACGAACTGAGTACACATTGGAGGTAATAACAGATGTTTGCAGATACCCTGCTGGAATCTTCGCCCAAGGCGCGCAAAGGCAAGCGCTGGCCAATGGCGACCGCCTTCACATTGGAAATTATTATTGCTGCTGTTTTGGTAGTTGTGCCGCTGCTTTCTTCCGGAGTCATTCCCATTCCCGCGCATGCGGCGATTTTTGCTCCACCGCTTAAAGAAGTGCCACTGGAGCGCGTGAGGCCTGAACATACCAGTTCGAGTCCTCAGCACGGTCCCGCGAGTGCTGGGCCCAGAGCGACTGAAGTAGTGCTGGTTTCGAATAACCCGGATGCCATCCATTTCGGCAACCGCGTTCCGACCACGAATGATCCGAATGAAGTGAAACCGGGAAGCCCGAACGTCGGAAACGACCATCTCCCGAGCGATCTGATTGGAAATGGCAACGGCCCTGTGGTGAAACCCGGACCCGGACCAAGCCGGATTATTTCGGTGTTTTCAGAAGCGCAACTCATCAACCGCGTTGAGCCTGTCTATCCCAGGGCAGCGGTGCTGGCCAATGTTCAAGGACAGGTGAAGTTGCATGCGATCATCGCGCGCAATGGCAAAGTTACCAGCCTCAGCGTGATCAGCGGGCATCCGCTTCTGGTCCAGTCCGCACTAGAGGCTGTTAGCCAGTGGCGATATCGTCCTTATTACCTGAACGGTGAAGCCGTGGAGGTGGAGACGCTGGTTACCGTGAATTTCAAAAGGGAACAGCGATGACTAATTGGTTATTTACTCATGTGTGGAAAATTTTGTGTAAATTGGGGAATGCAGGGGTGATGTGATTGTTGATTTTTCAATAGGATAGCGGCTTGCCTGAGCCGGCTGCCGATACATAAAGCTTTTATTTTCATATCGTTGGCAGATAATTTCTCTTAGCTGCCAAGAGTGCACTAGAAATGAGTACTTTGGAGAGTTGCAACGGGGGATTTGCACATTTGCTAACAGCAACTTTTTCATAGGCTGCGGCATCACGCATTTTCGCCAACCTTGAGTACGGCCAAAAAAGCCTCTTGCGGGATGTCCACTTTGCCAATACGCTTCATGCGCTTTTTCCCCTCTTTCTGCTTCTCCAGGAGCTTGCGCTTGCGCGTAATGTCACCGCCATAGCACTTGGCCAGCACGTTTTTGCGGATGGCCGCCACGGTCTCGCGGGCAATAATCTTCGCGCCGATGGACGCCTGGATCGCTACTTCAAACATCTGCCGCGGAATGAGCTCGCGCATCTTTGAAACCAGTGCGCGTCCGCGATCATAGGCGAAGTCTCTGTGCACGATAATCGAGAGGGCATCCACCGGATCGCCCGCGACAAGGATGTCGAGCTTGACCATGGGGGAGTCCCAATAGCCGGCAAGATGGTAATCCAGTGAAGCGTAGCCGCGCGAAATGGTCTTCAGCTTGTCGTAAAAATCCAGAACGATTTCATTCAGCGGCAGCTCGTACGTGAGCATCACGCGGCTGGCGCTCACATACTCAAAACCTTTTTGCCGGCCGCGCTTTTCTTCCACGAGCTTGAGGATTCCGCCAACGTACTCTTCATTAGTGAGAATCGTGGCGACAATTACCGGCTCTTCAATCTTGGCGATCTCGCTTTGATTGGGCCAGCGTGAAGGGTTATCAACCTCAATCTTCTCGCCGTCAGTTTTCGTGATCTGATAACGCACGCCAGGCGCCGTGGTGATCAGGTCCAGTCCGAACTCGCGCTCCAGGCGCTCCTGGATGATCTCCATGTGCAGCAGCCCGAGGAAGCCGCAACGGAAACCAAAGCCCAGCGCCGCGGAGCTTTCCGGTTCGAAGAAAAAAGAAGAGTCATTGAGGCGCAGCTTTTCCAAGGCCTCGCGAAGAACCGTGTGCTCGTGCGCATCAACCGTATAGAGGCCGGCAAAGACCATGGGCTTAATGTCTTCAAAACCGGGAAGCGGCTCAATGGCGGGGCGCTCATGCTCGGTGATGGTGTCGCCGATTTTTGTATCGGCAACGTTCTTGTTGTTGGCGATCATGAAGCCCACTTCACCAGCTGCTAACTCGTCCACCTCTACCGGCTTGGGAGTGAGCACGCCAAGCGTCTCCACTTCCAGAACTTTTCCGTTCCACCAGAGGCGGACCTTCATGCCTTTGCGCAGCGTGCCCTGAAAGACGCGCGCCAGCACGATGACGCCGCGATAAGGGTCAAACCAGGAATCGAAAATCAAAGCTTGCAGCGGGTTTTCGCGGTCGCCCTTTGGCGGCGGGAGCCGATGAACGATTGCTTCGAGCAATTCCGGGACCCCGAGCCCGCTCTTAGCGCTTACCAGCATTGCGTCTTTAGTATCCAGCCCGACGGTCTGCTCGATCATCTCTTTTGCGCGTGGAATGTCTGCGCTGGGCAGATCTATTTTGTTGATGACCGGAATGATCTCCAAACCGTGATTGATTGCGAGATAGGCATTGGCCAGCGTCTGCGCTTCCACGCCCTGAGAGGCGTCCACCACCAGCAGGGCGCCTTCGCAGGAAGCCAGCGCGCGCGAAACTTCATAGGAAAAGTCCACGTGACCGGGCGTGTCAATCAGGTTGAGCTGATATTCCTCGCCATTTTGGGCGGTGTATTTCATCCGCACGGCATGGGCCTTGATGGTGATGCCGCGTTCGCGCTCCAGATCCATTGCGTCCAGTACTTGCTCCTGCATCTCACGCTGGGAAAGCGCTCCCGTCAGCTCCAGCAGGCGGTCTGAAAGCGTGGATTTGCCATGATCAATGTGGGCGATGATGGCAAAATTGCGGATGTGTGTGCGGTCCATGAGGGTGGGCTAAAGCTCTATTTTAGCATCTGGATGCGCAACCGATGATCGTCACCAGATCTCGAGTTGAATCTTCTTGTAGCCGCTAATCATCTCGAAATCGGCCCTGTTTGAGGTGATAAGCCTGGCGCCATTTGAGCGGGCAGTCAGTGCAATTAGCACATCAAAATGCAGATCACGCAGCTTATCCGGGCCAAACCGTTTGCTTGCGTATATTTTTCCTAATATCTGCCCAGATTCCACCCAGTTCTTTTCTGTAGGTGTAAGAATGGGATGGTTTTTGGCCAGGGCTTCAAGGAATTTGTGTTCTTGGACCGTTATAGCCCCTCGCCACAACTCCGCAAGAACCACAGCAGAGGTGCGAATCAGGCCATTGACAGAATCGATTTGTTTTTCAAAACGGCCTGTTCGTAGATGATCGACCAACACCGAAGTGTCGAAGATAACGAGATTACCGGCCATGACCTGCGAACTGGAGCTTGCCGGCATATTTTTTCATCAGCTTTTTGAACCGGCGGAGCGCCACAATTTCCCGTAGTGCCGTATGCACGGCGTCCGTTCGGGATTTCGCGCCGAGAATTTTCGCGGCCTCGTCGGCCAGCTGTGTATCAAGTCTAATGGATGTCATGGTTACAGCCATAAAAGCAGAACCTCATTTTATATATACATAATACTATTTATGTATATACAAATGCAAGAACAGGGGATCGCATAGAAGGCGCTCTTCAAAACCGGAATACCATTGGTGTAGTTAGGTATTCCCTTGCAAGGGATGAGTCCTCCGATTATGCTGCAAAGTTTCAAAATATTGGAGGCTTCTTCCAAATGCGTCGTTTATTTCTCGCTGCACTCGTGATTTGCAGTGTCACCTGCTTCGCTCAGTCGCAGACTGCACCCAATATCAAAGACTTCATCCGCGTGCAGTCTCCTGTTATCGCGCTGGAGCATGTGGGCGTAATTGATGGCACCGGCGCGCCAGCCCAGGCTGATCGGACGATTGTGATCTCCGGCGGGAGGATCACGGCAATCGGCAAAGCGGGAGCTGTAGCTGTGCCTGCTGACGCGAACCGCATGGATTTCTCCGGTTACGCCGCCCTTCCTGGTCTGGTGGGAATGCATGACCATCTTTTCTATCCCTCAGGCGGCGGTCTTTATCACGACATGCCATTCAGTTTTCCGCGGCTCTATCTCGCGCTAGGCGTGACCACCATCCGCACCACCGGCAGCATGGAGCCTTACACAGACCTGGAGATCAAGAAGGCAGTTGATGCCGGGAAAATTCCCGGGCCAAAAATGAACGCGACCGGTCCTTACATGGAAGGCGAGGGCATTCCGCTGTTGCAGTTGCACCAGCTCAACGGACCTGAAGACGCAAGCCGCACAGTGGAGTACTGGGTTGCCGAAGGCGTCCGCTCATTCAAGGTTTACAACTTCATTACGCGCGCTGAGCTCAAGGCCGTGATTGATACTGCGCATAAGCACGGAATCAAAGTTACGGGACATCTTTGTTCCATCGGCTTCCGCGAAGCCGCAGAGCTTGGCATTGATGATCTGGAGCACGGGTTAACAGTGGATACGGAGTTCCATCCCGACAAGAAGCCAGATGTCTGCCCCAATCCTACGCAGGCCGCAGCGGCTGCGGCAAAGCTTGAGGTTACAAGCGAGCCAATCCAGACAACGATTAAGACGCTGATTGAAAAGCATGTTGCAGTGACCTCAACGCTGCCAGTGTTTGAGCAGTTTGTGCCTTCGCGTCCGGATGAGCCGCAAAAAGTGCTGGACACGCTCAGCGATGATGCGCGCAAGGCGTATCAGGCCAATCGCACACGCATCGCTGAAAGCGCGCAGAAGCAGCCCAGCCCGTGGCCCGTGATGTTCCAGAAAGAGATGCAGTTTGAGCGCGCCTTCGTGAAAGCCGGAGGCACGCTGCTGGCCGGACTCGATCCCACGGGGATTGGCGGGACTGTGGCCGGCTATGGCGACTTGCGCGAAGTTGAACTGCTGGTGGAAGCAGGATTTACGCCGCTGGAGGCCATCAAAATCGCAACGCTCAATGGCGCTCAGTTCCTGGGTGAAGACGATCACGTTGGTTCGCTTGTCCCGGGCAAGCAGGCAGACATCGTGCTGGTGAAGGGCGATCCCTCTTCCAAAATCAGTGATATTGAAAATGTGGAGCTAGTTTTCAAAGACGGCGTGGGGTGGGATTCAAAGAAGCTGATTGATTCGGTGAAGGGGCAGGTGGGGATCAGGTGAAGGGTACTCCTGAGCGGCGCGAGGGATCCCTATTGCTGCCAAACCGTTTCGGATGACCTGCTCAAGCGATATTCCTTTGTTACGGGTAGGGTTCCCTCGCTCCGCTCGGGATAAGAACTAGCGCACATCCACAGCTTCCGCCCACACGCTCACGGCAAAGCCGTCCGCCTCTTCAGTCAGAGCTTTTTCCCAGGCGCCGCCCAGTTCGGGGAGTTCCGCGGCGCCTTGAATGCGCGCGAAAATCTTCAGATCAGGCTCTTCCGCAGGGACCTGCATGTGAATTACGCCATCAATCAATTCCACTTTGCAGGTGCGCTCTGAATCCGTCACGTACTTTTTTCGCAACGCCAGCAGTGACGCGTACCAATCCAGCATCTGGTTCTCACCTTCGGCCAGCCGCCAGTTCAATTTTGAGCGGTTGAATGTTTCGGGATTTTGCGGATCAGGAACGTCCTGAAAATCAAAATCCTTGAACTCATTGCGACGCCCTTCGGTCACGGCCTTCTGCAGCGTGGGATCGCCATAGTCAGTAAAGAACTGGAAGGGATTGGTCTCGTCATACTCCTGCCCCATGAAAAGGAGCGGAGTTTCAGGAGCAAGAAGGAGCAGCACGGCGGCCAGCATGCGCGCGCCACGCGGAATAAGCGCAGTGAGCCGTTCACCCTGGGCGCGATTGCCGACCTGGTCGTGGTTCTGAATGCAGATTACGTGCGCAGGCGTGGGTATGCGGGCGCTGCTGGTGCCGCGCGGACGGCCGTTCCAAAACTTGAATGGCTCGCCCTGAAAGACGAATCCCTGCTCCAGCGCGCGCACAATCTGTTCCGGTCGGCCGAAGTCCTGGTAATAGCCTTTGCGCTCGCCGGTAAAGAAGGCATGGAGCGCGTGATGGAAGTCATCACTCCAGACGGCATCGAGGCCATGGCCGCCGGAATTTGCCGGGAGCACCAGCTTCTCGTCGTTTTCGTCGCTTTCCGCTATCACGCAAACGGTGCGGCCAAGCTCTTCCGCGAGCAGGGCGACGTTTTCTTTGATTTCAGCAAGGATGTGCGGCGATGAGTCGTCTTTGATGGTCTGAACAGCGTCCAGGCGCAGGCCGTCCATGTGATATTCGCGAATCCAGTAAAGGGCGTTCTCGACGAAGTAGCGACGCACGCCCTGGCTGCCCGGCTGATCGTAATTGATGGCCTCGCCCCAGGGCGTCTGGTGCTTATCAGTGAAATAAGGGCCAAAGAGGCGCAGATAATTCCCTTCATTCCCGAGGTGGTTGTAAACCACATCCAGCATCACGCCAAGGCCGATCTCATGCGCCGCGTTCACCAAGCGCTTGAGGCCATCTGGCCCGCCGTAACTGGCCTGCACCGCATACGGGGAGACGCCGTCATAACCCCAGTTGCGCGTGCCGGGAAAAGCTGCAACCGGCATGATCTCAATTACCGTTACGCCGAGCTTTTTTAAGTAGGAAAGTTTGGCAATTGCGGCATCGAACGTCCCTTCAGGCGTGAATGTGCCGATGTGCAGTTCGTAGATCACATAGTCGTGCAGCGGCAGTCCGCGCCAGTCTGCATCTGTCCATGTGAATGTTTCGGGATCAACAATTTCTGTTGGGCCATGTACCCCTTCTGGCAGGAGGCGTGAAACCGGATCGGGCACCTTCACCCCAGAGCTTGCAACACCGGCGCGCTCCTGAGATTCCGGCGCCGACTTGTTTTGATTCACGATGTAGAAATACCTGTCGCCTGCGCGCGCAGGTAGTTGCAACACAAAGCACCCGTCTTCGCCAGGCTGCATCGGCCGGTCACGCGAGCCGTTTTCATTCATAAGCCGCAGCATTACAGATTGGGCTGCAGGCGCCCACACGCGGAATTCGCAGCCATCGCCATTGAGATTCGCGCCCAGTATTCTGATGTCGGTTTTGCTCAAAGCCGTGGTGTTCACGTATCTTGAGAAGGACAACGTGACTCCTCAGGATGCTTGACCAGCAAAAACCAATTCTAATTCTGGCTTCGTCTTCGTCGCGGCGGCAAGAACTGCTGCGCGAAGCGGGAATAATCTTCCAGGCCCATCCTCCACATTTGAATGAAGATCAGTATCCGGGCGAACCGCCGCTGGAATATGCGAGCCGCCTTTCACGCGAGAAGGCGCAAGCCGTGGCGCAACATTATCCACAAGGATATGTGCTGGGTGCAGACACAATCGTGGTGATTGATGGAGAGGTGCTGGGCAAGCCGCGAGATGCGGAAGATGCGGAGCGCATGCTGCGCATTCTCTCAGGCCGCGGGCATAAAGTCAGCACGGCAGTAACCGTGGTGACTCCGGCCGGAGAGACCGAGACGCGCTCCACAACGACAAAAGTGTATTTTCGCGAGCTGACCAAGGACGAGATACATCAGTATGTCGCCGGCGGTGAACCAATGGACAAAGCCGGAGCATACGCCATCCAGGGTGGAGCTTCAAGTTGGGCCAACCGCATCGAGGGGGAATATTCCAATGTGGTGGGATTGCCTCTGTCTTTGGTGACAGAGATGTTGCGAAAAAGCGGATTTTTGCAGTGAAGCTGGTTACTTCTTCTCTGCCGGTTGAGCGGTGCCCTGCTCGCCCTCTTTCATTGCGCCTTTAAAATTCTTGATTGCATCGCCAAGACCTTTGCCCAGATCGCCCAGCTTGCTGGGACCAAAGAAGATCAGTGCGATGACGAGTATGATGAGGAGTTCAGGAATACCAAGTTTGCCACCAAACATTTTTTTGCTCCATCCAGGACCGCGCGCCCAAGGCGAAGCGTTCCGTCGGCTTTTTTGGGTAACTTTCATTTTTGATTTTAGGTCAACCGGCGGGGAGAGTCAAAGGAACGTTGAAAACTAAGGAGTTTATTTACCAAAAAGTTAAGTTCTTTAATAAATCCTTATTCTTCAGAGAGTTTGCAGCAATCCAGCCAGCAGAGCAGTCCGCCTGGGAAGCTCCTCAATTACGATAGATTCATTAGAAGCATGCGCGCCCTCACCCAGCGCACCCAGTCCGTCAAGCGTAGGAATGCCTAACGCCGAAGTAAAGTTCCCGTCTGATCCGCCGCCGGTAGAGGATTCTTCCACATTCATGTCCAGCGCCGCGCCAAGCTCCTGGGCAATGCGAAATAGCCGCACGGTACCCTCTGTGCGCTCCATGGGAGGCCGATTGATGCCGCCGCTGATCTCAATGGAGCAATCCGGATCAAAAGGCTTCAGAGCGGTGAATTTCTGCATAAGCTCCGTTGCATCTGCTGCGCGCGCAATGCGCAGATCCACCTCCGCCCACGCCTCTGCGGCCACCACGTTACCGCGCGAACCGCCCTGGATCACGCCGGGATTCACAGTGATTCCGCGGCTGAGATCAGTGAATTTCACGACCTCCAGAAGCTGGCGTGCCAGCTCCACAATGGCGTTGCGCCCTTTTTCAAAATCCACTCCAGCATGCGACGCCCGGCCGCGAACTTTAATCGTCACATCGCCCACGCCTTTGCGTGAAGTTTTCAAGAAACCTTTTGGCCCCTGTGAAGGCTCCAGCACCAGCACTGCTTCGCAATTCCTGGCTGTGGCTTCCACCAGCGGACGGCCAGTCGTGCTGCCAACTTCTTCGTCAGAATCAAGCAGCACGGTGATGGGCCGATGTTTCTCGCCGGCGGCTGCGAGCGCCTTGATGGCGAAAATCATCAGGGTGATTCCGGCCTTCATGTCATAAACACCAGGGCCAAAGGCGCGGCCTGCATCAATGCGGAAAGGCATTTGCGCCAAGGTGCCCATTGGCCAGACCGTGTCGAAGTGTCCAAGCAACAACGCTGGCTTGCCTCCGGCGCCAGAAAACTCAGCTTTGAGATGGTTGCCGGCCTCTTTTTGCTGATCCAACCTGACCTTCCCGCCAAGCTGCTCAAATTCCCGCGCCAGAAATGCACCCATGCGGTCCAACGCGGCTTTGTTATCGCTGGGAGATTCGATTTCCACCATGCGCTGCAGCAGGGCAAGCATGTCTGACTGGCGCTGGCCGCAAAAGTCGAAGTAGGCGTGAACGGATTGGCTGACGGGCTTGGTGGTCACCAAGCAAATCTACCACGGAGGCACAGAGTTTTTTGAATCCCGAGCGCAACGAAGATCGCTATCAGCTGGAGTTCGCAATTGGAATGAAGCTTTGGTCCGTAGGTAAAGAATGTCTGGATACGAATAGGGTCCCCTCGCTGCGCTCGGGATGAAAAGCACCAAAAACGGCAGCCCTTTTGGAGCTGCCGTTTTGCCGACGAAGGAGCGCCCTCAGAGCGCCTAGCAAAAACTTTTACTGCACGTTCACGTTCTCGGTCAGGCGATAGATCTTGCCTGCGCTGTCCCATGCCTGAATGGTCACAATGTGCGTACCCTTGGTCGCATTGATCGGCTGATCAAGGCTTGGGCCGGAGGACTGGCCAGCCTGAACACCGTCCACATAAACCTTCATGGCCGTGATCGAGCTCGTGTTGTATAGGACATCGGCGGCGACCCGGAAGGGCGACTGCACATCATCCCCATCATTGGGAGTGTTGACATAAACCCCCGGGTTGCATGTGGCGCCACGGGGCGGGCAGCCTCCCTCATAAAAAGCAGTGAAGGTGGAGCTGCTCTTGTATGTCACATTGTGAGTGTCCACGGCAACCACGTTCAGTGTGTGAGTTCCCGCTGTGGTTCCGGAGCCCTCGCCGATGACCTGGGTTTCACCGGAAGAAGGGGCATAGTTAAAAATTGGGGTGCTGCCGACGTACGCTGTAATCTGCTTAATGGGTGCATTGCCTTTAAATCCAAGAGAGAGCCCCAGGTTCTGCGAAACGACATGACCGGCTGCCGGGGCACAGATGCGCACACCAATGGTAGAGATCGGGCAAGAAGGAAGATTGCCTGTCACCGCGAATACTTCTTCTGCATGATAAAGATGCCCGAGTCCATCCCACGCATTCACGACTAGCTGATGCGCGCCGTTGCTGACGCCGCCCTCGAAGAGGCTTAACTCGGGACCTGCATTCTGGAAGACTTGTTTCCCGTCAATATAGACCTTCATCGCGACAATGGATCCGGAAGTGGGATTGGCCAGCGCTTCAATGTGCGGTACCTGATAGATGGTTGAGTTCGCGCTGGGTTGGCAGATGATTAGCTTGCCGCTTGCTGGTGCAGGGCAGGCGGCAGATGCCGACAGAGGCGTACAAAGCGCTATCAAAAGGGTTAAACCAATTGTCAGAAGATGGAGGGATGAATACTTCATGAATGGGGCCTCGGGGAACCTGAAGTTGTCTTGCAATTTCTGCTTAGGAGTAATTGCAATTCGGAAGCCAAGTAGCTGCTCTCTCAAAAATGGAAAGTGATGGCTGCGGAATGCACAAAAAGATCAATTATGGGTATGTTGATGCTCAACTGGAGTAACTGCAGTTCTAAGGTGAGCTGGATTTTTGCGAACACTCCTCAGGATTTCACCGGCGCGTCAAAATCCTCTATAATTCGCGCTTCAGAATGAACGAGACTGCAAACACAAATTCCGTTGAAACCGCTGCGAGCGAGGCCAAGTCCGGGCCGCTCGATATCAATCAGATCCAGGCCATTCTCCCTCACCGTTATCCGTTTCTGCTGATTGACCGGGTGCTTGAGATCGAGCGCCGGAAGAAGATTGTTGCCATTAAGAATGTCACAATTAATGAGCCTTTCTTTGCTGGCCATTTCCCAAACTTTCCCATCATGCCCGGGGTGCTGATCGTAGAAGCCATGGCGCAGGCTGGCGGTGCGCTTTTGCTGACCGAGGTAGAAGACCGTTCAGGCAAATTGATCGTCTTCACTGGGATTGAGAAGGCGCGCTTCCGGCGACCGGTTGTGCCGGGAGATCAGCTCAGGCTTGAGGTGGAGATGCTGAGCTGGAAGGCGATCTCCTCGCGGATCGCGGTCAGGATTGGCGGCAAGGGCTTTGTGAATGGCAAGCTGGTCTGTGAAGCTACTCTGAGCTGCCAGCTGGTGAACCGTCCCAGCAGCCAGGCAGGGGCAGAGTCGGAGCCCAGCGCATCGGAATGATCCATCCCACGGCAATTATTGATCCGGCAGCGCGTGTTCCCAGTTCATGCTCCGTAGGCCCGTTTTGCACGGTAGGTGCGGACGTTGAGTTGGGCGAAAACTGTGAGCTGATCTCACATGTGGTGATCCATGGCCGGGCGAAGATCGGCGCGAACAACCGCTTTTTTCCATTCTGCGCGATTGGCGTTGAGCCGCAGGACCTGACCTATAAAGGCGAGAAAACGGGCGTTGAGATTGGCGACAACAACGTTATCCGCGAGTGCGTCACCATTAACCGGGGTACGGCCAAAGGCGGAGGAACAACCAAGGTAGGCAGCAACACGCTGATCATGGCCTACTCGCATATTGGGCACGACTCTGTGATTGGCGACCGCGCCATGCTGGTGAATGGAGCGACGCTTGCCGGTCACGTCACTGTAGAAGAGTGGGCCGTGGTGGGGGCTCTTTGCCCGGTGCACCAGTTTGTAAGGATCGGAGCGCATTCTTATATCGGCGGCGGAACTGTGGTGACCAAAGACGTGCTGCCTTTCTCAAAGTGCGTGACGCCGCGCCACACTCAAACATACGGGCTGAATGCTGTGGGCCTGGAGCGCAGGGGCTTTACCAAGGAGCGGATTCGCAAGATCCACCATGCCTTTCACGTACTGCTGAATTCAAAGTTGAATACCACGCAGGCGCTGGAGAAGCTCAGATTAGAGGGAGATCAGGGAGAGGACGTAATCATGCTGCTGCGGTTTATCGAAGAATCGGAGCGGG
This sequence comes from uncultured Acidobacteriaceae bacterium, assembly GCA_964541925.1. Taxonomy (GTDB): domain Bacteria; phylum Acidobacteriota; class Terriglobia; order Terriglobales; family Acidobacteriaceae; genus Angelobacter. Next base: position 15,025 of record CAZISB010000010.1, on the reverse strand, counting down.
GAATAATTAAGTAGCAGCGGCGGAGGATAGTTATGCCGCGTTCGAGCTTTCGTCTTCTTCTGAATGCCGCTTAGGCATTTCTGTTACTTTATCGCCACCAAGAGAATTTTTGGGCTGGGCATCTTCTTCCTCAGCAGCAGCTTCAGTCTCGGCATTTTTCAGCAAAACATCGGCATAACCCAAATAGTGGCGTACATAGCCCTGTTCGTCCGGCCGCAGCTCAGGGTCAACTTCATCAATGACCTGTTCTTCCACTTCTTTGGTTAAGCCCGGAAGATGATATCCATTGCGGCGTTTCTTAAAAGGCACCAGATTCTTACTGTCCAGATGGTCCAAAACTTCACCCATATAATATTTCCTCGTTAAGATAGCGTTCTTGATTGGTTAGATGCCCGAAAATGGCATAAATCGGCGTATTGGTAAACTTGTGAGGGTGAATCCGCAAAAAAAAATTGGGCTGATCGCCGGGAATGGGAGCTTTCCTTTGCTACTGCTGGATGCCGCACGTGCGCAGGGAGCTCAGGTGGTAGTAGCTGCCATCAGGGAAGAGACCTCTCCGCTGATCGAGAACCGCGGGGCAGCAGCAGTTTACTGGCTTTCTCTCGGAGAGCTAGGCAAGCTCATTGATACTTTCAAGCGCGAGCAGGTCAGCACTGCCATCATGGCCGGGCAGGTCAAGCACAAGCAGATCTTCTCTGCGATTCGTCCGGACTGGCGCCTGGCAAAAGTGCTCTTCTCTCTGGGAACACGAAACACAGACTCTCTGATCGGAGCCGTGGCCAAGGTGCTGGAAGATGAAGGAATCCATCTGATCAGCTCGACCTCTTACCTGGAGCCGCTGCTGGCAAAACCCGGAGTGCTCACGCGTCGAGCGCCTTCTGAGACAGAGCAGAAGAACGTGGCTTATGGCAGGCAGGTGGCGCGCCATCTGGCCCAGTATGACATCGGGCAGACGGTGGTGATCGCTGAGTCTGCGTGCGTTGCGGTGGAGGCGATGGAAGGCACTGACGCAACCATCCTGCGCGCTGGAGAGATCATGAAGAGCGCCTCTGCCGCCGCCCACGAAGGTGAAGCCGTTCTCAGTCGCGCACTGACTGTGGTGAAGGTTGCGAAGCCAAATCAAGATATGCGCTTTGACGTTCCGGTGATCGGATTAAAGACGATTGAAACCATGCAGCAGGCCGGAGCAACTTGCCTAGCTATGGATGCAGGCAAGTGCTTGTTTCTGGATGGAGAAAAAATCGTGGAGGCGGCGGACCGGGCAGGGATTGTGATTGTGGCAGAATAGCCGCCAACCTTACTAACGAAGTTAGTCCCAGTCCTGCAGATCGTTTTCTCGATTCTTATTGCGCTTACCTGGATTCAGGATCTCATCAAAGCACTTTGCCAACCGTCGTGCGCGCGCTTCCGGCTGACGGTAATAAAAGATGCTGAACAGGTGCCTGCGCCGGTGTGAGGTGGACATACGTTCCCATGCTTCCTGTGCGCGGGGGTTCTGGCGGAGCGCCACCTGGATCAGCGGAGGCAGCTCGCGCTCGGCTTCCATCGTTTCCATCAGACGCTCGGCTGTCAACTCGGCGCGTCGGCGGCGCGTGCTCTCATGCTTGCCCTGGCCGACCCAGGCGGCAATGTATTTGCGCCAGGAAGGGTTGAGGGATTCGTAGAATTTGAGCAGGCGCTTGGATTGGCCAAGCTCACGCAACAACTCTTCAGGCGGCGCAGCGGGCTTGCGTGGAGTTGTGTCCGGTTCGAGCCGAAATTTCGCGCTCAGTCCGGGCGCCGCTTTTCCCCCTGCCTGCATTTTCTTGTTGACGATAAAAAAGTGCTCGCCCTTGCCGGTAGGGAAGAGCGTGCTGCGGAAGCTGAATCCGTTGATCTCGCCCTGCACGCGCAGGTGGCCGCGCGCACCCCATTGCTTGAAGACGTCAAACGGCACGCGGGCGACGATCCAATTCAGGGTGTTTCCGCTATGTTCCAGCACGGCTTGAAACGTTCTTGCTGGAGATTTAGCGCCAGCCATGCGCGCTAGTGTAGCAGCTGTCGAACAGCAGCCGCATTCGGGCCTCAGCGCTCTTTTTTCTCCTCGCGCGCCGGTGGCTGCTCGCTTGTGCGATCGCCAGTGAATTGGAGTTCGTGTGCAACGGAGGGATTGAGTACTCCTCCCACGGTATTGGTAGTCTGGCCTACGTTGCGTCCGCCGGTTTCACGACGCTGGTGAGTCAAAATCGGCATTTCCAGAATCTTGGCTTCTCCGTGAGGATTGGGACTCTTCTCCGACATATGTGGCCCCGATGGGCCCTTTCGCCGCTCTTTTCGAATGGTTTCATCTGCCATATGCGCCCCCAGTTATCAAGTGAATAGGATGGCAAATTCGAGCGCTGGGTGGCGCGCAATCGAGAGCCGGTATATGCGGCTGGAGAGACAGAGAGGATTCAAATGATCCTCGGATGTTTCATGGAAGTTTGCTATTTCTCGCTCCTGGCTTGCGCTTTGGCCCGGCCTTCTCTACGCTGCCGGGCCCACCCTTGTTTGATTACCTGGCGGGAGCGGCCAAGCGCGAGAGCTTCAGCAGGAACGTCTTCAGTAATGGTAGAGCCCGCAGCAACGTAAGCGCCTTTACCGATGCGCACCGGCGCAACCAAGGTCGCATCGCTCCCGATGAAGGCGCCTTCTTCAATCACAGTCATGTGCTTGTTCACGCCGTCATAGTTGCAGGTGATGGTTCCTGCGCCGACGTTAACCTGCTCGCCGATTTCGGAGTCGCCGAGATAAGTAAGGTGGTTGGCCTTGGCGCCGCGGCCCAAACGGGCCTTTTTGGTTTCAACAAAGTTGCCGACGTGCGCGCCCTCGCCAATTTCACTGCCGGGCCGCAGATGCGAATATGGACCGATCAGCGCGCCAGCGGCGACCTGCGCTTGATCAAGAATGCAGCCGGGACGAATGAGAACATTGCCGGCGATTTCGGAATCACTGATGACGCTAAAGGAGCGGATGCGGCATTCAGAGCCGATGCGCGTCTTTCCTAAGATTTGTACAAATGGTTCGAGAATCGTATCTGCGCCGATCTCCACTTCAGGATCAATCACGCAGGTTTCAGGCCGGTAGATGCTCACGCCGGACGACATCAGATCACTGCATTTGCGCGCACGCAGCGTGGCATCCAGCGCGGCGAGTTCAGCCAGCGTGTTTGCGCCGAGCACCTCTGCCGGGTCGTCAGCCTTCAGCGCCATCACCGGCATTTTTGCTTTCACCAGCAACGCAGCCATATCCGTGAGGTAAAGCTCGTGATGAGCGTTGTCTGCCCTGAGGCGGTCAATATTCGCAAAGAGCGGCTTGGTGGCGAAGGCGTAAATGCCGGAATTAATCTCGCGTATCTTCTGTTGAGACTTTGTCAGCGCCTTCTGCTCGACGATCGCTTTCACGCGATCGCCTCCGGCGCGGACCATGCGACCGTAACCGAACGGATCAGCGGGTTCGGCAGTGAGAATGGTCATGGCCGCTTTTTTGTTGAGATGGAAGTCGCGCACGCGCTGGATCGTTTCCGGCCGAATCAGCGGCACATCGCCGGAGAGCACCAGAAGATTCTGGTAGTGCTGCGCGTGCTCACGCGCGCACATGATGGCGTGCCCGGTACCACGCTGCTCCGCCTGCAAAATGAACTTCACGCCCAGCGGTTCCACTGCGGCGCGCACTTGCTCTGCCTGGTGGCCGATGATCACATAAATGTCTTCTGCGGAAACGACTTGCTTTGCCGCTTTGATCACATGCGCCAGCAGCGGCTGGCCGCCAATTTCATGCAGCACCTTGGCACGCTTTGACTTCAGGCGCGTGCCTTTGCCTGCAGCCATGATGACAATGGCGAAGCTACTGGTTTTGCTTAGTGATGGTTGAGCCATGAAGGATCTTAACCTCTGGTAGTGTCTCAGTTTGGCGGAACTGTTTCAATCTTGTCATTTTTGAGCGACACTCGATGATTCCGCGACAGCGGAGAGAGCAGGCTGGAACATAATTCATGACCTTACTCCGCCTTCCATCTTGAGGCTTGTTAGATTTATGGAGAGAGCTCCCTGTAACAATGTTGCAGATGGGGAGTGGTACAGTTTGAATCTTTACTGGAAATGCAAGGTCCCTCACCCCCTATTCGCGCGCTGATGACCACCCCAGCAAGCCAAAATCGGCCTTGCCGGGGACCCCGGTTGAAAACGCGCGCTCATTGACGGGGATTCGGGATGATGATCGGAGTTTTTCCCAAACTGTACTACTATCTGCAGATACCAAACATTCCCGGGCTGGGCGGAAAATTTCAAAGAAATTGACAGCTATTGACATAGGTAGAACCGCAATCATTTCGACAGCACTTAAACCCTGGAGACGTAGTCAGCGGCGGGGCGCGCAAATTTTGCCAGCGCAAGCAGCTCCTGAGAGAGGCGGCCGGTATCGTGGCGGGCGTAATGCCGTTCCATGATGAAGTTGCCGGCAATGCACTTTACGCCCAACTGCTCAATGGCCTCCAGATCAGCCTCAACCTGTTTGGCATGCTCTTCCGCGTAGCGCTCTCTCATGCTGGCTGAGACCGGGGCGGTGTTAACCAGAGCGTAATCCAATATCTTCCCGGAAGAATGCTTGAAAATCGCCTTGATGTGATCTGAGGCGGTCATGTTCAGGCTTTCATTTGCCTCCGTCATGAGATTACAGATGAAGACGCGCACTGCACGCGAGTTCGCGATGGCTTCAGAAATTCCGCGTACCAGAAGATTGGGAATAAGGCTGGTGAAGAGCGATCCGGGCCCAATCGTGATGACATCGGCGTTGGCTATGGCCTCAAGCGTTTCCGGCAGCGGCTCAGGGCGCGATGGAACCATGTCCAACTCAACAATGCGATGACTACTGGCGTTGATCTTAGTTTCGCCGATGACGCGCGAGCCATCGTCCATGGTGGCTTCCAGTTGCACATTGGCCGATGTTGCAGGCAGAATGTGCCCGCGCGTAGCCAGCACCTCTGATGCCTGTTTCACCGCAACAGCAAAGTCGCCGGTCATGGCAGTGAGCGCGGCCAAAAACAGGTTGCCAAAGTTGTGGCCTTCAAGATCGCCTGAGCTGGAGAAGCGGTACTGAAACAGCTTAGAGATCAGATTCTCATCTTCAGAGACAGCCACAAGGCAGTTGCGAACGTCACCCGGAGGAAGCATGCCGAGCTCACGGCGCAGGCGGCCGCTGGATCCGCCATCGTCACTCACGGTGACAACCGCGGTTAGATCAGAGATGAACTGGCCTTGCGGCCGAGCTTCTGTGGCGCTGACCGTGTATTTCTTTAAACCTTTGAGCAGAGTGGAAAGCCCGGTACCGCCGCCAATGGCAACTAAGCGCGTCGCATTGGAGCGGCTACGGTTCTGCTCTTGCGACGCCATCAGAAACCCTTAACGCTTCCTTTGGTCAGCTGTCTGAGTGTCAGTCGGCTCGGGGTAGAGCAGCTCGGTAAAGCGCGGATCGTCCGCCATATTCTGAAAATCAGAATCGTTACGTGCCTGGAAACGGTTCTGCGGATTCAAACGAATGGCTTCGCTCAGATTTTTTAGCGAGGCCTCTATCTGCCCAGTGAGGCAATCAACAACAGCCATGCCGTAATAGGCGAAATCCGCTTTGGGATTCTGTTTTAGGATCTTCTCGATGTGTCCGCGGGCCTGGTCATACTGGCCGGAATTAATGAGCGAAACAGAATAGTCGAAATGCTCTTCCTGGGTCTTGAAGTTCGTGGAACCTGCGGCAAGCTGCTGATTACAGAGATTCAGATGGACACGGGCACGGTCCAGGATCTCGCGCGTACCACTGGCGATAATCTTCTCCAGCAGGGGCTTGGCTTTCTCAAATTTGTGCTCCTGCATGGCCTTAATAGCGGATTCATAGTTTTGCACAGCCTGTGCAAAAGCAGGGTCCTCTTTGAAGGTCGCCTTTGGCGGCGGCAGCGGCTGCTTCTTCCCAGACATCGTCGTTCTATTCCTAATAGGTTTATTTTTGTTATGTTTAGCAGGCGAATGTTTAATGTTCGCTGCCGCTTTTTTCTTCATTCCGTTGTTTCCTTGCGCCCCATGACAGAATAGCGGCGAGCCTGGGCTGTGGAAATCAGAAGATCAGCTATCCCGTAAGCGAAGGGGCTGCTTAGGGTTGCAGCCCTTTATACGCCAGAATTTCAGAGCGCGTCAACTGCACCAATATGAGTGCAATTTATTGGACGGGCGCGACGTTTTGCAGGTCAATCATCTTGAAGTCGCCACGGATAATCCCGTCGCGAATCATCTTAGCCGTCCATCCCCTCTTTGACTGCCGGTATGAATACAACGCCTCCTGCATGCAGGTTCCACAATTGGCTCCATGTGTCCCTTCAAAACAGCTGCGCAGGCTGGTGTGGCCATGGTTGCGGTCACAGAAGCAGTAGCACGGCATCTGATAGACCACTGATGATGCTTTGGCTGCAGCCTTATAAGCTTCTTTCTGCGCCGGCATGATCATGCCTTGATCGGCAAGCTGCTTTTCCGTGAGTATGGGCGGAAGCTTGGCGCCTGCCGCAGGACGCGTTGCGTGGAACGCGGGTACCGGATTCGGAGCGGTGAATTGAGCATGCGTTATGACTGCGGCCAGAAGAACGGCCAATACACCAAAAAAATGTTTCATATCTCCTTATTTTACTCCAGAATAGAAGCGGGTTGAACGTCAGCTTAAGACGCTCATGCCAGGAAGTGGATCAGTTTCTCAGCAGACCACTACTGAACGCGCAACCCTGCGTATAATCGAGATACGAGATAAAGCTGATGGAACAGCCAGAACCACTGCCATCACAACCCGATCCTGCCGCTCAATCAACAGCTGCACCCGAATCTCCCAGTTTGCGCACCCTGCGCATGTGGGCGCGTGATCTGTTTTTCGCCCTGTTTGTTGCGTTCTTCATCATCCTGTTCATCTATCAGCCGGTGAAGGTTGAAGGCGGCAGCATGGAGCCAGGTCTTGAGGACCAGGAGCGCATCTTCATCAACAAGCTGGTTTACCGCTTTGAAAGCATAGAGCGCGGCGACATTGTTGTGTTTCATTATCCGCGCGACACGCGCAAGAGCTTCATCAAGCGGGTGATCGGCCTGCCTGGTGACCGCATCAGCATTTCTTATGGGCATGTTTATGTGAATGGCCAGATGCTGATTGAGTCTTATGTTCCTCCGGATTACCTCGATGCGCGCTCGCACTCAGAGATTATTGTGCCCTCCAATGCATATTTCGTGCTGGGCGATCATCGCTCCATGTCCAATGACAGCCGCGAATTTGGTCCGGTGATGCGCGGCTATATCTATGGCAAAGCCGTGCTTGGCTATTGGCCGGTGGAGAAGCTGGGACTGCTGCGTTAATGCCGATGTTTTCCAAACTCAAGGTTGCTCTTATCCGGAAGTTTGCGCGCAAGCGGCTGGGGAAGGACATTGCGCCGCTTGAAACCCTTGCCACGCATCCAGACGTGCTGATTCCTTACTCCCGCTTCAGTATGGCGCTCGAAGAGACTAACCTTGTTCCTGCGAAACTAAAGGTGCTGGCGCAGATCCGCGCAGCGAAGTTAGTAGAATGTCCGTTTTGAATTGACATTAACTCTGCCGGCGGCAGACGAGCAGGCCTCAGTGACGATCAGATCCGCAACCTGAACTGGCATCGCGAAAGCGATCTCTTTAGTGCGGACGAAAAGCTGGTGCTCGAACTGGCTGACGCAATTACGTCCACGCCTGCAAATGTCTCACCTGAATTGCGCGACCGTCTGCAAAAGCGCTTCTCCACGCCGCAATTAGTGGAACTGGCAGCCGCAATTGCATGGGAGAACTATCGCGCTCGTTCGAACCGGGTGTTCGGGTTCGGGAGCGAAGGATTCTACAAGCCAGAGGCACAAGCCACAGCAAAATAGCTGGCGCTCACCGTGCGGCTAACTCTGTAAACCGTGTCAATCTATGTTGTGGCTCTACCCTCTATGCGCTGCCTCAGTTGCCCGCCGGTCGAGAGTTCCGCCATAATGGCTTCAGAGGTGGCGATGGCAGCGTCAATGGTGTCTTCCTGGCCCCAACTCAAAACTTCAGGATTATTACGGCGCTGCACCACATAGTGGAAGGCTTCACCGGGATGAACATGGTCCGTAACAATATCGGTAAGGAAGCCGCCGGCGCGCAGAGTGATGGTGGAGTGATTGCTGCTGACCATTGTTTCTTCCAGTGCGATGCGGTGTGCGTCAAGCACGCGGCGGAGTACATGGGGCGGAAAGAGATAGGCAGGGTACTGGCAGACACCGATAGCAGGCTTGCCGGGAAAGCTGCGGTCAACCATCTGCTCATAACCAATCAGCTGATCGCAAAGCACGGATGTGTCACCGCGGTTTGAGTCCAGCGTGCAGGAAAGCTCGCCGCACGTGCGCAGGCCTGTGAAGCCAAGAGCGAGCGCAGTCTGAATGGATTGTTCGAGAGAGTCAATCAGCGCCCGGGGTTCGAAGCCTCCAGTAGAGAAATAGAAATCCTCATCCGTGTGGATGTCGAGCGAACCCAGTTGCCTTTCCAGCTCTGTGTTGATGCCGAGGGCCTCCAACTCCTGCATAATGCCCGGAATCATGTATGACTTCTGCACACAGAAGCAGCGCTCATGCCGGCGCAATCCGGCGGCGAGATAATGCGCAAGCGTCTGGGCGAGGGAAAACTCATCTCGGTAAAAGATGCAGATGTGATCGCCGCGTTTGAACTGGACAAGAGAGCTGACCGGGGGCATGGGACCTCGCAAATTTCCTTCGCGCAAACCACGTGATTTTAACTCAATTTGGCCGGCGTGAGACGCGGGACCAGGAGGTATTTCTGAAACCGTACATCAGACGGAAACAGTTTGCAGGAGTAGTTCGCAAATGTAAGACCATTGGCTTAACACTCGCTGTACTGATGAGCCGCTGGCCTGATTAAGCATATTAAGCATAGGATTTTTACCAAACATTCAAACCGGCAACTTCGCCCGAGAGTAGAATGGCGGGGTTGCTTTTCTTGGCAACTCTCCTCAAGCAAACCTAAAACTGACGGTCTATAAAACTCGATTCAAGAAAGGAGAAGACAATGGCAAAATCCTCGCAGCCCATTCCTGAAGGTTTTCATACGGTAACACCCAGCCTGGCTGTCCGGGACGCAAACCGGGCGATTGACTTTTACAAAAAAGCGCTCAACGCGGAAGAACTGGTGCGCATGCCCGGTCCTGACGGCAAGATCATGCACGCCGAACTGAAGATCGGGGACTCAATCATCTTCCTCTCTGACGAGAGCCCACAGATGGGGCACGTGAAGTCGCCGCAAAGCCTGGGCGGCTGCACCGGCAGCCTCAACATCTACGTTCCTAATGTGGATGAGCTTTTCAAGCAGGCGATTGCCGCCGGCGGAAAAGAGAGCATGCCCGTGGCTGATCAATTCTGGGGCGACCGCTATGGCAGCTTCATTGACCCGTTTGGCCACGTTTGGGGTATCGGCACACATAAAGAAGACCTGAGCGCCGACGAGATGCGCGAGCGCGCTGAGGAGTTCTTCACCAGCATGGCAAAGAAGAAGACAGCGTAAACTTTTCTAGCTATTAGCTGCTGGCTTCTAGCCAAAGCTAACTGCAATAGCATTCTCGGCTCCCGGGCCTAACCCGGGAGCTTTTTTACATCTGGACCCTCGCAAAGCCCACAGCAGAAACCTTACCGCGATTCACGCGGATTAGGCTCGGATTAAGCTTGAATCAGAGGGCTGGATTCGCTTAAAATTCGCCTAAAAGGATAAGTGTTGTCTGATGGCGAAAAAGGAAATTCTGGCGGCGATCCGAAAGGCGGGGCGAGAGCTGGGGCGGACGCCTTCGCGCGGGGAGCTGAAGCGGCTGACGGGGATAAGCCATTACCGGGTGCTGACGCAGTTCCGCAGCTTGCGCGAAGCAGTGCGGCAGGCAGGACTGACGCCGAACGCGAAGGGCCAGCGCGTGAGTGCGGAAGAGCTGATGCGCGACTGGGAACGGGTGAAGAGGAAGCTGGGAAGGAAGCCATCGCGGGCGGAGTACGTGCGCGAGGGCCGGTACAGCGCGGGAACATTTGTGGCGCGGTTTGGAGCGTGGGGAAACATCAGGAAGTTGACCACAAAGGACACGAAGGAACACAGAGGAAAAACAAAAATCAGCCACAAATTAACGCGAAGCACGCGAATCAAGCCAAGGCCAAAAGAGTTGGTACACGAGAGCGACAAGGCGCTTGCGTTTCAGTGGGCAAGGTCGCTCAGCGCGATTCCGGGGCCGCTTGAGGGGAAGCGGCGGGTGACGGAGTTGATCGCAGCAATGGTGGTGAGGACGTTGCTCCCTGCAGGCAGCCCAGCGTCAGGCAATAGCAAATGGCAATTCGCAATTGGCCAAAACCAGGAAGTTAACCACAAAGAACACGAAGGAACACAAAGTCGAAACGGCAGGGCTGGCGCTCAGGGTGCGAGTTTCGGGCATGCGCGGCGCGGCTTATTGAAAGACCGCCCAGTGATGGGACCGCCGTTTGGCCGGCATCCGCTGACGAATGCGCCGGTGAACGAGATGGGAGTGGCCTTCCTGTGGGCACTAATGGCTTGGGAACTGGGATTTCAGGTGGAGGCGATGCAGGGGAGATATCCGGATTGCCTGGCAAAGCGGGAGGTGCTGCCGGGGAAGTGGCAGCAGGTGAATGTGGAGCTGGAGTACGAGAGCAAAAACTTCCTGCTGCATGGGCACGATCCGAAGAAGTGCGATGTGATTGTGTGCTGGCGGCATAACTGGAAGGAGTGTCCGGAGGAGATTGAGGTGGTGGAGCTGAGGAGGGTGTTGGGAATGTAGGAGTGTTCACACGGATACGGAGTTAGAGAGGAGAGATCGAGCAATTACGCGAATGGTTGCTGCAACTGCGATGAAGTCTTAATCTCCACTGCAAAGATGGCTGGTCATGGCGGCTGCTGCCGCCATGCAGCGCCGCCATACTTGCTAGTTGTCTACTCTAGATGTAGCACCAGATTTGCTGTTGCCGCTTTTGCTTTTATCCGATTTGCTTTTGTCTGCCGACTGAGCGGCCCCCTTATTCTTGATCAGGTTGGCCGCATCTTTGATTGAAAAGTTAACGCTGACGAATGGCCGATAATTGTGGTGCGGAACGAGATCAGATTTCAGCTGTGCGTCAGTTGATTTTTGCCCTATCGCGAACGTCTTTGGACGGAACTCACGCAAAAAGAGAACGCCAACAAATGGTGAGATGTGGAACCCTGCAATCTTGAAGCCGAAGCTGGTTCCAGCGACCGGCCGGTTAAAAGGCTGGTTGCCCGCTGGAATTCCTCCGGAGAGGCTTGGTTTCCATCTGAACGATGGGGGATTCACCAGATCGGTCTTCCAAGGAAAGTAATCTCCAAAAGCATAAATGTTTTCTGGGCGGCTGGTGCTTTTATGTACACTTCCATCTGAAGCTGCAAACGAATTCTTTTGTGCCGTAAAAGCTGTAACCCCGATACTGACGTCCCACTTATACAAACCTTCATTGCTATATACCTGCTTCGAAGTAAGCTGGTCGTCAGCCTGCGTCGTTTTAGTTTGATCCTGATTTGATTTTGCTGGATCTTTTTTCCCCGGCTTGTTGCCGGAATCAGCTTGGGGCAGCTCCATTCCCGTGTTCGCTATGGGCATACGAGCTACAGCCGGGCTATAGAGATGCCCAAAGGCATCTCCGCCCTTAAGATTCGGAGCGCTATGTGATTGTGAATCGCTGTCGTTTCCCGATCTAGGGATTTCAGGATGCAACTCCTCACTAACAGGCGTGAGTTGCGATTGTGGGCAAGTAAGAGGTGCATCCTCTTTGCTCCAACTTACCGCAACGGGTTCAGTTTTGTCCCGTTGAGCAAGAGAGACTGTGCTTGGAATGGGAATGGCATTCTCTGTAGCTAAAGTCTTGGCATACCGAGTTGGATCCGCAGCAAGAGCGGGTGTTCCTGATGGCCTTCCTGTCAAAGTTAGGTCGTAGGGCAGTTGTTCTATTCCCTTGAAACTGGCATAGCCGTAAACGCCAACTCCGGGGATCGCCTTAGTTGGGATTGGCACTGGAAATGTAAGGGCAGGGTTGTCTTTCTGTTTCGCTGATTCGGAAACAATGATGTCGGCAGCATCAGGAATAGTTCGGATCGCTGATCGTACATGATTTCTGGGGTTAGTAGATTCAGTCACCGGTCCGAGGGCATGCACATCCGCTGTGTACATGCTTTGATTTTCAATGGCCTTCAGGATCTCGCTCAGCTGCTTGTTGTTTGTCGTGGTAGCGACTTTATCGGCGAACAGCTGCTTTGTTGAAGGAGACATAACACTGTTCAGAGCAGTAGCAGTCTCTGATGCGGTGATATCTTTGGGAGTAATCGAAGGAATATCAGGGAAGACACTCGGAGCAACAGTTTTGGCTAATTGATAAAGTTGTTGCAGATCGGCGATATTTGTCGGGGTCTTTTGCTTCGCTTCCACGGTATATTGAATTCCGCATGTATCGTCTATCCCGAAATGGATCGCCAGGAATCCAACGTTTGCGCTGCCCATCAACCGCAAAGATTTCGTGACGTTCCAATTGACGGTAGTGCGGGATTTCCGGTCATATAAATACCAAGAATTCTTTTCTGGTTTTTTCGTCCTTGGCGACCACTTCACCAGATTGATTATCGCGTAGTCGAGATCAACCCTTTCTTTACTAGCTTCTGCCCGCAATATTCCATTGCCAGTGGGTTTCGCGCAATTCTCAAAGTTGCTGTTCGCAGCACCGGCGAGCAGGCACTCTGGGCTGCCGATCTTTGCTATGGGGTCTCCGTCGATCCCGGTACTCAGTTGCGGACGCCTTGGATCAATTGAGCTTATATCGGCTGCACACTGCGGAAAAGGTTTGGACACATCAACGGTTATTCTATTTACGAGATTGTTTGCCGGTTCCGCAGCTGTCACCGCCTTTGCAGCGCGCTTGCCCTGATTTCGCTTCCGACTTGTTGAAGCGGTGGTGGTCGGGGCAGTGCTCGACGCTTCTACGTCAGGTGCTGGCATGTAGCATCGCGGGACATCTGCTGATGGTTGAGAAGAGTCCGGCGTAGTCGAACTAATCTGTGCGGCGGCCAGCACTCCACATAAGACAACTAACGGCAAAGCGAGTTGAAGGGTTATTTTTTTCATATAAGTAGCGGCAAATAACGCCGACACTCGTATTAACGCAAGAGATAGACAAATTCCTTCACGGTTCGCAGCGACGATGTTCGGGAGCAGCCATGCGAACCATCGGACGGCGTGGAGGCCTTTTATGTCGCTCCGCTGCGTTGGCTGACCCGGTCGACTGCCTGGGTTAGCTCCGTTGCTCAGAGCAGGCTCTCGGCAGAGCACTAGCGCTGAATTTTTATGCGCTGCGCGAATGACAGGTACCCGGTGAATATTATCGCGCTCCGTTCTGTCGCTCCGCCCTGCGGCTGCGCTCCAGCCTGCGGCGCAAGGAAGCTTCGTCCGCAGCATGTTTTACGCGGCCCGTAAGGACCGCTCTTCCACAAGGCTCCGCTAGCGCTTTGCGTACGTTTTTGTCGCTTCGCTCGCGCTGATCTTTTAGATTGTCGCTACGCTGCGCTGCGCTCCGGGCTTCGGCAGAGAGGCAGAAAATTCTTTCGCTCGCATCCGGCACTTTGCCGCTCGCTCTCCCGCGATGCGGGAATCGCATCACGGCCGTGCCGTGCTATTAGTCATCCGCTGCGCTGAAGGGCGCTCCGCTTCGCTGCGCGCGGGCATTCGCAAAGAGGAAGCACGCTTCGCGCGCGTTTTTAACGCAAGCCTAAAGGCCTGCATTACCCCGTGTCAGCAACGTGTTCGGCTTTGGGGCAGGGCTCAAGGGCCTGCTTCGCCCGCCAATTTCGGCGCAAACTTTGCAGGTTGGGGCGAATCCAACCAGCTAAGGACAGTCAACCAAGCGGCAGTCAGTTAGACGACGGTCAGCCAGACGGCAATCGGTCAAACGAAGGTCAGCTAACAACGTCAGGCCAGCAACAGTAGCCAAACGACAGTCAGCCAGGGGGATGCATGCGCGCCAGTAATTTGGCCATCGCTATTGAACGGGTACGGGAGTTTCAAAAGGAACAGATTCCATCGGGAGCCAGGCGCTGCCGGCGCAAGTTTCTGCGTTTCTTTCCTGGAGGCTTTCGCGACGAGACCTATCTGGCCTGGGAGCGCGATTACAAAACCAATGCGCATAAAGAATGGAACCGCGTGCTGGACCGCAAGACGCACGAGGAGTTGCTGGGCCGGGGCGAGTTTGAAGAGATTGCGCTGCGGGCGGTGAAGATTGAGGCGCGGACGAACCTGATATTTTCGTTTGAGAAGATGGCGCTGCGCGACGCGGTGAAAACAGCAGCGGGTGCGCGAGCTTTTTCCGAGGGGCTGTACAGGTTTCTTTACGGCCGCGGAGAGATGGAGCAGAGGTTCGAGCGTTGGTGTGGGGTAGTGGCGGAGCTGCCGCGGAAACAGACGCGCGTGCTGACCTGGCCGATCGTGACTGTGTTTGGATTTCTGGCGCAGCCGGACCGCCACATATTCCTGAAACCGAATGTAACGCGGCGGGCGGCGCGCGAGTACGGCTTTGCATTTCACTATGAGTCGCGGCCGGGATGGAGGACGTACGCGAGTTGTCTCAAGTTTGCGGAGCGGGTGGGGAAGGATTTGCGGGCGCTGCGACCGCGGGACCTGATCGATTTGCAGTCATTTATATGGGTGCAGGGGTCGGACGAGTATGAGGAGTGAGGGAATTGCCTAGAGACCGCCGGAATTCCACGCCAGCACACGTAAAGCAAGGAGCGGTGCGAGGAAGTTGTTTGGACAAGCTTCACGTCGGCTCTGTGAAGGGCTGCTCTTCCAGCAACTTTTGGTGCATGTCCATTTTGTTTTGAAAAAGTGGTGCGAAGCACTTGCGCGAATCGGGACGGCTTGCTACATTAGTTGAGGACGTAATGAACGT